>CACYJV010000021.1 GCA_902774815.1 uncultured Prevotellaceae bacterium | reverse complement strand
CGGCAAGTTCAAGATCGGACTGCGCACAAAGCCTGCCAACTCGGCCAAGGAGTTCACCGTGGCGAAGAACATCGTGGGCTCGCGCATCAACTTCCAGCCCGAGACGCACTGGAGCGCTGCCGACGGAGGCATCCGCAAGAACCCCTTCACCACCGGCCTGAAGGTCCAAGAGTACGGGGAGTACGAGGTGGATAAGGAGGGAGAGGAGAGCGAGCCGTAAAGGGCAACAACCTAAAACCCACCCCCAACCCCTCCCGAGGGAAAGAACCCACCCCCAACCCCTCCCGAGGGGAGTGGAGTTTGAATAGCCTTGGGGCAACGCGTAGGGGCAGACTCCCGTGTCTGCCCGAAGAACAAGGGAACAGGCCTGCCCGAACAATCCAGAGAGCGGTGGCACAGAAATGGTGTCGCTGCTCTTTTTTCGTTGGTTTTTTTATTTCGTGAAAGTGGTAGGAATGACTTCGGAGAAGTCGCAAAACACCATATTTATGGAAAAAATTATTCTAATTATGATAATTTCTTTCCGATAAAAGCCCACAGATGTTCGGGCAGACACGGGGGCTATTTTTCGGGCAGACACGGGAGTCTGCCCCTACAACGCGGGGCGATGATGGAGATGGAGCGGTGCTATTAAAGCGGTGGAGTGGTGTTTTTATGGTGTTTGAGATGTGCCTTTATGGTGGTGGAGGTGTGCTATTTAAGTGTTGGGGATGTGCTTTTATGGCGGTGGAGTGGTGCTTTGTGGGGTGCAAGAGTGGTGCTTTGCAGGGGTAAAGAGCTGTGCTTTACAGGGGATGATACTCCTGTTGTTCAACCATTCATTTGCGGGGAGAAACGTGGGGGCGTACCTCCTTGGGGGCTAACTAATTTGATTCGGTACGACATCTCCGAAGTCGCAAAACACCATATTCTTGGACGTAATTATTCTAATTATTTTAATTTCTTTCCGATAAAAGCCCACAGATGTTCGGGCAGACACGGGTGCTATTCTTCGGGCAGACACGGGAGTCTATTCATCGGGCAGACACGGGGGCTATTTTTCGGGCAGACACGGGAGTCTGCCCCTACGCGTGCTCCCAAGGCTATTCAAGCCCCCTCGTTCTTCGGGTAGACACGGGAGCTGTTCTTCGGGCAGACATGGGGACTATTCTTCGGGCAGACACGGGAGTCTGCCCCTACACGTGCTCCCAAGGCTATTCAGACCCCACTCCCCTCGGGAGGGGCAGGGGGTGGGTTATTCCCCTTGGGGAGGGGTTGGGGGTGGGTTATTCCCCTTGGGGAGGGGTTGGGGGTGGGTTATTCCCCTCCCTTAGAGAGGGAAGGGGTGGGCTTCCTCTTCAGTACGAGCGTCTTGGGGAGCTTCAGCCACTTGTTGTTCACGACGATGCGGAGGGTGCTGCCTTCGAGCTGGCGCAGCTGGTAGGTGCCGTCGGGCAGGAGGGTGAGGCTGGCGGTGAGGTCCTCGCTGCCGTAGTCGTTGATGATCTCGAGCTGTGCCTCAGTGGGCGAGGTCAGCTCGGCGGCCGTGATGAGCCACTTGCGCGGGTCGCGCTTTGCCCCCATGTAGCCAGGCAGTTCGCCGAAGAGCTCGGCATCGGGCACGGTGATGGACTGTCCGTAGAAGTCGATGTCGAACCACACTTGGTATTCGGCATTCTCGATGGTGCAGCGGAACGTAGTCGAGTCGTTGGCCTGTGCGACGGGCTGTATGTTGGCCTGGGCACGCACGGCGAGTGGTGCGAGCACGGCAATGATGTAGGCGATGAGCAGTCTTTTCATGGCCGCAAAGGTAGTTAATATAAATCAAGAATTGCAAGTTTTTGGCATTTTTTATCTATCTATGCCCCAGAGTTTAAGATTTTTTTATTATCTTTGCAGCCAAATTCTATACGCGTATTCTTTTTTTATGATAAAAGACAAACTATTTCCCGACTATATATTTGAATCGAGTTGGGAAGTCTGTAATAAGGTTGGTGGTATTTACACGGTGTTATCGACACGGGCAAAGACCTTGCAGGAAGTGCTCACTGACAGAATCTTTTTCATCGGTCCCGACTGTTGGGGCGACAAGCCTTCACCCTATTTCCGTGAAGACAGGCAGCTGTTGTCCGAGTGGCGCAGCGTAGCCGAGCAGGAAGGCCTTCGGGTGAGGGTAGGGCGCTGGCTGGTGCCGAGCAATCCCATCGCCATCCTGGTCGATTTCCAACCTTTCTTTGAACAGAAGAACGAAATCTATACGCGCCTGTGGGAGTTGTATGGTGTGGACTCGCTCCATGCCTATGGCGACTACGACGAGGCCTCGATGTTCTCCTATGCTGCCGCGAAGGTGGTGGAGAGCCTCTATGGCCACCTGGCCGAGCTCCACGCGCAGTTCTCGCCCGAGGACAAGCCGCTGAAGGTTGTCTATCAGGGCAACGAGTGGATGACAGGTCTCGGCCTGCTCTACATACGCCACAACCTGCCGCAGATAGGCACCATCTTCACGACGCATGCCACAAGCGTGGGCCGGAGCATTGCCGGCAACAACAAGCCCTTGTACGACTATCTCTTTGCCTACAACGGCACGCAGATGGCTGGCGAGCTGAACGTCGAGAGCAAGCACTCCATAGAACGCCAGACGGCTCACAACGTGGACTGCTTCACCACCGTGAGCGATATCACCGCACGCGAGTGCCTGGAGTTGCTGGACAAGCCTGTCGACGTGGTGCTGCCCAATGGTTTCGAAGACAACTTCGTGCCGAAGGGAGCCACCTTCACACGCAAGCGCAAAGCTGCACGCCGCCGTCTGCTCAGCATTGCCAACGCACTGATGGGCACGCAGCTGGACGACGACACGCTGATCGTCTCGACCAGTGGCCGCTATGAGTTCCGCAACAAGGGCATCGACGTGTTCATCGAAGCCATGAACCGCCTGCTGCGCGACCGCGACCTGAAGAAGACCGTGCTGGCCTTCATCGTGGTGCCCGGCTGGGTGGGCGAGCCCCGCGCGGACCTTCTCGAAAGGCTGAAAGACGTCCTGATGAAGGAGGAAAAGATGAAGAATGAAGGCGTGAAGGATGAAGGCGTGAAGGACGAAGAGCCGCTGGAGGTTCCCATGATCACGCACTGGCTGAACAACATGGGGCACGACAACGTGCTGAACATGATGAAGTTCTACGACATGCACAATCGGAAGGACGACCGCGTGAAGCTCATCTTCCTGCCTTGCTATCTGACGGGTGGCGACGGCGTTGTCAACATGACCTACTACGACGTGGTGCTGGGCAACGACCTCTGCATCTACCCCTCCTACTACGAGCCGTGGGGCTACACGCCGCTGGAGGCTGTCGCCTTCCACGTGCCCTGCATCACCACCGACCTGGCAGGCTTCGGCATGTGGGCCAATAAGGTCATCGGCCACGAGGGCGAAATCAGCGATGGCGTGAAGGTGATCCACCGTACCGACTACAACTATTCTGAGGTGGCCGACATCATCAAGGAAACGGTGTCGCAGTTCTCGGCCATGACGCCCGACGAGGTGAAGGCTGCCCGCAAGCATGCCGAGCAACTCTCGAAGAAGGCCCTCTGGAAGCACTTCATCGTCCACTACTACGACGCCTATGACGTGGCGCTGCGCGCTGCTGTTAGCAGAGGTAATAGGTAATAGGTGATAATTGATAGTTGATAATTGATAATTGATAATTATGATTACCCTTTGTGGATAAATCATCCGTGACATCCGTGGTTCTTTCCCCACTGCGTTATGAAAGGCTACGGGTAGGCGCGACAGCGGGCGCTCGGCGACGAAGGAGACGCTTTCAGAGCGTAGCGGGGAAAGAATGAGCGTTCCTATGGACCGAGCGGCAAAATCCGTAAATCGTAAATCGTAAATCCGTAAATCGTAAATTAATATAATCCGTAAATCGTCAATCCGTCAATCCGTAAATCGTCAATCGTCAATCGTAAATCGTCAATCCGTCAATCCGTAAATCGTAAATAATATAAATCAGGATAATCCATAATATTGTAAATAAAAAAGATGAAGATTAAAGCAGACAACACAAGTGCTCCCGTATGGAGGGAGCTTACCGTAAAGTCGAGCCTCCCGAAGGAACTGAGGGGACTTGGCGAGATTGCTCACAATCTGTGGTGGGTGTGGAACTTCGAGGCACGCGACCTGTTCCGTGACCTTGACGAGAACCTCTACCACGAGGTACACCACAACCCCGTGAAGCTGCTGGAGCGACTGAGCTTCAACCGCAAGGAGGAAATCGTGAAGGACAAGGCACTGATGAAGCGCATCAAGAATGTCTACGAACAGTTCTCGACCTACATGAACGTCGAACCCGACCACAACCGTCCGTCCGTGGCTTACTTCTGCATGGAGTATGGCATGCACTCGGCCCTGAAAATCTACTCGGGTGGTCTGGGCATGCTCGCAGGCGACTACGTGAAGGAGGCTTCCGACTCGAATGTCGACATGTGCGCCGTCGGTTTCATGTATCGCTTTGGCTATTTCAAGCAGAGCCTTAGCATGGACGGTCAGCAGATTGCCAACTACGAGGCACAGGACTTCCACTCGCTGCCCGTAGAGCGCCAGCTCGATGCCGACGGCAATCCCCTGGTCATCGAGGTGCCCTACATGAACTATAATGTTTACGCCTACGTGTGGCGCGTGAACGTGGGACGCGTGAAGCTCTACCTGCTCGATACCGACAACGAGCTGAACTCAGAGTTCGACAAGCCCATCACCCACTCACTCTATGGTGGCGACTGGGAGAACCGCCTGAAGCAGGAAATCCTGCTCGGCATCGGCGGCATGCTGCTGCTGAAGCGCCTGGGCATCAAGAAGGACATCTACCACTGCAACGAGGGCCACGCTGCCCTGTGCAACCTGCAGCGCCTGTGCGACTACATCGACGAAGGCCTGAGCTTCAACGAGGCGCTCGAACTGGTCCGTGCCAGCGGCCTCTACACCGTGCACACACCTGTGCCCGCCGGTCACGACTACTTCGACGAGGGACTCTTCGGCAAGTACATGGGTGGCTATCCCCAGAAGCTCGGCATCTCGTGGGATGAGTTCATTGGCATGGGACGTACCAACCCCGACGACAAGTCGGAGAAGTTCTGCATGTCGACCTTCGCCTGCAACACCTGCCAGGAGGTCAACGGCGTGTCGAAACTCCACGGATGGGTCAGCCAGAAGATGTTCGCTCCCATCTGGAAGGGCTACTTCCCCGAAGAGAACCACGTGGGCTACGTCACCAATGGCGTGCACTTCCCCACATGGGCTGCCAACGAGTGGCGCAAGCTCTATGCCAAGTACTTCGACGAGAGCTTCATGGGCGACCAGTCGAACCAGAAGATCTGGGAGGGCATCTACAACTGTCCCGACGACGAGATCTGGGCAACTCGCATGGCCCTGAAGAAGAAGCTCTTCGCCTACATCAAGGAGCAGTTCCGTGAGACGTGGCTGAAGAACCAGGGCGATCCCTCGCGCGTGGTCAGCCTGCTGGAGAAGATGAACCCCAATGCCCTGGTCATCGGCTTCTGCCGCCGCTTCGCCACCTACAAGCGTGCCCACCTGCTGTTCACCGACGTCGATCGTCTGAACAAGATCGTGAACAATACGGAGCATCCCGTCATCTTCCTCTTCGCCGGTAAGGCTCACCCTGCCGACGGTGCCGGCCAGGGCCTGATCAAGAAGATCTACGAGATTTCGCAGCGTCCTGAGTTCCTCGGCAAGATCATCTTCCTCGAGGACTATGACTTCCTGCTGGCTCGTCGCCTCGTTTCGGGTGTCGACATCTGGATGAACACCCCGACACGTCCGCTGGAGGCTTCCGGTACATCAGGCGAGAAGGCCGAGATGAACGGTGTCGTCAACCTCTCCGTGCTCGACGGATGGTGGCTGGAAGGCTACTGCGAAGGCGCCGGATGGGCTCTCACCGAGAAGCGCACCTACCAGAACCAGGAGTATCAGGACCGTCTGGATGCCGCTACCATCTATGGCCTGCTGGAGAACGAGATCATCCCGCTCTACTACAAGAAGAACAAGAAGGGCTATTCCGAGGGTTGGATCAAGGTCATCAAGAACTCGATTGCCCAGATTGCTCCTCACTACACCATGAAGCGTCAGCTCGACGACTACTATTCGAAGTTCTACTGCAAGGAGGCCAAGCGCTTCAAGGCTATTGCCGCCGACAACTACCGCGTGGCAAAAGCCATCGCCCTCTGGAAGGAAACCGTGGCTCAGCGCTGGGATGCCATCAACGTGGTCAGCTCGGAGTGGGAGGTTCCCGTGACGGGTGCCGAGACGGGTGCCAAGTACAAGATCCGCTACGTCATCAACGAGCAAGGCCTCGACGATGCTATCGGACTGGAGCTCGTCAACATCCATGCCGACAAGAACGGCGAGGACCACGTCTTCTCGAAGGTTCCCCTGAAGGTAGTGGGCCGCGAGGGCAACAACTACGTCTTCGAAGGCCTCATGGAGCCCGACCACTCGGGTATCTTCAAGAGTGCCGTCCGCATGTATCCGAAGAACGACCTGCTGCCTCATCGCCAGGACTTCTGCTACGTCCGTTGGCTGGAGCTGCCCAATAACTAAAGAGGGCTGTCAAGTAGGACATTCCTACAGCAAGCCGCAAGACTTCTATGAAGTCGAAATATATCATAATCCCCGGGTCTTTGGCCTGGGGATTATTTTTGCTTTATGAAAGGATGCTGGTCTTGAAGATGCCGTGCCCTTACCTTCGCCACGAGTAGGGGTAGGAGGAGTTGTCTGCACCCAAGTGTAGGGGCAGACCCCCGTGTCTGCCCGTGTTGATGTTATCGGAAAGAAATTATCATCATTAGAATAATTACCTCCAAAAATATGGTGTCTCGCGACTTCGGAGATGTCGCAATATAAGAAACCCCAGGTCTGCCGACCTGGGGATAGGCAATGATGGTGTAAGACCACGACTTCGGAGATGTCGCACCTAATGAAATGTGGCGTCATTATAGGGAGTAGTTACCGCATAGAGATATAGTTTCGTGCGACATCTTCGAAGTCGGCATCCTCTCACGAGACATTCTATCCCCAGGTCAGTAGACCTGGATTTCTTGCTCCGACAAGCTACGCAAGCGTCCCTTTGGGCCGAGCGCTGAAGTTTGGACCTCTCCGAGGTCATTCCTACCACTCTCATGCAATAAAATAACAACGAAAAAGAGCAGCGGCACTTGGTTTTTATTCCGAAAACACCCGAAATGACGAAAACCACGAAAATCTGTGTTAATCTGTGTAATCTGTGGGCAAAAAAAACGTCAATCGTCAATCCGTAAATCGTAAATATTACAATCTGTGGGCAAAACAACGAAAAAGAGCAGCGACACATTTTTCTGTGCCACCGCTCTCTTGATTGTTCGGGCAGGCTTCTTCCCTTTCTCTTCGGGCAGACACGGGAGTCTGCCCCTACACGTGGCACAATGCTTTACGGGTGCTGGAGCGCGCCGGTTCCTTTCCGTTGTTGAAAATCCCCAGGACACAACCTGAGAAGAGGCTGACCTGGGGATTATTGCTTTCGTGCAAAGGCAACGCGCGTTCAAAGATTCAAAACAGCTGCCCTACACGAGGTTTTCAAAGATTCAGGACAGTTGCCTACACGAGGTTTTCAAAGACTTAGAACAGCTTCTTACACGAACTCTTCAAAGGCTTAGAACAACTGCCCTACACGAGGTATTGCGAGCTGATGCTCTCGTTGTTCACCACACGCTGGATGGTTTCGGCAAACAAGTCGGCTACCGACAGCTGCTTCACCTTCGAGCAGCGGTTGGTGTAGGGGATGGAGTCGGTGAAGACAATCTCCTCGAGCGACGATTCCTGCACACGGTCGCTGGCAGGGCCGCTCATGACGCAGTGCGAGGCGCAAGCACGGACACTCTTGGCTCCCGATGCCATCATCAGGTCGGCTGCCTTCGTGATGGTGCCTGCCGTGTCCACCATATCGTCGACAATCACCACATTCTTGCCCACCACGTCGCCGATGATTTGCATTTCGGCCACTACGTTGGCACGGGCGCGCGTCTTGTTGCACAGCACCAGCGGGCATCCCAGATACTTGGCGTAGGTGTTGGCACGCTTCGAGCCACCCACGTCGGGCGAGGCAATGCAGACGTCGTCGAGTCTCAGGCTCTGCAGGTAGGGCAGGATGACGGCCGACGCATAGAGGTGGTCGACGGGAACATTGAAGAAGCCCTGAATCTGGTCGGCGTGCAGGTCCATGGTGATAACGCGGTTAACGCCGGCAACGCTCAGCAGATCGGCCACCAACTTGGCACCGATGCTCACGCGAGGCTTGTCCTTGCGGTCCTGGCGAGCCCAGCCGAAGTAGGGGATGACGGCGTTGATGGTGCGGGCAGATGCACGCTTGGCGGCATCGATCATCAGCAGCAATTCCATGAGATTGTCGGAATTGGGGAAAGTGCTCTGCACGAGGAACACGTCGCGTCCACGAATGGATTCTTCGTACGACACGGCAAATTCTCCATCAGAGAACTTTGTCATCAGCATTTTGCCCAACGGGCAACCCAGACTGGCACAGATTTTCTCTGCCAAGTAGCGTGTCTTCGTTCCAGAGAACACTAAGAAGGATTCTTTTTCACCCATGATTGAGTATTTTGTATGGTTTGTGAGTTTATTGATTGTAGTCTTCCGTCATGGCCTGGCGGGCATTTCTTTCTTCGGGCTCAGCCCTCAGGCGTTGATCCCTTTAGGCTTGCTTCATCGCCTTACCCCTCAGCCTTGCTTCAGCCGACAGCCTTGTTTCAGCCGAGCCTTGCTTCAGCCGAGCCTTGCTTCAGCCGACTGCCTTGCGCAGCTTCTCGAAGTGCGCCACCAGCTCCTTGTAGTCGTTTTGGTTATGGATGTCGAACCGGTTCCACAAGTCGCCGCAGACCACCACTCCTCCAAAGCCCAGCTCGCGAGCTATGCGCACGTTGTCGAGCGTCATGCCACCCATGGCATAGACATGCTTGTCGATGAGACCACGGGCGGCAGCCTCTTCGAGTTGCTGGATGGTGAAGTTGGAGTGCTGCTCCTTGAATTCTATGCAGTCGAAGATGTTTTTCAGTATGACGTAGTCCGATTTCTTCTTCATCTCCTTCAATCTCTCAATCTCTGTGCACGAACGGCTCAGGCGTCCGCGATAGCCCTGCGGAGGTTCTTCGTCCATATTGTTCAGGTGGATGCCTGCCAGCGAATACTCGCTCTTCAGGTAGAAATGGTCGTGAACGGTAATGCGGCGGTGCGTCTCTTCAGGCAATAGCGTAAGCAGGCGCTCACAGTAGATGGGCGATGAGGAGGGCTTGTAGAGGTGCAAATTGTCCATACCCTCGTCAAAAAGCGAGGCCAGTATTTTGTCTTCTTCCACGAAAAACGTGGATTTCGTCATGATTACAAGCTTCATCGTCTCGTTTTTTTATTCTTCTGCAAAATTAAGAAATATTATTCAAACCGCCAATTTATTTCGCTATAAAAATCATTCCTTTTCTCATTTTTCTTTTTCTCATCTCGTCAGCCTCGTCGCGAGCGAGGGGAGCGGCTCCTGAAGAATGTGCTTTGTTGGCCGAAAATTTTGCTGTTTTGCCGAAAATGTGTATTTTTGCAAATGCGAAACGATGTGCTCGCCACATTATTTATTATATAGCGTTTGAAATTTATATTATAGAGCCTTTGAACAACAAAAAGAACATGAAGGTAGACCGAGAAACTTTTGCCGAAATAAGCACGCCCATGTATGTGCTGGAAGAGACGTTGCTGCGCAGGAACCTTGAACTCATCCGCCGTGTGGCCAACGAGGCTGGGGTGGAGATCATCCTTGCCTTCAAGGCATTCGCCTTGTGGAAGACCTTCCCCGTCTTTCGCGAATACATCAGCTCCACCACGGCGAGCTCGCTCTTCGAGGCCCGCTTGGCCTACGAGGAGTTTGGCCATCCTGCCCACACCTATTCGCCTGCCTACACCGACGATGAGGTGGGGGAGATAGCCCGCTTGTCGAGCCACCTGACGTTCAACTCGCTTTCGCAATACCAGCGCCACATGCAGGCGGCAAGGGAGGCTAATGGGGAGCTGACGTTCGGGCTTCGCGTCAATCCTGAATATTCGGAAGTGGGGACGCTGCTCTATAACCCTTGCGCGCCAGGCACGCGCTTCGGTGTTTCGGCCGACAAACTTCCTGAGCAGTTGCCTGAAGGCATCGAGGGCTTCCACGTGCATTGCCACTGCGAGAGTGGTTCAGACGTGTTTCAGCGCTCTCTGGCCGTCATCGAGGAGAAGTTTGCCCGCTGGTTCCCGCAGCTGAAGTGGATCAACTTCGGCGGTGGCCACCTCATGACGCGGCGCGACTACGACGTGGAGCTGCTCATCCGCCTGATGCGCGAGTTCCGCATGCGCTATCCGTGGCTGAAGGTCATCCTTGAGCCTGGCAGTGCCTTTGCCTGGCAGACGGGGCCCTTGGTGGCGCAGGTGGTAGATGTCGTCGAGGACAAGGGCATCAGGACCGCCATCCTCAACGTCAGCTTCACATGCCACATGCCCGATTGCCTGGAGATGCCCTATACGCCTGACGTGCGAGGGGCTGAAACCATCGACTTGCTGCCCGACGGCACACCGGCAACTTCAGATGCTGAGCACGTCTATCGCCTTGGCGGAAACAGCTGCCTGAGCGGCGACTTCATGGGCTATTGGCATTTCGACCACGAACTGCAGGTGGGCGAGAACGTGATTTTCGAGGACATGATCCACTACACAACAGTCAAGACCAATATGTTCAACGGCGTGGGCCATCCCTCGCTGGCATTCTTGCGAAGCGACGGCGAACTGCAGATGTTGCGGAAATACACCTACGAAGACTATAAAAACAGGATGGATTAGTAAGATTTTGAGAAAAATGTAACTTTTTGATAAAAAAATCTTGCAAAAGTTTTGCCAGTTCCGAAAAAAGCATTACCTTTGCAACCGCATTTGGAGAAATGCCTTCGAGGTTAAGACTTCACTTAGTCTTGAAGAAACAAGCGGAAATAGCTCAGTTGGTAGAGCACAACCTTGCCAAGGTTGGGGTCGCGGGTCCGAGTCCCGTTTTCCGCTCAAACATTCTGGAACAACACAAGGCAAGGTTTCTTGCTTGTGACATTTGCCCAGGTGGCGGAATTGGTAGACGCGCACGTTTCAGGTGCGTGTGCAGAGATGCGTGCAGGTTCGAGTCCTGTTCTGGGCACACATTCACAAATTGTTTCAGAATGTTTTTACTTGATGGAGAGGTGGCGGAATTGGTAGACGCGCTACTTTGAGGGGGTAGTGTCAATTGCGACGTGGGAGTTCGAGTCTCCTCCTCTTCACCAAAGTGAATACTTACTTGTTACGCGGAAATAGCTCAGTTGGTAGAGCACAACCTTGCCAAGGTTGGGGTCGCGGGTCCGAGTCCCGTTTTCCGCTCTTTTTTTAGGACAACGAGAAACATAGATTTTTTTATTCCATGAATTTATATTTAAGATATTTCGACAACGAGACATTGGTACATAGTGTCGATGAAGCATTGGATTTCCTTCGTTCTATTCCAGAGATTGGGCTTGATGCCGATCTGGAGGCCGACATTCGTGAATATGTGGCCAGCGACGTGTTCTATCCGAAGCGTTACAAGGTGCGTCCACGCATCTATTTCATCGTCATCAAGACCACGGCCGAAACCATGCTCGACTTCAAGCAGAAGAAAGCGTTGCGCCCTGTTACTGCAGCCGTCAACGAGCGGAAGGAGATGATGGCAGGTGCCGTGACTCGTTTGTCAGAACAGCGCGAAGGATGGTACGAGGGAGCCCTCGACTTCAAGCGTGTCGTGCTGATTCCCGCAACGGGCAAGCACGAGTATCGCGACACTCACTTCGTGGCTCGCTGCAAGGCTCTCTCTGGCCAGGATTGCTACAATCGTATCGTTGAGCACCTGCGCACACGTGTCGACAGCCGTTCGCAGTTCCCATCGGCCAAGGGCAAGAACTTCCGCTTCAAGTATCTTGGCATGTGGAAATAGTTTTTTTAATGAGAAAGGAGAAAGCAATATGAACAAAGTGATGCTGATTGGAAACGTGGGCCAGGAACCCGACGTGAGGTATTATGAGGCCGACCAGGCTGTTGCACAAGTGCGCCTTGCCACCACTGAGCGCGGCTACACGCTGCAGAACGGCACGCAGGTGCCTGAGCGTACAGATTGGCATAACCTGGTGTTCTACAGGCAGGCTGCCAAGATTGTGGAGAAATACGTGCACAAAGGCGACAAGCTCTACGTTGACGGCCGACTTCGCTATCGTTCCTACGACGACCAGAGAGGCCAGCGGAGGTTCGTCACGGAGATCATCGTGGAGAACATGGAGATGCTGACGCCCAAACCTGCCACACAGCAGAACGAAGGCATGCCAGCCGGACAGCCTCAGGCCACGAGTCAGACCATGCCGAACGTCCAGCCGCAAGCCACTACAGATGACTCTGAGATGCCATTTTGATTCAATTGTTGATACTCCTCATCTAACATTCTAAGCAATTGGACTTATCAGACATACAACAGATTAACGACCTCGTAGTCTTCCATCCGATGACTATGGGGGTATTCATAGCAGCCGTCCTGGCTGCTTTGCTGTTATTCGTATCGGGCTTTGCCAGCGGCTCGGAAATAGCCTTCTTCAGCCTTTCGCCGTCAGACCTCTCCGAACTCGACGAGGAGAAGACCGGTACAGACCGAAACATCAAGATGCTGCGTGAAGACAGCGAGCGCACACTGGCTACGATACTCATCACCAACAACTTTGTCAACGTGACCATCATCATGCTTTGCAACTTCATCTTCGCATCGCTCGTGAGGTTCAAGGCAATGTGGTTGGAGTTCCTCATCATCACGGTTCTGCTGACGTTCCTGCTGCTGCTCTTTGGCGAAATCATGCCGAAGATCTACAGCCGGCAACAGCCATTGGCCTTCTGTCGGAAGAGTGTGAACTTCATCCTGCTCATGCGTCGCTTGTTCTGGCCGCTTGGTAGCTTGCTCATCAAGAGTGGCGCCCTGGCCGAGAAGGTGGTGCAGAAGGAGAATCGCGTGCTGAGCGTCGACGACTTGGAGCAGGCATTGGAGCTGACCGACAAGGACGACATCAAGGAAGAGCAGGAAATGCTGCAGGGCATCATCCGCTTTGGCGACGAAACAGCCAAGGAGGTGATGACGAGCCGTCAGGACATAGTTGACCTGGACATCGAGAGTTCATTTGCCGACGTGTTGAAATGCGTCGTTGAGAACAACTATAGCCGCATCCCCGTCTATAAGGACAATACGGACAACATCCGTGGCGTGCTCTACATCAAGGACCTGTTGCCACACCTCTCCAAGCCTGCCACTTTCCGTTGGCAGGGTTTGATTCGTCCGCCTTATTTTGTGCCTGAGACGAAGAAGATTGACGACCTGCTGCGCGAGTTCCAAGAGAACAAGGTGCACATCGCCATCGTCGTCGATGAGTTTGGCGGCACCAGCGGACTGGTCACTCTTGAAGATATCCTCGAGGAAATCGTGGGAGAAATCAACGATGAGTTCGACGAGGAAGAGAAGACGTATTCAAAGCTCAACTACAACACGTACATCTTTGAGGGAAAGACGCTGCTGAGCGACTTCTGCAAGATTATTGGTGTCGACGACGATGAGTTTGCCGAGGTGGAAGGCGATGCCGACACGCTTGCCGGATTGCTGCTCGAGCTGAAGGGCGACTTCCCCAGCAAATACGAAAAGATTGACTACAGCGACTATACTTTCGAAGTGATGGATCTAGAGGGCCGTCGCATCAGCCGCATCAAGGTACAGCTTCACGACAAGTAATGCGTAGCCTTGCCCCACGCATCAGGGGGCAGATTCTACAATATTCCCCCAAAAAGAAAGTTCAGCTTCATCGCTTCGTGGCGTGTGAGGCTGAACTTTTTCTATTGTTCCAGCTAAAAACGGGGGGGCATCATCGCAAGTCGGGATTCCAATCGATGAGCAGCTGGCGGGCTATGCTCAGGCGTTCGGGCAGCTTTGGCAGGTTGTGCTTGTTGAACCATCCTCCTGAGGAGAGCTCGCTGTGCTGCAGATGAATCTCGCCGCTCACATAGTCGGCATGGAATCCCACCATCAGGCCGCTGGGGTAGGGCCAAGGCTGCGAAGCGAAGTAGCGGATGTTTTCAATCTCGATGCCCGTCTCTTCGCGCACCTCACGCCTGACGGCTTCCTCCAAGGTCTCGCCTGTTTCGACGAACCCTGCCACGAGCCCGTAGAAATCGCCACGGAAATTGCGTGCCCTGACCAGCAGGACCTCTTCGCCACGATGGATGAGCACGATGACGGCTGTTGCCAGCTGCGGCCACACTTCCTTCCCGCACTCTGTGCATCGTTTCGAGATGGGCGTGTCAAGCTTCATGGGTGACCCGCATACGCCGCAATATTTCGTGTTAGCATCCCAATAGAGCAGCTCGTAGCACTTGCCGGCAGTCAGGTATTGGTCGTGGGGCAGCTTGTAGTAGCTCTGCCGAAGCGGACACATGGCGTGCATTGGCGAAGGTGCATCGATGGCATAGGCCTTCACCTGCGAGCCATCGGGTGCCGTCACTTCGTGGATGGTGGTCCACGGCTTCACGTCGATGGGAGGATTCTCTTCGTAGGGTATGCTGAAAGTGCCGTCCTCATGCGTTTGGAGCAGGAGGTCGGACTTGCAGAAAATGTACCAATAGTATTTCATTGTCAGAGCCATTGAATTCATTGAAACCGTAAAAATCCGTAGAATCCTTGGGGGCTAATCCTTGAAGAGGATCTTGCGGTCGCGGGCAGCAGCAGGCTTCACCCATTCCTCAGGCACGAAGCGCCAGTTGTTGTTGGGCTTTGGATCGACGACGCCTTGCTTCTCGATTTCTTTCATCAGGTAGTAGCGCTGGTCGCGATGGCTACGCCAGATGATGCGGCTGTTGAGGCTGTCGCGTGGAATGCCTGCACCACGGGTGAGCAGTTCGCCACCTCCGTTGCCGCGGTAGCTGTTGATGGCCACCTTGTACCATTTGGCTTCGTCGAAAGGCTCGCCATTGCTCATCCTCAGGATGTGCACCTTCTGTCCCTCGGGCTTAGTGACGTCCACCTCGTAGTCGATGCCTGCAGCAGCATCGAAGTTGAAGGAGAAGTTCTTGAACCCTAGTCGCTGCTGGTCGCCATAGGTGCTCTCGCTGAGCAGCAGCAGGTGGTCGTCGGGCGACGTCATCGTGTTCACCCAGAGGTTATAGCTCATCTCCAGGTGCTTGCGAACCTCCTCGCCGGTGAGGCGCATCACGTAGAGCTGGTTTTCGAACTTGTAGAGGTTGAACATGTCGCTCACGTGGACGGGACCTTCCTTGATGACGGCATCGAACGACAGGGGAGCGTTGAACGAGATGTCGGCACCCGTTATCTGCAGCTGCAGGTTCAGGATGAAGTCGTTGAAGGCCGAGCTGCCAAAGAAGCTGTCGCGCGTGTAGATGCTGTTCTTGAACTGTCCGATTTCGCGGTTCACGAACTTGTTGATTCTCTCAATCTGCGGCTGGAAATGAGCCATGAACTGCTCGTCGATGGGCTCATCGGTGACGTTGACGATGCGGCCTTCCACGTTCTTCTCGACGACCTTGCCCTTGCGAAGCGTCAGCTCGATGGTGGCATCGGCAACGCTGATGGCATTGTTGGCAGGATCAAGGCAGGTGACGGGCTTGCCTGCGGTGTTCTTGACGACGGAGCTGTGGCGCGTGTGGTCGTGGCCGAAGAGGACGAGGTCGAAGCCAGGCACCTCCTGAGCAACGCGTATGGAGGCATCCTCTTCGTATTCGGGTGTCTTGATGCCGCCGTCTTTACCGCTGTGGAACAGGCCGATGACCACGTCGGGTTTCTCGTTCTTCTGCAGGTAGTCCATCCAGCGTCGGGCGCACGACACCATCTCCTCGAAGCGCAGGCCTTTCCAGATGTTGGCAGGCAGCCAGTTGGGGATAGCAGGCGTGAGTATGCCTATGACGGCTATCTTCACTCCGTCGCGCCGAAGGATGGTGTAGGGCTGCACGTAGGGCTGGCCTGTGGCCACGTTGATGATGTTGGCACCCAGCATGGGGCAGTTCACCTCCTTGATCCACTTGTCGTAGACGGCATGTCCAGGCTCGACGTCGTGGTTGCCCATCGTCTCGGCATCGTACTGCATGTAGTTGATGACGTCGGCGGCAATGTTGGTCGATGTGGTGTCGATGAAGTTGTAGTAGTAGCACGTGGGCTGTCCTTGCAGGATGTCGCCATTGTCAAGCAGGATGACGTTCTTCCCGTGCTCTTGGCGCAGTTTGTTGACGTAGGACGAGACACGTGCCAGCGTTCCGCGTTTGGGTGTGCGGTTGATGAAGTCGTAGGGAAAGAACGATCCGTGGACATCGCTTGTCTCGATGACTCTCAGGGTTACAGTCTTTGTTTTTTGCTTCGCCATGACGGGTAGGGATGCAATGAGTGCTACGAGGCACAACGTTAGTATTCTTTTCATGTTGTCAGGGGTGTTTTTAGGTCTTATTCTACGATTTTGTTCATGTTGAGCTCTATGAGCTGTGCATCGTCGTTGATGCGAGCCATGATGTGGTACCGCTGCGAGGACTTGGTGTCGTCCACGCGCTCCAAGTCTTGGCGGGCATTGCACTTCACGTTGTATTCGAAGCGTCCTGTGCCTATCTCGTCCTTCTCGATGTCGTAGTCGCCCAGCAGATGCCAGTTGATGTTCTTCACGTCGGCTTTCCATTGGCGGTGCATGAAGGCCACGACGTCTTCCTTCGTGACGTTTGAGCGGCCTTGGAACGAGGGCAGCAGCTCGGTGAGCGTCTCGCGCAGCATCTGCTCGTTCTGCTTGTTGATGCTTTGGAAGAACTTGCGCAGCGTTGACACGACGATTTCGCGCTCTTCGGGCAGTATGGTCTTGGTGTTCAGGTTGTTGATTTCCTCGTTGGCCTCGGCCACACGTGCTCCGTTGGGATGCAGCTCGATGTAGTGCTGATAGGCTTCGATGGTGGCTGCAGCCTTTGCCACCGACCAGTCGATGGAGTCAATCTTGTTCTGCACCTCGCCCTTGTGCGGCGTGTCGGGGTACTTGGCAAGGAAAGCCTCGAGGGCACTCTTCGACTTGCTCAGGCAAGCATTGGTCCAGTCGGCATCGGCCTGGCGGATGGCAGCCAGTCGGTTGGTGATGTTCTGGCGCTTCTGTGCATCGGCATCGCGGTAGGTGTCGAGGAAGCTCTGCATGACCAACGGGTCGTTGCTGGTCATGGCGTAGTCGTAGGCTTCGGTCTCCTTGGTGTCTTTCGCCGTGTGGTAGAAGTAGAAACACACGCCGCAGATGGTGGCAGCCATGAGGAAGGCGATGAGCAGGGCAGTCCAGTTGAAGCCCTTCTTCTTGGGTGCTTCTGTCTCGGCTGCTTTCTGCATCGGTGGCCTTTGTTGCTGTGGCACGGGCGGCGGCGCCACGTGCTGCTGCACCTGTACGGGGCGCTGGCTGGGATGATGACAGTAGGGGCACACGTCTTGATCTTTCAGATAGACGGCCCCGCATTGGGGGCAATGGTTGATGTTGCCGGCAATCTCAACACCACACGAAGGACACGTGGGTGCCTTGTCGCTGACTTGGTGTCCACATTCAGGACATTTAATGATGGCCATATTCTTGTTTTTTCGTTTGTTTTTTATTCAGGAGTGTAGGGGTGTTCAGGAGTGTAGGGGTATTTAGGAGTGTAGGGGTTCAGGAGTTCAGGAGTTTTTTGGAGTGTAGGAGTTCAGGAGTACAGGAGTGTAGACAATACCCTTCTCTATTCCTTATTTCTTATTCCTTATTCCTTATTCTCTATTTCTCATTCCCTATTCCATTTGGGCTCCCCTCCCTTGGGGAGGGGGTGGGGGTAGGCTCTTTCCCTTTCTGGGAGGGGGTGGGGGTAGGCTTAATGCCTGAACCTTATTTCCCTCAGCTTGTGCTTCCCCATGAAGCGGCTCTTGTCGATGTAGCCGTTCACACCGCGGATGTGCCCTTTACCCGTGTACTGCCACATGGTGATGTCGCGGCCGTCCTTCAGCTTCGGCTCGAAGTCGGTGTACTGGGCTATCATGATGCGATATTCATCGAGTTTTCCCAGCAGGTGCTTGTCGTAGAAGTTGGCACCGGTGTAGACGAGCGGCTTCTGGTTGTAGGCCTTCTCGACCAGGTCGAGGAACTTGAACAGCGAGTCGCAGAACACCTCGGTGCTCAGTCCGCTGGTGGTTTCGACGTCGATCATGGGCAACAGGTCCTGCTCCTCGGCCCGGCATTGGGCCATGAAGTTCTTCAGCTGCGTCTCCTGCGGCGTACGGGGGCGATAGAAGTGGTAGGCTCCCACCTTCAAGCGGTTTTGGTGAGCCAGCTGGATGTTGCGCTCGAACTTGTCGTCGATGCGGTCGCCTCCCTCGGTGGCCTTCAGGTAGACGTAGGCCATCTTGGCATTTTCGCCGATGGCATTCCAGAACACGTTGCCCTGATAGTGGCTCAGGTCGATGCCGTGGACGTGCTCGCAAGTGTCCTCGCACTGCACGTAGAAGTCCTGTGCAGCGGCCGCGAGGGTTATGATGAGGCTCGTGATGAGCAGGCAAATTCGTTTCATAGTGCAAAGTTACTAATAAGTGAGTGAAATGCAAAAAGAAAACCAAAGTTTTTGATTTCATTTTTTAATATTTTGAGTGTAGCGTCCACAGCGTTGCGACGACCTCGCAAAAACATAGCTCCACTTGCCCAAGAGCATAGCTCTGTAGGCATGAAAGCACTGCTCCGTGGGCACGAGTGCAATGGCCTGCTGGCGTAAGAGCATAGCTCCGTAGGTTCTATGGCATAGCTCCGTAGGTTCTATAGCATAGCTCTGCAGGCACAAGAGCATCGCCCAGTCGGGGAGGAACGTGTTTGTTTTGTGGGGAAGAGGGGATTTTTGTTATTGCAAAGTTATAAAATAATTTCCATATTACCAAATATTTACGCAACTTTTTTTTAAGTATTTCTTGAAGAAATATTACTCTTTATGACATGAGAAAGTGGGCAAGTGGGCAAATGGACATTTAGCTATTTTGGGGAACAAGGAAAGTGGACTTTTCTTAGTAAAAGTTTTTTAATTATCATATAATAATATATATAATAATAAATAATAATAGTATAATTATTCATTCTTATGCCTTCTTCTGTCCGAAAAATCAACCTCAAAACATCTAAATGTCCACTTGCCCACTTTCCCACTTTCTCCATGTTTATTGATCTTCTTTTGTGGGAGTCTCGGGATGAAACCAGAGGAATGTGCAGGGTGAGGGCAGACACGGGAGTCTGCCCCTACATGCGGTTGTAGCTCCTTTCTTTTCTTTTCTCCGCTGCGCTACGAAAGCGAGCAAGCTCGAGCGTGTAGGGTGCGAGGAGGGCAGACACGGGAGTCTGCCCCTACATGCGGTTGTAGCTCCTTTCTTTTCTTTTCTCCGCTGCGCTACGAAAGCGAGCATAGCTCGAGCGTGTAGGGTGCGAGGAGGGCAGGCACGAGATCTGCCCCTACATGAGAATGAGCAGGAAAAAGTCGTGTTAATTTACTTCAATAAAAACTTGGAAAAAGTTCATCTAAATGTTTGGTAATATGGGAATTATTTTGTATCTTTGCAATAGCTGATGAGGGTATGGGGACCCTGTTTGCAAGTCATGGCTGAACCGGTGGCCGTGACGAAAAACGAGCTCAAAAAAAGAAGGAAGAGAGTGCTGCAGCTCTTCAACTATTGGCGAGACGTGTTCTGGGGAGGACAGGGCGAGGCTGATGGAAGGGGGCAATGAGCAAGGGGCAAGGAGCAAGGGGCAAGGAGCAAGGGGCAAGGAGCAAGGGGCAAGGAGCAAGGGGCAAGGAGCAAGGGGAAGCAACTCTTCGACTATTGGCAATTATATTGCTGTTCTTACTCCATTACTCTACGCAAGCGCCCCTACGGGCCGAGCGGCCACAAAGACGCCCCAAAGGGGCATCATCCCATAGCCCAGGGCAGCGTCCTGGGTAGAGCATCACAAGAGGAAATTGCGCCCTGCAGGGGCAGAATCATGCCCCCCCCTTACTCTTCAATCTCGGCAAGGCTCTTAGCAAAGTTGTGGATGAAGTTACTCGAGGTCTCGATGGGGGCATAGTTGATGTAGCGGATGCTGCGCCTGAGGTTACGCCTCATGATGCGCGAGTTGTTCTCGACGAAGCCCGTGCGGCGCTGGCGGAAGTGCCACTCCTCGGAGTTGTCGGTCTCGGCATGGGTGAGGGTGCGCAAGGTGAGGGCATAGGCGTCCTTCTCGACCTGCTGGACGAAGGGGATCTCTTGCTGGTCGAACTCGAAAACCTCGATGAGGATGGAGCCTTCGAGTTGTGCCATGCGCTGCAGGTGGAGGCGTCGCAGCCATGTTTCAAGCTTCACGAAGTCGACCTTGTCGCCCCGTGTGCGCAGGAATGATCCCAGTTCGCTGATGCCGCTCAGCGAGATGCCGCGATTGAGTATGTGGTTGGTGTTGCGCACGATGATGTTGAGCAGTTCAAGTGTCGTCATGGAGGCATCCAGCTCGTGGCGCTCGCCCTTCTGGATCTTGCGCAGGCGTCGGTTCAGGACGCGGTTGCTCAGGTGAGGCGTGGGCTGCGGTGCGTTGGCACGAAGCTGTACCCTGCGCGCCAGCTCGTCGATGTAGCCTGCGGGGAAATTGGCGTTTTCGTCGAACGTGTGGTTTCGCATGCCCTTTACCGCAATGGGCTCTACGCCTTGTGCCACGACAAGGTTGCCCAGCTGTTGCCATTTGTAGTGCGACATGGGTTCAAGGCTTACGAACTCGTTGAGAGCGCCCGAGCGCAGTAGCCGGAAGAAGTTGCGTTGTATGATGTTCATGAGTAGCGGCGTGGATAACGGAACAGGATGGCCAGGAGTGCTGCCAGGCCGATGGCGAAGGGGTAGTAGAGGAATGGCACGATGCTCACGGGGTTGATTTCGGCAAGTCCTGCCGCCATGAGCAGCTGGGCACCATAGGGGATGATGCCCTGCATGAAGCAGGAGAACGTGTCCAGGATGGAAGCACACTTCCTGTTGTCGACGCCATAGCGGTCGCCTATCTGCTTGGCTATGGGGCCTACGGTGATGATGGCCACGGTGTTGTTGGCCGTGCAAAGGTCGACAAGTGCCACGAGAACACCTATGGCCAGCTCGGCTCCACGCTTGCCGTGGATGTGGGCTGTCATCTTTTGGATGATGTAGTCGATGCCCCCGTTTTCGCGGATGATTTCCAACAGTCCGCCTGCCATCATCGTGATGATGATGAGCTCGCCCATGGAGAGGATGCCTTCGCCCATGGCACCGAACCACCCGTAGAGATCGTAGGTGCCCTGTGCGATGCCTATGATGCCCGTCAAGGTCAGTCCTATGGCCAGCACGGCCATGACGTTCATTCCCATGATGGCGCAGAGCAGGACGACGATGTAGGGCAATACCTTCAAAATGCTGACCGTGGGCACGTCGGCGGGCGTTGAGATGTCCTGGCCGATGAAGATATAGACGAGCATGATGGCCAGGGCAGCCGGTACGACGATGAAGGCATTCACGCGGAACTTGTCGCTCATCTTGCAGCCTTGCGTCTGCGTGGCCACGACGGTGGTGTCGGAGATGAACGAGAGGTTGTCGCCAAAGAACGAACCACCCACCACGACGGCCGTCATCATGGCGATGCTCGTGCCTGTGGTCTGGGCAACGCCTGCTGCAATGGGCACAAGGGCCACGATGGTGCCTACGCTGGTGCCGATGCTCAGCGAGATGAAGCAGGCTGCAATGAAAAGACCTGGCAGCAGCATGTTGCCTGGCAGGACGCTCAACGTCAGGTTCACCGTCGCATCGATACTGCCCATGGTCTTGGCGGCAAAGGCAAAGGCTCCTGCCATGACGAATATCCACAGCATGAGCATCATGTTCTCGGCACCAGCCCCGCGGCTGTAGGTGGCAATGCGCTTCGAAAGGGGCAGTGCCGACCTGCGTCCGAAGGGTAGGGCGAAACCGCCGGAGACGGCGATGGCATAGATGCTGGCCACCAGGAAGCCCACGGTGATGGGAACCTTATAGAAGTCGCCTGCCACAAGCGATGTGACAAGATAGAGGACAATGAACACCATGAGCGGCGACAATGCCCAGAGACCTTTCTTGTTGCTGATTCGTTCCAAGTGTCTTTATTTATAATTGAAGTTTCGGATGTTTTTTACATCCTTATTTTTCGGTGGTGCGGAGGTACGGTGGTGCGCCGGTACGAGGTTAGCTTTGCCTTCCGTTATCTCTGGAAGTCGGGTTGTTCAGAGAACAAGAGTAATCTCGTACCTCCGTACCTCCGAACCTCGTACCCCCGAAAGCCGTACCCCCAAGCCGTACCCCTGCACGTTGCCCTGTACGTTGCCCTCCAAGGCTCTTCAAAGCCCCCTCCCTTTGGGCGACTGGGGTCTTCAGAGCAGCCACCGAAGTGGCTGCGGCCCCACAAAGGGGAGCGAATCCCCCATTCGCGACGGAGGGCAGGAAGGGGTGGGTTTCATTCCGCTACAGCGTCACTCCGTTCTTGAATATGCTGATTTCACGATAGCCGTTGCGCTCGTTCTGCACTTTCTCGCCACTGGCCACACGCAGGATGTAGTCGATGAACTCACGCAGGAGCTCTTCCATGGGCATGCCTTCTGCCAGACGTCCTGCATTGAAGTCAATCCAGTTGGACTTGCGATGGAACAGGTCGCTATTGGTAGAGATCTTCATGGTGGGCACAAAGGTGCCGAAGGGCGTTCCGCGACCTGTGGTGAAGAGTACTATCTGGCAGCCTGCCGAAGCCAATGCCGTAGCGGCAACGAGGTCGTTGCCCGGTGCTGAGAGCAGGTTCAAGCCGTTGGTGTTCAGACGGTCGCCATAAGCCAGCACACCACTCACGGGGGCACGTCCACACTTCTGCGTGCATCCCAATGCCTTGTCCTCCAGCGTGGAGATGCCACCAGCCTTGTTGCCTGGCGACGGGTTCTCGCCTACAGGTTCACCATGCGACAGGAAATACTCCTTGAAGTTGTTGATGAGTGCCACCGTCTGGTCGAACAACTCAACGTTGCGGCAACGGTTCATGAGGATGGTTTCGGCACCAAACATCTCAGGCACCTCAGTCAGAATGCTGGTGCCGCCTTGTGCTACGAGCCAGTCGCTGAACTCGCCCACGAGAGGATTGGCCGTGATGCCCGAGAAACCATCGCTGCCGCCACACTTCAGTCCTACACGCAGCTTGGAGGCAGGTACGTCTTCGCGCTGGTCGTTGTCGGCAAGGGCGCAAAGCTCGTCGAGAATGCGCAGGCCTTCATCTATCTCATCGCCTTCCACGCGCTGGGTGACCATCAGCCGGACGCGCTCCTTATCGTAGTCGCCCAGCATGGCCATGAAGTCCTCAGGCTGATTGTTTTCGCAGCCCAGCGAGAGGACCAGCACGCCGCCAGTATTGGGGTGCAGGACGATGTCGCGCAGTATCTTGCGGGTGTTCTCGTGGTCGTCGGAAAGCTGTGAGCAGCCGTAGTTGTGGTGCCATGCATGTACCTTCACGCTTTTCTCGCTACGTTTCTTGTTCATGAGTTCAGCCAGCCGTTCGGCAATGCCGTTGACACATCCCACGGTGGGCACGATCCACACTTCGTTGCGGATGCCCACTTCGCCGTTCTTGCGCACGAAGCCCTTGAAGGTCTTGTCTTCAAGAGGGATGCTGAGTTCCTCGTTTACCGGATGATATTCGTAGCTGAGCGTTCCCTTCAGATTGGTTTTCAGGTTGTTCTCGTTCACCCACTGACCAGCTTCAAGGTCGATGGCTGCATGGCCGATGGGATAGCCATACTTCAGGATGTCCTTGCCTGCGGGCGTGTCCTTCAGCAGAATCTTGTGGCCTGCCGGCACGTCTTCTTTCAGTTTCACGACGATGTTGCCCACTTCGACGACTTCGTCCTTCTTCATTGCACGCAATGCGACGACGACGCTGTCAGCAGGATTGATACGGATATAGCTTGCTTGTTTCATGATGATAGATGATAATATTATGCTTTTAGTTTTGTCCCTTAACTTCTTTAACTTCTTTAACTTCTTTAACTTCCTTAACTTCTTAACTTCTAAACTTCCTTGACTTCCTTTACTTCTTTAACTTCCTTTTTCTCTCTCAGAGCTGGTTTCGGCGATAGAACTCGACGTTCTCCTTCATCAGAAGTTCGATAGGCATGTAGTTGACAGCGCTGACCTTCTTCTTCAATACGACGGCCATGAACAGCGTCTCGATGCACGAAAAGCCCTGCTGGTAGGCATGCTGCGCTATGATGAACGAGATGCTTCCTTCGCGCAGGCATTGTGCATTCTTGGCCACCATGTCGTAGCCCATGATCTGTATGTTGCGGCGATTTGTCTTCAGTAGGAAGTCGCCCACGATGTGCGCCTTCGAACCCAGCGTGATGCAGTGGTGGACGCGTGGATGCTGATTGAAGAAGGCATCGAGCTTCTGCCCGTAGTGCTTGCGCGTATCGCCCAAAGGCAATTCCAGGTCGGTGATTACCACGTTAGGGTAGTGGTCGGCCATGTAGTGGCGGAAGCCCACTTCGCGGTTCGCCTGCTGCTTGCTGGTGACTTTGCCATCCTTGGTAATCTTCATGAGCATGATCTCCTCTTCGGTCGAGGCTATCATCATGAGCGCCTTGGCAGCGAAGTAGCCGCTGGCAAAGGAGTCTTGCCCATAGAAAGAGAGCGGCTTCAGGTCGGGCATGTACGAGTCGAGCAGCACGAAGGGGATGTGGCGTTCGTGCAGCTGGTCGGTCAGCAGGCGTGTCGTGGTGAGGTCTGCCGGCACAATGACCACTCCGTCGGGCTTTGCGTCGAGGATGAGCTGTGCCTGTTCGCTGAACGAGTCGTCGTTGAAGCGCTCGTAGTAGCTGAATTCTACATCGACGTGGAAGTCGCGCCGTGCCTCCATGGCACGCGTGGCACCCTCCTCAATCTCGTCCCAATAGGCCTCCTGCTCGTGCTTAGGCAGCAGCACGTGGAAGCAATATTGGCGATTGTAGGCCAATGCCGAGGCGTAGGCGTTGGGCTTGTAATCCATTTCGGCCAAGGCTTTCTCGACCTTCTCGCGTGCATCTTTCGATACGTTGGGGCGCTCGTGGAGCACACGGTCCACGGTGCCCACCGATACGCCAGCCCTCAGGGCGATGTCTTTGATTCTTATCTTCTGCGACATGTTTGTAAAACGAAGTGTTTTTTTGATTATGCAAAAGTATAAAAAAATGGCGAAACCACCAAATAAATAATGAGATGAGTTTGGTAGAGTCAAAAAATATTCGTAATTTTGCAAGCACGAAAAGACTGCGTGTGGGCCAAATGCTGCGCTGTGGATGCCATTTGAGCCATTGCAGGCATGTGTTTTTTCGGTTTGACGACAATCTGTTAATTGAATAGAATATGGCTAAAATTGTAACACTTGGCGAGATTATGCTCCGCCTTTCGCCGCAAGGCAACGATCGTTTTATTCAGAGTGAGTCATTCCGCATCATCCCTGGTGGTGGTGAGGCTAATGTGGCAGTAAGCCTGGCCAACTACGGCCACGATGCTTACTTCGTCTCGAAGCTTCCTAAGCACGAGATTGGCCAGATAGCTGTGAACGCCCTTCGTCGCTATGGAGTCAACACCGACTTCGTGGCTCGTGGTGGCGACCGCGTGGGCCTATATTATGCAGAGACGGGTGCTTCGATGCGTCCTTCGAAGGTCATCTACGACCGTGCCCACTCATCCATCGCCGAGGCTCTGCCCGAGGACTTCGACTTCGATGCCATCATGGAGGGTGCCCAGTGGTTCCATTGGAGCGGCATCACCCCGGCCATCAGCGACCGTGCTGCTGAGTTGACGCGTCTTGCCTGCGAGGCTGCCAAGCGTAATGGTGTGATGGTGTCAGTAGACCTGAACTTCCGCAAGAAGCTTTGGACCAGCGAGAAGGCCATCAGCGTGATGCGTCCCCTGATGAAGTATGTCGACGTGTGCATTGGTAATGAGGAGGATGCTGAGCTCTGCCTCGGCTTCAAGCCCGATGCTGACGTGGAAGGCGGTCAGACGGATGCCAGCGGCTACGAGGGAATCTTCCGTCAGATGCGCGAGGAGTTTGGCTTCAAGTATGTCGTGTCCACGTTGCGCGAATCGTTCTCGGCCAGCTACAATGGCTGGAAGGCCCTGATCTTCGATGGCCAGGAGTTCTATCAGTCGAAGCGCTACGAGATCAACCCCATCATCGACCGCGTGGGTGGAGGCGACTCGTTCTCAGGTGGACTCATTCATGGATTGCTGACCAAGGCTACTCAGGGCGAGGCTCTCGAGTTTGCCGTTGCTGCCAGTGCCCTGAAGCACACCATACCTGGCGACTTCAACCTTGTTTCTGCTGCCGAGGTGGAAAGCCTTGCTGGTGGCAATGCCAACGGTCGTGTGCAGCGATAGTCCGTTTACGAAACGCAGGAAGAATCTGTCAATTATCACCAACAACTCATTCTTACGAGTATGAAGCAGTTTGAATATAAGATCATCACCCCTATCCTCAACCGTGAGGAGAAGCTCAATAATCTTGGCTTTGAGGGGTGGGAACTGGTATGCGTTGACCAGGGCACGATGTACTTTAAGCGTGAAACTAGAAATTAGAAAACAATCAACAGACATATTATGGCAAAATTCGATAAATTGGCCGTCATGGCCAAGATAGGTGAGACAGGCATGGTGCCCGTCTTCTACCACAAGGATCTTGAAACCTGCAAGAACGTCGTGAAGGCTTGCTACGAGGGTGGCGTTCGTGCCTTTGAGTTTACCAATCGCGGCGACTTCGCACAGGAAGTGTTTGGCGAGCTTGTGAAGTGGGCCGACAAGGAGTGCCCCGAGCTCGCTCTTGGCATTGGCTCGGTGGTCGATGCTCCCACGGCAGCTCTCTACATCCAGCTGGGCGCTAACTTCGTGGTGGGTCCGCTCTTCAATCCCGACATTGCCCCTGTCTGCAATCGTCGTCTCGTTCCCTATTGCCCCGGATGCATGACTGTCAGCGAGATAGGCAAGGCTCAGGAGATGGGATGCGACCTGACGAAGGTATTCCCTGGCGACGTCGTAGGTCCCAACATGGTGAAGGGCCTGAAGGCTCCCATGCCTTGGTCGAAGATCATGGTAACGGGTGGCGTGTCGCCCGACGAGGAGAACCTCACCCGTTGGTTCAAGGCTGGTGTCTATTGCGTGGGCATGGGCTCCAAGCTCTTCCCCAAGGACAAGGTTCAGGCTGGCGACTGGCAGTACGTCACCGACAAGTGCCGCGAGGCTTTAGGCTACATCGCCAAGGCACGTGTCTGACGCACACCTGTTCCCGAAAGAACAATTCTTATTTCCTCAATCTCCTACCTCTCACCAACAGTGTGAGGGGGAGTCGTATGCACAATCAGGATGAACATCATTCGACTTACATCTGGCATGACGCTCTCCTCCCTTTTCGGGAAGGGTAGGAGATTGGGGTTTTTTGTTTTCTTTATTCTATTCCTGTCGGCATGTCAGGAGCGTCGAAACGACGAAGTAGACATGCTGAATGAGCGTGCGTACCAGTTCCATTATCGCTCGCTCGATTCCACTCGCGTCTATGCTGAGCAGGCATTGGCCCTTGCTGGTGGCTATAGCGACGGAAAGGCTGAAGCCCTCAACAACCTGGCATTCTACCACATCGGCAGGATGAACTACGATCGTGCTTATGCGTTGCTCGATAGCATCACGACCGACAACCTCATCGAGCAACTTATTGCTGATGTTCAGCGCATGCGTCTCTGCCAGCGAGAGTCGAAGAACAAGCTCTTCTACGACTACAGCGTTCGAGCACAGCGGCGCATTCATCGTATCAAGGAGGAAGAGCACCGGCTTGACGAACATCAGCGTAGCCGTATGGCTTATGCCGAGAGCGAGTACTACATCGTTCTCTCCACCTATTTCTATTATGTAGGTCTCACGGAGCAGTCGGCAGAGGCCATTCTCAACGTCGAGAAGGAAGTCGACCTTCAGAACGATACGGCTCAGATGCTGAACTATCTCTACAACGTCGGCTCGGGCGGCATCATCCACGAGGAAACCCAAGATGCCATTGCCGATGCCGAGTTCTCCTATCTGGTGCGTTGCTATCAGCTGTCCATTGCCCACAACTATCCATTCTTCGAGGCTCAGTCGCTTCAGGGCATGAGCGAACACCTCGAGAACATCAACTTCCTGAATTCCTTCGTGGCCAATAACGCCCCTGCCTTGGCACTCGTCAATCCGGCCAACATGCCCGACACGCTGCTGGCGGGCTACCTTGCGCAGCAGGCCCTCGAGAAGTTCAGTGCCTATGGCGACGTTTACCAGACAGCAGGCGCCTATCGAACCTTGGCCGAATGCTTCTGGGGTATTGGTGACTATCAGTCTGCCGAGATCTGCCTGTTCAATGCCCTTGAGAAGGACACCGTCATCAATCGTGCCCCAGACCTTGTGGCCAGTATCCGCGAACAGCTCAGCCTTGTCTATTCGGCCATTGACGACAAGAAGCGTAGCGACCAGAACCGCAACATCTACCTCGACATGCAGGAACAGACGCGTCAGGACCGTCAGCTCGAGGCGCGCTACGACCAGTTGAAACACTCGTCGCGCCTGCTCAACCTGATGCTTCTTGCCGTAGTGCTCATGATAGGGCTGCTCATAGCCTTGCTCTATTGGTTCCACCGCATGCGTAGGAAGAAGGACCGCGACTTCTCCATCGTTTCTTTGCTCGAACCCCTTCAGCTATGGAAGCAGAAAACCACTGAGCGCACACAGCTTTTCGAGGAGCAAGGCGAGGAACTGCGTGAGCAGACAGCCTTTATGGAGCAGCAGGTGCTGCAAAACAAAAAGCGCAACCTTGAGCAACGTGCAAAAGTCTCGCTTGCCTATAGCGTCATGCCTTTTGTGGACCGAATTGTCAACGAGGTGCAACGGCTGATGAAAGGCACAGTCTCCAATGGTCTTTCGTCCCAACATCGTGAGAGCGATGAGGTGCGTGGCGAGCGCTATGCCTACGTGGTAGAGCTGACAAATCGCATCAACGACTACAACGATGTGCTGACGCGGTGGATCCAGATGCGACAGGGCGAGGTGAGCCTGCGCGTCGAGAGCTTTTCTTTGCAAGAATTGTTCAATTTGGTGAAGCGCGGCCGTATGAGTTTCAAGATGAAGGGCATCGATCTCGTTGTCGAGGACACCACCAACGTGGTGAAGGCCGACAAGACGCTGACGCTTTTCATGATCAATACCATTGCCGACAATGCCCGCAAGTTCACGCACGAAGGTGGACGCGTCACTATTTCGTCGGCAGCCACCGACAACTATGTCGAAGTGTCTATCGAGGACACGGGTATTGGCCTCACGGAAGAACAACAGGCCAACGTCTTCAATGGGCAGAGCCTGCCTCAAGGGGCTTCTCACGGCTTTGGCCTGCGCAATTGTAAAGGCATCATCGAGAAGTATCGCAAGCTCAGCAAGATATTCAGCGTCTGCGATATAGGCGTCGATAGTGAGATGGGGCGAGGCAGCCGCTTCTTCTTCCGCCTGCCCTTGGGACGCGGCATGGTGTTGGCACTCTTCATGCTCATGTCGTTCGGGTGGGGAGGACGCGCCACGGCAGCATCGCCTTTCCTCCAGCAGGCCGAGCGTTTTGCCGATAGTGCCTATTATGCCAACATCAATGGGCGCTATGCTGCCACCTTGTCGTTTGCCGACAGCTGCCGTCAATATCTGAACAGCTATTATCGCCAACTGAAGCCCCACGGCGAGCTGCTCATGGTGGGCTATTCCGACAATGCCGACAAACCATCTGAGCTGCAGTGGTTCCGCGATAGTCTGCCTACCAACTACGACGTCATCCTGTCGATACGCAACGAGGCCGCCGTTGCTGCTCTTGCACTGCACAAATGGAACATCTACCAATATAATAATAAGGTCTATACGAGGCTGTTCCGCGAGGTTTCGGCCGACAACTCGCTGGCCAACTATTGCCGAGTCATGCAGAAGTCGGAGTCCAACAAGAATGTAGCCATCGTTCTCTTGGTGCTGCTCCTGTTGTCCATCTTCCCCGCCTACTACATGCTCTACTATCGCCACATACTGAGCTATCGCTATAGTGTCGAGCGTGTGAACGGCATCAACCAGGTTCTCCTCAGCAACGTATCGGCCGAGGACAAGCTGAGGCAGATAAACAAGTTGTGGAACGGACGCACGAAGATTGACGATGCCCAGCACGAACCCCTCAACGATGTCGTCGATCAAATCAGTCAGGCCCTCCAGTCGGCCATTGCCGTAGAGAGCGACCAGCACACCTCCATCGACCTTGCTCGCGATGAGTTGCGCCGCGTCACCTACGAGAACGACCGCCTGCACATCAGTAACAACGTGCTTGACAACTGTCTTTCAACGCTGAAGCATGAGACGATGTACTTCCCTTCGCGCATCAGTCAGCTGGCCGATGGAAGCGACGACAACCTGCCTGCACTGGCAGAACTGACACTCTACTACAAGGAACTCTACTCCATGCTTTTGCTTCAGGCCACTCGTGCAGCCGAAGGAACAGCTCGCATCGATGGCGATATGTTCGCCTACCTGCTCGAGATACTGAAGAAGAACGGAGGTGGCGAACCTGTGGTGAGTCCAGCTGATGACGACGGACGCTACATGAAGTTGTGTGTCCCCATGCCAGGACTGACGCTTACGGCTGAGCAGACAGCCCAACTCTTCACGGCATTTACCACAAATGTCGACTTCTTGCTGTGCCGCCAGATACTGCGTGACTTTGGCGATGCGGCCAATGCGCGTGGATGCGGCATTCAGGCTATACTCGACGGCTCGACTGCCGAGGGCCATCCAACTATCGAAATAACATTAACAAAACAGATATGGAACCTTTTAAAGTGATTATCGTTGAAGACGTGCCACTCGAACTGAAAGGCACGGAAGGCATTTTCCGTAACGACATTCCCGAAGCCGAGATCATTGGTACGGCAGAAAACGAGCAAGCCTACTGGCGACTCATCAAGCAGCAATTGCCCGACTTGGTGCTGCTCGACCTCGGATTGGGTGGATCGACCACCATCGGCGTGGAGATTTGTCGCCACACAAAGGAGGCCTATCCCAACGTGAAGGTGCTCATCTTCACAGGCGAGATACTCAACGAAAAACTCTGGGTGGACGTTCTCGATGCCGGCTGCGACGGCATCATCCTGAAGAGTGGCGAGCTGCTTACGCGTGGCGATGTGGCCAGCGTCATGAGTGGTAAGCGCATGGTGTTCAACGAGCCCATATTGGCCAAGATTGTCGACCGCTTCAAGCGTAGTGTCGGTTCGCAGCTGATGCGGCAAGAGGCACTCATCGACTACGAGATTGACGAATACGATGAGCGTTTCCTTCGCCATTTGGCCCTCGGCTACACCAAGGAGCAAATCACCAATCTGCGCGGCATGCCCTTTGGCGTGAAGAGTCTTGAGAAGCGGCAGAACGAGCTGGTGCAGAAACTCTTCCCCGATGCTGGCAGCCGCATGGGCATCAACGCGACGCGTCTTGTCGTGAGGGCACTCGAACTGCGCATCCTCGACCTCGATAACCTCGTGGCTGACGAGGAGTAGGAATGCCTCGCTATCTTCTTTAACTTCAATAAAAGTAACTCCGACGTGAAGAAAGTCATAGCAATACTCGTGCAGATAGTCCTGGTAGCACAGGTTGTGCTGCTATTGGTGTCGTGGCTCATTGCAGCTGCCATGCCCCAGTCGGCTGTGCGGTCGCTACTTAGCAGCGAAGGTATTCGATGGCTTTTCGGTTCGTTGACCGGCAATCTGGCCACACCGACACTGCTCTGTCTGATATTGATCCTGATGGCTGTGGGGGCCATGCGCAAGAGTGGCATCCGTCATCTGTTCGTGCGGGCCACCTATCGCCAGCGTTTTGCCCAGCGTGTGGTCATCGCCGAGTTGGTACTGCTATTCATAGTGTTGCTGTTGCTCACGGCTGTCCCCGAAGCATCGCTGCTCAGCGTGACGGGAGTACTTTTCCCCAGTAGTTTCACCGACAGTCTGCTGCCTGTCTTCTGTATCGTCGTCATCGCCGTAAGCCTATCCTACGGTTTTGTCAGCGGCCGTCTCTCGACCTGTGAGGATGCTCTCGACGCCATGAGCAGCGGCCTGTCCCGATGGCGGGGACTTGTGGTGCTCTACCTCGTGCTGGCCGAGTTTTTCGAGTCACTCCGCTACGTATTCACCGCTTGGTAGCATGGAGGCAAATGAAATCCATGTTGTTCATTTGTTCTTTTGCCGTTGTTTAGTTTCAACAGAGCGTCGTTTCGTAGCATAATGTGCGTTGTTTTGTATTCAATAGAGCAATAGTTCGTAGTTTTTAGGGCTGTGCGTTATAGCCTATGGGGCGCTGGTTTATTGGTTACATCTTAATGCTTTCTTGCTTAAAGAGCTATGCTTTTAAGGTCGTAAAGCAATGCTCTATACCCATACAAAGCATAGCTTCTTATCGCATAAAGCTACCGTATGTAGTATATACGGCTATGCTTTATCCTTTCTGAGGTAATAATGTGGTTTTCCCATGACATAACGAAAGAAGCCCAAGCCTTTTGGCTTGAGCTTCTCTGAGTTGCGGAGGCAGGACTCGCGCTCGGCCCCTTGGGGACGCTTTCGTAGCGCAGCGGAGAAAGAACTGCGACCTGGAGCATGTGTAGAGGCTTACCGAAGCAATAACGAAAGAAGCCCAAGCCTTTTGGCTTGAGCTTCTCTGAGTTGCGGAGGCAGGACTCGAACATGCGACCTCCAGGTTATGAGCCTGGCGAGCTACCAACTGCTCCACTCCGCGATGTGATTTCTTCTAAGCGGGTGCAAAGGTATGACTTTTTTTCGAATTGGCCAAATATTGGGGCAATTATTTTTCAAAAACTGTGTTTTTTCTCATTTTTTGCCCGATTTATTTGCTTGTTAGAAAGAAAAAGTTTATTTTTGCACACTATAACAGTGGTGTGCAATTTTCAATTTTACGAGAAAGGAACAACATCATGTCGATATCGAAGACGAGACAACTACTGGTAGAAGTGGCCCGTCAGCTGTTTGCGAAGAACGGGCTGGCCAATACGACGATGAACGACATCGCCGTTGCATCCGGCAAGGGCAGACGTACGCTCTACACCTATTTTAAGAGTAAGGAAGAAGTGTACTATGCCGTCATCGAGACCGAACTGGAGCGATTGAGCGACAAGTTGGACGAGGTGGCCGCAAAGAAAATCCGTCCCCAGGAGAAGATCATCGAACTCATCTACACCCACTTGAGTTCCATTCGCGAGACGGTGGTCAGGAACGGCAACCTGCGTGCTGAGTTCTTCCGCAACATTTGGACGGTGGAGAAGGTGCGCAAGAATTTCGACGACGAGGAGATCAAGCTCTTCCGCAAGGTCTATGGCGAAGGCAAGGACGACGGCGAGTTCGATATTGATAATGTCGACCTCGTGGCCGACATCACTCACTACTGTATCAAAGGACTTGAGGTGCCCTACATCTATGGTCGTATTGCTCACGGCATGACTGAGGAGGCTACCAAGCCGCAAGTGGCCAAGGTGGTCTATGGCGCCCTTGGAAAGCGCGTGGTGAGGTAAGAGTAAGGATTTGATTTTTACTATTAAAAACAATATTATTTATGGGATTATTACAAGGTAAGACAGCTCTGATTACAGGAGCTGCACGTGGCATTGGCAAGGCCATTGCACTTCGTTTTGCCGCTGAAGGCGCTAACATTGCATTCACCGACCTCGCCGTGAACGAGGAGACTCAGGCTGAGATTGAGGCACTTGGCGTGAAGGCCAAGAGCTATGCTTCCAACGCTGCCGACTTCGCTCAGACAGAGGAAGTGGTGAAGCAGGTGAAGGAAGAATTCGGCAGCATCGACATCCTCGTCAACAACGCCGGTATCACCAAGGACGGACTGATGCTGCGCATGAGCGAGCAGCAGTGGGATGCCGTTATCGCCGTCAACCTGAAGTCGGCCTTCAACTTCATCCATGCCTGTGTGCCCATCATGATGCGCCAGCGTGGCGGCAGCATCATCAACATGGCATCTGTCGTGGGCGTTCATGGCAATGCAGGTCAGGCCAACTACGCTGCTTCGAAGGCAGGCCTCATTGCACTTGCCAAGTCCATCGCACAGGAGATGGGTCCGAAGGGCATTCGTGCCAATGCCATTGCTCCTGGCTTCATCGACACCGCTATGACACAGGCCCTTCCTGAGGACGTGCGCAAGGAGTGGTGCCAGAAGATACCTCTGCGTCGTGGCGGCACCGTCGACGACATCGCCAACACGGCTGTCTATCTGGCCAGCGACCTCTCGTCGTATGTCAGTGGTCAGGTCATCCAGGTCGATGGCGGCATGAACATGTAAAGTGGGGTATGCGAGTAGTCTACGAGGACAATCACATTATCATCGTCTCGAAGGAGAGTGGCGAGATCGTGCAGGGCGACAAGACCGGCGACGTGCCTCTCTCTGAGATGGTGAAACAATACATCAAGGAAAAATACGCGAAGCCTGGTGCCGTGTTCCTTGGCGTTGTCCATCGGCTTGACCGCCCCGTCAGTGGATTGGTGGTCTTCGCCCGTACATCCAAGGCGTTGGAACGCTTGAACAGGATGTTTGCTCAGGGCGAGGTACACAAGACCTATTGGGCAATTACCCAGAACATGCCCGCTGAGCCTGAGGGAACGCTCGAACATTGGCTGACGCGCAACGAACAACAGAACAAGAGCTATGCCTCCGACCATGAGAAACCAGGGTCGAAGCGTGCCATCTTGAAGTATAAAGTAATTGGTCAGTCGGAACGTTACAACCTCTTGGAGGTCAACCTGTTGACAGGTCGTCACCATCAAATCCGATGCCAGCTTGCTGCCATGGGATGTCCCATCAAGGGCGACCTGAAGTATGGTGCGCGCCGTTCCAATCCTGATGGCAGTATCTCGTTGCTCTCGCGTCGTGTTGAGTTTGTCCACCCCGTATCCAAACAGACCATTGTCGTCGAGGCTCCATTGCCCGACGACCCGCTGTGGAAAGCCTTCTCGTTATGACAAAACGAGGAGGCTTTTCTCTTTATGACTTAGCTCTATGCGCACGCGTTCTTTAATTTTATCTGCATTTTCTTGGTAAAAACGAATGTTGTTCGCCATTTTTTTGTACCTTTGTGGGCAGAATAGCTTTGATGTAGCCGAAGTATGAAGAAGTTCATGAAGTGGATGGGAGCGGCCATTCTCGTTCCCGTCGTACTTGTTGCCTCGGTAGCAGGTTTGCTCTACTTCCCGCCTTTCCAGCGTTGGGCGGTGAAGCAGGCGTCTGCCTATGCATCAGAGAAAACGGGCATGGACATCAGCGTTGGCAGTGTCAGCCTGAAGTTTCCCCTCGATTTGTCGTTGAACGACGTCAGCGTGGTGCAACGCGATAGTGTAAGCGGTGCGCCTGGCGACACCATTGCGCGCATCGGGAGCGTCGTTGCCGATGTTCAGCTGAAGCCATTGCTGAAGAAGCAGGTGGTTGTCGATGAACTGACATTCGAGAATGCCCACGTGAACACCGCAGACTTCATTAAAGCTGCCCATGTGAAAGGCGATATCGGCAAATTGCGCGTGACCAATTCCGACATCTTGCTCAATTCCGATGAAAATCCTGACTTGAGCGATGTCCGTTTGAGCGACGTGCTCCTGAAAGATGCTGACCTCGACATTGTTCTGGCTGATAGTGTGCCCGAAGACACCACGGAAAGCGACACGCCATGGCGCATCTTTGCCGAGAAAGCTAAGATAGATAACTCCGACGTGCGTCTGACGATGCCTGGAAGCATCGACGAGAAGACGGGTAAGAAGGGACCTGATACCCACGTGACCGCGCATCTTGGCGATGCGACCATCAGCAATGGCGCTTTCGACTTGAAGAATGGCACCTACAAGGTAGGCTCTGTTGACATCGACAAGAGCGATCTGGCTTACGATGTGGGTCCTAAACCAAAGAAAAAGAAAGCGAGTAATGAACTCGATACCAATCATCTTGACCTCAAAAACGTCTCGTTGAAAGCCGACGACATCAGCTACGATTCTAATGCCCCTATCGACAAGCCCCAGTTGGCAGCCAACCTCAAGAAGTTAGCCTTCAAGGAACAGAGTGGACTTGACGTGCGCAATGTCAGCGGGCAGTTGTCCATGTATGCAGGCGACGAGGCAAAAGGTACGTCTGGCCGGCTGAAGTTGAAGAATGGCAAGGTAGTGACCTCGGAGTCATCCTTCGAGACCGATCTCGATATGAGCCTCGACTCCTTCTCCGACCTGAATCCAGGAACGTTCAAGGGCACCATCCACGCTTCGCTGGGCAAGCAGGACCTCATGCGCTTCATGGGTTCCATGCCTGCAGGTTTCCGCCAAAAGTGGCCTAACCAGCAGTTGAAGATTGATGGAGTGGTGCGTGGCAACATGAAGAATCTTAGCTTTACCGACCTGAACCTGCAGCTGCCTACGGCCTTTAAGGCAAAAGCCTCAGGAACGATGCAGAATCTCGACAACCCTGAACGGTTGAAGGCTGATGTCGATTTCGATGCGCGTGGCGACAATCTCGACTTTGTGCGCGAGTTGATGCCTCAGGACATTCGTCGCGACGTTCGCATTCCCCGTGGTTTGGCTGTTGCAGGACATGCAAAGATCAATGGCCAGCAGTACGATGCCACCTTCCGCGCTTCAACGCCTTCTTCGAAGTCGGCACGTGGCACACTTGCAGGCGACGTGAAGTTCGATGCAAACCGAATGGCTTACGATGCCCACCTCAAAGCCAACAACCTGCCATTGCAACAGTTCCTGCCAAACTACGGACTCTCGCCCCTCACGGGTACCATCGACGTGAAGGGCCAGGGCACCGATATCATGTCGCCAAAAACACGCCTGCAGGCCAAGGCCGACATCCGACAGTTCAACTATGGCGGCTATAGTCTGGCTGGCATGAAGGCCAATGCCACGATTGCCAATGGGCGTGCGCATGCCAATATCAATAGCCAGAACAACCTTATTCGTGGTACGGCGTCTCTTGATGCCCTGATGAGCACCAACCGTCTGCGTGGAACGCTCGTGACAGACTTGAATCACGCCGACCTTCGTCGTCTGGGATTAGTCGACGACGACATGATGGTAAGCGGCTGCGCTCACCTCGACATCGACAGCGACCTGAAGCAGTCGCACAAGGTGCAGGGCTCACTTGGCGATTTGACTTTGATTATGGCGGTTACCGATTCAACGGGCCACAAGCATACGGAGATATACCGTCCTGACGATATGTGGGTAGACCTGCTCACGCGGCGTGACACGACGCATGCTGTCGTCGATTGTGGTGACTTCCACTTGAGTATGGATGCCGATGAAGGCTACGAGAAGTTGCTTAAGGTAGGCACGCAGTTGGCCGATGAAGTAGCGCGCCAATACGACGAGCGCGTCATCGATCAGGCTCGGCTTCGCGAGAATCTGCCATCGGCACGCATCGCGCTGACCAGCGGCCGAGAGAATTTCTTCGTTGAGATGATGCAACGCTATGGCTACGACATGCATTCGCTGAATTGCCATCTGACCTCTTCGCCCCAGACAGGTTTGAATGGTAATCTGCATCTGGAATCGCTGATGGTCGACAGCATCTTGCTCGACACGATCAATTTCGGAATTGTCTCCGATGCCCAACGCACAACCTATCAGGCGCAGATACGCAACAACAAGGATAATCCGCAATATACCTTTAACGCCTTGATCGATGGTATCGTTCAGGACCGTGGTACTATTTTTGGTACGCGCCTCTATGACGACAAAGGTGAGCTGGGAGTGCGACTTGGCCTTGCCGCAACGATGCAGGACGATGGCTTCATGTTCCGTAGCTATGGTAAGGATCCTATTCTCGGTTACAAGACCTTCCACGTCAACGACGACAATTACGTGTTCCTCGGGCGTGATCGCCGTGTGTCGGCCGACGTGTCCCTGCGTGCTGACGATGGAACGGGTGTTCAGATCTATACCAACGATGAAAATACCGATGCCCTGCAGGACATCACAGCCTCGCTGCACCATTTCGATTTGGAACGCGTGCTCTCGGTCATTCCTTATACCCCCGACGTGTCGGGTATGATGAGTGGCGACTTCCACGTCATTCAGACCGATAAGGAAGTGAGTGTCTCGACCAATCTCGACGTGAAGGACATGGCTTACGAACGGTGGCCCATGGGCGACATCGGAACGGAGTTTGTCTATATGCCGAAGTCCGACGGCTCGCACTATGTCGATGGCATCCTCTCACGCAACGGCGAGGAAGTGGCTACCGTCAGCGGTACCTATCAGTCGGAAGGCAAAGGTTATCTCGATGCCCAGCTCGGCCTGAACCGTCTGCCACTTTCGCTTGTCAATGGATTCATTCCAGATCACATCATCGGTCTCGAGGGTTACGGCGAGGGAACGCTTACTATGCGTGGACCGCTTTCGACGCCTGATGTCGATGGCGAGGTGTACCTCGATTCTGCCTACCTCATCAGTCAGCCGTATGGCGTTCGCCTGCGTTTCGACAACGACCCCGTGACTATCAAGGACAGCCGCTTGTTGTTCGAGAACTTCAACATGTATGCGAACAACGACAGCCCGTTGACTACTTACGGCTATCTTGACTTCTCCAACCTTGACCGAATGAGGCTCGACATGCGTATGCGGGCTCAGAACTTCCTGCTTATCGACTCGAAGGAAAATGCCCGTTCTGAGGCATATGGTAAGGCCTATGTCAATTTCTATGGAACCATGAATGGTCTGCTCTCGAATTTGACCATGCGTGGCAAGCTCGATGTGCTTGGAACAACCGACTTGGTTTACATTCTGCGCGACTCGCCGCTGACCACCGACAACCAGCTTGATGAACTTGTGCGCTTCACCGACTTTGCTGACACGACACAGACCATCGTGACACGTCCTGAGCTGACTGGCTTCAATATGGATATGACTGTCGACGTGTCGAAGGGCGCTCACGTCATGGCCTACTTGAACACGGACAAGACGAACTTTATCGACCTCATGGGCGGAGGCACGTTGCGCATGCTCTACAATACGAACGACAATTTGCGCCTGACGGGTCGCTACACATTGGCCAATGGCGAGATGAAGTACTCGCTGCCCATCATTCCGCTGAAGACGTTCACCATCAAGGATGGCAGCTACATCGAGTTTACGGGCGATCCGATGAATCCAACGCTGAACATTACTGCTACAGAAAGGGTGAAGGCCGCCGTATCGGCTTCGAATGGGGTAGGGCGTAGCGTTGACTTCGAATGTGGTGTCATTATCACCAAGACACTCAGCGACATGGGACTTGAGTTCACGCTCGACGCACCTGAGGATATGCAGATGCACAATGAATTGCAAATCATGAGTTTGGAGCAGCGTGGCAAGTTGGCTGTCACGATGCTGACCACAGGCATGTACCTGGCCGATGGCGACACGAACGGTTTCTCCATGAACAACGCTTTGAACACGTTCCTGCAAAGCGAGATCAACACTATTACAGGTAACGCTTTGCGCACGCTCGACTTCTCCCTTGGTTTGGACAACACTACAGATGCCATGGGCAATTCGGCCACAAACTATTCGTTCCGCTTTGCAAAGCGCTTCTGGAACAATCGACTGAAGATAGCCGTCGGCGGAAAGGTCACAACGGGAGCCGAGATTGAGAATCAGAACCAGTCGTTCTTCGACAACGTAACCTTCGAGTATCGTCTTGACGACACAGCCAATAAGTACGTCACGCTGTTCTATCAAAACAATGTCTACGACTGGCTCGATGGCTACACGCAGAAGTATGGTGCCGGCTTCATCTGGCGCCGTTCGCTGCAGCATTTCAAGGACATCTTCAATCTAAAGAGTGAGAAATCGCCGATGGTTGTTCCTACTATTCGTCGCGACTCTGTGCGGCCTGTGAGCGTCGCGCCTGTCGAGAATGACGTTTCGACCGAGGTCACTGTCAATGCCGATTCGATTGTCCCTGCCGAAATCACTCCTTCAACAAGATGACAACGCAGCATGAAAGCAAAAGCATATACATATCCCATCATAGCACGCGCTGAAGATATGCGTCGCCGTGTCGGAAGACTTCTTCCGGCATGGTTGCTCGTGGTCTTATTGGCCTCGTGTTCTACAACGAAGAACATTCCTGAGGGCGACCAGCTCTTCACAGGTCTGACGAAGATTATCTACGACGACTACGAGAAGAACGACAACTTCGTTGCCACGCAGGAGGAGGTGGAGGCAGCATTGGCCACTGCCCCTAACGGTGCACTCTTTGGCAGCAGCTACCATCGCACGCCGTTCCCTTATGGCTTGTGGATATGGAATGCCTTCTCCGCCAGGGATAATAAGATGTCAAAGTGGCTCACGGAGTCGTTTGGCAAGAAGCCTGTCCTCATGAGCTGGGTTAACCCAGAGTTGCGTGCGCAGGTGGCTCAATCGGTGTTGCGCAATCATGGTTATTTCAACGGGCAAGTCGGCTATGAAATTGTCCAGCAACGCAATCCTAAGACGGCAAAGATAGGTTATAATGTCAGTTTTGGCCCTTTGCTCTACATTGATAGCATCAGCTATCTGGGCTTCCCTTATCTTGCCGACAGCCTCTTTGCGGCAACCGCCAGCGAAGCTAAAATTCATACGGGCGACCCCTTCACTGCTGCTGCACTTGATGCTGAACGTGAACGCATCACGGCCCTTTTCCGCAACAATGGCTACTATTACTATCAGTCGGCCTATGCCAGCTATCTGGCTGACACGGTAAGCGTGCCTGGTAAGGCACAGTTGCGCCTTCAGCTGGCCGATGGTATTCCTGACGAGGCTCGCCGTCGCTATTACATCGGGAACATCACCGTCAATTTGCAGAAGACCTATATGCAGCAGCTGACCGACAGTATTCGTCGCCGGTCTTTCACAATCAACTACAGTGGCCGGCACGTTCCTGTTCGTCCGCGTGTCATTATGGGTGCCATGCGCCTTCGTTCACGCCAGCCTTATAGCTACGATAATTATCTACAGACGATGAGCGCCCTCAACGCGACGGGGCTTTTCGCAATGACCGACTTCCAGTTCGTGCCACGCGATACCACCTCGACGTTCCTCTCGCTTTCGCCCATTCCTTCTGCCCGTGACACGCTTGACCTCACCGTAAATGCCGTATTTGAGCGCCCGTACGATGTATATCTGGAGACCAACTTTAATGAACGCACCATTGGCCGTATGGGCCCGGAACTGAAGATCGGTTTTACCAAACGCAATGCCTTCCGAGGAGGCGAGAAACTCGACATCAACCTGCATGGTTCCTACGAGTGGCAGACGCGTTCATCGGGCCGCGACATGAGCACGTACGAATATGGTGCCGACGCATCGTTGGAGTTTCCACGATTGGTGGCGCCCTTCATGGGTAGCAACCAAATACGAAGGCGCATGGAGAAGGCACGCGAACAGGGCAGACAACTGCGTCCACGCTATTGGCGTCGTGCATCCACTACTTTGGCCAAGGTGTCGAGTGACATCGTGCGTCGTCCCGGCTACTACAAGATGCACGTTGTCTCGGGCGAATGGACCTATCGTTGGCAATCGTCGGCCACCAGTCGTCATGAGTTCTCACCGCTGACTCTGAAGTATCAGTACATGAACACGCGAACGGAGAAGTTTGATAGTATCGTTAGTCAGAACCCGTATCTCATTGCTACCATGGGCGACTACTTCATTCCACAAATGCGCTACACCTACATCTATGCAAGTCCTGCCGACAAGCTTCATCCAATACGCTGGGAGATCACGTTTTCTGAATCGGCTAACCTGACCTCGCTGGGCTATCTCATTGCCGGGCGCAAGTGGAACGAGAAGAACAAGCAGATGTTCAAGAACCCCTATGCGCAGTTTGTGAAGGTTGAGACCGATTTTACGAAAAATTGGCAGATGTCGGCTCATTCGCAACTTGTGGGTCATCTGAGTGCAGGTGTGGGCTATAGCTTCGGCAATAGCACCGAAATGCCTTTCAGCGAGCGTTTCTACGTGGGTGGTGCCAATAGCATCAGGGCGTTTCCCCTGCGTAGCATTGGTCCTGGTCGCTTTCCTGGTGACCATCAGGAGAGCCGGCAATTCTCTTACGTCATGCAGAATGGCGACATCAAGTTCCAAGCCAATCTGGAGTATCGGCAGCGACTCTTCGGCAATTTGCATGGAGCCGTGTTCCTCGATGCCGGCAACGTGTGGCGATTCAAGGATTTCGACGTGAACAATGAGGTGCTTGGTGTCGCCGATGTCAACTGCCGTTTCCGTTTTGGTGAGTTCTTCAAGGAGATGGCCTTGGGTACTGGCGTGGGACTGCGCTACGACCTCGACTTCCTCATTCTTCGCATCGACTGGGGTGTCGGCCTGCATGTTCCCTACGAGACATCCAAGAGCGGATTCTACAACATTGACAAGTTCAGCCGCCACCAGACGCTGCACTTTGCCATTGGCTATCCGTTCTAAAGTCTTAAATCCTCATAAAAACGAAGGGTTATTTTGTCGGTTCGCGAAAAAAGCATTATCTTTGCATCACGATTTCAGAATTCTACTGTCAATAGTCACGTCATCATACGATTTATATAAATACAATACAATAACAATTAAAAGAAAAAACATCATGAAACCTACATTGTTTCTGCTTGCTGCCGGCATGGGCAGCCGCTACGGTGGTCTGAAACAGCTTGACGGGCTGGGCCCCAATGGTGAAACCATCATGGACTATAGCATCTACGACGCCATCCAGGCTGGCTTTGGCCGCATCGTCTGGGTTATCCGCAAGGACTTCGAGGAGCAGTTCCGTACTCAGATTCTCTCGAAGTATGAAGGTCAGGTTCCCTGCGAACTCTGCTTCCAATCGCTCGATGCACTGCCCGAGGGATTCAGCGTACCTGAAGGACGCGTGAAGCCATGGGGAACCAATCATGCTGTACTCATGGGCAAGGACGTCATCAACGAGCCGTTCTGCGTCATCAACTGCGATGACTTCTATGGCCGCGATGCCTTCATGCAGATTGGCAAGTTCCTCAGCGAACTTCCTGAAGGTAGCCAGAATAAGTATGCCATGGTGGGCTTCCGCTGCTGCAATACGCTTAGCGAGAATGGTTCCGTGGCACGTGGTGTATGCGAATTCGACGACAACCACCACCTCGTAGAGGTTGTTGAGCGCACAGAGATTATGCGTCAGGCCGACAAGGACAACGCCATCTGCTTCAAGGACGAGCAGGGTGAGTGGCAGCCGCTGGAGGAGAACGTGCCTGTTTCAATGAACATGTGGGGCTTCACTCCCGACTACTTCGCTCACTCCGAGGCTTACTTCAAGGAGTTCCTCGCCGACCCGAAGAACATCGAGAACCTGAAGGCTGAGTTCTTCATCCCGCTCATGGTCAGCAAGCTCATCAACGATGGCACGTCCACCGTCGAGGTACTTGACACCACGTCGAAGTGGTTCGGTGTCACCTACGCTGCCGACCGTGAAGCCACCGTGGAGCGCATTCAGAAACTCGTCGACGAAGGCATCTATCCCAACAAACTGTTCTGATGCTCGTTGACATCCTCTCATCGCAGGAGGCTGCTGTCTTGCAAGACCTGATAGCAGCTTCCTCGCATATTGTCATAACCTGCCATAAGTCGCCGGATGGTGACGCGTTGGGATCGTCGTTGGCATGGGCTGACTACCTACGTTCCCTCGGAAAGGAATCCGTCGTGCTGGTGCCCGATGCCTATCCAGATTTCCTGCAATGGCTGCCCAACACCGAGAAGGTGGTTCGCTACGACAAGCATACGGAGGAGGGCGACCTCCTGCTGCGCACGGCTGACCTTGTGTTCTGTCTGGACTTCAATGAAGCCAGCCGCGTCGACCAGATGCAAGAGGTGCTGGAATCATCGCCAGCCCAAAAGGTGATGATCGACCATCACCTCAATCCAAACATGGATACGGCGCTCACACTGTCACATCCAGATCTCAGTTCCACCAGTGAGCTCGTTTTCCGCATTGTCTGGCAGTTCGGAGCCTTTGAGGCTATGCCGAAGTCGTGGGCCGTGGCCATCTATTGCGGCATGATGACCGACACAGGTGGCTTTACGTTCAACTCCTCGCGGGCCGATATCTTCTTCATTATCTGCCAGTTGCTGACAAAGCATATCGACAAGGACAAGATTTATCGGAAGGTTTACAACAACTACTCCCATTGGGCCATTAGGATGCGTGGATTCGTCATGTGCAACAAGCTGAATGTCTTTGAAGAGCAGCATGCCTCGTTCTTCTCTATTTCACGAAAAGAGTTGCACGACTTCCATTTCATCCGCGGCGATGCCGAGGGGCTGGTGAACGAACCCCTTCGCATCAAGGGCATGAAATTGTCGATATCGCTTCGCGAGGACGACCGCAAGCCTAACCTCGTGTGGGTGAGCTTGCGTTCAGTCGATGACTTCCCTTGCAACCGTATGGCCGAAACCTACTTCAATGGTGGTGGCCATCTCAATGCAAGTGGCGGTCGGCTTTTCTGCTCATTGGAGGAGGCAGAGCGCATCACACGTAATGCCATCATGGAGTTCCGACCCTAATATACTGGGCATTCGTATGCCCTTAATTAAATATAACAACAATGAAAAAACTACTTTCGTTGGCCCTACTGGCCATGCTGATGTTAGCATTTGCCTCCTGTCACCACACCGAGACTTATGCTGAACAGAAAGAACGTGAGCTTACGGCCATCAATAAGTTCTTGGTCGAGGATGGCATCAACGTCATCAGCGAAGAAACTTTCAAGGCACAAAACTACACCACCGACCTCAAGCGCAACGAGTTTGTCTTGTTTGACAACACGGGCATCTATATGCAGATTGTGCGGCAAGGCTGTGGCGAGGTGCTACGCGATGGCGAGACTGCCACCGTGCTTTGCCGTTTTGTGGAGAGCAATTTGATGTTGGGTGCCGACTCAGTCACCCTCACCAATATCTCGCCCATTTATCGCAACGATGGCACCGTCACTAATCCTGACCTGATTGTCGAGAAAATGATTGTTACCAACACTCAGGGCACCTTCAATGGCATCTTCGACCTGACCAGTCTGATGTACCAGAATTACCAGAGTCAGGTGGTACCGCAAGGATGGCTGGTGCCGTTCTCATACATCAAGTTGGGACGTCCCTCGAAGGCAGACGATGAGATTGCCAAAGTTCGCCTCATTGTGCCTCACGATCAGGGAAATCTGGCGGCCTCGCGCAATGTCGTTCCCTTCTACTACGAGATAACGTTCGAACGAGGAAGATAGGAATGATTAAGTCGTAAATCCGTAAATCGTAAATCGAAAATCGTAAGTCGTAAATCCGTAAATCGTAAATCATAATGACCTTAATCAAGTCAATTTCAGGCATCCGCGGCACTATCGGCGGACGTGCGGGCGATACGCTGAACCCGCTCGACATCGTTAAGTTCACATCGGCCTATGCGACGCTTATTCGTCGTGCGGGCAAGTCAAATAACAACCGCATCGTCGTTGGTCGCGACGCACGCATCTCAGGTGAGATGGTGAAGAACGTCGTCTGTGGAACCCTCATGGGTATGGGCTACGATGTCGTAAACATTGGCCTTGCTACCACACCAACCACCGAGCTGGCAGTGCGCTGGCTTGAGGCCGATGGCGGTATCATCATCACAGCCTCCCATAACCCACGTCAGTGGAATGCCTTGAAGCTGCTCAACTGCGAGGGCGAGTTCCTCAACAAGATCGAGGGCGAGCAGGTGCTCAGCATTGCTGAAGCCGAAGATTTCGACTATGCTGATGTTGATCATATCGGTCACTACTGCGAGGACAATACGATGGATCGTCGCCATATTGAGAGTGTGCTTGGGCTCGAACTCGTCGATGCTGAAGCCGTACGCAATGCTGGTTTCCACGTCGTTGTCGATAGTATCAATAGCGTTGGCGGTGTCATTCTTCCCGAGTTGCTGAAGGCGTTGGGTGTCGAGGCCAAGTTCCTCAATGCCGAGCCCAACGGCGACTTTGCTCACAATCCCGAACCACTGAAGCAGAACCTCGGTGGCATCATGGACGAGTTGAAGAAGGGTGGCTACGATCTTGGCATCGTTGTCGATCCCGATGTCGATCGTCTGGCCTTCATTCAGGAAGATGGTGAGATGTTTGGCGAGGAGTACACCCTCGTCTCAGTTGCCGATTATGTGCTTACCCACACGCCTGGCGACACGGTTTCAAACCTTTCGTCGACACGTGCCTTGCGCGACGTCACCGAAAAGCATGGTGGTAAGTATTGTGCCTCGGCCGTTGGCGAAGTCAATGTCACCACGCTCATGAAGCAGGTGGGAGCAGTCATCGGCGGCGAAGGAAATGGTGGTGTCATCTATCCTGCCAGCCATTATGGCCGTGATGCTCTCGTGGGCATTGCCCTGTTCCTGACACAACTGGCGCAGAAGGGTTGCAAGGTCAGTGAACTCCGCAAGACTTATCCCTGTTACTTCATGGCCAAAAATCGTATCGACCTGCAGCCGACGACGAATGTCGATGCGATTCTCGCAAAGGTGAAGGAACTCTATAATCCTGCAACAGCCGAAGGTGTAGAAAGCGTGAACGATATCGACGGCGTGAAGATAGACTTTGCCGACCGTTGGGTACACCTGCGCAAGTCGAACACCGAGCCTATCATCCGCGTCTACAGCGAGGCTCCAACAGCCGAAGAGGCCGATGCCATCGGCAAAAAGCTGATGCAAGTTGTGTACGACATGCAGTAATTCTTACATCAGCATAGCGCATAACAGTTCGGGACACCAACCACCGTGGCTGGTGTCCCGAATTATATTTAGGTGTTGACCGTGAATCTGTGTCACTACTCTCCAGAAAGGAGGTACATTCCGATTATTTTATATAATGATCAGGTGGAAGTGTGTTCACATCTCTTCTCAATGCTTTTTGCCACGACGTAAGCGGTGGTCCAAGCAGCCTGGAAATTGAAGCCACCCGTCACGCCATCGATGTCGAGAACCTCGCCGGCAAAATAAAGTCCAGGGCGAGTTTTGCATTCCAATGTCGTTGGGTTGATGCTTTTCAGCGACACGCCGCCACATGTCACGAACTCATCTTTGAACGGTGCGCGGCCAGCTATCTGGTATTCGTCGTTGGTCAGCACATTGCTCAAACGGTTCATCTCTTTCTTGTTGAGGCTCAGCCATTTGCCTTCCGAACGGCCACCCAATGCTTTCTTGGTGATATACTCCCACAGGCGGCTCGTCAGTCCGTAGGGGCGTATGTTCGTAATCAGTTTCTGTGGATGTGTGGCTGCGATGGTCTGCAGTTCGGTCAGCACCTCGTCGGGCTTAGCGTTCGTCCAGTTTACGCTCAGTGGCAGCCGGTATTGGTTGTCGTGAAGTAGTCGAGCCCCATAGCTGGATAGTCGCAATATGGCGGGTCCGCTCATTCCCCAGTGCGTAATGAGCAACGGCCCACAGGCTCTAAGTTTCGTGCCGGGAATCATGGCAGTGGCTTCAGTCACGATTCCCATCAGCGTATGCAGTCGCTCATCGTCGATGCGGAAGGAAAAGAGAGAAGGGCAGGAAGGGACGAACTCGCCCTCATCCCCTCCCGAAGGGAGTGGGGCTTGAATACTCTTTCCATCAAAAGCACTACTGCTGAGGCTATTTATATTCCCTCCCTTGGGGAGGGTAGGGGTGGGTACTCCTCCGGTTGTCACAGCCACGAAGTCGTAACCGTTGAGTTCGTCAAGCGATGTGATTTTCCGTCCCGTCAGAATCTCCACACCCAGTCGGCGAGCATTTCCGAGCAGACAGCCCACGATGCTTTGCGCATCCTGTGAGGCGGGAAATACGCAGTCGTCAGTCTGTGTGACTAATGGCACGCCATGCCGCTCGAACCATTGGTAGGCATCGCGGTAGTCAAACTCCTTGAAAAGACGCTGCATCAGCCGATGTCCACGCGGATAGACTTCGCTCAGGTCGCCCACGCCTGCAAACGAGTTCGTGCAATTGCAACGGCCACCACCCGAAACGGCCACCTTGCGCAGCACGCGTTGTCCCTGCTCAAAGATGGTAACTTCCATCTCTGGCATCATCTCTTTCAGGTTCACGGCAAGGAAGAACCCAGCTGCTCCGCCTCCTATGATAGCTGTCTTCATTGTTTTTACGTTCTTTGTTCTTGCTGCAAAGATAGCAAAAAAGGGGAATTTTCCTTGCAATTATTTGTTTGTTTTAGTATTTTTCGTTATATTTGCAGCAAGAATGAACGAAGAATACTTCTTTGTAGAGATGTTTTTTTTACTGTGAAGTTGCATCATTGCTAAAACATAACGGTGCCGCAGGTGCCAGTAACCCTCTCACGCTGGCTATTTTGCCAGATGATACGACCTAAAAAAACTCCGCCATCGGGGCGGCTATTTTAACCTGACAAAACAATTAGAAACATGATGAAAAAGTTACAGTATTTCAGTCGCATCGCTTCGTCGGCGTTGCACCGATTTGTTTTCTCGGCTGCCTTGCTTTTCATGAGTACGGGAGTCGCATGGAGCGATAACAGCATTTTTACCTACGTAGGTACTGTAAATGTCAACGATGTAGTCTATGAGTGCTACGAAGGTAATTTTTGGGGGACATTCTACTATGCATACGTTAAGGCTATTGTTTCAAGCGAGTCCGAGGTGGTCATTCCCTCTTATGTTATGAAAAATGACACAAAATACTACGTTGATGGTGTTTCCTATAATCCAGTTACGGGTGATTTTTCATCCGGGATTTCCAATTCGAGTATTACCAAACTAGTCTTTACGGATGATGTTTATATCAAAGCTGGTAAATACCTACAAGGTAATACTTTCTCTTGTCCTAACCTACGTGAAATAGTGTTCAAGGACGGCGTATCGTTCATGGATGATACCTACTATTATTATTTCGGAGATAATCATGACATTACGGTTTACGTATCTGGAAAAACCGAAAGCCAGATAGCAGAACTGAGGCAGTCGCACCCCATCTGGTCGGCTTTCGCAGCGGTCTATCCTTACTACAACAACTTCGACTATACACTAGCTACTGTCAACAATGAGCAGACGAAGATCGTTGACCTGCAGGATTATGGCAGCTACGGCGATAGTGGAACCGAAAACCTGCCTGCAGTGGTGACAGCTTCTGGCAACAACTGCCTTAGTGGCAAACTCGAGAGCGGCCGAAACTATGCTACGGTCAGTTTGTACAATAATAACCGAGTGCCCCACTTGTATCGCAACGGAACGGAAGTACAACTGAAATTCCTAAAGCGTGGAAACCTGAACTATGCCTACTACGATGAATTGAATCTGAGTGAATCCGTTGTCTATACATGGGCATCGACCGACAAAGAGTGCGCAGTCACCATCAGACAGAAACAAACCGATGGCACACAAAAGACAGGCACGGTGAATTATCAACATGTGCTCAGTGGACTCGCTCGCTATGGTTCGTTCAATGCAGCTCAGGAGACAATCACGTGCGGACAGGGCCGGGAACTGACGCTGAAAGTTCCCTTCGATACGCAAAAGCTGAACAGCGTGAAGATGGATGGCGTCACTTACAACAACTTTACTTCGGCCAACAGCCGCTACACCATAAAACTTCCTGTGGCAGCGAAAACAACGATGTCGGTTGAACTGATTTGGAATGAACCTCCAACATATTCAAGTGCACCGCCTATGGTGACCGTCATGCGTACGGGCGAAGGTCAGGTGGTGTTCAAGGGTATGAACTTTCTCTTCAGCCAGCATGAGGGAGAAGAGGTTTGGGAAGAGCGTGTGGTGGCCGACTGTGTGGACCCAGTGACGATGGTGACAGTGCCAGATGAAGACTATCATGGCGATCCGTTAGCCGATGGTTGCTGGAGCTTCCGTGTTGAGATGACTCCTCCTCATGGCCATGTGTTGAAAAACTTCTTATTGGGTCATGCAGAGAGCACCATAGCAGGTACCGACCGCCCAGGTATGGTGTGGGAAGACTATACAGCCAATTCTACCTACATGACCTACGATGCTTCGGCGGGTACCTACGTTTTCGATATGGATGGCGACTATATGGAGTTTGGCAGTGGCAGCGACTATACATTGCTCGTCACGATGGGACCGCCGGAGAGTGCCATTGAAACGGGTGCCACGTTGAACTTCGTGAGAGTAGGCGGTGGCGACAACCAGTCCTGGATCTACTGGCATGACACAGATTTTGACTACTACTTCAACGATGGCAGTTCACGTGTGACCATCCCCTTTGAGGAACTTACCGACTTGCAGATGTACGTAACTGTGAAGGATGGCGAGCGAGTGAAAATCTTTAAGGATGGAATGAATGTCACTTCGCAATTCCAATTCAATTACAACGAGTATTCAAAGGAACTTGATAAGGAGTCGGCTACCTATACAGTCGTCTATGAGAAGGACGATGCCGTACGAACCAGCTTCGACTGGGTTGTCATAACTCAAGAAGGCATGTCGGGAGGCGATGTTGCTATGAGCTACAAAGAAAACACTGTCTTACAGCAGTTGGAGAGTGGCGTTAACAAGATAACGATTGCCGAGAAGAACCTGACGCAGGTACGTCTGACGATTCCTATTCTGGAAGGCATGAAAGTGTTGATTCTGCGCAATGGCGAAGACGTGAGCAGTCATTTCACCATAGAAGATGTCTACTACATCTGGGACATCCCGCACATGGATTTGGACGATGCCGTTTGGTCCATCAGCTATTCGGCTTCCAATGAGCTCATCGCTTTTGCCGACGATGCCGTGAAGCAGATTTGCGTGGACAACTGGGATGTGAATGGCGATGGCTCGCTCTCTTATGAGGAGGCGGCAGCAGTGACCGACTTAGGCGAATTGTTTAAGGGAAACGCCGAAATCACCTCGTTCGACGAACTGCAATACTTTACGGGCCTGAATACCATACCTGCATATGCGTTTAGTGATGATTCAGCGTTGAAGAGCATTGTCCTTCCCAAATCCGTTGTAAAAGTCCAGGCAAGGGCCTTCTACAACTGTACGTCGCTTGAAAATGTCGTGCTTCCTGACAGCATGGAGATGCTCAATACGCTTGCCTTCCAAAACTGCAGCAAGTTGCCATCCATTACACTTCCGAAGAAAGGACGGCTGACGATGGGTTATGGTGCATTGGGTAATACCGCACTGGCTACATTGTATATTCCTGCGAATTTGGTAAAGGTTTATGATTATGTGTTGCAAAACTGCAACAATCTTGTCGGAATTTCCGTTGATGAAGGCAACGGAATTTATGATTCACGCGAGGGTTGTAACGGTATCATTGAGACCGCAAGTAACAAACTTGTGGCCGCTTGCAAGAACACGGTTATACCTGAGACGGTGACCGCCCTCGGTGATTATGCAATCTACAAAATCAGTGGCTTGACAAAACTAGTCTTGCCAGAAGGACTCACCACTGTCGGTAGTCATAGTATTCAAGATTGTCCTAATCTGACCTCGGTTGTTTCGCACATTCAGGAGCCGCCAACGATTACCAGTACTAATATCAATGGATTGGCGTCCAACTGCGTTCTCACCGTGCCTCGTGGCAAACGCGATGCTTACATCGCTGCAGGATGGACTACAGCTATCTTCAAGGGTGGCATCGTCGAAGAAGAGAAGGCTAACGTTGGCGACGTGAACGGCGACGGTAGCATTACCATTGCCGACGTGACAAAGCTTGTGAACATAATACTCGGAAAGGAGTAGGGCCTGCTTGCAGCTCGGTTCATGTCCGAGTGGTGAACATCCTGAAAATGAAAAGCCCTGCCACACGCAAAACGCTGTGGCAGGGTGTTTTTTGTAAAGGTGCCGTTTGGTGGACGAAAGGCAGTGAGTTGCCTATGAGAACAAGGCCGTTCCTAAGGTTTGAGTGAGCCAGATGAGAGCATAGACGACACCTATGATGGCCGCAACGAGGGCAACGAGGACGAGGGCCGATTGAGTGGCTTTGCGGTTGACTTCGTGTATGATTTCTTGATTGTTGTTCAAAAAACCATCGATGAGTGCCATGTTTCGCTTGTTGGCTTTGTGGAAGAAGTCAATGACGTCGCCGACGAAGAAGGGCAGCATGCCAAGGAAAATATCGCGCAACGTGTTGTTGAGGATGGCCAATGTGAGAGGTATGGAACGCAGGCGGAATGCCGAGAAGTAGACGTGCACCACGGCGAAGACTGCTGACACCATATCGCCGATGCCGCCGGGAACCAAGCCTGCGACGCCATCAAGATAGTAACGGTCCATCCATTGTGTGATGTCCTGCATGGCGTTGTAAAGCCGAGAATCCTTCAGCTTCTGCTTCTTGGCTTCTTCCTTTATGAGCTTGATTTCATCTTTCATCCTTCATCTTTCATCTTTCATTTTGGAACCTTCATCCTTCATCTTGGAACCTTCATCCTTCCTCATACTGAACTCGCAACCGCAATACTGCTGGTTGTAGAAGTTGTATTCGTGCAGCAATTGGTTTCGGCGCTCGTAGAGGCCACCTTTACGCCAGTTCTGTGCCCAAAAGCGAGTGCCTGGAACGGCAGCCTCGGCGGCTTGTCCGGCACAGGTGATTTGTTCGATGCTCTTCCAACGCGACGAGGCAAGGGTAGTGGTGAACCACGTCAGCCCCAGTTCTTGTGCCTTGAGTGCCGTTGCCGTGAGCCGTAGCGTGAAGCACAACTCGCAGCGGCGGCCACGTTCAGGTTCGCCCTCCAGTCCACACACGTCGTGTTGCCACTGCTCGTGGTCGTAGTCGCCGTCAATCCACTGAAGGCCAAGGCTTTCGGCATGGCGCTTGCTCTCCTGTTTGCGAATCTCGTATTCCTCACGCGGATAGATGTTCGGATTGTAGTAGAAGATGGTGGGCCTTATGCAATGAGCCAGCATCCATTCCACGATGGCCGACGAACATGGGGCACAGCAGGCGTGGAGGAGAACCTCACTCCGAACTTCCCCATGGAGGGACGCATCTGCTGAGGTGGAGAGAATATCTTTTGGGATTTCGATGGCGGACATGTTTTGTTGGGCGATGGATGTTGGGCGATGGATGTTGGGCGATGGGTGATGGGTGTTGGGGTGTTGGGAAGGCTACACAAATGTCTTGAACTCATAGCCTTGTTGCTGGAGCCATTCGATGGAGCGGGGCAGGGCAGAATGGAGTTTGTCGATGCTCTTCAGCGAGTCGTGGAAAGTGATGATGCTACCGTTGCGGGCATAGCGACGAACGTTTTGGTAGACGTCGTCGGCAGTGAGCCATTTCGAGTAGTCGCGTGTGACGAGATCCCACATCACAACCCGGAACTCCTTCGACAGCCAATAGTACACGCTGTGGCGCAACCAGCCGTGAGGGGGACGGAATAGGGATGTGGCCAAAGCCCCGCCCCGGCCCTCTCTAAAGGGGGAGGGAGTATGTATACCGTCAGCCGGACTATCCTCCTCCCTTTTTGGGTAGGGAGAAACTCCCATCACCTGTTGGCACTTGAACGTGTCGATGAGATAGGTGGCGGCCCAATGCTTGAAGCTGCCGAGGTGATGGTAGGTGTGATTGCCCACGCAATGGCCTTCGTCCAGAATCTGGCGGTAAAGGTCGGGATATTTCGCCACGTTATCGCCCACCACGAAGAACGTTGCCTTCACGTCGTAGCGACGCAGGGTGTCCAGCAGAAAGGGCGTAGACTCCGGAATGGGTCCATCGTCGAACGTCAGGTAAACTGCGTGTTCGTTTGGATCCATTCGCCAGATGGCGTTTGGATATAGCCATCGTAGCCATTTTGCTGGTTGTTCGATAATCATCGCATTGATTTACGTATTTACTGATTTACGATTTACGAGATGGTTCATTGAGGACGCGTGGGATGTGCTATCACAATGAAATCCAATCGTAAATCGTAAATCTGTGAATTGCCAGATTATTGCAGTTGTCCTCCTCGGCTGGTGTATGTGGCGCCGTAGCTGTTGAGCTGTTGATCCATCTTCTTGGCAAGATTCTCATCAACAATCTCGGCAATCTGGCTGATGCGCTGCATCACGTAGAACTGCGTCAGACAGTCGTTCTGCGACTGCGTGAAGCGGCTTTGCGGCAGCGACAGGTAGTACTCTACATACTGCACGGCGGTGTTAAAGAGTTGGTTCAGGATGTTCAGGGCGTTCTCCTTCTTGCCCAGTAGGGCATAGGTTTCGGCCATGTCGAACGAACCGCTGCGGAAGTTGACTGGTACGTTGTAATAAGGAATTTCCTTCTCGCACTTCTTCAGCACGGCGAGAGCCTTATCGTCCTTACCCTCCAACAGGAGGTTCTTGGCCAGCGTAGCCATCAGGTTGCGGTGGGTGTAGCACATACGCATGATGGTTTCGTCGAGGTAGAGACCCGGTTTGTCGAGACCGCCATACTTGTAGCGGTTCATCACGTTGTTGTAGGTTTTCTCGGTATCGAAGCCTTTCACGCCGTCGATGGGTACCAGGCTTCCGCGCTTGTCGGTGCTGTTGGTCGAGAAGGGCGAGATGCGGTTGGCAAGTCCTTCCTGGATGAAGTTTTCGCCCAGGTTCATGTAGTTGTCGGCACCTACGGTGGTTGCAACGTAGATGGGGCGCACCCAGTTGGCTTGTGCAATCATCTCGAGCATCATCAGTTCGTGCTTATATAGCGCGCGTTTGCCAGCCAGCGAGATGACCATCTTGTCGGGAATCGTGTCGGATGCCATCAGCATGCCACTCTTGCGTACAGCTTCCTTGTCGATGGTCACGAAGACGGTGTCGGTAGGGATGAAGCGCTGGTTCTCGTCTTTCGTGCGTACCCAGTACTTCAGGATGTTCTTCAGCTCGAACGGCTCGTCGCCAAACTGAGCGCGTGCTGCCTCGGGATTCTCGGCATAGAACTTCTTCAGCTGCTCTTCAGCCTCCGGCTCTACTTCTATATATTCGTTAGTGCCCGAGCAGTACTCCAGTCGCGACCACGTGATGGGCAGCGATGGCGAATCGTAGGCCGGACGCACCATCTGGTCGATGTACCAGTCGGTTTGCAGGTACGAGAGGTTGCACACGCGTGTATCGAGACGCACGCCCTCCACATCCTGGTTGTACCAGAGTGGGAAGGTGTCGTTGTCGCCATTTGTGAAGATGATGGGATTACCCTCGTCTTGCAGCGTCATGAGGTAGTTCTGTCCGAAGTCGCGGCACATGTAGCGTCCGGAGCGGTCGTGGTCGTCCCACGTCTGCGATGCCATCTGCACAGGTACGAGCAGGCAGGCAGCACCAACGACGGCTGACAATGCTGTGGCATTGACCTTCTTCAGATATTTCTTCAAGATGTCGATGAGAGCTGCCACGCCAATGCCGCACCAGATGGCATAGGCATAGAACGAACCTGCATAGGCATAGTCGCGCTCACGTGGTTGCAGCGGTGTCTGGTTCAGATAGACAACGATGGCCAGACCGGTCATGAAGAACAGGAAGAACACCACCCAGAACTGGCGTATGCCGCGACGGCCGCGCCATGCCTGCCAGAACAGTCCGATGAGTCCCAGCACCAGAGGCAGGCAGTAGAACACGTTGTGGCCCTTGTTTGCCTTCAGCTCGTCGGGCAGTTTCGACTGATCGCCCAACATCAGGTTGTCTATAAACGAGATACCCGTTATCCAGTTGCCGTGCTCAGGTTCGCCGTTGCCCTGGATGTCGTTCTGGCGGCCTGCAAAGTTCCACATGAAGTAGCGCCAGTACATGAAGTTGCATTGGTACGAGAGGAAGAAGCGCAGGTTTTCAAGCATAGTCGGCATCTTCACGTTGACCATCTGGCCGCAACGGTCGTAAGGAATCGTCGTTCCTTCGACACCGCCCATCCACTGTTCGTAAGCCTGTGTATGGCTTGCCGAGTGCATACGTGGGAAGAGCATGTTCTGGGCATATTCATAAGTGTTTTTGTGGCTCACGATGAAGTACGAGTCCTTTTCGTCGGCCGATGCCTTTTCGCGACGGCTGTAGATAGGAGCACCCTCGTTCATGCGCGGCTTGCACATTTCGCCCTCGACGTCGAGCTTCACTTGCGATGTATAGGCACGTCCGTAGAGCAATGGGCGGTCGCCATATTGGTCGCGGCTCAGGTAGCTGCCCAGGGTAAAAATGTCCTCGGGCGAGTTCTGGTCCATCGGCGGGTTGGCCGACGAGCGGATCACGATGAGCGCATAGCTTGAATAGCCAATCATCAGCATGAGCAAGCAACTGAGTACCGTGTTTTTCAGGCGCGGGCCCACCACGGGGACAGCCTTCTTTTCGACGGTCTTCTTATAGTTCAGCACCCACCACAGCAGGGCAAGCACGACGACGCCGATGATAACTGCCGACATACCGTAGCCGTAGAACGGGATGCCCAGCAGGGCAACAGCCAAGGTGAAGGCGATGTTCTGACGGCGGTCGTGGCCTTCCTGGTAGGTCTCCCAAATGGCCCAGCAGACGGCAGCCACGAGCAGCACGATATAGATAATCTCACCCGTGTTGAACGGCATGCCCAGCACGTTGACAAACAGCAGTTCGAACCATCCACCCACGGTGATGATGCCCGGCACAACGCCATAGAGCACGGCAGCGATGACGACAAACGACACAAGCAGGGCAATGAGCGAGCCCTTCGTCTCGATGCTCGGATAGCGGCGGTAGCAGTAGACGAGTACAATGGCCGGTATGCACAGCAGGTTCAGCAGGTGAACGCCGATGGAAAGGCCCATGATGTAGGCAATGAGCACCAGCCAGCGGTCGCTGTGAGGCTCGTCGGCGTGGTCTTCCCACTTCAGGATGAGCCAGAACACCAGAGCCGTAAGTGCCGAAGAGTAGGCGTAGACTTCGCCCTCGACAGCCGAGAACCAGAATGTGTCGCTGAACGTGTAGATAAGGGCGCCCACAAGACCACTTGCCTCGATGGCAATGAGTTTGGCCGTGGTCAGTTCGTTCCAGTCTTTCATGATCAGTTTGCGCACCAGGTGCGTGACGGTCCAGAACAGGAACAAAATGGTCGTGGCCGAGAGCAATGCACTCATCATGTTCACCATGCGAGCCACCTGTGTGGCATCGCTGGCAAACTGCGAGAACAGATTGGCCGTCAGCATGAAGAAGGGGGCACCTGGTGGATGACCGACTTCCAGTTTGTAACCAGTGGAAATGAACTCAGGACAATCCCAAAATGAGGCTGTCGGTTCGATAGTCGAACAATAGACGATGGCGGCTATGGCAAATGCCAGCCAACCCATCACATTGTCAACAATTTTGAATTGTTTCATTTTTTGTTTTTATCGTTTTTAATTGTTTCTTCGGTTTCAACCTGCAAAGATACGAAAAATCGAGGGAAAGCCCAAATTTTCTTCGTTCTATTGTCGAAAAAATGTGCACGGGCGTTGAAGTCTTGCAGTTTGTTTTGCTATTTAAGCGTGCTTAATTATGGAAATTGGGGCCACTTATATTAGTAATTTACATGGCTTAATTTGGAAATTAAGACGGAAATTAAGGGTTTAATTCGTTATTTAGGCCGATTTAAGCAAATAACGACCTTGTTAAGTCGTTAAAAAAGTGTTTCTAATTTTTCTTAATTCCGCTAAAATACTTAACAGATGTTATTACCCGCTCATTACTAATTGTCTTCATCTTGCCTCTTCTGGAGGAGATTTTTACGGAAAAGAATTTACATTTTGAGTTTGATGCATAGTGCTTGGGGGAACTGTCACTGAGCGGCAGACTTCAAGCACCAAATCATCAGCCTTTTTTGGATTTTATTGGTAGCAATATAGTTGTTCTTGCTCCATTACTCTATGCAAGCGTCCCTACGGGCCGAGCGGGCACAAAACGCCCCATAGGGGCATCATCCCTTAGCCCAGAGTAGCGCCCTGGGTAGTGCAGCACAAGAGGAAATTGCGCCCTACAGGGGCAGAATCGTAAAACGTGTACTGAAAGGTTTTGCCCTTATAGGGCGACGATGGGGTGGTGCATCCCACCTCACCCAGGGCGCAGCCCTGGGCTAGTAGATGTAGCCCCTTTGGGGCGTCTGTGCCATCTGCTATATTATTGACTAAAAAACAAACAATTATGAGCAACGAAATGAAAACGAACAAGCCGAAGGGCTACGTCATCTATCCCGACCAGTGGAAGGCCTTGAAGGGACTCTCGCTGGCAAGACTGGGGAGGGTGTTCAAAGCCGTCTATGAAACCCTGAACGGCGTGGAAGGAGCTGAAAAAGAGCTTAAAGGCTCAGTCCGCATCGCTTATGACTTCCTTAGGGTGCAATTCGATATGGACGTAGAGAAATATGACCAACTATGTGAGCGGAATCGAATAAAGGCTAAGAAACGTTGGGAAAAGCATAAAAATGCCAAAAATGCCACGGCATGTTTGGCAATGCATAATGAGAATGAGAATGAGAATGAGAATGACACTAACTCCTCCGTCGTTAGTGAAAAGAAAGAAGGCAGCATAGCTGCCAAAGAAATTAGCGGCAAGAGCGCTAATTTCGATACGGCGGCGGCTTGGCAGCAAAATTTTATCAAGACATTCAATGAGTTGATAGCAGGTAGCAACATGCAAAGAGGATGGACAAGCTGAGGGTGATCTGGCGTGAATTCTCGACAAAGGACCTGGCCGAGGTCGTGCGCAAGGCGGCAGCGAGCGACTTCCTCAACGGGCGCGGCACCAAGCACTACTTCCAGGCGACGTTCGACTGGCTCATCGAACCTGAGAATTTCCTGAAGGTGCTGGAGGGGACGTATCGGTAAACGTTAAATAAACTTAACGCATAACAAAATCGGCCGAAAATTTGGAATGGTCGTCATTGCGTCGTAACTTTGCAGCCGTTAAGAGTTCATCAACATTATCTAACCATCAAAAACCAACACAAAAATTATGGCAGTTATCTATCAGCTC
>CACYJV010000020.1 GCA_902774815.1 uncultured Prevotellaceae bacterium | reverse complement strand
ACCTCCTCGCAGTAGGTGAGCAATTTGGCCAAAAAATGTAAATAAAAAAATCAAAAGTAAAGATTATGAAGAAGATTATTACTACTATTCTAAAGACGTGCAGGCCATGAGCTTGCATGCTCTCAGTGTGTTAGATAATCAATGAAAACTAAAATCAATAATAACAATGAACAGAAAGATTTACAAACAACCGCACATGTATGTGCGAGTGATCAATCCTGAAGAACTGCTGCAAGTGGTAATTGACTCCAAGCAACCATCTGTTCCACCTGAAGAAGCAGACTCGAAATTTAATCATTTCGATGATGACGATGATTATGGCTTTAGCTCAGACGACATCTGGGAAGACTAGCTATCACTTTTTATTAACTGAGAATTCAAAAAAAACAACAAAGAAACAATTATTAAAGATGAAAAAAATATACATTATTCTATTTTCTGTGCTTGCTATTCCCATGAGCGCTTTTGCACAGGTTGAGCATTTATTTCCAGAGATTCGCCTAAACTATAATGGTGTCGAATATTATATACCAGCTTGGGATGCATTGACTGCGGATGGTATGCGTGTACAGAATACTGGAGAGAAAACAGATCCTAATGATCCTGGAGTTGGTGATGATGGAGAGACACAGCCTGATGTTGATCCCGACAACCCCTTTAACAATGATCCTGGGCCATCTCATGGAGATGACGATATTATTATAGACGGTGTGAATGGTCCTGCAAATGGTCCTGCAAAAAGCCGTTCTTTACGTTATGAGATGAATGGTATTATTGTTTCTGGTAGTGCTATTCCTTCAGATCTTTCATGTACCAGCGGAAATATGGGTAAGGCATATTGGTACTTTGTTAGTAATTCTCCGAAAAATGTTACCATAAATGGTAAAGAATATAATGACGCACGGACTATAACCTATAGTCAGGTTTTGAATTTGGATGAAACTCAAATGAATCCAATTTATAAAAATGTTTATTTATTCTCGAGGACACAAATACCGGAAAACAATAACACCAATCGTGTACAGTTGGAGAACTATACTATTCCCTCCACGGCAAATCCTTTTGAAGAGGATGACGTAAGCCATGCAAGTAAGTTTAATATTATTGGCCTTGGTGACATGGCATATTATAATAAAGGTATGGACTGGCAGTTTGACAACCTTATATGTGCCAAAAAGATAACCATCCCTAATCATATTAAGTTCTTGGGACAGCGTTGCTTCCAAAGTAATGGTCTTCTTTTGGAAGTCGTGTTTGAAGAGGGTTCGGAAATCACGAAAATACCTAATGGTTGCTTCCATGCTTGCAAGCGTCTTCGCGAAGTTAATATCCCTGCTACGGTGACATCAATTGGAGACCATGCGTTTGCAGCAAGAAACCTTTGGAAAATTAAGTTTGAAGGAGACAATGCACCGTCTATGACTCTTGACGCGTTTAAGAAGTTTGAAGCCGGAACTTCTGCTCCAGACTGTCGTACAGAATACTGTGTTATGTCTGTTAAAAATGAAGATGTTGTCATGGCTTTCCGCCAGCAGAATGAAATCTTTAATGGGCTGAACTTCTGTATGCCTGTTACTATCAATGGGTACAATATGAAATCATATTGCGGTGCAGGTCTCCTCGTAAACCAAAAAATCCTAACGAAGGGAGTAGATGACGAAAATAATGCATCAAGTGATGTGAAGAATACTTGGGAATTAGCAGATGGAGAAGAGTCAAATTCTGTGACAGGCGGGCTTAAGTTGTTTTATGTTAACAGGGAAACGGGTGTTAAGTCGCTTGATGGCAGCGGAAACAAGACAATCACGCTTCAACGGATCAGGACAAAACCTGCAGGTCCTTACTTTGGTCTTATTTTAGCTGGCGATGAAGGTGTTCATGATTTATTCTTTGTAAAGGGGAGCGAAAATCAAACTGATACACTTGAATCTCCTGTCAATCAAATGTTAGTGGGTACATCAAAGCCGGTAGATATGGCATCAGTAATTGAGAGTTCACAGAATAAAAAATGTACTATTTTTATTTTAAAGAACGGACAGTTCCGTCTTAGCTCAAATGGTACTTTGGCGGCAAGAAAGGCATATTTGCGAATGCCAAATGACTTCTTTAAAGATCTGATGGATCAAGGCGATCGACTTTCTAAAGATCTATCTATTGATATCACCACAGGAGAGGATGACACCGATGGCATCGTTGCAATTGACAATTCACAATTGACAATTGACAATGTCTATGACCTTAGCGGACGCAAAGTTGCTGAGAATGCTCAGCTCTCTACTCTGCCGAAGGGCATCTACATCATGAATGGTAAGAAGTATATTTTGAAATAACTGAATGTTTAACTAAAAACGATTGAATAAGACAATGAAAAAGATGTTATTGACCTTGGCCGCACTCGCCATGACGCTTTCTGGCATGGCTAACCCCATCGGGAAGCAGGCAGCCCTGACCGTGGCCAAGAACTTTATGCAGGAAGTGAACCCCGCAGCCGTGTTGCAGACAACGACGGTGCGCCATGCTCCCGGACAGAACAGTTCGGGGGACACCCAGCCGTACTATGTCTTCAACGCGGAGAACAACCAGGGCTTCGTCATCGTCTCGGGTGACGACCGATCAGAGGAAATCCTTGGTTATAGCGACGAGGGGACCTTCGATGTAGAGAATATGCCCGAGGCACTTAAAGCCATGTTGACAGGTTTTGTTGATGATTTGAAGAAACTTGACGAAGCCGGTTTGACAGAGCCTCTCGCTTCTGCGAGACAGAGGGCTCCTCGTAAGTCAGTTGCAATAGGCCGAAAATCTGTTGCACCTATGACTAAATCTCTATGGACTCAGGGTATTCCTTACAATAGCAAAACGACACTTTATGAAAGTGGAAACAGAGCTCCTGTTGGCTGTATGGCAACTGCGGTTGGACAGCTGATATATTTTTGGCAATATGCTAATATTCAGTACACGATTCCTGGTTATGGCTCTTTTAGTTCTCTTCCTCCGCGTGAGTTCGATTTCAGCAAACTAAGAGATAGCTATCCATATAGCCAAGATATTTATGGAAATATTTCTTATAGTTATAGTAAGGAAGAATGGGAACTGATAGGTGAGTTCATGGAATATATTGACCGTGCTATGCAGGCAAGTTTTGCAGAAACCTCTACATATATTTATCCTCAGGGTGTGCCGGCAAAACTGCAGAAGTATTTTGGTTATAAATATGATGGCGCAATACACCGTGAAGAATGCGGTGGTGCTGAGTTCGAAAATTATATCTATAATGATTTGGCTCAGGGAATGCCAGTTTGGACAGCAGGATACTCAATTCCTGATCGTCATGGATTTGTTATTGATGGATACAGCTATGATGATTTCTTCCACATCAATTGGGGATGGGAAGGATTGTGCAATGGTTATTTCCGTCTTGGCCCATTGAATGCTTTCAATACATCGACGAAGCATAGTTATGGAAAACATTATTATGCAATCATAGGCGTTCGTCCAGATGATGGCAAGACAAAACTTGACTATAAGTCTTATGCTCCTGTTGCAACAGCATCTACAGATGTTAAGGACTTGTATTTCACCACTGCAGAAGGCGAAAATGTAACTTCAGAACGTACTGCTGCTAATGCTTTTACATCTTCGTTGACGGCAGAATTGCAAAATTACACTAATTCATTGGGTAGCAGCTATGTACGTGAATTTGATGTTGAAATGTCATTGTATGATGCAAATATGCAATTGGTAGGTCATCTTAAACCAGACGTAGAGAAAGTTTCTATTGCAATGAGCAATACAGCGACAGTTTCTTATACGCTTGGTTCTAAATTGCATGAAATGAACCTTGCTAATGGTGAATATAAGTTAGTTCCGCGTAGCCGTATGTATGGTCAGAAGAATTACTTCTTCGATCGTGCAAAAGGACCTTATGCTTATGTGAAAGTAGTAAAAAGCAGCAATGATATCAAACTTTCATTAGTTCCTACTTACACGGTTGACAGTTATGAAATTATTGGTCAGTTGAAGAATACGTATAAAGCTGGTCTACGAGTTCATTTCACAAATAACTCGTTTGCAAAGTTAGCAAATACGTTGGTCCTCTATAAGAGCAGCGTTGCCAATGCTAATACTCAGGATGTACAACAACTCCGTGTCGAGCCTCAAAGTAGTGGTTATGTTGATCTTGGCTTTGCTGTCGGTTCAAGCACAGGGACTCAGACCTTGCTGGTTGTTGACAAAGATATGCTGAAGGAAATTCCTTCAGATATAGCTCAGCCTACAGGTATTAATTATGGAACAACTATCCTTACAGCTACATTTAAAGGCAATACGGGTACGTATGCAACTCAAGACTTAGAATGTAATTGGGTCGCAGAGAATACTTCTGGTAGTTATATATATGGAAACGAATTGCATGGCTACGTTGAAATAACAAACCATGGGACAGAAGATTATAAGGATTTCTTCACCTTGCAGACAAGAACTGGTTCAACCAGTTACAATTCTAAGTATAAGTATGTAAGTTCTATAACGGCATTAACAATCCCTGCAGGTAAGAGTGCTCGTATCAGCTTGGATGAATTAAACTATGCTGACATCTTTGATGCACTGAAAAACGGCAACTCTACGAATATTGGTTTCTCCTTGTACGATGGATCATATGACGAAGACAACGTAAAAGATGAAAGAGGATTGATTGGCACAAAAACGTGGACTTACAGATCAAGTGCTGTTTTGTGGTGGGATAAGAATGGCAAGATGACGGCGACGGCTAGTCTTTCGACTGTTACAGAAGGAAGCTATAATAATCGTAAAACTTATTATGTGGTGCCAGAAGACGCTGTAGCTATCAGTTTTATGGATAAGACTCCTGGAAACTCCTATTATGTGAAGCCTAATAGTAACCCCAATACAGTTTACTACTTTAGTTCCTCTTCTTATGCAAAACGCTTGACTAATTATTCCTCTTTGAATACTATTGTGGGTAGCACTACGGGTACAAAAACGGCTTCGAATGCTGTTATTTTCAATGATGCTTATGGTGCATACGTGCCCTATGGCTTTACTGCAAAAGCAGGAGTTTCATATACCCGCACATTTGACTATGGCTATGAGAAGAATGGCAACAAAGGCTGGACTACTATTTGTTTGCCGTTTACTGTCGAGAGTATAAAAAATGGTTCTACGTCAATAGATTGGTTCCATTCGGCTTCTGACAAGAACAAACTCTTCTGGGTCAATCAGTTCTATGGTGAAGACTTTACAAAAACTCTCTATACTTATACTGAAGCTATTTTAGGAAACAAACCATACCTTATTGCCATGCCTGACGAGAGTTGGGGAACGAGGTGGAGTCTTACTAACAAGACTATAACCTTCAGTGCTGGTAATAACGCGATGGTGTTGGGTGGCTATAATATAGTAGATGGTTTACCTGTTGTTGATGCAGACAATCAGAACTTCGTAAGTGCTGCTATGGCTTATCGCGACATGCAGAATGGCAAGTCGGTGTATAGTATGGAGAACCCAGGCAATGACTTCGTGTACGTTGCCAATCCCGACCTGAAGTCGTTCCGTGGCTACATCACGAAGGAGACTTCGAACTCGCTGGTGGCTCCCCAGACGATGTCGGTGATCAGCCTCGGCGAGAATGAGTTTGAGGGCGGCGACGAGACTGATGGCATCCTTCAAGTTGAAAATGGAAAATTGACAATTGATAATGATGCCGTCTACGACCTGCAGGGACGCTTGGTGTCGACAAAGGGCATGGGCACTCTGCCGAAGGGTCTTTACATCATGAACGGAAAGAAGATTGTGAAGTAAAGCCTCACCCAAATTCTCCCCAGTGGGAGGGAGACAAGTAAGGGCAGTACTAGCGTCTGCTCATAGGATGGAGTCCCGCCCATTATGGATGGGACTCCTTTTCTCTGATATTGCTAATAGTCAAGTAAGACAAACTCAATTAAAGATAATAATGACATTACGCGGATTCTGTATTTTTGCTGCCACGTTTGTTAATACAATGGCGGTAAGTGCTGATAGCATTAAGAATATTACAGTAAACAACATCACGTACAGTTCGGCTGAAATCAACTGGGATGCCGCGAGTAGTGAAACAAAGTGGAATGTGCGCTATAAACCAGTGTCTGTTGGTGAGTACGTAGAGGTTACTCTTACGGTTGGCGACGTGTGGGGGGACGGTTCTGGATACCAGATGCTTCTCGACGCTGATGCTACTGCTTACGGCGACATCATTCCTACGAGTGGCAGTTTCACCAGCGGTGGCGATGCAGAAGAGAGTGTGTACGCTCAGTTTGAGTATAAGATTCCAGAAGCTGCTGACGGAACGCTGACGACGGGCAACATCGTGGTAAACAGCAGCGTGACCATCATGATTCCCGCCGGCCGATATGACTGGGTTATCGTGAATCCAAACCCGGGCAAGCGCATCTGGATAGCCTCGGCAAATGGTAATGTGAGCGGTCGGCAGGACGACTACTTTTTTGAGCCGGGGAAGAAATACGAGTTTGTGGTGTCGAAGGCTCTCATCGGTGATCAGGTGAACGTGACGATAACAGACACCACAACGGAGGAGTCTGCTGAGAACGGATGGATTTATGTCAATGGGGTGGTGGAGACGATGGTCGGCATCAGCGGCTTGGATAGTGAGACCATCTATATGGTTCAGGTGCAAGCGGATGGCACTGATGGCGATGCCGGGGCATGGAGTGCCTATACTTATTTCACAACGCTCGACAAACGGGCTACGCCTGCAAACGTGACGATCAACAACATCACGGAAACCTCAGCTACTGTCGATTGGCTGGCAAGGGGAGCGGAGACGAAATGGAACCTGCGCTATAGGAAGGTGGTGGACACAGAGACGTACTACTTTGAAGATGGATGGCCTGAAGGATGGACAACTATCGACGCTGATGGTGACGGACGGGCATGGAAATGCTGGACGACTGAAGGGGTAAAGGATGATCTATGGCATAGTGGGAAATACTGCATGATGTCGGAAAGCTATACCCCTGATGTTGAGGAAGGAGCGCTGGATCCGGACAACTGGCTTGTCACTCCAGAGATAGAGCTTGGTGGATCTGTCAGCTTCTGGATGCGGTCGGCAGTGAAGGACTATCCTGACAACTTCTCAGTACGGCTGTCGACGACGGGCTGTGCAGTGGAGGACTTCAGCACAGAACTATTACCCCAGACCACTGCTGAAGGGGAGTACACGGAATACAGGATTGACTTGAGCGAATATAGCGGCAAAGGATACGTGGCGTTCCGTCATCATGACAGTGCTGACATGTACTACTTGTTGCTCGACGATGTGACCATCGCTGGACCGAACGCTGTGCTATTCAGATGGTCCATCGCACCGGATGTCATGGAGAAACCTTACGTCATCAAGGAACTGAACCCTGACTCGAAATATGAGGTGCAGGTGCAGGCGGTATATGACGATGGCGCGACGGGAGAATGGTCGCCCGTAGTGACATTCACGACGCTGGACGGCCTGCAGGTGGGGGATGTGAATAAAGATGGTACAATAACGATTGCTGACGTGACAGCGTTGGTGAATATTATTCTTGGCAAAGACAGTGAACAGCCTTATTTGTATGACCATGGAGCATCAGACTTAAACCATGACGGTATGCTCACCATTGCCGACGTAACCGCATTGGTAAATATCATACTGGGAAAAAGATAATGATATTATCCAGTGATAGAGATTACAGGTATTAGTCGATTCTTCATTATAGAAGCGGGTGCAGTTCCTTCGTGGGCTGCACCTGTTTTTGCTATGGGAATAAGCAGATGGCACAAAGACGCCCCGCAGGGGCAGCATCTCCTAGCCCAGGGCAGCACCCTGGGTGAGTAGGCAACCACCCATCTCTCAGGGCATAGCCCTGGGCTGTGTGGTGCTGGCCTTGCAGGCCGATTCTGTGCCATCTGCTAAATCATTTCCTTTGCTATCACGAATTGTGCGGATTGATTATTTTCTTACGTCGAACTCACGTTAGCATAGGTTTATATGTGACGTCTCAATGCTTTGTAGCATAAGGAGCTATGCTTTGTAGGGGTATGGAGCTATGCTTTGTAACCTTAAAAGCAATGCGGTTTAAGTGGCAAAGCAATGAGTCGTAACCTATAAAGTAATGAGTTAAAACCAGCAAAGCATTGCTTTGGAGGCGTATTATCAATGGTTTGTTAGGGCGAAAGCATTACTTTTGCGGTGAAAAACCAATGGTCATACAACGTAATCACGTACTACCATATCCTTGAAGAATAGACTTTTCGGTGATTTGTGGAAGATTTGTTCGCTGATTTGGAAACTAATTCGTAATTTTGTGGCGCAAAAGAAACGATTATGGGAAAAGGAAAGCTACAGAAGTTTGCGGAGATGGAGACGTTTGAGAACGTGTTTCAGTATCCGTTCAGTGTGATCGAGCAGGTGCCGTTTGAGATGACGGGACGCTGGCATGAGGACTATTTCAAGAACGATAATCCGATCGTGTTGGAGTTAGGCTGCGGCAAGGGGGAGTATACGGTGGAACTGGCACGGCTGTTTCCCGAGATGAACTTCATCGGTGTTGACATCAAAGGTGCCCGCATGTGGACGGGTGCGAAGATGGCGTTGCAGGAAGGACTGAAGAACGTGGCGTTCCTGCGTACGAACATTGAGATTATCGACAGGTTCTTCGGCCATGATGAGGTGAGCGAGATTTGGCTGACATTCAGTGATCCGCAGATGAAGAACCCGCGGAAACGACTGACGAGCACGTATTTCCTGGAGCGCTATCGCCGCTTCCTGAAGGATGGGGGCATTATCCATGTGAAGACAGATTCGAATTTCCTCTATACATATACTAACTTCATGGTGAAGGAGAACCAGTTGCCGTTGCTCTTTGCCACGACCGATCTCTATCACGATGAGAGCATCGATGATGAGACGCGCCGCATCCTGAGCATCCAGACGTATTATGAGCAGATGTGGATTGAGCGCGGTTTGAACATTAAGTATATGAAGTTCAAGCCCTACCCCCAACCCCTCCCCCGTAGGGAGGGGGAAAACAGCCCCACACCGACCCTCCCCTATAGGGAGGGGGAATTGCGTGAGCCGGATGTGGAGATAGAACTCGATGATTATCGCAGCTATCACCGTCCGAAACGCAGCAGCAAGGACAAGGCGAGGTAAAGGAGCCGCCCCGGGCCTCCCCAAAGGGGGATGGGGAGACGTGGGGACGGGCAGACACGCTGTATGGTGTAGGGGCAGACTCCTGTGTCTGCCCGCCATGCGCAAAGGGGAGTTGTAGGGGCATTTGCATGCATCATATTATTGGGCAGGCATTGTATAATGGTTTGGCGCTGTATTAACGGGCAGACACGGGGGGCTGCCCCTACGGGTGGAAGCGCAAATTGTAGGGGCAGACTCCCGTTTCTACCCGAAATAGCAATAAGGTGACGTTTAATATTATGGAATTACCACAAAGGAAAAGACTTAGATGGCATGCATTCGACTATTCTATTGCTGCCAACTATTTTATCACATTAGTAGTCCATGACAGGCTATGCTTGCTGGGTAGCGTTGTGAATGGAGAAATTGTGTGTTCTGATGCGGGGAAAATGATAGGTGAGGTGTTGCCTTCCATTTCGGAAAGATTTCCTGATGTGACTGTCGTACAAAGTGTTGTTATGCCTAATCATGTACATCTTATTTTACAAAATCGGGATGAGACTAATATAACCGATGTGATGAGGTGGTTCAAGAGCGTAACAACGAACCAGTATATTCATGGTGTCAAAGAAATGGGATGGCCTCCTTTTCGCGATAGGCTATGGCAAAGGAGTTATTATGACCATGTTATTAGGAATCAGCAAATATATGATTATGTTGCTAATTATATATATGAGAATCCGATGCGATGGAATAAGGATTTATTAAATGAGGATTGTGAAGATAATCCAGATTGTGTCAGTGAGACCATAAAGAAAATGATGTAGCGTGGCAAGACGCAGGATTGTAGGGGCAGACCCCCGTGTCTGCCCGCCATGAGTAAAGGAGGCACTGTAGAGAATTGCATGTGCATGTCCCATATTAATGGGCAGACATTGTGTAATGGTTTGGTGTTGTATTAACGGGCAGACACGGGGGTCTGCCCCTACGGGAGGGGATACGTGGCGAACATTGTGTTAACGGGCAGACACGGGAGTCTGCCCCTACAACGGGAAGCGATAGAATTGGCGCTTGAGGTTGTAGTCAATCATCCATTGATCGACGATAATGTGGTCGTCGAGGGCCTCGATGATAAGGGTATGCGTGCCCCAGCCAATGTTGAGTGGCAGTTCACGGAGGGCCTGTCCACGAAGCACCTGTGTCTTCCAACGTTCAGACCGGAATGGTTCCTTCAACGAGAACACTTTCGGTTCGCCACCATCGATGCTCACGGAAAAGCGTATGTCGCCGTAGTCGTTGGCCTGGGTGGGGATGAGGGCGATGCGTAGCAGGGCTTGTCCGCGCTTGTCGGCTTGGAACTTATACCACAACTTGCTGCCCTTTGGCAGCGATACCGCCTTCATGGAATGGCCTAGCATGGGAACGACTTCTACACCTTCGCTGGCCGATGTGTAGTCGGCGGCATTGCGGGCAATGCATCCGTCGGTGCTCGGGGTTACTTCGTATTCGTCGGGTTGTCCGTATTTGTGTATCTCCTCTTCACTCAGCTTGTCGGGGAGGGTAGGTGCAGCGAAGACAGGCAGCGAACGAGGTGCCATCGACATAATTCCATCCCACTTTCCACCAGCCATTTGCTTGTTGTAGAACTCAGTAAGCTGTTGCAACTCACGCCACGCCTTAATGCTATGTGCTGCCGACGAGAGAGCTTCGCTGTCGTGGTGGAATGACTCTTTGCGTGCCAAATGGCGTGCTTCCTGTGCCTGCAGATGCTTTGTGGCCATGGCCGAGGCACCATAAACGGGATACTTCACGGCGGCAAAGAAAGCGTCTTTCAGTTCAGGACGCAGGTCTTTTTCCACCTCTTCCACTTGCCGTCGAAGTAGTTGATATTCACCCAGATAGCGTTCAAGTTCATCACCGAATGACAATGGATAGAACTCGGTGTCGCCAGCTGGCGATAAACCGTTGGGATACTTCTTCTTGTCGAGCTCAACCTGGCTCCATCCCATGAACTCAGGCCGGCGGATGGCGGTGAGTTGGTAGAACTTCCTCATGATGGGAAACAGCTTCTGGCCGCAGTCCTTGCCGAACTGTTGCACAAGCCAGCTCCTCAGATGTGCATCGAGTGAAGGTGTCACTCCGTTACTTGAGTACTTCGTCATCTTGTCAAAGTCCCATGCCATATCGAGGAATAGCGACAGCTGATAGGCTGCCACTTTCGGATCGTGGACATTGGCTATCCACATACGGCGGACACCATGATTATAGGCCGTCTGCATCTCGTGGTAGATGAGTCCTGGCTGTGTGGTGGAAAGCCAGAGGTAGTCGTGCGGACGTCCCCAATAAGACAGATGATAGTAGATGCCGTGTCCACCTGAACGGCGTTGCTCGAGAGAGTCAGGCAAACGTGTCAGGTAGCCATAGTTGTCGTCGCACCACATGAGCGTGACATCGTCGGGCACACGTACACCATGCTGATAAATGTCGAGCACCTCTTTGTAAGGAATAAAGACCGTGGGAAGCGGAGCGTCTCCTGTAGTTGAGGGTTTAGCGTTGAGCATTGAGAGTTGTTCGCGGATGACATCAGTGAGACCTTGCACCTTTTGTTCCATGGTTTTGGCACCTTCCATGGCTCCATCGTGGATGCCACGCATGCCCAACGTGTAGATGGCATCCATGTCGCGTGTCTCGTCGACACGATCTTGCCAGTATTTCAAGACACGTTGGCGATTGGTGAAGAAGTTGTAGTCGCCCATGCGCTTCTGGTCCCATTCGCCTACGTTATTGCGTAGCATGGGTTCGCAATGGCTTGAGCCAACGAAGATATCGAAAGAATCAGCCACTTCGCGGTTTCCTTTCTTTTGGAAGAAGGGTGTGGTTCCTTCGTGCATGGCTGGCCAGATGGTGTTGGCTCTCAGTCGTAGGAGTAACTCAAAAAGCTTATGATAAGTCTTTGGTCCGATGTCGCCTCCAGCCCATGGGCGCAGGCTCCAGTCTTCGTCGTTGATGAAGATGCCACGAAACTCAACCGATGGTTGTTGAAAGGTCGTGAAGCGGTCGTCGACCTCCAGTCGCTTGCGGCGTTCAGGTACCACGTCACCCCACCATGTCCAAGGAGAAACACCTGCCATTCGCGACAGTTCCAGTATGCCATAAGCCGTTCCGCGACCATTGTCGCCAATGACCACCAATCGTCCGTTGTGCACGCCAATATAGAAGGCATCCTTCTTGGTAATGACTTTCTGGTAGGGCAGGCGGCGCTTTTGTATCTTCTTGAATTCCTTGTTGTTAAGCGTGCTCAGTTCGATGATTTCAACACGTCCCTTGTTGTCGGCCTTTGCGCGTTGTCCCGTTACGGCTCGCATGTCGTCGCTGAACATGTGGAGGGCAATTTCAACGACAGGCGAGTAGTGTTGCTGTGCAACATAACCCACATGGGAATGACCGTCGTACCAGACGAGGTTTGTGGCACTGACCAAAGTAACAAACTGACAAAGTAACAATGTAAGGAAGGAACGCATCTTTATTAATTATTTACGATTTTGCCGCTCGGTCCGCAGGAACGCTTTCATAACGCAGTGGGGAAAGAACCACGGATGACACGGATGGGTTTTTGCCCACAGATTACACGGATTGCGCAGATTTTAATTCTCAATTATCCGCTCGGCTTTGCCGCTTTCGTAGCGAAGCGGAGAAAGAACTATCCATTTTCAATTTGCGGCTTGCTGCACGGATTTGCTACCACTAAGGGTAATCATAACTATCAACTTTCAACTGTCAATTATCCGCTCGGCCCGCAGGGACGCTTTTGTAGCGAAGCGGAAAAAGAACTATCAATTGTCAATTATCAATTTCAAGTTTCTGGCTGGCTTCGTCCCAGCGATAGGTGGTGCGACGATATTTGCCGTTGCGGTAGTCGTTGGTATAGCCTTCGTCCTCATAGAGCGTGAACTTGGCATCCTTGCCCGGATAGACGCGCATCTCCAGCGTGACACCATCTCGGTCTGTAGCGTAGTCCTTGCCATGGCAAAGTGGCAAGATGCTACCAGCCTTCACGAAGACAGGGATGAACGTGTCGTCGATGGTTGTCGTCACATACTGTCCACCATCGTAATGACGGCCCGTGTGGTAGTCGTACCACCCGGCATCGTGTTGGGGCAGATAGGTGGTCCATTGGGTCGCATCAGGCTCGGTGACAGGACTGATGAGCAGCGATGGGCCAAACATATACTCACATTCCTGGCGCAGCGCTTCCGGGTCGTCGGGGAAGTCGAACACCAACGGGCGCATGAGCGTGGAACCATCGAAACTCACTGCCGCAGCCTGTGAGTAGATGTAAGGCATCAGTGAATAGCGTTCGTTGAGGCAACGGGCAATGGCAGCCTGTGCCTTAGGTCCATATTCCCAAGGTTCGGTGTTGCTCATGTAGCCATGCACACGCATCAATGGCAGGTAGACAGCCGTCTGAATCCAGCGCAGCATACGCTTCACATAGGCCGTGTCCTTGTACTGATTGGCTGGACGGAAGAACCCGCCGGCATCGTATGTCCACCAAGGAATACCTGCAGCCTGCATGCCTAAGCCTGCAATGATTTGTTGGCGCAGCGTCTTCCAGTCGTTGCCAACGTCGCCCGACCACATCGCAGAGCCATATCGCTGGATGCCCGTATAGCCACATCGCGTCAGAATCATCGGGCGCTGGTTGGGTCGGTCGTTCATGAGACCTTCGAAGACCGTCTTGTTGACCAACAATGGATAGACATTGCGGAAACGTTCACCGGCATAGCGGCCGTTCCATACGCGCCGGCCAACCAGATCGTCGTTCTCGGGTTCAGTGGCATCTTGCCACCACGCATCGATACCAACGGGCAACAGTCGCTGGCTGAAATTCTTCCAATAGGCATCAGCCGAAGCTGGATTGAAGAAGTCTATCCAATCGGTACCGGGGATGTAATGTCCATCGGCAGCCATCTGGCGCCCTACCTCTGACTTGCGGTCGATTTTCGACCATACACTGACCATCAGACGCATGTTCATGCGGTGCAAACTGTCGGTCATCAGCGATGGAGTCGGGTAGTGGTCTTCATCGAATTTCATGGCGTTCCACCCATATTTGCCCCAGTATTGCCAGTCTTGCACGATGACATCCACCGGTAATTCTTCCTGACGGAAGTGTTGGGCAGTCTTCAGAATCTCATCTTGTGAGTGGAAACGTTCGCGGCAATGAATGTAACCCAGTGCCCATTGTGGCATGAGGGGTGCTTCGCCCGTCAGCTTCCGGTAAGTGGCGATGATCTCATCGGCCGTGCCAAGGAACACCGTGTAGTCGACGGCATCGGCAACAGGCGACTGCAACACTGTCAGAGGCTGTACCTTATTATAGTATAATATGGGTTTGTCGTCGCGGGTGAGGTGGGCTTCGAGAACGTGAGTGCCTTTTGTCAGGTGTACAATCGTTGAGGTAGTGGGTGGTAACCAGACGTTTTGCATGTCGATGACCTTCTCTCCATCAATCGTCAGATGATGGCGGCGCGCCATTTTCTGCCCCACGTCGAGCATCAATGAATAGTCGCCCTCTTCACTTACTTTCAGTGTTGCCGTGAATTTGTTCTCTTCCCTGATATCCTGCTTGCCACCTTCGGTAGAGGTCACATTCACTGCTTCGCGCCGATTGGTGCCTTCGCCACGTGTCAGTGCCACGGACTTAGAGCAGGGATTGAAGTCAGTCAGTCCATAGTTGTTCCACAGCACACCATAGCCTTTGCTGGAAATCAGCATAGGGATGGCAATCTGCGTGTTTACCTGTGTGAGACGTCGCGTCAGTCCACGCACATTGAGCACGCCATCCTGAAACTGTCCCAGTCCGTAGAGACATTCATCGTCGGGCGAACGGAATGCCAAGCGAGCCTCTTGAGTGGGTTCACCACTGACGGTTGATGGGCGCAACTGATGATTTGTGGCCTCGAACACGATTCGGCCCGAGCGGTCGGTGATTTGCAGCAGGCGTTTCTTGGCGTCGACACGGACATTGAACACCGCATTGTCAGTGGGTTGTGCCGCTCCATTATAGATCCAGTCGGGCAGCGTGTCGGAAGGAGCAGTCTCCGTGTAACGAATCCTGATGGCATTCGGTGCCAATGTGGTCAGCGTGAGTTGGCCTTTACCAAAAGAAACACTGCCTTCAGCCGGCTTCATGTCAGCTGGCGAAGCAAATGACTGTAGTGCTGTACCAAAGAAGCAGAGCAGCATGACAAGGCGTTGTCTGGCTTTCAAATGCATCATCATGTAGGATTATTGGTCAATGTTGACCAGTTCGTAATTCTTGGTGCCTAGGCCGATCTGTTCGGCATAGTCGACAATATAGGTACCATGTTGGCGGTTGATGCGCTCAATGAGCGGTTTTTCGTCGTCGCCATCACTGGCTTTATGGTTAAATACCAGGTCGAGACATGCCTTGTCGAGTGCCACGGGATCGGTGGAAGCCAGGATTCCCATGTCCTTCAGCCGTGGTTCGGCGGGATGACCATCGCAATCGCAGTCGACCGACATGTTGTTCATCACGTTGATGTAGAGAATGCTTTCACCGAAGTAGTTGTGAACGGCCTGTGCTGCAGCAGCCATCGACTCGAGGAAGTTGTCCTGCGTAGGACCAGCTGCCAAATATTGTGGTGTCCATGTCAGCACGGGATCGGTAGTCTTGCCTGCAGAATGGATATAAGCCTTGCCGTTGGTGGATGCTACACCGATGGAAGCATTCTTCAATACACCACCGAAGCCACCCATGGCGTGTCCCTTGAAGTGGGCAAGGTTGATCATGAACGTATAGTTGGCCAGGTGTTCGCCTACGATGTCGTAGCGGAGATGCTTCTGATCCTTCACGGGGATGCGCATCTCGCCAAACTCATCCATCAGGTCGACGGCAAAGATGGAGTCAAAACCATGCTCATGGATGGTCTCCCAGTGCTTCTTCGGGTCCTGACGCGTGCCGCCATAGGCTGTGCAGCATTCCACGATGGTGCCATTTACTTCCTCAATGAGGTTGCGGATGAGCGTGGGTTTCAAGTAGTGGGTGTTGCCACCTTCGCCGGTAGATATCTTAACGGCGACGCGTCCAGTAGCCTCACGGCCTAGTGCCTTGTAGATTTTCACCAGTGCCTCGGGCGAAATCTCGCTCGTCATGTAGACCTTTGCTTTGCCATTGGCTAGCTTTTCGTCTGCCAAATTCTTATCTTGGGCACATGCGGCAAGCACTAGCAATGCCAACAGGACAAACGTAAAATGCATTTTCTTCATTGTGATATTTGTCTTTAGTTTTGATTTCAACTTGCAAATATAGACAAAAAAAACGAATAATGCGCCAGAGTTTGAAGGAATTTGTTTAACTTTGTCATTTGAATATTAAAAAGATATTGTTATGAAGCGTCTCGTATTTGTCATTCCGTTATTATTTTTCGTATGGGCAAATCAGAGTGTCCATGCTCAGCAAGCCGACTACCGCATCATACCTCAGCCAAAAGAGGTGACGGTAGACAGCCTGCACGCTTTTACTGTGCATGAAGGCATGTCAATAGCCTACGATGAAGCTCAAGCCGATGTGGCTCGTAATGCCAGTTTCCTGCAGCAATGGATTGAACAGGCAACTGGGCTGCGGCTCGAGTTGCGCCCATCGGACAAGCGCGCAGCCATTCGTATGCAATTGATACGAAAGGGTACGGCAAAGAAAGGTCAGGCGCTCGTGGCTCTCACCGACCAGGAAAAAGAAGCTTACAGCATCACGGTAGATAAGAAAGGAATCACGCTGCAAGCTGCTACGGCCGAGGGATTGTTCCGTGCCGGGCAGACTTTGCGCAAGAGTCTGCCTGTGCTGAAAGCTGGAGAGACGGCACTTAGTAGAGTTGACTTTCCCTTTGTACAGATCGTCGACCAACCTCGTTTTGCCTATCGTGGTGTGTTGCTTGACTGTGCCCGCCACTTCTTTGACGTGACGACTATCAAGCAGTTTCTTGATGCCATGGCCCTGCATGGCTGTAACCAGTTCCACTGGCACCTTACCGACGATCAGGGATGGCGCTTTGAGGTGAAGGCACTGCCCGAATTGGCCAAGCAAGGAAGTGTGAGGGAACAAACCGTCATTGGCCCGGGTAATATGGGTATCTATGATGGTGTTCCCTATGGCGGCTACTACACCCAGGACGATTGTCGCGAAGTGGTGCGCTATGCAGCAGAACGATACATCAACGTCGTTCCTGAGATAGACCTGCCTGGACACATGCAAGGAGCCCTGCACGTGTTTCCGCAGTTGGGTTGTACGGGTGGTCCCTATCCTGTTCTGACCTATTGGACGATCAGTCGAGATGTGCTTTGTGGCGGTAATCCTGAGACCATTCGTTTCCTGCATACCGTATTGGGAGAACTTTGCGACGTTTTCCCGTCGAAATATATACATATCGGCGGCGACGAATGTCCTAAAGACCGATGGCGCAAGTGCGAGAAATGCCAGGCAAAGATAAGGGAGTTGGGACTTGTTGACGATGGCAAGCATAGTCCAGAAGACCAACTGCAGACGTACATCAACAACCAGATGGAAGAATTCCTGTCGTCGCGTGGACGTGACCTTATTGGTTGGAATGAAATACTGGACGGCGGTCTTACTGAACGTTCTATCGTCATGTCGTGGAAAGGTGTGAAGGGCGGCGTGGAAGCTGCCCGTCAGCACCACCGCGTCATCATGAGTCCCAACGTCTATGCCTACATTGACCATCCCCAACTGAAAGATGTGGCCAAGCAACCCCGTACCACAGGCAGCTACATCGTATCGTGTAGTAAGATGTATAGCTTTGAGCCAGTCATGCCCGATGAACTCACTGAAGAGGAGCAACAGTACATTCTCGGTGTGCAAACCAACTTGTGGACAGAGCATGTGGCCTATCCCGAGCATGCTTTCTACCAACTGTTGCCACGATTGGGTGCCATGAGTGAAGTGCAATGGTGCAGGCCTGACCAGAAAGACTTTGAGGATTTCCGTGCAAGACTGCCTCGGTTGTGCAAGCTCTACGAACGCCTTGGCTATAAGTATTGCCGGCAGGTGGAGTGAGAATACATTGTTCAGCTTCATTATCTTTATGGTTTTCGATGGTAAAAGCTATGAGTTTTTCTCCTAAAGCAGTCGTTTATTGAGAAAAAAGCATTACTTTTGCATCTGAAAAACAAATAACGACGAACAACATGGAAGCATTATATCCAAAGAAGGTGTTAGAGGCATTGGCCACGGTGACCTATGCAGGCACAAAGAAAAACCTTGTAGAGAGTGAAATGATCGGCGATACGCCATCGGTGGGCTTCGACCGTGAACGCAACGTGTGGAGTACGAAAGTCGTATTGGTGTTTGAACGCGATACCGACCCCTTCCTGAAGTCTACGGTCAAGGCTGCTGAGGCTGCCATTAAATACCATTGCGGTAAGGATGTGGAGGTGGAGATTGAAACCGAGTTCAAGCGCGCGCCACGTCCTGAGGTGGGCAAGTTGTTGCCCGACGTGAAGAACATCATCGCCGTGAGCTCTGGTAAGGGAGGTGTCGGTAAGTCGACGGTATCGGCAAACCTGGCGATTGCATTGGCACGTCTTGGCTATCAGGTGGGATTGCTCGACTGTGACATTTTCGGTCCGTCGATGACCAAGATGTTCGGTGTGGAAGATGTGCAACCCTACGCCGTGAAAAAGGATGGGCGCGACTTGATAGTGCCTGTTGAGAAATATGGCGTGAAACTGCTCAGTATCGGCTTCTTTGTTGACCCACAGACGGCTACGCTTTGGCGCGGCGGCATGGCAACGGGCGCATTGAAGCAACTCATAGGCGATGCCGACTGGGGCGAACTTGACTACTTGATTCTCGATACACCACCGGGAACAAGCGACATTCACCTGACACTCTTGCAGACGCTTGCCATCACGGGTGCGATTATCGTTTCGACACCTCAACAGGTGGCTCTTGCCGATGCACGCAAGGGTATCGATATGTACAGAAACGATAAGGTGAACGTGCCTATCCTCGGACTTGTGGAGAACATGGCATGGTTTACGCCTGCCGAACTGCCTGAGAACCGCTACTATCTGTTTGGACGTGAAGGCTGCAAACAGTTGGCAGAGGAGATGCAAGTGCCGCTATTGGCACAGATTCCTATTGTGCAGAGCATCTGTGACAATGGCGATCAGGGTACACCATCTGCACTTAACGCCGATACGATGACGGGACAGGCCTTCCTTGCACTGGCACAGAGTGTGGTTACCGTTGTGCGCCGCCGCAATGCCACGTTGCCAAAGACAAAGATCGTTGGAACTAAATAGAGAGAAGGGGCAAGAAGTTAGGGGCAAGGGGCAAGAAGTAAGGAGCAAGTGGTAAGAGAAATCTCATTCTAATAGTTTTTCAGTCTGTAAAGAGTATTCTCTTGCCCCTTATCCCTTGTTTCTTATAAACTTAAAAAGATGATGACCGAGAAAGAAAAGATGCTGGCTGGCATGGAATATTCGGCAACGGATGAGGAACTGTTGCGTGAACTGAATGCCGTGAAGGAGGTGATACACGACTATAACCTGTTGCGACCTTCCGATCGCGATGGGAAACTGCAGCTGCTCAAACAATTGCTTGGGCATATCGGCGACGATGCCATCATCATTAACCAGCCTTTCTATTGTGACTATGGAAAGCAGATCAGCGTGGGGCGTCGTTTCTTCGCCAACTTTAATTTTACTGTGCTCGATGAGGCATCCGTGACGATTGGCGACGATTGCTTCATTGGTCCTAATGTGAGCATCTTTACTGCCTGCCACAGCACCGATCCTGTTGAACGCAACTCGCGACGCGAGTGGGCCAGACCCGTTACCATTGGAAATAATGTGTGGATAGGTGGCAATGTGACGATTCTGCCAGGCATAAACATTGGCGACAACGTCACCATTGGAGCTGGATCGGTTGTCGTCAATGATATTCCCTCAGGCAGTATTGCAGTTGGCAATCCCTGCCGGGTGGTCAGAACGCTGTAGGAGAGGTTAGCGTGCCATCTGGTAGATAGCCTCCATATCAGCGGGTTGCAGCACCTTGAAGCAACCCTGCGTAACTGCGTAGTCGCGGCTGCACTTACGTACCATTTCCTTTATCTCATCGTCGGTCACTTCGCGGCCAATGAGTTCATGGATGTTGATTGGCATGCCTATGGCATGATAGAAACGCTCCATGGCCTCTATGCCTTTGAGAGCAGTTCCCTCAGGATCGTGGAAGTCATTGGGCACATCCAACACATTGACTGCAAATTGCACGAAGCGGCTCACGTTCTCACGGTAGACATAGCGCGCCCAGCTGGGCCAGATAGCTGCGAGGCCTGCTCCATGGGTGACGTCGAACATGCCGCTGAGTTCATGTTCCAGCTCATGGGTAGCCCAGTCGTCGCTGAGTCCGCATCCGGTCAGTCCGTTGTGAGCAAGGCTGCTTCCCCACATGATTTGCGCACGGTTACGGTAGTCGCAAGGATCCTTTAGCACGGCAAAGACTGCGTCCTTCATGGTGCGAAGCAGCGATTCAGCCAAGGCATCGGTAAGCGTCATGTCGTTGTCGTGAGAGAAATAGCGCTCCATCGTGTGCATCATGATATCGGTGACACCGGCTGCGGTCTGATAAGGTGGCAGCGTGAAGGTACGACAAGGATTCATGATGGCAAACTTCGGGCGGGAGAGGTCGTTTGAGTAACCCAGTTTCACATCGCCGTCTTCATTGGTGATGACGCTTGAGTTGCTCATCTCGCTACCTGCGGCAGGGATGGTGAGAACGGTGGCAAGTGGCAACATCGTCTTTGGTGTGGCTTTGCCAAGATAGAAGTCCCACACATCGCCCTCATAGGGAACGCCGTAGCCGATGGCTTTGGATGAGTCGATGACGCTACCGCCACCTACTGCCAAGATGAAGTCAACACCCTCGCGGCGGCAGAGGTCAATGCCCTCATGAACCTTTGAGAGTCGTGGGTTCGGCACTACACCCCCAAGCGTGACAAAACTGATGCCTTCATCGCGAAGCAGGTTGCACATCTTGTCGAGAAGACCTGAACGGATGGCACTCTGGCCACCATAATGAACTAATACCTTTGTGCCGCCATAGTGTTTCACAAGGCGGGCCACTTGCTCCTCAGAGTCTTTTCCAAACACAACTTGTGTTGGAGTGTAATACTGAAAGTCTTTCATTTGGTTTTTGTTATTTATTGGTTGGGTGAATTGGATTCTTTCTCACGTGGCAACACCAGGTTGAGTATCACGCCGGTGAGTGCCGAGAGTCCGATGCCGCTGAGGGCAAATGAACCGAAGTTGAACACGGCGCCGCCTATGCCCAGCGTGAGCGTGACGCTGACAATGATGATGTTGCGGGTGGAGTTTAAGTTAACTTTGTTGTGGATGAGATTCTGCACACCAACGGAAGCAATGGTGCCGAAGAGCAAGAGCATGATGCCGCCGAGCACGGCATTCGGAATGCTCTGCAACAAGGCACTGAGCTTACCCATCACAGAGAAAACGATGGCTGTGGCAGCTGCTATACGGATGACCTTCGGGCTGGTAACACGCGTTATCTGCATGGCTCCGGTAACTTCGCTATAGGTGGTTACAGGAGGACCTGCAAAGAATGCAGCAAAAAGACAGGCAAGTCCGTCGCCGAACATGGTGCGATGGAGTCCTGGGTCTTTCACGAAGTCCTTCTCGGCCACGGCACTTACCACATAGACGTCACCGATATGCTCGATGACAGGTGCAATGGCCACGGGAATCATGAACAGGAACGGTTCCCAGGCGAACTGTGGCAGGTGGAAGTGGCTGATGCTCTGTGGCAATGCGAACCATGCTGCCGTCTCAACGGTCGAAAGGTCGACAACGCCCATGCATAGGGCTACGATATAGCCTGCGATGATGCCACAAACGACAGGTACGAGTTTCAGCAGTCCGCGTCCCAGGGTAAGTACCAGAATGGCTGTTACCAGCGAAATGACGGCAAGTACCCAGTTTTCTTTCGCCATGTTGACGGCTGAGGGCGACAACGATAGTCCAATCAGTATGATGACGGGACCTATGACGACAGGTGGGAAGAGGCGATTCAACAACTTCTGTCCTTGCCACTTGATGAGGGCCGACATGATGAAGTAGACCAGCGAAACGCCAATGATACCTGCCAGTGTGCCAGGCATTCCCCATTGTTGGGACGCAGAGATGATAGGGGCAATGAAGGCAAAGCTGGAGCCAAGGAAGATAGGGACCTTGCCTTTGGTGACCAGATGGAATATGAACGTGCCGAGACCAGCGGTGAATAATGCCGTGGAGGGATTGAGACCAACGAGCAGAGGCACCAGTACCGTCGAGCCGAAGGCTACAAACAGGAACTGAATGCCCACAATGGTCATGCGAGTAGGGGTGAGTTGGGTTGGCATTTTAGTTGAGAGTTGAGTGTTGAGAGTTTAGAGCTTTAGAAATTCCACTTCACAGCCAAAGTCGGGTTGATGAAGAACGACTTGTCGTTGAAAGTGTTGTAGATGAAGTTGCTACTCATCTCAATCTCAGAGCCAACGCTCAGGTGTGGCGTCACGTTGTACCAAAGTTGAGGCTCGGTCAGCATGACGAGCTGGCCGTGACCATTAACCTTTTCACCACGCCAGAAATCAATGAAACCAGAGAACGTTCCTTTGCCGTTTGCAAAGTTCAGCCCCCAAACACCCGTCAGCTGGAAACTGTGGAAACCGCGCGTGTACTCATAGCTCTTGAAGTAGCGCTTATACATGAGTTGTACGGAGTAGGTCTTTGAGAAATCGGCCGAATGTCCATTCCATGCGGCACCCAGCAAGGCAGCCTGCTGGAAACTGCCAAAGCGGTTCAGTCCGCCGTTGTACTCAACGTGGGCAGCGATGGGCAGCTTCTTGCTGAGGTTAAACTCGCGTGAAATCTCGGTATAGGCACCCTCAGTGAACTTGCGGCTAAAGTCAATATCGACGAAGTAGAACCACGAACCCCACTTGTCGGCCTTGAATTGTTCGAGCGTCATGGTTACCTTTTGGCGGCCAGCCTCTTCGTCGGGATAAATAAACCTGCCAAAGTCGTAGTGCAGTTGCACGTTCTGTGCCTGCATGGCCATGCCCATGAGCAGTAGCATGGCGGAGAGAATCAGTTTCTTCATAAAGTTTAATGGTTATAATTTACTATTCTGCTTTAATTATTATATTCTTTGGAATTACAGCAATGGTGCTACGTACTTCAGCACAAAGAAGACAGCCAGGACATACATGGCTATAGATACTTCGCGATGGCGTCCACTGAGGAGTTTCACCAGCACGTAGCTGAGCATACCCAACACGATACCTTCGGCAATGCTTGCCGTGAAGGGCATCATGAGGATGGTGACGAAGCAGGGAAGGGCCTCGGTAATATCGGAAAGGTCGATCTTGGTAATCGTGCGAATCATCAGTACGCCTACCAATACCAATGCACTTGTCGTTGCGGCAGCAGGGATCATCAGGAAGAATGGCGAGAAGAACAATGCCACAAGGAACAGCATGGCTACCGTAAACGAAGTGAGACCTGTGCGACCGCCTGCAGCAATGCCGGTGGTGCTCTCCACGTAGGTGGTCACGGTAGATGTGCCAGCGAGCGCACCCAGCGTAGTTCCTATGGCATCGGCCATCAATGCGCGATTCAATCCATGGATGCGTCCGTTCTTGTCAACCATACCCGCACTTGTTGATGTACCGATGAGCGTGCCGAGTGTGTCGAAGAGGTCCATGAACACCAGCGTGAACACGATGATGTAGTACTCAATGTCGAAACTAAGGAAGCGTGAGAAGTCTAATTGGAAGGCCACGGGCTCTAACGAGGCAGGCATGCTGAGTATTGTGAATCCTTCCGGTATCTGAGTGACACCGATGGGGATGCCTATCAGCGTCATGGCAACAATCGTATAGAACAAGGCACCACGAACCTTCAGGGCCATTAGGATGCAGCCGAGGATGACACCGCCAATGGCAAGGAGCGACGTGGCTGTCCAAGGGGCGAGTGTGGTCACCGTGGCATCGCTTTTTATGATAACACCTCCATTTTTCAATCCGATAAACGCAATGAACAGGCCGATACCTACCGAGATGGCATAGCGCAGGTTCAGCGGGATGGCATTCACGATGGCTTCGCGAACTCGGAACGCTGTGAGTAGGATGAATATGACACCTTCAATGAATACGGCAGCCAATGCCTGTTGCCAAGTGAAACCCATGACGAGAACAAGTGTGTAGGCAAAGAATGCATTCAATCCCATGCCTGATGCAAGGGCAAATGGAAGTCGGGCATAGAAGGCCATGACCAGTGTGGCGATGGCAGCAGCCACTACTGTGGCTGAGAATACGGCACCTTTGTCCATGCCGGCATCACCCAGGATGAGTGGGTTGACAGCAAGTATGTAGCTCATAGTTAGAAAGGTCGTGAGACCAGCCAATAGTTCGGTCCTCACTTTGTGTTTTGCTTCGTCGAAGCCTAGAAGATTTAAGAAACTTTTCATAAAGATAATTGGTTAATGTAAAAGGAATATGCAAAGTAAGCAAAAATAATCGACATGACAAAGCAATCCTTCAATTTTTTCTTATGAAGGATGGAAAAGATGAAAACTATCGTAAGGCTTATGACTGTTCGCCGGCCTCCTTGCGCACACGGACAGCATGGGCTTTCTCTTTCAGAACCCTGATGCGTTCGTTGGCATGGTTATGGGCAGCAATAATCTGGAATCGGTACACCAGACATGTGGCAAAGAAGTAGACAATGGTCAGTACCCATAGGGCTTGATATTCCAAACGGATATCGGACAGGGTTGCTCCCATACCATTGATGCGTATGAACCCACGCATGCCGAATGTCGAAGGCAAGAGCGTGGCAATGCTTCGCCATGCGCCAGGAATGCTACTCTGTGGCCAAGAGATACCAGAGAGGAACAGGAAGGGCAGCGAAGTGAAGACTACAAGCAGAATGACGTTCTCACGATAGCGAACCAGACAGCTGAGCATCATGCCGAAGAAGATGCAAGAAAGAATGTAAGGCACCATGAGTGCCAACAACGGTGCACCGGAAAGTAACGACGTGAATCCGAATAGTCGTGGAACAATGATGGTCAGATAGGCTGCAATGACGGCATAAATCATGAAGTAGGCCATAGACTTGCCCAACACGATACGGAAAATGCCGTTGTAATGGCGCGAAACGGGCACGAGGTCATGGTAACGGTTGCTTTCACGGGCTGTTCCTGCTGCAAGTCCAATACCCAACAGCATGGTCTGCTGGATGATGAGGATCAGTACGCCGGGGATAAGGAACGAACCGTAGCCTCCAGTTGGATTAAACACGGGCACTTCTTCAAATTCCAACGGTTTTGTCGAAATCTGATCTTCGCGGTCGGTGTAGTTGCCCGAGAGGGCAATCTGCATCTTTGAACTCATATTGCTTGCCACGGCTTGTGCAGACTGGAAGATGGCCTTATAGGCAAGCATGAGCGACATGTCGCAATAGACACCTACGTGGCTTTGCTCCATGCGAAGGACGTTTGTCTGAAAATCTGTTGGGAAGTAGAGCACGCCATGTACCACCTGCTTGCCAACCAAAGCACGTGCTTCGTCGAGCGAGTTACAGTAGTAGGCCACTTTTGCATCGGGAGTAGCATCGAACTCGCGGATGAACTCGCGACTCTGATGGCTGTGCGAAAGATCAACGACGGCTACAGGCACTTCACGGACTAACTCATTGGAGTAAGCCCACGAGTAGAGCAGCGGATAGAGGATAGGCACGAGAAGGAAGAAGATGAGCACGCCCTCGTCGGTGACGGTCTGGCGCATCTCCTTCGTCCAGATATAGCACATATCCCGGACTCCTTCCTTAATCCTATATAGCAGCGTTTCTTTCATTCTTTTACTTCTTTATTCTTCTTTATTTCCTCAAGGCACATACACATACTCCAGCATAGCACGCCTGATCTTCAGCACTACGAAGAAGGGTAGGGCAGCAAAGATGATGAGTGCCATGAAGTTGAACCATGCATCGACAAACGGGAATCCGTTGAAAATGCAAATCTGGTAGATCATGTAGTAGTGACGCAAGGGGAAGAGCACGGCCAAGGCTTCGATGGCAGGGCTCATGGCAGAGATGGGGAATGTGGCTCCGGCTGTGGTGAAGCTCAGCATTGCCCAAAGCGAACAGATACTCATCGACATACGGAGCGAAGGCATGAGGCCAAAGGCAAAGATGCCAAAGCCGATACTCGAGATGACGGCCAGGAAACCTAGTAGCATGATCATGACGACACCACCTGGATGAGGGAAATTCAGGTAGCCAAACATGTAGTACATGTAGACATAGAAAATGCTGATGAAGATGAGGAACTGCGGGAGCAGTTTGCCTGTCAGGGCAACGATGATGTTGTTGTCGGCCATGCCCATCCATTCCTTCGACGTGCCGAACTTAAGCTCTGTTCCCAGCGAATAGGCCGTGATGAGAAACATGAAGAGCATCAAGATACCAGGGATGAGCATCGTGGAGAGATAGAGATTGTAGCTTGCCCATGGATTGCCTATCATGTGCAGGTCAATGGCAATGGGTTGAAGGAACGTCGCTATCTGCTTGTCTGTGAATCCCTTGGCACGCATAATCTGCTGGCCGACTCCTGCCGATCCCAATGTGGCAACAGTCTTCAAATCGCGAAACAGTAATGCACCAGCCGTCAGCGATGTCTGGCTGTAGTAGAACGATATCTTGGGCTGTCGCGATGAGAGCAAGGCGCTGGTTGTTCCTTTCGGTATGTAGAGGAACGCGTAGATCTTGTTCTGCTGGATGGCGTTTCGTGCCTCGTTGACGTTGGGGTAGTAGGCAACCACTTGGCTTGCCTGGAAAGAATCGAGTTTGCGGATGAGTGCACGTGATGTCGAGGTATTGTCGTTGTCGACGATACCCACAGGCATCTCCTGGGGCTGACCGTCGTGCATCAAGGTCGTGAAGAACACGGTGACAAGGATCGGGAATACCAACATGCCGAACAGGTACATCATGTTGTGACGCATGATTCCACATTCGCGAAGTGCTATGTTAAGTATTTGCTTCAACATACGATTTCCAATCTACCTTCTTAACTTACTACTTCACCTTTTTCTCCTTGATAATCAAGGACATGCCTGGACGTAGTCCTTCGAAAACCTCTTCAGGACGTGCCTTTACCTCAAAGGTCTTCAGGTCGTATTGGCCATTGGCCTTGGTGGCTTTCCATACGGCATAAGATCCCTCGTCCTTGATATAGAAAACCTTCATCTTGATCTCTTTGTTGAAAGCTGGCGCAAAGGCGGTGAAGGTATCGCCAATCTTTAACCCGTTGAGTTGGTCTTCGCGAACATTGAACGTGCCCCAGAGGTCGCTCATCACAGAGATGCTCATGATAGGCGAACCCGTACCGATGAGCTCACCCACCTTAGGATAGATGCTCGACACTTCGCCTTCAACGTTTGATATCTGGACGGTCTCGCGAATATAGCTCTGCACCTCCTGAACGGCACCACGAGCACGGTTCACCTGAGCCTGTGCTGCTCGCTTCTCCTGTTGACGCGCACCATTCACGGCCATATCGTATTGGCTCTTGGCAGCTTTCTCCTGAGCTTGCAGGGCCTTGTAGTTGGCCAATGCCTCGTCGCGCTTCTGGGCCGTCATGACACCTTCATCGAACAGGCGTTGCACACGCTCGTAGGTCTTCTGGGCAATCTCAAGTCCTGCCTTGGCCTGCTGCCAGAGCTGGTAGGCTCCACTCACTTGTTCCTGACGTGCACCAGCCTGAGCCAGATCGCTCAGCGCAGCAGCTGCATCTTCGGCGCTCTGTGCCTGCGTCTTCTTGGCTTGCACCTCGGGTGCATCCAGAATGGCGAGGGTATCGCCCACGTGCACATAGTCGCCTTCCTTCACACGTAGTTCCAGAATACGTCCAGGCACTTTTGAAGAGATGCGGTACTCGCTCACTTCCACTTCACCCTGAATGGTTTCAGGCGAACGGTCGAGTAGGAAGAAACCGATGAGGCCTACTACGACAACCACCGATACGAATCCTAATACGGCGAGCAGGATGTTGTTATGTTGGGTTTTTGCTGACATGATGTTATTTACGATTTACGGATTTACGATTTACAATTATGATTTTAGGAGTGTAGACGTATGTTTTATGCACTAAACACTAATCACTCAACTCTCAACTCTAAACTATTAACTATCAACTAATCAAGTTTTCCCATTGCTTGCTTCAATGCTACCTGTGCAAGTTTCACTTCCACCTCTGCATCGATCTTCTGAGTCTGTGCCTGTTGCCAAGCCGTCTGGGCAGCCATGACGTCGGTAGCTTCTATGACACCTTCGCGGAATCCCACGTTGGCGCAGCGCAGATTTTCGTCGGCACTTGATAGGTTTTTCGTAGCCATGGCAAGTCGCTTCTGTGCTTCTTTCATCTTGAAACGGCATTGCTCCAGCTGCAGTCCTATCTTTTCGCGGGCATCGTCGAGTTCCATAGCGGCAATAGTCGTGGCAGCACGGCTGGCACGCACCTTGTATTGACCTTCGAACCAATTCCAGACAGGAACGCGAAGCAGTACGCCCACATTCCACACGCCTGCAAATTTGCGCTCAAAACCATTGTAGAGATTAGGATTGGAGAGCATGTAGCCTCCCGTCAACGCCACTTGCGGCAAGAAAGCTGCGCGCACCAGTTTCGTGGCTTGCTCACTCATCTGAACGGCATTCTCCAGCATCTTCAGTTCGTTACGGTTGGCATAGGCTGCTTCGTTGCCGTCGTCTTCCACGTCAGTAGTCATGGGGAGCACGTCCTTGCCTTCGTCAGCTAACACGATGTCGGTGTCGACGGGGAGTCCACATAACTGGCATAGCAGCATCTTGGCCAGTGCCACGCCGTCCTCGACCTGCGTCACCTGCATATCAGCTTCGTTGACACTCACGTCGACCTTCAGCCCTGTGGCACGTGTAGCCACGCCTTCGCTAATCATCTTGTGGACGTCGTCGTCCAGCTTCTGCACCAGGTCACGATAGCTGTTGGCCAGTTTCTGCTTCTGTTTGAGCGATACCACTGTCCAGTAGATGTCGTCGATGCTCTTCAGCGTATTCTGAACCATGCCCTGCTCCTCGTTGGCAGCCAGTTCTTGGTTGATTTCGGCCATTCTGTTGGCTGCCGTGATGGCACCGCCCATATAGATGGGCTGGCGAAGCATGACCGAAGCGGCGAACATGTTCCTCGAGTCAGTCTTGAAGGCATCGTTGATCTTCTCGCCAATCTGATTGCCTAACTGTGCGATGGGCTGCCCCATCTGTCCCATGAGTGCTCCCAGTTGCTGAGCCATCTCCGGTTTGATGAGCCCTTGCTGAACGAGGCTTGTCAGCGTTGACGACAAGTGTTCGCCCACACCTGTCATGGCAGTTGTGCCGAGGTTGGCAAAGGTGTTCTTCTGGTCTTTGTTCAGAATCGAAATCTCCCGGCTGAAGAATTCGTAGCCACCTATCACGTCAACCTTTGGCAGATAGTTGGTGCGGGCCGCTTTTCGCAGGTTCAATGCCATTTCTTGCTTCACGCGGGTAACGCCCAACTGCTTGTTGTTCTGCAGCGCCAGTTGCCGGCACTCGTCGAGTGACAGCACCTGTTGGGCACCTGCAGTCAGCGTGGCCATCAGCATGAATAGCGTTAATACCTTTTTCATATATTGATGATTTCTAATAAACACTCAACTTTATAATTTACATAGCCAAGCAATCGCCCTGGAGCTTTACTTCAAGCTGAAACTTCTCGACCCGATCATGTTGCCGTCGGCAAAGATGCTCACCTGATAGTTGCCTCCCACGAGTGCCTGGTCGACATTCCAATAGAGTGTCACAGGAGTTTCCTGTCCGCCGTACTCCACGACTTTCTTCATCGAGCAGGTCAGCGAGCGGTTCTCGTAGTTGAAGTTTCCGGCATTGCCAAGCAACGAACCTGTCGGCGAGGTGATGCGCACGAAGACTGTTCGCATACCGTTCTGAGCCGTGACGTTCTTGGCTAACGAGAAATTCACCTGCAGCGTCTTGCATTTCGAAGCATTGTCAGTAGATTTGTTACGCTTGTCCTTACCCTGCATGCTTATGCCGATGGCATCCAACTGGGCGGCAATAGCAACCTTTTCTGAAAGCGATTGCTTCTCGCTGCTGAGTCCTTCAATCTGCTGCGTGGCCTCCTGGTATTGAGCTTTCACGCGCGTATTCTCCTCCTGAAGGTTTTGGTTCAGTCGGTTTAGAGAGTCAATCTCGATGACATACGACCGCAATACGGCACGAACCGTGGCCAGTTCCTTCTTCAGTCGGGTAATCTCGCGGGCATCGTTAGCCTTCACCTGCTGCAGTTCGGCAAGCAGTCGCTGTGTCTTCTCCTGTTCTGCCGACAGTTGTGCCACGATGGAGTCGTTATTGATTTGTGCCTTCATCTCGCTATATTGCAAGGCAAACTGCTGGTATTCGTTCTCCATTTCCTGTTTGTCCAGTGCGGCCAACTCCTGCATCTCGCGGTTTTCCTGTTTTTGTTTGTCGAGATTCAGGTATAACCAAACCACCCCGCCGATGAGGGCGAGGCAAAGCACTACTAGAGGAATCAAGTATTTCTTCATTTCTTTATGGCGGTTGTTGTTTTCAACCTGCAAAAGTATATATTTTCTGTCAAACGGCAAAGCAAATTATCGCAAACATACCCCTTGTAAAACTAATTTTTGCAATTTTAGGGAATTTTTGAACAATACGTCATGTTGCAACGATATGCCCTCAAGGTGTTTCCCAGATCACTAGATGTCGAGGCAGGTTAATGACTTTCAGCCGCTCATACCAGATGCGCGATGAACCGGCGATGCGTTTGGTGGTATGGCTGCTGATAACATAATAGCTGGCACTATATTCGTCCATTAACTCCAGAAAAATGCGCTTGATGCGCGAACACTTCTCGTTGATGGCATTGTCGAGAGGATCGACGAGTCGCTCAACGCTCTCTTCAATCTGTTCGATGTCCATGCTTCGTGGTGCCACGAGACGATAGTAGCGCAGTAGCTCGTCACGATAATCTCGTAAGCGTTTGAATTCAATTCCCTCAGGATGATTCAGGAAGAGCAGATAGACAGCTTTGTGAACAGGTTGAAGGATGACTTCCTGCTGTCCGTTGTCAAGCAGTAGTAGGCGATAGTCCTTGGTAATCAGCAATCGGCTGAGCTTTCCACGTGCAGCCTCGATACGCAACTGCTCAAGCAGGGGCACACCTAAAGCGTGCAGAATCAGGTCATTCCTGTCCTGCTGTTGAAGAGCTACTACAAGCTTTCGCAGCTCCTCACTCATCTCCTCGGCTGTCCTCGTATTCTCCATCGAAACGCTCAATATTTCACCTGTCACCTATCACCCATCACCTATTACCTATTACCTATTTTTCCTCACTCGTCCATCACCACTTCCGTTACTTTTCGCTCCAGCCATCGCTTCCAGCGCTCCACCATCGAGACTGGCTTTTGTGGCTTCGGTTCTTCGCGCGAAACCTCAACGCTACCCTCATTCGAACCATTCTCGCTCGGCTCTACCGCGTTCTTAGCTTCAGCAGAGAAAGAATCATTCGCGCTCGGCTCTGCAGCTTTCTTAGTTTCTGCGGAGAAAGAACCACTCGAACCATTTCCTTCCTCCGGTCCATTCGTCTCGTAATCGCCTGCAGTCACCACCGTCAGTTTAGGCTCTTCCATAGGCTTTATCTCCTCTTTTTGCTTCCGCTTCAAAGGCTTGTAGAGCTTAGGAATCAGACTCTCGTAGTAGGCGTTGTCGTCCTGCTGATAGTCCTTGCGGTTGGTTTGCTCCTGCATGTCGTCATCCATATCGGCAGCCAAGATGATGACCTTGGCATCGTCGTCGAGCGTGTTGTCTGTAGCAGTACCCCAGATGACGTCGATGTTTGGATCCAGTTGGTCGAAGAACTCAGAGATTTCCGACAACTCCGGTACGAAGAATGGTGCTTTCTCGCTCGCGTAGATATTAAATAGGATACGCTTGGCCTTGCCAATGTCGTTGCCATAGAGTAGGGGTGAGTCCAAAGCGTCGATGATGGCACGTTCCACACGGCGTTCGCCGCTTGCCCTTCCGATGGCCATGATGGCACCGCCGCCATTGCGCATCGTTGTCTCTACGTCGCGGAAGTCAAGGTTGATACTGCCTTCGGTGCTGATGGTGATGAGTTCCGATATGCCTTTCACGGCATTCTTCAGGATGTCGTCGGCACGCTTCAAAGCCTCTTTCAGCGTCACCTGTGTATCGTTATAGACATCGCAGATGCGCTCGTTGTTCACGATGAGCATGGCATCGACGTGCTTTCGCAACTCATCGACACCGCGTAAAGCCTTAACGATCTTACGCTTCTGTTCGAAATAAAATGGTATGGTCACTACGCCAATGGTCAGGATGCCACGGTCCTTCGCCACCTTCGCCACCACAGGCGCTGCACCCGTTCCTGTGCCACCGCCCATGCCAGCCGTGACGAACACCATTTTCGTGCCGTCATCGAGCAGCCGTTCTATGTCCTCTATATTGCTTTCGGCTTCCTTGCGTCCCACCTCGGGATTGGCACCGGCACCCAAGCCCACCGAGCCCAGCTGTAACTTCACGGGCACAGGCGACTTCGAAAGTGCAGCGCTATCGGTGTTGCACACAGCAAACGTTACACCCTCGATACCCTCGTCGTACATGTTGCCGACGGCATTCTGTCCGCCGCCACCAACGCCAATCACCTTGATGATGTTCTGCGATTGATCTTCTACGAAGCCGAAGTCAACCAGCATCTCATGTGCTTCTGCCTTTTTCTTTTCTTCCATATCGTAAACCTTGAACTCGCTTGCAAAGTTACAACTTTTTTCCGACATGGCAAGGGCTCGCAAGGCTTGCGGGTAGAAAAAGTTATCGTAAAAAATAGATGCAGAGAATGAATATTCCATTTCTGCATCCATTTCATAAAAAATCAGGTTATAATCGTTTCCCTAATATGATGTTGACCAACGCTGTTACGTCGGCAATTGTGATACTTTTATCTCCGTTTATGTCAGCAGTCTTGTGATTATAAACGTATGGTTCTGAATCATCCTTTCCAAGAATGATGTTCACCAAGGCTGTTACATCGGCAATAGTGATTAGTCCATCGTAGTTAATGTCGCCTATCAGCAGTTTTTTTACTTTGAAGGTACACGTCACGTCATTACCGGCATATTTGTCAACCATATCAGGAGTGCCGAGTTTTATATTGGTCACTTTCAACTGATAGTTGCCTACTGGTGCCTCGCCCTTTGGAGCAAACTTCATCGTCAATACTTTTCCATCACCTGGCTCAATGATTGCATCGGTCAGTGAATAAAAGAAATAGCGGGCAACACCCTCACTAACAATCCGTTGCGACACGCTTAGTCCTGCAGCACGTGCGGTCGTCGTCAGCTCATCGGTTGGTTCAAAGTAAGCGGCAGGATATTCCACATCGAACTGTATTCCATTGATAGCATCGTAGTTGCTCAGCGAAACCTCCACGGCCAGCGGATCATCCTGATAGATGTCAGCTGCCGAGAACGACAGATAGTTTGGCGCAAAGCGATTACCTGTCACCTTCACATTCCATACGCGCTGCTCCGGGTCGTTGCAATAGATCTGCATCGTCGTCTCATAGTCGCCTTCCTCTGTGCTGGGATAGACTACCGTCAGAGTTGTCGAACCGCCGGCTGCAATGGTCAAGGGTAATTGTTGCTGAACATGGAATTCCTCCTTGTCGAATACTACTCGACTGATAACCAACGGTGCAGAACCCTGATTCCTTACCGTCAGTGCTTTCACGGCATCCTCTGTCACGGGGGTTGCCCCCATCGCCAATGTCGAGGAGGCATAGATGCGTGGACTCTTGATGGTGATGGTTGCACCGTAGTCGGCAGAACAGACATTCGTTACTTGATCATTGATGGTCGCTGTCAGCAGGCACTTCGAAGTTTTCAGCGTTACGCTATTTCGGCCACGTAGCACAAACTGCATCGTGGCAAGTTCGCCATCCTCACCCGTGAAAGGCTTGTCATTGGGCGAATAGCAGATGATACGCAATAGACCATCGTTCACAGTAGCTACAATGGCATGATCTTGCTTGCGGCCAGACAATTGGAAACTGTTCGGCACATACTCCAAAGCATCGGGCAGGTTGAACTCAAGCTGAAAACCGCTGATGGCATCCATGTTGTTCATCGTGAGACTGACGGTTATGGTTTCATCTGCAACACCTGCTGCCGGCTGCACATGCAATTCGTTCACGGCGAAAGGTTCAGCTTTCAGTGTGATATTGTTCAGTTTCGAAATACTGTTGCACAATACCTTCACCGTTTCACTCACCGTGCCGCGTTCTTCTGGTGCATACGTGATGTTGATATTTTGTGAACTGCCTGCAGCTACAGTCAGTGGGAACTGAGTCGAAGAGGAGAACTTCGTCACGTAATTGACAAACTGAAGCCCCGTCACCTCCAATGGCTCGTTGCCAACATTCCTGACTGTCAGTGTCCCCTGATAGGTGCTACGGATGGGCACTCGACCGAAATCAATTGTCATAGAACTATATTCTGCCTTGGCGCATCGGATACTCACCAAGCCGTTTTGCACAGTTCCCGTAACGCTATTACCATCGGTATCTGTCAGGATGAGTTTCGAGGCCGCAAGTGTGATGCTTTTGGGCTGGTTGCCTAACTTCAGTCGAAAGGTAGCCACATCGCCTTCCGTACCAGTGATAGCGTTCATGCCCAATGAGTAGACCATTAGGCTCAGTTCGCCATCCTTCACTCCTGCCGTCACGCTATGACTCCCACATCGGTCAGTCAACGCAGCAGAGCCTTCTACGAACGACAGTTCCTCGTCCAACGGGATAAGCAGTTGCAGTGCAGCGATGTTGTCGTTATTCTGCATAGCGATGCTCAGCGTCACCTCGTCGCCTGGTGCTCCACTTGCCGTACCTATTGTAACGATATTGTCAGCTCGAGCCCCTACGCCAAAACATAGGAGCAAGGCTGCCAATACCTTAGTTAACGTACTTTTCATTTTTCACTTTTCATTTTCAACGTACAACCTTTACTCCGTTGATTATGTAGACACCCTTAGGCAACTTCTGAAGGTCGCTGGCGTTACCAGAGATTTTGCGGCCTTGCAGATCGTAGATGCCGCAGACGGTCATTACGTCGCGAGCCATGCGGTCAATCTTGTCAACGGTCGTACTCTCTGCAATAATGTTATGTCCGTTGCGGTCGCTGAGGCGGATGTCGGCTATCTGTGCATCGCCAATGATTAGGATGGCGTGTTTGCCAGCCGTGAGCGTCTTTCCGTTCATGTTGTAACCAAGGAACAAGTAGTCATTATCACTCAGCCAAGCCGACGTGTGCTCAAAGCCCTTCATGTCCTCAGTTACGCGGATTTCGTTTTGTGAAGAGGATGCCAATTGGAGCTGAACACCAGCAATCTCTACAGGGCTATCTACATACACGACACCATCTTCAATCGTATAGGTAGCTACGGCAGCGACAGAAGCCTTTGCCTCCGAATTGGGATTCATAATCTGCTTGATAATGCCGATGACGTCAAGAATGTCGATGGAAAGGTCTTCGTTCATGTCGGCAGCCTCAAAGATGAACGGCTTTGGCTGCTGGCCAGCAGCGTAGTTCACGGTAGTAATCACGTCGGCCACGTCCACATCACCACTACCATTGGCATCGCCCTTTGTCGAGGTCAACGGAGTCACTGCTACCACGTTCGAAACATCATACTCCTGTAGGTCTGTAGAGAGTGTACGGTAGAAATAATAGTATGTCTCGCCTGGAGTTACGTTGTAGTCAGTGTAGGTGTCATCTTCAATGTCAATGATACTTTCATTAACACGGATAGTATCAGCAACCATTTCCTCTCCTTCGCCCTTCAAGGTATAGCGATAGAGGTTATAGCCCATAGCATCCTCAATGTCATTGTTCTCGTTGTTCCAAGTCAGTTCAACCTTGCCCAATCCAGCTTCGGCAGCAAAGCCTGTAGCCATCGAGCCTGCCGCCTGAATGTTGATGTTGAAGCGGGTCTTCTCATATGGAATTTCAAAGAACTCATTATCCTCAGCTCCATAGACATAGATGCGGTTAAGACCGTCACTCTTCGTCTTGCCTGTGATGGTGCAATAAGCAGTATAGATAGTCCCTTCCTCATTCCATGAGCCATCTTCTGCCACCGCATTTTGCGTCCAAGGATCACGCACACCAAATGAAATCTGTGGAGCCTTCTCTTTGTTCATTGGACGATTGAAGTATACTTCAAACTTATGCTTGCCTACTCCAAGCGGCGGCAGTTGTTCAAACTCATCCTGAGCATCGTAACCATTTACAACCACTTTCCAAACTATACCGTGAGCTTCTGCATATGGACAAGAGGGCATATTACTAAGATCTACAGTGCCAAATCCTCCTCCATTTCCCATTTCATATATATGTGATCTAATGATATCTTCACGACTAGTACCAAGATAAGAAGGCGTTTCAGACTTATCTACTATTGGATAGTTTACATTATATGAAAAAGCGATGTTATTACTGGTAAAATTATTAAAATAATTATTACAATTTAACGCGCTATATGATTGTGGAATAAATAGCAAATTAGACAAACTATTATTTACAATATTAGAATAACTGCATGATTGGTCTATATGATCAAAATAACAATGTCTGGGAAATACATTTGTAGCGTTCATCCAAGTGTTTCTGCTTCCTCTTAGACATTTATAACTAAGAGAATATGGTATTATTATACAATCCTCCATGTATGTATTCGATATGTTGGAATTATCATAGCCATATTGACAATTTTCAATTCTGCAATATCTAAGAGTATCAGATGCAGTTATTTCAATCCAAGGTTTATCATTATGACCTTTAAAAACTATTGGGGCTATTGGGGTACCTTTTGCTATTAATTTTCCCCAAGAAACAATTTTTTTCCCTTCAGCAAATTCCAAATGGGTACCGGGTTTAATGGTTAACGTGACACCTTCCTGGATACCAATATTATCATTTATTATATATATATGATCAGCAGTCAGAGTTGTGTTCTCAGAAATAATACCACTAATTTTAACCATGTTATTAACAACCAACACGAAATCATGTTCCCATACTATATTCGTGCCATCGCAAGTCGCAATTATCTTCATCTTTATATGACGATTGTCAGCAACATTCTCTGCAACTTTCAACTGTAAGGGATTCACACTAACTCCTTTTCCATAAGCATCAAGGTGCATACCAAAATCTGCTTCAGGAGTGACAATTTCTACAGTATTAGGGTCTTCAAACTCATCACCCATCTCCAAACGAAGTTTAATATTGCTGGCTTCGCCCCAAGTTGTACGAATAACGGGATAAATGCTAATGGTCTCACCTGCATCAATCTCTCCATCACCGCTATAATCTCCTTCTGTTTCGTCGGTTAATTCTTTACGTTCACGCAACATCAGTCTAATAATGTCAAGTTCTGCAGGGTGTTCACCAAGGTTGTAGGCTTGTGCAATGTTATCTGTATGTGTCAGTTCTCCCCACAGAATCTCCTGCGTATCATATTCCTTAACCATTTTCAATGCAGAAATAGCACCTGCTACCAACGGTGCAGCCATAGATGTACCATTTAATTTTTTATAATTACCGTTGGGAATAGTACTGAGAATACTCACTCCTGGTGCTTTTAGTTCGTAATTAAAACCGTCGGGATCTTGCAATGTATAAGTATTTGAGAAATTTGGCCCATTGCAGTCATGATTGCTAAATCTAGCTAAGCCACCACCCTGATCAGTTGCCTGAACACCTAAAACAAAAGAATAGCCTGCAGGAAACATTATTCCAGAAAAACATACATCATGGCATTTTGGTACTGGATGAATTCTAAGGAAATCATTACCTGCAGCTGCAACGATAACTGTTGTTTGGTATGCTTTCTCCAATGCCTGCCTCAAAGCTGAAGAATTAGCATAGGTTCCTAACGAGAGATTCAGCACTGTAGCCCCATTTGCCACAGCATAATCAATACCTTTTATAATAGTTGCAATATCACCAGTTCCATCGCTCTGCATCACAGTAATCGGCATGATGTAAGCCAATGGATTGGCACCAACGATACCGATGCCATTGTTGGCAGCGGCAGCAATGCCAGCTACGTGGGTGCCATGCATATTGTTATCGCGGATGTTGCCAGTCTGGTTGATGAAGTCCCAACCATGGATATCGCTCTTGAAACCGTTGTTATCGTTGTCGTAGCCTTCCTCGCCTTCTGCCTCAAGCGTGTTTGTCCAAATATTGTCAACAAGATCAGGATGCGTGATGTCGACACCTGTATCAAGGATGGCGATGACGGGGCGTTCACTGTTGATGATAGGCTTCGTCCAAAGTTCTTTCACACCATAAGCATCCAGATACCACTGGTTGGTGTTCAGCGGATTGCCGGAATAATCTGGACAGATAGTCTCGTCGGCCAAGGTATAGACGCGATAGTTCGGCTCAGCGAACTCCACTTCTTCGAGCACTTTCAGCTCGTCGACGAGTTGCATGGTTTCCTGCTGATGTTCTGCGGAAAGTTTCACACAATAGAGCTGTGAGAGGTCTTTCTCTGCTACCACCGTACCATTGTAAGCCTTTGCCTTGCGAAGTGGGCGACCTGCCTTCTCACGTGGCAGCAACTGCTCCATCTCCTCTGTGCCGTATTTCTGCAAAACGGCATTGATTGCATTGCGGTCGGCAGCGAGGAACTTTCCCTTGGCACGGCTAATGCCGACACGGTGCTCATCCTTGAACTTCACCAGCACCTGACCTGGCACGAAGTCATTCTTAGCAAAGCGGGAATCCACTTTGTATACTTCATCCTCGTTGTCGTTGCTGACGACCTGCGAGAACGTCGGCATGGCAACTGCCCATAGCAGCACCAGCGAGAAAAGATAACGATACTTTTTCATGATTATACTGATTTTTATTATGATTGCGTAATAGATAGAAAAAACGCCCGCCGCCTATGAGTGGACAAACCTAATCGATGCTGCAAAAATACGAAAAAGATTTGAAGGCACCAAGTTTTAATCCACAAAAATAATTGTCTCATCCGACATTTTGAGTGATGTGGCAGTCATGTAGTGCATAGAGTCTTAGTGTAAATAGTTGCTGGTTATTTATGATAAAGGTGCGACCAGTATTGGTTGCACCTTTATTGTTGATAATACGTTCCATCTGTTATCCCAGATACGAGACACGTCGCGTTCCTACATTTCTTGGTTAATTCTATTATTATACTCCAACAATCAAAAAGTCGCCCCTACCAGGATTTTTATTTTTTGCTGCAAATCTGCCAGTGCTGCAAGACTTGTTGATAATCAACATGTTACAACTGGCAATAAACTGGCAAACTGGCAGCAAATTCTGAAAAACGTAACGTTTTGAGTCGTTTTTTTGCAATAATCATAGTGCTACTTAGGAATGACGAGGTACTCGGTGCCTTGAGTATTGCGGCGCCGGACGATGCCTTCCATGTTGGCGAGAACGCGACCGAAAGCGTTGACGCTGCAGCGGGGAAGGGCTGAGCCTGCATGACGTTTCACGATGCCGAGGATGGCAGTGGGCGTCATATATTGTCCCTCGGTATCATTGTCGGTAATGGCGAAGCATTCGTGGAAGAACATTTCCTCGGGCGACTGCTGCTGGAACTGCTGATTGGAGGCCATGAGGGCACGGGTCTGCTTGGCATCGAGCCAGTAGGGTTCGTCTTGGTCGAGTAGGGCGATGGCTTGGGCATAGAGTTGCTTGTGGTTCGGGCGTTGCTCCACTTTGATAGGGCCGGTGAGTTCGATGCCGATGAAGCGGCGGCTGCCAGAGGGGTCGCAGAGCACATCGGCCATGTTCGACGTGGCGATGAACGATGCCAGGCGGGGCTGGTCTTCGACATGCTTGCCGTAGGGGCGCTTCACCTTCACGGATGCCAGCTGGATGATGTTCTTCAGGAAACCTTGCTGCACCTTGGGCGAAATCTGGTTGAACTCGTCGAGGTTGATGAGCAGGAATTGGCTCATGGCCTGCAGAACGGCCTTCTTCTCGGAGAGCACAAGGTTGTCGTTGTAGCCCCATTGCAGTTCCTTAGGAATAAGTGAGCGGCAGAAGGTGGATTTGTTGTAGCCCTGGCGCGAGATGAGCAGGGGTACCAGCGAGTTGCCGTAGCGGGTGTTCTTGCCCAGCCATTGTGCCACCATGGCGAGGAACCATGTGCGGAACCACTGTGGCCAGTTGGGGTTGTCGGTGGGCACAGTCTTGGCAAGTCGGCCGATGTGGTCGCGGCCGTCCCACTTTCCGCGCAGGTCCCAAAGGTATTCCTCAATGGGGTTGTAGTTCTTCACGAAACCTGAATTCAAGAAACGGGTTACGTCTGGGTCCCAGACGTTGATTTTCATCAGGCGAGCATCCATCGTGAGCTTCTTCTGGAAGCGTTCGTCGACGGGCTGCCAACCGTAGTACCACTTGGCAAGTGGACGATACTCGGTGTAGCCCATCACCGTGTTATGACGGAAAGCATAGTTGCGTTGAAGGAAGGCAATCAGCTGGCGCGTCTCGTGGCCGACTTCCGTTTCGCTCTCAGCGTCAGCGGCGGGCAGCGGCATGTGTTCGTTCGCCTGAAGAAGCCGGCCATCGTCAGGCACGAGCAGCGCATCGGCCTCCTCGCGAAGGAAGGGCTGCTCGTCGAAGGTCATGCGGAAGCCAGCCCAGAGCAGCTGGCTCTCATGGCTACGAATGGCGGGCCCGACGCAGATGTCCTGGCTGAGGCTTGCAAGGTTGAGCAAGCCTTGGTAGACGTGCGTGGCCACGGCGTAAGCCTGTTGGCAGAATGCTTCCATGGCGTCGGGGGCGTTGGGCAGTGAACCGTCGGGGCGTGTGGCGCGGACGATGATCTTCACGGTGAGGCCGCTGCTGCCACGGAAAGCTGCTACGGTGGTGGGCAACAACGTGGCGATTTCCTTCACGCGACGGGCCTCGTCGCTGTCGTGAAGTGTTCCTGCAGTGAGTGTGAGCAATCCATTGAATTTCAGGATATTTCTATTTCCGTCGGCATCTATGTCGGCCTCTGCCGACGGGTAGATGACGGGCAGTCGGCGAATGCCTTCGTGACGTGGTGAAGAACTGTCGTAGGGCAGTTGACGAGCATCTTCCAATGCATGGCGAAGTTGTCGGATGTCGTCGTTCGGGGTGTCGTGGCGCATGCTCTCGATGAGCTGGCCGAGGGTGATGAGTTTTCGTGTTTGCCGGTTGTTCCGACTGGTCTTGATGGTTGTAATCATTGATAGTTTCGAGTTTCAAGTTTCAAGTTTCGAGTTTCGGGGGTGCGGGGGTACGGGGGGGACATCGTACCCCCGAACATCGCCTCCCCCCCGTATACCAGTAAGCGGCACGCCGCGTCCCAATAGCTGGTAGGGCGGCTACCTTATATTGGTAGAGCCGGTACCTTGTACTGGTAGGGTCATTACCACATAGCGGTAACGGCATTACCACATAGCGGTAATGATTTTGGTAATAAGCTTATGAAAAGTCGTAAACGGTCAGGTAGTTCAGGAACTGCACATTGTCGTCGTAACCGAAGTCGCGGAAGATTTGGCGGATGGCCTCCTGTTTCTCGGGCGTGAGCAGATGCTCGCCGTTACGATAGCGATAGAACGTGCCACCGCTGCCAAGGCATTTGATGAGCCGACTGCGCATGGCGTCGTAGTCGCTGCGCCGCACATCGTGCAGAATGTCGCCGAAGCCTTTGGCGGATCTGATGATGCGAATCTGCTTGAAGTGCTCACAATGGTCGTTGGCATAGGCATTTGGGAAGACGCTCATGCCCCAAGTGGTGTTACTGGGGACGTGTTTGCCAGCGAGATGGCGCAGGCATTGGGAACTAAGTGGGCAGTTGCTGTTGAAGCACAGCACATAGCCGTGGGGCACACAGCTAAAGTCAAAGCCTTCATTTGGCATAGAAATTACTCCTTTCGTTATTAAAAAATGAATGATACTGATAATGAATTCGTTATCCAGAGGTTAACTGAGGGTGTTCGGATTCTGCCTACAAAGGTACGAAAAAAAAGGCGGAAATGCAAGAGTTTGGATGAAAATAGCTTGAAAAAAATACATAAATATTTGGCGATTCACTTGGTTTTCATTAACTTTGTGCCGTAATGTATTACTAAACGCACTACGACCATGAAGAAGGACGGTTTTTGGTATCGTGCATGGGACCTGTACTACGACGGGTTCCGGAATATGACACTCGGCAAGACGCTGTGGGCCATCATCCTTATTAAGCTCTTCATCATCTTCGTCATCCTGAAAATCTTTTTCTTTCCAAACTACCTGAAGCAGCATGCCGAGAAAGGGCAGGAGGCGGAGTATGTTGCAACGCAGCTGACGGAAATTGACAATTGATAATTGATAGCTGATAGTTATGATTACTCTTTGCCCAATAATTGAAACTCGGCACTTGGCTCTATGGGAAGCTCATTCTTGCTGACAAGCCTGGCTGTAGCCTTTTGTGACGTAGTGGAGAAAGAACTCGAAACTCGAAACTCGAAACTTGGAACTCGGAACTCGAAACTCGAAACTCGAAACTTGGAACTCGGAACTCGAAACTCGAAACTTGAAACTCGGAACTCGAAACTCGAAACTAGGAACTCGAAACTCGGAACTTGAAACTCGGAACTCAATACTTGAAGTCGCAATCATCAATCAATTAAAATACAAGACATTATGCACAATCTGTTATTGGACGTATCGACCGGCACGATAGACTGGTCGCGTGCACAATTCGCATTGACAGCCATCTACCACTGGCTGTTTGTGCCCCTGACGCTTGGCCTGGCCGTGATCATGGGCATCATGGAGACCTGCTACTATCGCACGAAGAAGCGTTTCTGGCGCGACACGGCGAAGTTCTGGCAGAAACTCTTTGGCATCAACTTCGCCATGGGTGTTGCCACGGGCATCATCCTGGAGTTTGAGTTCGGCACGAACTGGTCGAACTACTCGTGGTTCGTGGGCGACATCTTCGGTGCTCCGCTCGCCATCGAGGGCATCGTGGCCTTCTTCATGGAGTCGACCTTCGTGGCCGTGATGTACTTTGGTTGGAACAAGGTCTCGAAGGGCTTCCACTTGGCATCGACCTGGCTCACCGGCCTGGGTGCTACCATTTCGGCTTGGTGGATTCTCGTGGCCAATGCGTGGATGCAGAATCCCGTGGGCTGTGAGTTCAATGCCGACACGATGCGCAACGAGATGGTGTCGTTCCTGCAGGTGGCCTTCTCGCCGTTTGCCGTGGGTAAGTTCTGTCACACGGTGACCTCGGCTTGGATCATCGGTGCCGTGTTCACGGTGGCCGTAGGCTCGTGGTATCTGCTGAAGAAGCGCGAGCAGAAGATGGCCTTGGAGAGCATCAAGATTGGTGCTGCCGTAGGTCTGGTGGCCTCGTTGCTGGCTGGCGCCACAGGACACATCTCGGGTGAGCAGGTGGCAAAGTCGCAACCGATGAAGCTGGCCGCCATGGAGGCACTCTACAACGGTGGCACGGACCAGAGCCTGACGGCTGTGGCTTGGGTGAACCCCTTCAAGCAGCCCGACTACAAGAACGAGCAGGAGCCCCCGCTTCGCATCGCCATGCCTTATGCTCTCTCGTTCATGGCTACACGCGATTTCCACGGTTTCGTACCGGGCGTGAACGACCTGCTGAACGGCTACACTACACCCGACGGCAAGACGGAACCCTCGGCAGAGGAGAAAATCAAGCGCGGCCGTGCAGCCATCTATGCGCTGATGGCTTATCGCAACGCCAAGAAGACTGGGTCGGAGAAGGCTGCCGAGCAGCATCTGGCCGTGTTGAAGAAGAACATGCCTTACTTCGGTTACGGCTACGTGAAGTCACCAGACCAGCTGGTGCCGAACATCCCCATCAACTTCTGGGCATTCCGCATCATGGTGGGCATGGGTTGCCTCTTCATCGTGTTCTTCGCTTTGGTGCTGGCCATCGTCTATCAGGACAAGCTGAAAGGCATCGGTCGGTTGTGGAAAAACATGCCGTTTAGCGAGCATAAGTATCTGCATTGGTTTGCCATCGCATTGGTTCCGCTGGCCTACATCGCCAGCGAGAGTGGCTGGATGGTGGCCGAGATGGGGCGCCAGCCGTGGACCATTCAGGACATGCTGCCCACGTGGGCTGCCGTCTCTGACGTCAATTCCGGCTCGGTGATGCTGACGTTCTTCATCTTCCTCGTGCTCTTCACGACGATGCTGGCTGTGGAAATCAGCATCCTCCTGAAGCAGATTAAGAAGGGACCGGGAATGGAGAGCTGAGAGTTGATAATTGAAAATTGATAATTGAAAATTTTGTTACTATGACATACGCGTTTTTGCAACATTATTGGTGGTTCCTGGTGTCGCTGCTGGGAGCCCTGCTGGTGTTCCTGATGTTCGTGCAGGGCGCCAACTCCATGATATTCAGTCTTGGGCGTACGGCTGAGGAGCGCCGTCTGCTGATCAATTCGACAGGACGCAAGTGGGAACTGACGTTCACCACGCTCGTCACCTTCGGCGGAGCCTTCTTCGCTTCGTTCCCGCTGTTCTACTCAACGAGTTTCGGCGGTGCCTACTGGCTGTGGATGATCATTCTGTTCTCATTCGTGCTGCAGGCCGTCAGCTACGAGTTCCAGAACAAACTCGGCAACCTGCTGGGTGCCAAGACGTTCCAGACGTTCCTCGTTATCAATGGCATCCTGGGTCCGGTGCTGCTTGGAGGTGCCGTGGCTACGTTCTTCACGGGCTCGAACTTCATCATCGAGAAGGGCAACATCGTGAACATGGCGCAACCCGTCATCAGCCGTTGGGCTAATGCCTCGAACGGACTTGACGCCCTGCTCGACCCTTGGAACGTGGTATTCGGCCTGGCCGTGTTCTTCCTGGCACGTGTGCTTGGCGGGCTGTTCATTATCAACAATGTGCGCGATGAGGTCATCGAGAGCCGTGCCTCCGTACAACTCGTGGGCAACTCGGTGCTGTTCCTGGTGCTGTTCCTGACGTTCTTCATCCACATCCTTCTGGGCTACGGCTACGCCTATGATCCCGAGACAGGCATGGCTTCCATCGTTGAAGGCAAGTACCTGCAGAACCTGCTTGACATGTGGTATGTGGCCTTGGTGCTCGTCGTCGGCGTGGTGCTGCTGCTCTATGGCATAGGCCGAACCATCGTGTCGAAGACATGGCGAGGAGGCATCTGGCCTGCAGGCATCGGCACGGTGCTGGCTGTACTGGCGTTGCTGCTTTGCGCCGGTTGGAACAACACGTGCTACTACCCCTCGAACGAAGACCTGCAGTCGTCGCTCAACATCATGAACTCCTGCTCCAGTGAGTTCACGCTGAGGACAATGGCGTGGGTGAGCCTGCTCATCCCGTTCGTGCTGGCCTATATAGCCTATGCATGGCGTGCCATCGGCAAGCCCATCGATAAGGATGAGATAAGACACGGGGAAGCTTACTAATGCGACGGGGTCGCATTTGTGGTTCGATGCGCTTCGCGCGGTTCAACAGTTCAAGGCTGCTGCGCAGCGGTTCAAAAGCGGCTTCGTCGCGTTCAAAGGTTCAAGGCTGCTTCGCAGTGGTTCAAAGCGACTTCGTCGCGTTCAAAAAACAATGGAAATGAAAAGAACAATTCTTGTAATCATGGTATGGATAGTCGGCCTGGGTGCATTTGCTCAGACCGATGCCGACACACTTGTAAGGCCTGAGGTGTTGCTTGAGACGTCGATGGGCAACATCCGTCTGGTGCTCTATAACGAGACACCACAACATCGTGACAACTTCCTGAAACTAGTGAATGAGGGGTTCTACGACGGCAACCTCTGGCATCGCGTCATCTTTAACTTCATGATTCAGACGGGCGACTCGACCACGCGTCATGCTCAGCCCGGGCAGACCGTTGGCCTACATTCACCTGACTATACGATACCAGCTGAAATCGTCTATCCGAAGTACTTCCATAAGCGTGGTGCATTGGCTGCTGCTCGTGAGGGCGACGCGGAGAATCCCGAGCGCGCTTCGTCGGCCAGCCAGTTCTATATCGTTTATGGAACGACCTACAGCTCGCTGTCGCTCGACAAGTTCCAGGAGCGCATTGACCAGGCTACCGATGGAAAGTATAAGATGACCGAAGAGATTCGTGACCACTATCGGAAGTATGGCGGTACACCACACCTCGATGGCCAATATACGGTATTCGGCGAGGTGGTTGAAGGCATGGACGTCGTCCGCAAGATTCAAATGGTGCAGACCGACGACTATGCCCGCCCTGTTGACGACGTGAAGATCATCAAGGCAACAGTGGTGAAGAGGTAACAGTTTTTAACAATGTAGGGACGCGGCGTGCCGCGTTACAGGAAAGGAAAGTCTAACCAAGTAACGCGGAACGCCGCGTCCCTACATGCTCGGAGGTCAATAGTACTTAATTCCCTAATGTCTATTCCCAGTTTGGAACAAACGAGCGTCGCATTGCCCAAAAGACGGTGATGCCCAATGCCAATTGCAGGAGACTGTTGGCCATGTTCATGGCCTTGAAGGCATGTGCATGCAGAATATCGGGTTGCCAGAGTATGTTGACGAGCAGGCGGAGCAATATGGGGATGAGTACCCATGCCAGGATACTGACGCCCAGTTGGCGCAGGCGACCTCCGTTGTTACGAACGAGCAGCCATCCCACCCAAATCATCCCGACTTCAAAAAGAACCGAAAGAATGCCGATGCCCACCTGTCGCCACTCCATTTCGCTGGAGAACACGTCGGGCATTGGCACGAGCCATCTTGCCAGCACCATAGCGATGCCTGAGCAGATGGCCATCCACAGGGCGGTCTTGAGCCATCGATGTTGTTTAGACACATGGGCTGTTATTTGCCAGAGCATCCAGAAGAAGGCAATCCAATAGATGGCTGTGAAAGGTATTCGGATGTAGTCGGCTGTAAGTAATTGCTGCATAGCGTCGAGGCCATTATAGCCCGTGATGGGCGTGACGGTGACAGGCCAGACGCTGACGACGAGTGCTGCGAGCACAATGACCCACAGCCACACGCCGTAGCGTTTGTTTTCTTTTTGCGATACTAAGAAATTGTTCATAATCTTAATATGTTTGTTATTCAAATAAGTGTTTGTCATTAAAACACACACGGCAGCGTGAGCAGCTGATACACGAGGGTACGTGCCATGCGCACGTGCCCTTTGTCGTTGGGATGCAACTGGTCGGTCGCGGGATTGGCGAAGTACTGCTTGTGCTCATCGAGCAGGGGATAGAGGCCGCATGAGGCATTCCAGTCGATGACGGGCACAGCCCAGATATTACCGGCCTGCTTCACGCTCTCCACATAGGCATCGACGAATTCACCACACTTGTTGGCGAAGTCCTCGGTGGGCTGCACGTTCTTGTCGTTCGGACCGAAGTAGCCGCGATGGATGGGCGTGAGCAGTACGATTTGCTTGGTGGGGTAGAGAGCCTTGATGGTGCTCAGCGCCTTGTTGATGCGGCCGCGATAGGTCTCGTCGCCCATGATGGGTGTGCGATGGCGGCGCTTCTGCAGGGTTTTTGTTTCATGACGTGCTGCCCATGTCTCCTGTTCGTCCTCCGCGAACCACTCACCAATGGGCACACTGTCGTTGAAATCGTTGGTGCCCACGAATATCAGGATGGCATCCACGCTGTCGCCATGCTCCTCGTGCAGCTGGCGTGCCTGCCGCGGAATGTCGTTCCACTGCCGTCCGCTGATGGCATACACCCATGGCGTGATGCCCAGCCACTCTTCGAGCCACTCCCAGTATTTCTTCTTAGCGGCCTTTACCTTCGGGTCGGTAATAGAGTCACCCAGGTAAGCCACTCGTTTGCCTGCCCAGGGATGGATGGAGAAGAGCTCGTTAGCCGTTTGCGCACTTGTGCTGAGCGTCATCAGCAACGTCATCGTTATGATCAGAATCCTTTTCATTCGCATTGATTTGATTGATTAAGTGGCAACAAAATTACAAAGAAGTTTTTGAAAAAAGGAAAAATATTTTGTTGTTTTGAATAAATTGTTTATTTTTGTGGCCGAATAATAACTATTAATTCTAAATGATATCATTAAAATGAAACAGATGAAGTTTTTTCTCGTGGCACTGATTTGTGTCATGATGTCGGCATCGTGCGTAGCCGATGACCGGATTATTCCTGTGAGCCAACTTCCTGCAGCAGCTCAGTCGTTCGTGAAGAAAACTTTCCCCGGGCGGACTATTTCGTACGCTCAGGTTGACCGTGATGGTATTAGTAAGACCTATGAAGTACGTCTCGATGATGGCACGGAGGTGAAGTTCGACAAAAAGGGTAACTGGGACAAGGTCGATTGTGAGTTTAAGGCCGTTCCTGCTGCTCTCGTTCCTGCTGCTGTTGCCAACTACGTGAAGGCTAACTTCCCCGGCGTTTTCGTTGTGAAAGTCGACAAGGAACGCTATGGCTATGAAATTGAACTGTCGAATGAGCTTGAGCTGAAGTTCGATAAGAAAGGCAACTTGATGTCTATCGACGACTAAAGACCGAGTAGCCTCTCAGTCTTAAAGACAAAAAGCAATATTCCCGGAGCAGTCAATTCGAACTGCTTCGGGTTTTTCGTGCCGAAACATCCGTCAAAGCAAAAATAAAACAAATATCTTGACTTTGTTCGCTTGTTCTCACAGATTTTTGTATATTTGCAAGTGAAAACAAAGATTGTTGGCATGCTGACAGAAAAAACGATGGAGAAGCTCCGTATACTTGCTGAATCGGCGAAGTACGATGTGTCGTGCTCGTCGAGTGGCACCGTGCGCAAAGGCAAGCAGGGCATGGTGGGTAATACCGTCGGCGGGGTGGGCATATGCCACTCGTTTGCCGACGATGGCCGCTGCATCTCGTTGCTGAAGGTCATGCTGACCAACTACTGTAAGTTCGATTGCGCTTACTGCGTGAACCGCCGCTCGAACGACATTCCGCGGGCAACACTCTCGGTGTCGGAGTTGGAGGAAATCACGATGGAGTTCTATCGCCGCAACTACATCGAGGGACTGTTCCTGTCGAGTGGGGTGGTGCGCAACGCCGACTACACGATGGAACGGCTCACGGCCATCGTGCGCGACCTGCGAACGGTACATCGATTCAATGGCTATATTCATTTGAAAGCAATACCCGGTGCCTCGCAGGAACTGTTGGCCGAGGCTGGCCGCTGGGCTGACCGAATGAGCGTGAACATCGAGATTCCCAAGGAAGAATCGTTGAAACTGCTCGCACCGGAGAAGGATCACCAGAGCGTTTTCCAGCCCATGCAACTCATTCAGCAGGGAGTGCTGGAGAATAAAGAGGATCGCAAGAAGTTTCGACATGCGCCACGATTCGTTCCTGCAGGCCAGTCAACACAGATGATTGTCGGGGCAACGAAGGAAAGCGACCGCGATATTTTGCAGATGTCGTCGTCGCTCTATGGGCAGCCCACCATGAGGCGTGTCTACTACTCGGGCTACATCAGCGTAAACACCTACGATCCACGGTTGCCCGTTTTGAAGCAACCGCCATTGGTACGCGAAAACCGCCTTTACCAAGCCGATTGGCTGTTGAGGTTCTATCAGTTTAAGGTGGATGAAATCGTTGACGATCAGCACGCTAACCTCGACTTGGAGGTTGATCCGAAATTGGCTTGGGCCTTGCGTCATCCAGAGTTCTTCCCCGTCGACATCAATACAGCTGCCTATGAGCACATCCTTCGTGTGCCAGGTATAGGCACGAAGTCGGCATGGCTCATCGTCAGTTCGCGTCGCTTCGGACGTGTCACGTCGTATCATCTGAAAAAGATGGGCGTGGTCATGAAGAAGGCGAAGTATTTCATCACCTGTGGCGAGCTCACCTCACAGTATTCGTCGCCCATTGTCGGCATCAACGAACTGCATCCTGAGCGTTTGCGCCCCTTGCTCGTATCGAAGGCCCAGCAGAAACGTGCTGCTGCCGAGCAACAACTGCAACTTGACTTCGGCGATGATAACCCGTAGCTCAATTGTCGTTTAACCTCTATAACTTCCTGTAACTTCTTTAACTTCCTTAAAGTCAATAATCGTATAATCTCTGATGTTAGTATATATATTTGACCGAACGCTCGACGGGCTGCTATCAGCTGTGTTCGACGCCTATTTTCGCCGTCAGCAGCCCGAGATGCTGGTGGGAGAGGGCGACCAGTTGCCGTTGTTCAGCGAAGAGGTCTATCATGTGGCTACAACAGAGGAGAAGGCACGCCGAGTTTGGGCAGGACTGGAGAAACGCCTGAAGGCAGAGGCTCTGAAACTTATCGCCGTCAGTTGGCTGTCGGAAGAGAAAGACCTGCCGACACCCTTGTTCCATTATATATATAAGGTGTTTCAGTCGAAAGGTGGAGGAGGTTACGATTTTACCGATACCGACGTGCTTCACGTCACCAATACGGCCCGCCGTGTGATGCACGAACAGTTGCGCATGAAGCAGTTTGTCCGCTTTCAGAAAGCGAAGGACGGCACCTATCTCGGTGTCGTAAAACCTGACCATGATGTGCTGCCACTCGTCATCGACCATTTTCAGGATCGATTTCGCGATCAGCCTTGGCTCCTCTATGATGCTCGTAGGAAGTATGGCTATTATAAAGGTGGGGATGGGATACCCATTCGCGTCACCTTCGAAGATACTTCTTCATTACCGTTCTCCCTTGACGACGGTCGCCTGTCAGAAGAATTGCTCAGCGACAACGACCGACTCTTCCAAGAGTTGTGGCGCACCTACTTCAAGGCCATCTGCATCCGTGAGCGCATCAATCCCCGTAAGCAACTCAAGGACATGCCTCGCCGCTATTGGAAGTATATGACCGAGAAGCAGTAGTGACGACTGCTCCTCGGTCATTCATAAGATGTAGGAAGGATAGAAGATTACTCCTTTACAAACTTCTTGATACCCATCAGTATGTGGATGCAGAAAGGATCCTCATTCAAGAGAAATTCTTGAAAATTGATGGCAACAGGGTCTCGCATTATCAACAATCTTGAACTGTTGTTGTGTAGAATGTCAAGATACTCATCAAATCCCAGATTCGTCATGTACATTTTGTTGCCATTGTCCAGCAACATATATGGTTTCCCGTTTTCGTCATATCGAGTTAAATCTTCATAACTATCTGGATTCCTGAGATAATCTTCTTCTATGAACTTCCATTCTGCTATACTGTCTTGCAATGTAGATAGTGACAGTGCAGCGCATAGTCCTTCGTCAGCACGGCGTGCCCTGAGATTCTCTATGTACAGGTATTTCGGATATTCGCCCAGCACGAACAAAGTAACAGGGCACAGCCACATTGTTCTGTCGAAACCTTCAAGGTTCACTTGATACGTGGCACCTCCAAATGTGCTTTGGCTGAGACGATCGCAACGGAAGTATTCTGGCCCCTGCTCTAAATGTTCAATTTGCTCGTTGCTCTTGATAATCTCCACTTCAACTCTGGAGTCGCCGCAACCAACAAAGTCAAGCAGTTTGTCTGCACCGGCAACCATTGCCAGATTGGCATGAGCCCCCTGCCATTCTGGCAGGTCGATGTACCAACTGCCATTGTTTTCACGATTAAATGCCAACTGGAAACTCTTCTGCTCCTCTTGTCTTGCCTTAAACACACCCTTAACATACTGTCCGATGACACCTGGATTCTTGATAATGTTACTGATTTTTCCCATGTTTCTTTTGGTTTTTAATGATACAATAGATTTTCTTAGCATTGCCGCCAACCCTCCTTTCAGTCATTAGCAATGCGTTTCTTTATATGCAAGTGGTGTGCCAAAAACAACGGTTTTACGTCTACTCTTAAGCTTTAATGCCCTATTAATATCATTTTTTTATCCTGAAACTACTATTGTTGTGGAAAAGATTTTGTATATTTGCACCCAAAAAGATACAAAAAATGAGTCCGGTATTCAGACGCGAGAGCGAATTCACGTTCAAGATATACTCCAATGAGGAGGAGCGGATGCACATTCATGTGCTCTGCGACTGTCATGAGGCAAAGTTTTGGCTGGAGCCTCACGTGGAGTTAGCAAAAAATACGGGGAATACCTGAACACAAGTTGAATGAAATCAAGAAAATCGTAGAGAAATATGCAGACAACTTCAAAGAACAATTCCGACAGCATATCGGCAAGCGTATTGATGATTAATGCGCAGGGAATCATGCTTTCAGTACAGGGACACGACTATTTTCTGTCGTACAATCGTATCCCGTGGATGCAGGACGCTCCCATCCGAAGCGTGCTTAACGTGCAGATGAGTGGTCCTGAAGCTATTGAATGGCCCGATCTCGACGTTGATCTCGAAATTGAAAGTCTCTGTCATCCCGAGCGTTATCCGCTCATCATCAAGCGGAACGCGTTGGATTTTGACGGATGAACTTTTTGAAAATCAAAAAGACGCATTTACAAAGATTTCAACCTATCCACAAGGAAAGATATATTATGGCGTTTGTGAGTTCCCCCGTAAGTGGCAATACAAGGGTGGCACAAGTATATATGGAATTATTGCATGCTATTCTGAAGATGGAACAGTGTGGCGTTTGGCTAAAGAATGTGGATATATGTTTGATGCCGAAAGAAGAGACTTTATTAAGAACAAGCACCAAGATAATTTGGGGAACAGAAGTAAATATATCCCATCCTGGTATTGATTAATGTTGTCCATTATAATTTCAAAGAATATGAATTATCACTGTCATTTTAAAAAGAGGCTTTTTGTTTTATTCTGTACAGTCATTTTGTTCGTCAATACAGTTTTAGCCCAGCAATGGGTTGTCGATGAAATAGCAGAAGAAAACGAAGGCGGCCCATTCAGCGGTATTTTAGGCGCGATATTGCTTATTGGTTTAATATGGTTGTTAGGACGCCTGTTTGGAGACAATAAGGAGGATAAGTCAAAAAGGCAGACTTGCGAATCAGAATCGCCAGCTGATTCATTCTATGACGAAAGGGATGATGACTTTGATCTTTCAAATGTGAATGATGACATAGATGATGAATTCACTACCTCGTATTCTACTCCATCGGCTAAAGCTTATACCCCCATACAAAATCCTGTAATGCCTCCTTCGGTTGAAAAGACCGTATCACAGAACGATTCCACAATGAGTGAAGAAGAATTTAAGAATAGGTGTATAGACATTTATGGAGATTATGCTGAGAACACTTATGGTTTGGTACTCTTAAAAGAAGATGGAGAATACAGACAAATATCATATCCAGACAAACGATACGAGATTCTGTCTTCATACATCTATAGATTCAAGCGTGAGCGTCATGCGACAGTTTGCTTAATAGGAAATGGTGAACAACTAAAATACTATATCGAGTACAGCAAGGAATGCAAACTATTCCCAGAGGCTAAGCCAATGGAGTCGCACGGTAAATTGGAAAAGGAATATTATGGAGAACGAATTGCTATGATGATGGCATATTACGATGAACATCTGAAACAATATCCGATATATTCAAGCCATGCTCACTCTCTTAGAGATTTTTGTCTTTCATTAGGCTGGGATTTAGCAATGTATATACACAGATACATAAATCAGCCAATGGATTGGCAAGTCTACCACGACTTAAAAGAAATGGTGCTTCGCAATATGACTAAAGACGAGTATCTTGAATATCGAAGCAAGGCGGATTATATATCAGATAGAGGAAAAGAAGGTTGTTTTGATGGTTGGGGTAACCGCATCGGGGACAATTACGGACAAGCCAGAGAGGAGTTCAGAAAAAGAGAGGTGTTTACATTTGAACAAGCAATTGAAGAAGTAAAGCAGATAGAGTGGCATCTTTAATCCCATTTCTTGCTAAAATATCATAGAATCCTATGGGCAGTATACGACTTGCGGATTTTTTTTGTACCTTTGCCCCTGACAACGAGCCATTGAAACAGGCTGGTGGCTTAGCGTCGGGAGTTCTTTGATATGCAAATCATAGCAGAATGAGGAAATTAGAAAGGTCTCTTATTTGTAACCCTAATCTCTCAGATTGACTTTATTTACAAAAGGTTTGTGATTTGATCCAAAATTACGAAATAATTTCAGTATGCCAAGTTTTTCTTTGAGAATTTAGATAATTGTTGTAATTTTGCAGCATGAAACTCTGGGCATTAGTCTTTTTCCTGCTCCCGCTGTTGGGATGCACGTATGTAGGCTGGCATGTGTGGCGGATTCTTCCGCTGGCAACCGTGTGGAAGTGTGTCGTGGTCATGCTGATGGCGGCCTGCTTTGTGCTGTTCATCATGAACTTCGTCATCGGACTTGATCGCGTGCCGCTGCCATTGGCCAGGGTGATGTACAACGTTGGCAACTCGTCGCTGATCATTCTGCTCTACCTCTTCATGCTGTTTCTGGCATTGGATGTCGTGTCGTTGGTGCTTCATTTCGTACGCTCCTCCCTTGGCGATAGGTTATGGGTGGGTTTTCTTCGCGACAGCCTTTCAGGTACGCTCTGCGTGCTGGGCTTCATGGTTGCCCTCTTCACTTATGCCAACATCCATTATCGTCATAAGGTACGTGTGCCGATGGAGATTGACTCGAAGGGCAAGGTGACTCGTCCGCTGAAGATTGTGTTGATGAGCGACCTTCACTTGGGCTATCACAACGGCCGTGCAGAGTTTGCCAAGTGGGTAGATAAGATCAATGCCGAGCAACCTGACTTGGTGCTGATAGCCGGCGACATCATCGATATCAGCGTGCGTCCATTATTGGAAGAAAACGTGGCCGAGGAGTTCCATCGTCTGCAGGCTCCCGTCTATGCCTGCCTTGGCAATCACGAGTATTATAGCGGTGAGCCACGTGCGCAGCAGTTCTATCTTGATGCAGGCATCCATTTGCTTCGCGATTCCGTCGTGACTCTGCCCGACTATGGCAACTTGACTATCATCGGCCGCGACGACAGGACGAATGTGGGGAGGAAGAGCGTAGCTGAACTGGTACCCACCCCCAACCCCTCCCGAGGGGAAGGGGGCTTGGACACCCTTTCTACTGCTGAGGCTAATCAGACTCCCCTCCCCTCGGGAGGGGTAGGGGGTGGGTTCCTCCTCCTCCTCGACCATCAGCCTTACCACTTGGAACGGACTGCGGCTGCGGGCGTCGACTTCCAGTTCAGCGGACATACGCATTACGGGCAAGTGTGGCCCATCTCATGGATTGAAGATGCCATCTATGAGTGCGCCTATGGTTCGCTCACGAAAGGCAACACCCGCATCTACGTTAGCAGTGGCATTGGCATCTGGGGCGGCAAGTTCCGCATCGGCACACAGTCGGAGTATGTTGTGCTGATGCTGAAGTAATCCTTTTTTCCTTCCATAACCTCTTTCCACACGGAGTACATACGGCTTGTACTTCGTGTTTTTGCTGTCTTCCCGAACTGCAAAATAACATTTTTTTTGAGTTAGTTGCTTTGTATTCAGTTTTTTTTATTATATTTGCACCATAGAATCTACTAATGTTTAACTAAATAATTACTAAAATGAAGAAGTACACTCATGCATGGTTGGCCTTCATGGCTATGAAGCGCCTCGACCAAGCCACACTGCCTGAGGTGGAGGGTAGTGGAAACAAAACGGTAGAAGTGGCAAGGTATGCCAAGAGTCTGGTACGCTGGTTCAAGAACTATCGCGACTTTGTCGTTCAGGGAGCCTGGTATCCTGATGAAGTTTTTTCCGATCAGGGCTCCAGCCATGGTGTAAAGTACGAACCGGACGAATTGTGTGAAGATGTTCGAAACTTCAAGTTGCTGCCTGAAACGATGGAAGTGCGCAATCTGATGATGGAGGAGTCGGCTCTCTATGGAAAACCGTTCACCATTGTGAAAGGTAATCTCTGCGACCGTTGTGATGCGATGGCACACACCATCGTTGATAACTTCAAGATTCAGTATAAGGAGGAGAAGGGCAATCCCATCTCACCTTCCTCGACGCACATGGCGATGCGCTTCTTCATCATGAGCCACTATATCGCTGATGCCCACATGCCCCTGCATTGCGACGCGCGTTCGCTGGCCAAGATTCACGGCGCAGTTGAGAACCAGTGGGAGAATGGCGTGAAGAAGTCGTACTTCATCGACGAGGACAACAACCGCTTCTTCTACGATCCGGATGGCTATCCTCTGAAAACGGACAAGATGAACAGTCTGATGGAACTCGTCGAACAGAAAATCCTGTCGCGTAAGTTCATCTATAACTGGGGACATAGCGACTACAGTACGTGGGACTACATGAGTTCTGTCACCGAATATTCCTATTTGTTGGCCTACCAGATGTTCCCGAAGGACTTTGCCGATGGAGGATGGACGGAATACAAGAAGACGCCAGCTGCAGTGCGTTTTGAGGAGTACAGCTCGAAGCTCATGGCCGATGCCGTTGACTCCATTGCCCGCGCTTGGCTGCACGTCTGGATTCGCTATCGTCAGTGGGGGCCTGACAAGTCGAAGACTAAGTAAGCATAGGCAACCTCTTATGAGGTGCATCCCCCTCATTCACACATTAGTACACATACTTGGCACACTCGTCTCTATGGCGGGTGTGCTTCTTTTTTGATGCCTTTGCTTCGTTCAAAGCATCCCTTTTATGCGTATAACCCAATGCTTTTTACCTATATAACTCAATGCTTTTATGGGTGTAACTCAATGCTTTTGTCTGTGTAACTCAATGCTTTTATGGGTGTAACTCAATGCTTTTATGGGTGTAACTCAATGCTTTTGTCTGTGTAACTCAATGCTATCATGGGTATAACTCAATGCTATCATCACTCAACTACATGTCTTTCGTTCTCTAATCTCATTTGTTTTGCTTAACCAGGTCAATTCTCTTGATCCACTATGCCATTGTTTTTGATGCATAAAGCCATAGTCTTTGTAGTATGAGCGTAGGTCTGTAGCCTGTCTCTGGAATGTTTTAGGCATGAAAGAGCAGCTTTTTCGTTAAAAAGACTTAACGTTCTAAAGATTTAGAATGAAATGTTTGGAAGTTCTAAAACTTTAGAATATCTTTGCAGTCGTAATGTTCTAAAAGTTTAGAATGAGAATGTTGAACCTCAAAAACTACAAGCAATGATGAATAAGACAAAGACATTGACCAAGGGCGAGATGCAGGTGATGAACGTGTTGTGGAGCCTGCCTGACTCACAGGGCACATCCCACGACATCATGAATCGCATGCCTGAACCCAAGCCGGCTACGACTACGTTGCTGACATTCCTGAAGATACTCACCGAGAAAGGCTTCGTCGAGGCTGTGAAAGTGGGCAAGGGGAAATTGTTCTCGGCAAGGGTAAGCCGTCGCGACTACACCTCTTCTTATATGCGTGACGTGCGCGACACCTTCTTCGGAGGTTCGTTCCGCTCGCTGGTATCGTTCTTTGCCGAGGAGGAAAACCTCTCGCAGCAGGAAATCGACGACCTTCTGGCACTTCTCAAGAAAGACTAAAGTCAACGCTCCTTCACTTTTTACTCCTAAAAGATGCTCTCATTCCTCATTTACGATCTAAAGGTAGCGGCCCTCCTTATAGTGTTCTACATGTTCTACCGCCTGCTGCTCGAACGCACATCGCTCGTGCACTTCAACCGCATGGTTTTGCTTCTGACGGCAGTTCTCTCGTTTGTCCTGCCGCTTTGCATCATCACGGTTCATGAATATGTCGAGGCAGTTCCCGTTGCTACCACTTCTTTTGAAATGGCTGGGGATGAAATCCTACAACAGGCCCCCGTTTCCTTTTGGTCTGAATACGGCCCACAACTGATGCTCCTGCTGACAGTCGTTCTTGTCGGCGGTATGCTCATCCGCTTGGGCATAGTCGTTAGGTCGTTCCTCAATTTGAAAAAACTGATCAGCAATAGCGAGAAACAAACATTGGCCGACGGGGTGGTGATGGCCATCACCGACGAGCCGGTGGCTCCCTTCAGCTGGATGCGTACCGTAGTCATGAACCGGTCTGACTACGCGTCGCAGACGGATGGAGGTGCTATTCTCGCCCACGAGCGAGGACACATCCGCTGCCATCACAGTCTGGATGTAGTTCTCGTTGAAGTGCTCACGGCCCTGCAATGGTTCAATCCCGTGGTGTGGTTTTTGCGCCAAGACCTGCGCGCCCTCCACGAATGCGAAGCCGATCAGGCCGTTCTCTCTCAAGGGTTCAATACGGACCAATACATCCAATTGCTCATCCGTAAGGCCATTGGACTGCCTGTCAGTCAACTGGCCAACGGGATGAGCGCCCGAACAATCAAAAAACGAATAGTCATGATGAAAACAAATAGAATACCAAACCACTCTTCGTGGCTCCGCGCCCTCTACATTCTGCCCATCGTTGCCCTTGCACTCGTTGCCCAGGCACGAACGGTGGTGGAATATCGGCAGTCTTCACTTGCCGCTGAGGACGTTGCGAACGATAGTCTTCTCGTTGCTATCGATGGTGGTGGCTGTTACACCAGCTTGGATGAACTGCCAAAGTTGGTAAAACCAGAAGACATTGATAACATAACTGTAGTCAAAGGCAAGGCTGCAGTTGATGTCTTTGGTGAAGAACGTGCTAAGAAAGGAGTCGTCGTCATCGAAACAAAAGCCTACAAACAGCGGCTGGAGCAGACACCACCCGACACAGTTGTGTTCAATGGCGAACGCGATGCCCTCGCAAGAGCTTATGCCATCCATCTTAAAGATCCCAAGCAGGTAGGTGATGTGTTGAAAGGAAAGGTGGCATCGGCTCCGGAACTTGACTACGATGGAGGCTTTAATGCCTTCTTGGCGAACAATCTGAAGTATCCGGACAAGGCGCGCGATTACGGCGTTACAGACAAGGTGACGATAGCTTTCCGCGTGAACGAAGATGGCACCGCGACTTTGCCCCACCACGTGACGAGTGGCATCAAGGGTGAGGTGGAGTACACAGGCGCTGTGGTCTATGGCTACAAGAATACCAACATGCAGCAGCCCACGGCCGAACAGCAGAAGGCAGCTGAGGCTGCGCTGTTGGCCGAAGTGCTACAGGTCATACAGAAAGCGCCACGATGGAAGCCGGCGCGCGATGCCGAAGGCAAGCCGATGGCTGTCACGGTGTCATTCCCCGTCATCTTCCAACTCAAATAGACAATACGTTACAATTGGGTACGTAAAAAGTGCCTATGCTAAGCCGGGCACTTGGTTTGTTAGAATATTAGATAGATGCATCAACAAGAAGCCCCTGCCCGGCTCGCGAGAGTAGGGTAGGGGCGCTTGTTTCCGCTTGTTTCCTCTTGTTTCCGTTTGTTGCGACTTTGTCGCAATGAGTCTTACTATTCGCCGCGCTTGTCGATGAGTTCGTAGCCTGCATATTGCTTGCGGGGGAAGATGAAGATGTCGTCGCTGATACCGCCGCTGTGGAAATTCGAGATGTTCACGTGAGCCCAGAAGAAAGCGACCTTGATTTTCAGGCTGATGGGTGCACGTGACTTTTTATCAATCAGCGCTTTGATGAGCTTCATGCCTTTACATCCCTGCTTCAGCTTCAACGTCAGCAAATAGCCTTTGTCCGTCGAGGAAACGCTGTAGTTGTAGTTATCGGGATCAAACTTGAAGTTGCTCGAATATTTATCTTTCTTGTCCGAACTGGCATCAAAGAGCGTCACGGTCTTTTTCTTCGTGTCCACCAGATAGTGGTTCTTGCCATTGTTCCATGCAAGATAGCGGCTTTCTACAAACTTGCTCTTTTCGTCTTTATACCAGATGGATCCTTTGGTTTTGTACAGGCCAACTAAATTCACGTCGTAGTGCAATGAGCACCCTTGTGGTCCGAACACCATCTGGAAGGTGCGCTCAAACATTTCGCGCGCCTGCCGGGCGTTCGATGACTGCCCAAAGGACGTTGTCGGAATCATCCAAACCAGCCCCATGACGACTAATGTCAAATAGACTATCTTCTGCCTTGTCCTTGTCTGTATCATTCTAATATCAATAGAAATGTTCGCTCTATTCGAAGCGATTTCGTCTTTCGGAATGCAAAGGTATGAAAAAAATAGCATATGGCCATCAAAAAACAACAATATAATTGCACAAAAGACCTTTTCTGTGCGTAAATCATTTGATGTTTGTCAATAAAAAAGAAAAAATACATGATTTATTGAAAATTTTCCTCGAAATATTTGCACAGACCGAAAATTTGCCGTACCTTTGCACTCGCTTCGCTCAAAAACGGAGCAACAAAGAAGCGTTCTTTGAAGAGATTTACATAAAACAGTAGAAGTAGTACAAGAAGCGAGCACACATTATAAATATATAGTGTGTTGCTTGGGTAGAAAGAATACGAACCGATCAATTCTTTTATCAATTCTAGTAATGACAGGATAGGTAGTCCTTGAGTCTCAGAACAAATCATAAGTTATAATATTTACAACGGAGAGTTTGATCCTGGCTCAGGATGAACGCTAGCTACAGGCTTAACACATGCAAGTCGAGGGGCA
>CACYJV010000019.1 GCA_902774815.1 uncultured Prevotellaceae bacterium | reverse complement strand
ATGGGAATCTTGCGAACAATTTGCGAACAAAATGCGAACAAAATCGCCCATTAATTGAGGTTTATTAAAATTTCACTTTTGCGCTGCAAAGTTACAAAACAATTGTGAGACAACAACTTACAAAGCCAAGAAAATTTTTATGAAACCTCAAAAAATTTTATTTTAACAGACTCATAATCTGGAGGTCCCAGGTTCAAGCCCTGGCTGGTCCACACTGAAAATCAGAGAGTTACGAATATTTCGCGGCTCTCTTTTTCTTTTTGGTGAAATTCAGGTGAAATTCGTGACAAAAAAGTTATGATGTGAAGTTTCCTGCAATCTTTACGATTGCAATGATATTGCATGGCGTAGCAAAGATAGACTTTTTGTGCAAATATTTGCTGTTTCAGTGTTTTCAACATAAACACTATTTCCTAATAACTGTACACAGTTTTTGTACATCCTCATCAAAGGTGTCTTTATTGATAGCTTTGCTTTTGGTGGTAGAGCGACAATTATAAATTGTCTGGGTGGAGAGGAAAAGCAAGCCTGCAATGTCTGTGGTATTCTTTACGCCCAGGCGGATCAGGGCAAACGTGCGCAGTTCGGTGGTTAGCGTGTTGGGCGTTTTCAGCCGGATGCGGCCGTCTTCCTGCAACAGGGCGTTGAAATCGTCGACGAACGACGGGTAGAGTTCCAGGAAAGCCTTGTCGAACCGGTTCAGGAACGTAGCGGCATCCTCCTCGGAGATGCGTGTTGAAGAGATGGTCTGCAACAGTTCCTGAGCCTGATTGGCCTTAATCTTTCGTTTCACTAACGTCTGGTAGCGCCCCAGTTTGTCGATGTACTTGGCACAAAGGTCGATATAGATGCTGGCTAAATTCTCGCGGCGCGTGTTGGTGTCGGAGAGCAGCGTGTTGGCATCGGAGAGCTGTGTATTGGTTTGTGAGAGTTGCGTATTGAGTGTGGCAAGTTCGGCGTTTAGTATTGCCAATTCGTGTCGGCGTGCCGAGAGTTGCCGGTTTTGCCGATGAATGAAGTATGATGTAATGAATAGACCAATGAGTAGCAACGAGATGAACAAAACAGAGTAGCGCAGCCCGCGGTTCTGCTGCTCCACGCGATCCTGATAAGATGACATGATCTGTGGCATGATGCGAGAAATTTCAAGGATGCGCAGGCGGTTGTTGTAGAACTTGGCATCTTCCATCGACGTGTTGATGTATTGTTCTGCCCGTTTGATGTGCTCGTTGCCTTTTTCAAACAAGCGCAGGGCCAGTGTCTGCAGCGCCATGTTCTCCATGGTGCAGCACTTCGTGTCGCTCAGTGCAGCCTTGATGAGGTATTCCTCGTAGCGGTCCTGGTCGCCCGAGGCCAGATAGTTTCCGGCCAGTGCAAACGACGTCATGGCATGCACGCGCGACTGCTCGCTGCTGCCCTTAAAAGCCATTTCATAATAGTGGCGCGCCTTCTTGGCGTCAGGCTCTACGAAGACGTGATACTCGCCCAAATAGTAATTGCAGAGCTCATTGTCAGGATTGAGGTGACGGATGGCCTGTGCAAGGAAATGGGAGGCTTTTTCCATATATTGGGGAGCATATTCGCGATCGTTGCAATAGTTGGCCCAATACAGATAAATATTGAAGCGTGCCTGATGATAGAAGAACAACTGCTGTCGGCTCAGTGCTGTCGTGTCCACCTGCTCCAGATTGCTAAGCGCCTCGGTATAGAGGCCGCCGATGGCAAGAATCTCAGAACGGCAGATGGAGAACTGCGCCACGTAGCTGACATCCCGCCGCTGCCGTGCCAAGGCGAGTCCGCGGTTGGCATACACCATTGCCGAGTCGAATTTAAACACTTTGTATTCACGGAAGATGTCCTCCATGAGTTTCATCATACGGTCGCTGTCGCGTTCTGCAGCCAACTGTTGCTTAAGGGCTGCAATCGTTTCTTCCTTTTGGCCGACGTAGTTGCCTTTTTCGCTAATCACTTGATCTAGTTCGTGAAGCAACTGTCTGTTGTCGGCACGGCCGATTCCCGTCTGGAGGAAGAGGGTAAATATGAGTAATAGGGTCTTCATCATGGCAAAGATAATAATAATGGTTGGTTTTCAGATATTTACTATAGAATAATTAACAACATTTATATATAATTGATTTCCAACGAGATACAATTAATAAAGTTTTATCTCAATTTACTAAACATTTACCATGAGCTACAATTACGTGAAATCATGATTACCTTTGCAGCAGTTTTCATTTTAATAACTAAAAAAGTAACTGTATGAGGAAATCGAAGCAACTATTAACTAAACGTTTAGCGTTCATCCTGTTTACCATGCTGATGTCGCTCAACGTACTTGCACAAGACATTAAGGTGCAAGGTATTGTGAAGGACGAGACGGGGGAAGCCGTTATCGGTGCCACGGTAATGCAAAAAGGAACAAGCAACGGTACCGTGACTGATATAGACGGTAATTTCTCTGTGACTGTTCCTGCCAATGCAACATTGGCCGTTTCTTACATTGGTTTTTCCACGCAGGAGATTCCTGTGGAGGGAAAGACAGATTTTACCATTGTGATGAAAGACGAGAGCCACGCTCTCAATGAGGTTGTTGTCGTTGGATATGGTACAATGCGAAAAAGCGATTTGACAGGTAGTGTCGGATCCTTGTCATCAAAAGACATGGATGCTCCTGTAACTAACATCGGTCAGGCCATGCAGGGTAAGGTAGCAGGCCTGCAAGTGGTAGATGCAGGCAAGCCTGGTGACAATGTATCCATCAAGATTCGCGGTCTCGGATCCATAAACAACTGCGACCCGCTTGTAGTCATTGATGGAGTGCCTACAGATCTTGGACTTAACAATTTGAATATGGCTGATGTAGAACGTCTTGATGTTTTGAAAGACGCATCTGCTACAGCTATATATGGTTCACGTGGAGCCAACGGCGTTGTGATGATTACCACCAAGAAGGGAAAGGACGGTGCTGGCAAACTCTCTTTTGCTACCAATTTCTCCGTCCAGAACACCACTAACGTACCAGAGATGCTGAATGCAGGTCAATATGCAACTCTAAGCAACGATATGATGAATAATGCAGGTTATAATGCCAATCCTGCCTGGTCTAATCCAACATCAGTCGCCAATGGGGCAAACTGGATGGACGAACTGTTGCGTACGGGTTATATTCAGAACTACACCATTAGTTATTCCGGGGGTAACGACAAGTCACACTACTATGTATCTGGAGGTTATTTGAACCAGACAGGAACAGTAAAGAGTGTTGACTACCGCCGCTTCACTTTTCAGGAGAACAGCGATGCTCAAGTTACCAAATGGCTGAAAGTGTCAAACAACATTACCGTCAGTGCTGACCGTAAGCGTCAGGGCAGCTACGATATTGGTAACGCCCTGCGTGCCTTGCCTATTTATAATGTGAAAGACGAAAATGGAGAATGGACTGGCCCTGAAGGCAACAGCAACTGGTATGGCAGTACCCGCAACCCGATTGGTCCTACGGAAACAGACAAGCAAAAGACCAACGGTTACAATTTCTTAGGCAATCTGACAGCAGAACTGTCGCTAACGAAGTGGCTCAAGTTCAAGAGCACCTTCGGACTGGATGCCAAGTTCTGGAACATTGACAACTATACTCCCAAATACGCTTGGAAGCCTACTCCGACGGAAGAAAGTTCACGCTATAAGAGCGACAACAAATCGTTCACCTACCTCTGGGACAATTACTTCCTGCTGGACTACACCTTTACCCAGAAGCACCATCTGAGTCTGATGGCCGGTACATCAGCCCAGTGGAACACCAATGACTATCTGAATGCCCAAAAGAACGTATTTGCTTTCGAGAATGTACATGAGATGGACAATGGTCAGAAGATGCATGCCATCGGTGGTAACGAAACCGAGTGGGCGTTGTTCTCTTTTATGGCACGTGTAAACTATGACTATCTGAACAGATATTTGCTGACAGCCACCATCCGCCGCGACGGCAGTAGCCGCTTCGGTAGTGACAAACGCTGGGGTACATTCCCGTCGGTGTCGGCCGCTTGGCGTGCTTCAGAGGAAGAGTGGTTTCCAAAGAGCGACATTCTGAGTGACCTGAAAGTACGCATTGGATATGGCGTTACAGGTAGTCAGGCTAGTGTGAGCAACTACAGTTATTTGGCATCCTACAATACCAGTGTATATCCGTTTGGCGTGAATGGCAAAGAACAATCAGCCCTAGTCTCATCAACACTGGCAAATCCTCAGATTCATTGGGAAGAGGTGGCACAGTCGAACATCGGTTTCGATGCGGTTTTGCTCAATTCCCGCATGACATTGTCGTTCGATGCCTATATCAAGACTACACGCGACATGCTGGTCAAAGCCTCTATTCCCATTACATCGGGCTTCGAGGACACCAGCACCACCTACACCAATGCCGGCAAGGTGCGCAACACGGGATTCGAAGTGTCTGTTCATACCATTAATCTGAAGGGTGGCCCCCTGGACTGGCAATCAGACCTGTCGTACACTTACAACAAGAACAAAATCAAGGACCTAAATAGTGATGTACCTTATTATATTAATCAGATTAACAACTCGTATGTCACAATGCTTGACCGCAACTATCCCATCAACGTATTCTACGGCTATGTTACAGATGGCATTTTCCAAAATCAGGCAGAAGTGAATGCACATGCTATCCAGCCGGGTGCAGAGCCGGGCGACATCCGCTTCAAGGACCTGAACAATGATGGTGTTATCAACGATGACGACCGTACAGTATTGGGCAATCCCAACCCTACTCATTTGTTCTCACTGAACAATACGTTGAGTTATAAAGGTTTCGAGTTAGGTATTTACTTGCAGGGCGTGGCAGGGAATAAGATTTTCAACGCAAACAATATCGACCTGACAGGCATGGCAGCAGCCTACAACCAGACTACCGACGTGCTGGGACGCTGGACAGCCGAAGGCACCAGCAGCACCATGCCCCGTGCCGTCTATGGAGACCCTAACCAGAACAACCGCATCAGCGACCGCTTTGTAGAAAACGGTTCCTACCTGCGTCTGAAGACTATCTCATTGGCTTACAATTTTCCAAAAGAATGGCTGAAGGCTCTCACCATCGAGAATGCACGCCTGACACTTTCTTGCGAGAATGTAGCAACCATCACCAGCTATTCCGGTTTCGACCCAGAGGTTGACATCAATGGCATCGATCTCTCCCGTTATCCTATTTCCAGAACGTTCAACATTGGCTTAAACTTCAACTTCTAAACGAAAAAGTATTATGAAAAAAATATATATTGCAGCACTCGGACTGGTGACAGCTTTTATGCTATCTTCATGTGGTGATGACTTTTTGGACAAATCACCCAAGAACACCGTTGACCCTGAGACAGAAATTACTGACGATGTAGCCGTGGCTATGGCTAACGCTTGTTACCGTACACTACAATCATCGAACATGTATAACCAGCGCCTTTGGACACTCGACATTGTGGCAGGTAACAGCATTGTTGGTGCTGGTGGTGGCACTGACGGCCTTGAGACCGTGCAGGCCAGCAACTTCACTACGCTTAGCGACAATGGTATGGCACTCTATATGTGGCGTTCGCCTTGGGTAGGCATCGGCCAATGCAATATTTTGATAAATGGCATCGAGACAACTGGTTATGAGAAAGGAAGCATCAAGGAGCGCTGCCTGGGCGAAGCCCTTTTCCTGCGTTCACACTACTATTATGTTTTGGTAAGACTCTATGGAGGTGTACCCCTGCGCTTGAAGCCATTCACCCCAGGCGAATCTACCGACATTGCCCGTTCATCAGCTGACGATGTTTATGCACAAATTCTGACAGACTGCCAGCGTGCAGCCGAGATACTGCCCGCCAAGGCCGACTATAATGATGATGAAAAGGGCCGTGCTTGTCGCGATGCTGCCCTGACACAGCTGGCCGACATCTATTTGACTCGCGGCGACTTTGCCAAGGCTCAGCAAATGTGCGAACAGGTGGAACAACTGGGCTACGACCTAAGCAAATGCAGCTATACCGACAACTTTGATGCCCGTATCAACAATGGACCTGAGAGCATTTTTGAAGTCCAGTATTCGGGCAACACAGAGTATGACTTCTGGGGCAACAACCCGCAGTCAAGTTGGCTCAGCACCTTCATGGGACCACGCAACAGCGATTTTGTCGCAGGAAGTTATGGATGGAACCAGCCCACCGAAGAATTTGTCAGCCAATATGAAGACGGCGATCTGCGTAAGGATTGGACTATCTTATACGAGGGCTGTCCCGACTTCGACGGCATGACCTATAAGGGCAGCTATTCTAACACGGGCTACAACGTGCGTAAGTTCTTGGTGCCGAAGTCTGTCTCACCAGAGTATAATACCTGTGCACAGAACTTCGTCGTATGGCGCTTTGCCGACGTGCTGCTGATGAAAGCCGAGGCTCTGAACGAACAGGGGAAAACTGCAGAGGCGACCACGCCTTTGAACATTGTCCGTCGTCGTGCCGGACTGCCCAACGTAGCTGGTCTTTCGCAGGCAGAGATGCGTGAAAAGATTATCCACGAGCGCCGCATGGAACTGGCCTTTGAGGGCCACCGTTGGTTTGACATGATTCGCATTGACGGAGGTAACTATGCCCTTAATTTCCTTCATCGTATTGGAAAGACCCGCGCCACAAAGGAGCGCCTGCTGTTCCCCATTCCACAGACGGAGATGGATGCCAACACGCTGATGACACAGAACCCTGGTTATTAATCAATTAAAATACAAAAGAAATGAAGAAGCATATCTATCAAATATTACCAGCACTATTGCTGGGTCTCCTTTTCACGGCATGCGCAGACAATGACTATGCACAGCTGGATAAAGGATCCAACGAACTGGCCATGACCATCGACCAGAGTGCCGAAGTGCTCAATGAGCTCAACCACGCTGCAGAGGCAGTGACCATCAATTGGACTACGGGGCACAATTTTAGAACAGGCAATCGCATCACCTACCTGCTGGAAATGACGGCAGGCGAAAAGACCTACGCAGCCATTGACCACCAGACACAAGTCTATCAGTGGAGTGCCAACCAGGAGCAGTTGAACGACATCTTGCTCAACCAGCTTGGTATCAGAGCCGGACAGCAAACAACGGTCAATGCCCGCCTGACGGCCATCGTTGAAGGCATGGACGAACGCCAGACGGCCACCGCATCGTTTTCTGCCACTCCTTACGCCCCCGTGACAACAACCCTCTATTTGGTGGGTGATGCCACCCCCAATGGCTGGAGTGCCGACAATGCCACAGAGATGAAACGAACGGACAACGGCGTCTTCACTTGGCAGGGCAACCTGAAGGCTGGCGAGCTGAAGTTCCTCACGACACCAGGACAGTGGCTGCCTTCATACAACAACGACGGCAACGGCGGTCTGGTTCTGCGTACCAGCGACGAAGAACCCGACGTAAAGTTCATCATCACCGAAGATCATTTCTATCAAGTAAAGGTGAACCTGCTGAACAGTGAGGTCACGATGACACAGATGGAGGGTGAGGTTCCAGCCTACGACAACCTCTACTTCGTTGGTGATGCCACGGGGTGGGGCTTCGTGAAGATGAACAAAGACCCGCTCGATGCTTTCCTCTTCCGCTATGCCCACCACTTCACTGCTGCCGAAAAGGGTGAGTTCAAGTTTGGAACGTCTGAAGGAAGCTGGGAAAACATGTACAAAGCAACATCTGCCGGTGCACCCTATACGCAAACCACCATGGAACTCATTGCTGGCTACGATCCTGACAACAAGTGGTATCTGCAGGAGTCGGAGACTGATAAGGCATATAAGATTTGCGTTGACATCCGCACAGGAAAGGAACGAATGATGATGCATGAGTTCAAGCCCTACGAAATGATTTATCTTGTTGGCGACGCGACGCCTGCAGGTTGGGACATTGGCGGTGCGACACCCATGAAGGCAACCGACAGCCCTTACATCTTCACATGGACGGGAAGCCTGACGACTGGCGAGGTAAAGTTTACCTGTGACCGGCAAAGCGATTGGAACGGAGCCTGGTTCATGAATTCGAAGGGTAACGATGTGGCACCGACGGGTGAAGTTGAGCAGATGCTTTTCATCGACAAAAGCAATGCTGACTTTAAAGCACAGTATCTTGAAATAAACGTGGGCGACATAGATCAAAAGTGGCAGATACAGTCGGCAGGTACCTATACCATCACTCTGAACCAGCTGGAAGAAACCGTTTCCATTGTCAAGAACTAATGCGTATGAAGCTAAGAATCGCGTTGGCAACTATCCTCTCACTGCTTGTTGCTTCATGTGGCGGCAGCGAGAGCGATAGTTCTCAAACAAACGGCACCCCTGCGGATAATGATTCACAGGTAACGGTGACAACGCAGCGCAAGGCTGTGCTGAACCTCAGCATACAAACCGACAAGGCATGCTATCGACCGGGTGAGACCATTACGTTTACGGCCAACGGAAACATGCCCAACGGTGTTACCGTGCGTTATCTGAAAGCAGGCAACGTTGTAGAAACGGAGACTGTTCGTGGCAGTACATGGACATGGACAGCTCCATTGAGTGACTTCACTGGCTATCTAGCCGAAGTCATCACGACAGAAGGTAATGTCGAGAGCATTCTGGGTACTGTTGGCATCGATGTGTCGAGCGACTGGACTCGCTTTCCTCGCTATGGCTTTGTTGCCACCTTTGATGACTCAAAGACAGACGCTGTCATAAAGGAAGAAATGGCATTTCTGAACCGTTGCCACATTAACGGCATACAGTTCTACGACTGGCACTACAAGCACCACTGGCCGTTGGGCGGCACTCGCGGAGGGTTGCTGGACAATTACACCGATATTGCTAATCGGAACATTGTGACCTCGGTTGTGCGTCGCTACATCGACGTGCAACACCAATTGGGGATGAAAGCCATGTTCTACAACCTCTGCTATGGAGCATTAAATGACTATGCTGCCGATGGTGTGAGTGGTGAGTGGCTGATGTATAAGCAGCCCGGACACGGCGACATTGACCAATTGGTGCTCTCCAGTGCATGGAAAAGTAACATCCTGCTCGCCAATCCTGCCAATACTGCATGGCAGCAATATCTGGCTGAGCGCAACGATGATGTTTATGCCTCGTTCGACTTCGATGGTTATCATATAGACCAGGTGGGCGACCGGGGGACGGTCTATGACTACAATGGCAACAGGGTGAACCTGCCTAAAGGCTTCGGCTCGTTCATCACAGCCATGAAGGCGGCTCATCCGCAGAAGCGGCTAGTGATGAATGCGGTAGCCAGCTATGGTGCAAGCCAGATTGCCCAGACTGGCAGTGTGGATTTCCTCTATAATGAACTATGGGACAGTGAGTCGCGCTTTGAAGACTTGCTGACGGTGCGCCAAGCCAACTCTGCCTATAGTAACAACAAGTTGCAGACCGTCTTTGCTGCCTACATGAACTATAACAAGTCATCGCAAAAGGGGACATTCAACACTCCTGGGGTGTTGCTGGCTGATGCTACGATGTTTGCCATTGGCGGTGCTCATTTGGAGTTGGGCGACGGCCACATGCTCTGCCACGAATATTTTCCCAATAGCAACTTGCAGATGAGTGAAGAATTGCGGCAGGGCATTGTACGCTACTATGACTTCCTTGTGGCCTACGAAAATCTGTTGCGTGGCGGGGGTGAAGAGGTGGTATGCGACATCGCTTCAGGGAACAAAGGTGTCAGCATCAACGCTTGGCCTCCACAGCAAGGAAAGGTTACGGCTTATTGTAGAAAGGCTGCCACGGGCCAGATCATCCACCTGCTGAACTATCGTCAGGCAAACAGTCTTAGTTGGCGTGACATGGACGGCACGATGCCCGCCCCGCAGGAGGTGACAGGGTTGCCTTTATCGGTAAAGATCACATCGGCGGTGAAGCGTGTCTGGGTGGCATCTCCCGATGCCTTGGCAGGCGCTCCCTTAGAGTTGTCATTCGCTCAGAAAAACGGTGTCGTAACCTTTACGCTTCCCTCACTGAAGTACTGGTCTATGATAGTGATTGAATCATAATTCAAGTTTCGAATTTCGAGTTTCTAGTTTCAAGTTTCTAGTTTCTTGTAGATAATGTATATGAAAAAACAGATTATAATATTGATAGTCATCCTAGCTTCCTTCTCTGCAAGGGCTGAGGCACAGAAGGGGCCGAAGTGGCTGAGCGATGCAGTGTTCTACCAGATTTATCCGTCGTCGTATATGGATACAGACGGCAACGGGATCGGAGACCTGCCTGGTATCACTCAGAAACTCGACTACATCAAGTCCCTGGGTGTGAACGCCCTTTGGCTGAATCCTATCTTTGAGTCAGGTTGGTTTGATGGGGGCTACGATGTGATAGACTACTACAAGGTGGATGGGCGTTTCGGAACCAATAGCGACTTGGTAACGCTGGTGGGTGAAGCCCACAAGCGAGGCATCAAGGTATGTCTCGACCTAGTGGCTGGCCATACAAGTAGTGAGTGTGCCTGGTTCAAGGCCTCGGCAGAGAAAGATCCCAATGGCCGCTATAGCGATTACTTTATCTGGCTGGACGTCATCTCTGATGCCGAGAAGCAGGAGATTGCTGCCCGCAAGCAGGAACCCAATCCTGCTGCCAGCACCCGTGGCCGCTATGTGGAGGCCAATGCTCCACGCGGGAAGTACTACGAGAAGAATTTCTTCGAATGCCAGCCTGCGCTCAACTACGGTTTTGCCAATCCCGATCCTAATCATCCTTGGGAACAGGGCGTCGATGCCCCGGGCCCTCAGGCCGTGCGCAGAGAGATGCGCAACATCATGTCGTTCTGGTTCGACAAGGGTGTAGACGGTTTCCGTGTGGATATGGCTCCGTCGCTCGTGAAGAACGACCCCGACAAGAAGGCCGTGTCGCTGCTCTGGAACGAGATGCGTGAGTGGAAGGATAAGAACTATCCTGAGTGCGTGCTCATCTCCGAGTGGTCCGACCCTGCCGTCGCCATTCCCGCCGGATTCAACATCGACTTCATGATTCACTTCGGCATCAAGGGCTATCCCTCGCTCTTCTTTGCCAGGAACACGCCTTGGGGACAGGGCCGTGATTACGACTATTGTTATTTCGACCGTTCGGGAAGGGGAAGCATCAGCGAGTTCATCGACAACTACACGAAAGCCTATACCGCCACCAAGGACAAAGGCTACATCGCCATCCCGACAGCCAACCACGACTATCAGCGTCCGCATGTGGCTGAGCGTAACACGCTCGACCAGTTGAAAGTAGCCATGACCTTCTTCCTCACGATGCCCGGTGTGCCCTTCATCTATTATGGTGACGAAATCGCCATGAAGTACCAGATGGACCTGCCAAGCAAAGAAGGCAGCAACGACAGGGCAGGCACCCGTACCCCCATGCAGTGGAAGAACGATCAGACGGCAGGCTTCTCGACCTGCACACCCGACAATCTCTACTTTCCCGTGGATACGGAGAACGGCAGGCTGACCGTAGAAACTCAAGAGGACGACCCGAACTCCATGCTGAACTTCGTGCGTCGTCTGACTGCTCTCCGCCATTCGTCGAAGGCACTCGGCAATGATGGCGACTGGCAATTGCTGAGCAATGTCAGCCAGCCCTATCCGATGATTTATCAGCGTACTTCTGCGGGCGAGACCTACGTCATTGCCCTGAATCCCAGTGGCAAGAAAGTGTCTGCCTCCCTCTCTATTGGCAAAGACCAGCCCGTCATGGTCTCTGGCAAGTGCCACCTGAATAAGAACAAAATTACCCTCAATGCCTTCACGGCAGCTATTTATAAAACAAAATAACAATGAAGACTATCAACCGGATATTACTTTGCGCTTTGGCTTTCGTAGCATCCACAGCCTTTGCAGCCGACAAACTCAGTCTGACATCGCCCGACGGACAGATGCAGATGACCTTCACGCTCTCCGCTCAGGGTGAGCCAGTGTATGATCTTTCTTATAAGGGAATGGCTGTGATTAATCCCTCGAAACTGGGTCTGGAACTGAAGGCCAACTCCTATGAGGAATATACAGCTCAGGGGGCTACACGCACAGCCAGCACCAGTCAGACCAACCTGCAGAGCGGCTTTACGCTCGCAGACCAGCAGACTGCTACCTTCGATGAGACATGGCAGCCCGTTTGGGGTGAGACGCGTGACATCCGCAACCACTACAACGAACTGCTCGTCACCCTGCATCAGGAGGCACAGCAGCGCGACCTCAGAATCCGTTTCCGTCTCTACGACGACGGACTCGGCTTCCGCTATGAGTTCCCGCTGAGCCAGAACCTGAACTACTTCGTCATCAAGGAGGAGCACACGCAGTTCGCCATGACGGGCGACCACACTGCCTGGTGGATTCCCGGCGACTACGACACGCAGGAGTACGACTACATGGAGACCCGTCTCTCGGAGATCCGCAGCCACATGAAGGAGGCTATCACGCCCAATGCCTCTCAGCATCCGTTCTCTGACACGGGTGTGCAGACCTCGCTTCAGATGAAGACCGACGACGGCCTGTATATCAACCTGCACGAGGCTGCACTGATTGACTACAGTTGCATGCACCTGAACCTCAATGACAAGACAATGGTGTTCGAGTCTTGGCTCACTCCCGATGCCAAGGGCGACAAAGGCTATCTGCAGGCTCCCTGCACTTCGCCTTGGCGCACGGTCATGGTGAGCGACGATGCCCGCGACATCCTTGCCTCGAACCTCATTCTGAACCTGAACGAGCCTTGCAAGCTGGAGGACACGAGCTGGATTAAGCCTGTGAAATATGTAGGTGTGTGGTGGGAGATGATCAACGGCAAAAGCCAGTGGTCATACACCTTCGACCTGCCCTCCGTGCAACTCGATCACCTGGACTACTCGAAGACCAAGCCCCACGGCCTTCATGGTGCCAACAACGACAATGTGCGTCGCTACATCGACTTCGCTGCCAAGCATGGCTTCGACCAGGTGCTGGTGGAGGGTTGGAACATTGGTTGGGAAGACTGGTTCGGTAAGTCAAAGGACTATGTGTTCGACTTCCAGACACCCTATCCCGATTTCGACCTGAAGGGGCTGAACGACTATGCCCACTCCAAGGGTGTGCGCCTGCAGATGCACCATGAGACCTCAGCCTCTACCCGAAACTATGAGCGCCATCTGGAAGCTGCCTACACGCTGATGAACAAATACGGCTATACGGCTGTGAAGAGCGGCTACGTGGGTGACATCATCCCTCGTGGTGAGTTCCACTATGGTCAGTGGATGGTGAACCACTATCTCTACTGTATCAAGGAGGCTGCCAAGCACCACATCATGGTAAATGCCCATGAGGCTGTGCGCCCCACAGGCCTCTGTCGTACCTGGCCGAATCTGATTGGCAACGAGGCAGCCCGCGGCACAGAATACGAGGCCACCAACGGCAGTAAGCCCTTCCACACTACCATTCTGCCCTTCACCCGCTTACAGGGCGGTCCGATGGACTACACGCCGGGTATCTTCGAGATGGATATGAGCAAAATCAATCCCAACAACCCGAACCACGTGAACTCTACGCTGGCCCGTCAGTTGGCTCTTTACGTCACCATGTACAGTCCGCTGCAAATGGCTGCCGACATGATTGACAATTACGAGCAGCACATGGATGCCTTCCAGTTCATCAAGGACGTGGCCGTCGATTGGGACGACTCGCGCTACCTCGAGGCAGAGCCGGGCCGCTATATCGTGGCAGCCCGCAAGGCCAAGGGAACGAACAACTGGTTCGTGGGCTGCACAGCCAGTGAGCACGGCCATACATCTGCTCTGAAGCTCAATTTCCTGGACCCTGGCAAGAAGTACGTTGCCACTGTCTATGCTGATGCAAAGGATGCCCACTACAAGACAAATCCGCAGGCCTACGTGATTAAGCGAGGTGTTGTCACTGCAAAATCTGTCTTGAAACTGACGGCGGCAGCAGGCGGTGGCTATGCCATCAGCATTGTAGAAGCCACAAAGGATGACCTAAAAGGAGTGAAAAAAATGCCACAGACATGCCAGTAAAAAGATTGTTTTTAGATTCATACATTAGTTAGTTAATAATTGTTTAGGAGGAAGGCACGATTTTCACGTAATATCGTGCCTTCTCATTATTACATGCACCGTCCATGTCCGTAGCTATGGCCTTGTAAATGATAACGTAAAAGTATACCAGATAATAATCTAAAAGTATACCATTTCGACCTTGTACTGCAAGATACAAAAAGTTTGTTACACTTTGCTTGTTATTGATATTTTTTTCTTTTATACGATAATATTGTACCTGTCATGTTGACGAGGTATGATTTGTGAGAAAGTTTGTCCACGAGAGCCGAGCAAAGCACCTTGTCTTTCGTATGTTCCTTCTTGCCCATGTTGATCATTCTTTACTTCTTGTACGTTTTGCAGTCCTCAGTCGAAGTGGTATACTTTTAGATTATTATCTGGTATACTTTTCAATTACTATTTACAGCCATATTAACGCGATTCTTGGTATTTTGTGACTACAAAGATACACAAATTCTATGAAATAACCTTTGGTTATGAGAAAATTTTGTGGGTTTGTGGCTGGGATTTGTTTTTTTTGACAAAAGAGTTGGAAACATAGAAATGTTTTCGGGGAAGTTGCATCGCTAATTCAGAATAAATGCGTAAATTTGTGGCGGAGAGGAGAGAGTTGAGAGTTAATAGTTGAGAGTTGACTGTTAAACGATAATAGAAATTAATCATGGACCCACTCACGGAGCAACAGAGGCATGCGAACATGGCGGCCATCCACGGCAAGGACACGAAGCCGGAGATGGTGGTCAGGAAATGGCTGTGGAGACAGGGGTTCCGCTACAGGCTGAACCATCCGAGGTTGCCTGGAAAGCCAGACATCGTGATGAGGAAGTACAGGACGTGTATCTTTGTGAACGGGTGCTTCTGGCATGGTCACAATGTGAGCCTCACCCCCAACCCCTCTCCAAAAGGCGAGGGGAGCAAAGAATTTGATAATTCCGAGTGCTGCAAGATTCCGAAGACGAACAGGGAGTTCTGGGTGGCCAAGATACGGCGGAACCAGGAGCGCGACTTGAGGGTGCAACAGGAACTTGCCGCGATGGGGTGGCATTGCATCACGATTTGGGAATGTGAACTGAAACCAAAGGTGCGCGAGAAAACGCTGGAGTCGCTCGCCTATACGCTTAACAAGATATTCCTGCAAGACCATAGCATCAGGCATTACGAGATGCCGGAGGAGGAATCGATGATGGCAGCAGAGGAAGCGGGGGTTTAGGAAGTTCTTTCTCCACTTTGTTACGAAAGCGGCAAAGCCGAGCGAGGGAAGTCAAAGAAGTTAAGGAAGTTAAGGAAGTTAGGGAAGTTAAAGGACAATACTATAAGGAAGTTAAAGGACAATACTATAAGGGAGTTAAAGGACAATACTAATTGTTTTCGCACGTATGATTAAAAACGCCAATGTTTCCGACGCCATGTCGATTGTGGAATACCTGAAGGAGGTACCTTTCGACGTGAGCCGTTCCGAGCTGTACGATGCCAAGGAACTCTACGAGGGTTTCGACCCTGCTGATGTGTCATCGTTCGACGATTGCCATGACACGCGCATCTATCAGCATTACCTTGCCCACGGCAAGCAGACAAATGACATTAAAGAGTCGATGGCACGAACACTTCACGACCACAGCATTTATGTTGCGCTGGGCGAGTTTTTCCGCAAGCACAACTACCTGAAGTGCGTCGGCGTGATGGGTGGCCATGCATTGCTGAGAACCGATGCCCTGTACCGCCAGATCGTATTCCTGTGCAAACGGCTCACCGAAGCGGGTTTCTACGTGCTCAGCGGAGGAGGTCCCGGTGCCATGGAAGCCACTCATCTGGGTGCATGGATGGCTGGCTACGGCGACGCTGACGCGGAAGATGCACTGAAGACACTATCGGCGGCACCCTCGTTTCGCGATGCCGGTTGGCTGACAACGGCTTTCGAGGTGTTGCAACGCTATCCACAGACCACTTACGACAGCCTCAGCATCCCTACATGGCTCTACGGACACGAGCCATCGACGCCTTTTGCCACGCACATCGCCAAGTTTTTCGAGAACAGCATTCGCGAAAACAACATCCTGACTTTGCCTTTTGGAGGCATCGTCTACACCCCTGGCAGTGCAGGAACCATGCAGGAGATATTCCAAGATGCCGTGCAAAATCATTACCTCTCGTTTGGTTTTTCCAGTCCGATGATATTCCTTGGCAAGCAGTTCTGGACAGAAGACATACCCGTTTATTCGCTGCTTCACCTGCTGACGGAAAAGGGGAAATACAATAACCTGTCGCTGTTGCTGACGGATGAGGTCGAGGAAGTGATGGAAGAGCTCATCAAGTTCCAACAACGAGTAAAGGAGCATCCCGAGGAGTTCCAGTTGAAGTAAGGGTGGTAGCGGTATCCACGCGTAGGGGCAGACCCCCGTGTCTGCCCGAAGAATGCTTGGGGCTTACTTTCTCCCTATGCTGTGGGCTTCTATGGCGGGCAGACACGGGGGGCTGCCCCTACACGTGGCTGTTTAGGCTCCCTCCCCTTTTTAGCAACCTGATTACCTCCTGATCGGCAGGCAGCCACTGAACGCTGTCCAGTTCATCCTCGGAGAGCCATCGGGCAGCTTCGTGTTCGTTCAGATGAAGCGCCTCGCTCAGCAGCGAGCACAGAAAGCAGTGCATGGTCAGGTGGAACTTTGGATAGTCGTAATCTACCGTACAGAGCAACTCATCGACACTGATTTCCGTCGACAGCTCCTCGCGAATCTCGCGGCGCAGTGCCTCCTCGGGAGTTTCCCCAGCCTCCATTTTTCCGCCAGGAAACTCCCACCAATCTTTCCAATCGCCATATCCACGCTGTGTGGCGAATATTCTTTCCTCTCGGCGAATGATTGCTGCTACTACTTCGATTTGCTTCATTTTTCAGGTTTCACAATAGCTCAATTTGCAAGCAGTAAAGGAGTGAAGAGAGGGGGAGGTAAAGTAGTTGATTGCCCCTCAGCACGCTACTCCGCCCGGCTCTGCCGCTTGCGAAGCATCGCTGGGCAGGAACTGGCAATCGTTGAGTTTCATTATATGACCTGCAAAGGTAGTGGTTTTTTCCTGATTATGCAAAAAGGGAGGGCGAAAAAAATGTGCAGTTTTGGCGCTGTAGCTCAAAAAATCTGCCTATATTTGCAGGCGAGAAAGACAGGAGCGAGAGCCGAGAGTCGAGCTTTAGTAAAAAAAATATCAACAAAAGAATAACTACACTATGGAAACAAAAAAGGAAAACACCAACAGTCCGAAGACGATTGTTCTCAATGCTAATCAATGGGAAGCGCTGCGCTATCTCAACACGCAGAAACTGGGCACGCTGTTCAAGGCCATTTATAAGACGATTCTGGGCAAGGAGGTTGCAGAAGAAAAGATGGCTGGTGATGTTCTTATCGCCTATAAATTCATGATGAAACAAATCAATGACGACATCGAAAGATACGAGCGACAGAAGCAGAAAAACCGTGAGCGGCAGAAGCGTTTCTACGACAAGAAGATGCGCGCCGCAGCCATCGTCGATGATCCCTTTGGGGCGTTGCCAAGCGAAGTTGCAAGCGAAGAGGAGCAAGCTGGCGCGACTGCCGACGAATTCTCGTTTTAGGGAGTAATGGGAATGAAACAGAAGTCGACATAAACATACAAAAAAGCGTATAATCGAGTTTTAATTTGCATAATTTGGAGGCTATTCTGCATAAATGGGTTTAATTCTGCATAATTAGGCTCATTAAGGCTTAAATTTAGCTTAATTAAGGCTTAAACTGGATTCAATAAGCAATTAAGGAAGCTGAAATTCAATTATTTCGTGACGAGGTCAATGTGGTGGAAAAGCCGATGTAGAAATGGTCTTGAGAGATTTAGCCACATAAAAACCTAACGTTAGTAACGTTTTGCCTATCTATGATGTAAATGTAGATGTAAATGTAGATGTAGATGTAGATGTAAATGTAGATGTAGATGTAGATGTAGATGTAGATGGTTACACTTCCACTACAAGTAGTTCCAATGTAAATAAAGCAGCAAAGCTGCTATAAGAATTAGCGTTTCCGCTAATTCTAAATATAGCGGCGGCCAGGCTTAATTTTAATTTTGGGAAAGAGAGGGGGAAAAAGCCTACCCCAACCCTCCCTAAAGGGAAGGGGAAAGAATCGCGGGAGGGCCTCATCTTGAAAAAACTCGCGTTGCCGTAGCCTTTCCTGGTTTTGCGGGCAGACACGGGGGTCTGCCCCTACAGTTAGGGCGGCGTGGTTTCCCACAGTTGGGGCGGCGTGGTTTCATACAGTTGAGAGCGTTGTGCACCCCTCCGATTAGAGGGAGTTAGGTGAGGCTCCTCTAATCTGCCCATACAAGTGGAGCGGCATGGCTCCCTCATGCCCCCCTTCCCTTCAGGGAGGATTTGGGGGTAGGCTGTTCCCTCCGGTTGGAGGCGTTGGGGGAGGCTCTCGCGTGAGCTAGCCCGACTGGCAAGATGTTAAAAAGTGTAAAAACATAACAAAAGTTTGCCGTTTTGAAGGCAAATGCGGGTTTTGTGATGTATCTTTGCATTTGGAAAAGAGCATCGGCGCTGAATGTACGAAGAATGGCGATGAACAGCCCTGAATCGTTCAGAATGACAACGAATGGCTCTTCCGGCAAAAGGCAGTGCTTTAGCATAGCGAAAGCATAGCTTTAGCGCCAAAAAGGCTCCTCGATACATCAGCCGAGCGGCTTGGAACGCAGACGAAGACTGCTCGAAACGCTGACAAAAACGGCAAACGCCATGCTTGAAGCGAAGGGCAAGAACGCGGGGCCTCCACGAGAAACAAAAGCCACGAACGCAGAATGCTCACAAAGCGAAGGCTACAAGCACGAAGCGCAGAAAACCAACTACGAATTGCAAGTCCATCACTAGTAACCGACCACGAAAAATGGCCATCACGAAACAGAAAAATATGACACAAAATATGAAGAAAACCATCTTTACCCTCCTTCTGGCACTATTGGCCAGCCTGCACCTGAGCGCTCAGACCGACAGCGTCATGGTGCGGTTTGACTTTGCTACAGCATCCGACCTTTCGGGCAAATACCAAGGCACGCTTTGTCAGGGCGCAACCTTGGACCAATATGCCGGTGAGAATGTGCTCAGCCTGGGCACCGACAACGGATACTTCGACTTTGGCAGCAGCTTCGGAGCGTTCATCCGCAGCCTGTCGACGAACTTCACGATTTCGGTGAACGTGTTCGTACCAGAGGAGACCAATCTAACCGCCAACGGCAATTTTATCTGGTGCTTTGCCCACTCGTCGAGCGAGGGCTATATGTTCCTGAACGCCAAGGACACCCGCTACGCCATCAGCCCGAGCGACTACACCGAGGAGAGTGGCGTCACGGCTCGCAGCCAGCTGAAGAAAGGCGAGTGGAACAACCTGATCCTGGTGCAGAACGGCCAATCGGCCCGCCTCTACCTGAACGGCATCTCCTCGTCGAAGCAGGTCCGCCTGCACCCCAGCGACCTGAGTGAGCTGGTTGAGAACTACCTCGGCCGAAGCTGCTATGCCGGCGATGCCTACCTGCGGGGTGCCTTGATTCACGATTTCCGCGTCTATAACTACTCGCTGCTGTCGAGTGGCATCAGCGAACTGTCGCGCTCGATCAAGCCCCTGAACGCCTATGCCGACTCGCTGCGCATCTGCCAGCAGATGGACGAGTTCACGCTGGGCGACGTCAGTCAGCTGAAGGACGACATCGACCTGCCTTCGACCTACAAGGAGCTGCACATTACGTGGGAGTCGAGCGACAATGGTGTCATCACAGCCGAAGGTCGCGTCACCCGACCTGTTGCCGGAAGCGGCATCGCACATGCCGTGCTGACAGCCCACCTCACGGCAGGCACCCTGGCCAAGGACCGCGAGTTCACCGTGGGCGTGCTGCCCGAGCTGAGCGATGCTGAGACGGTGGACATGGACGCCGAAGGGCTGCGCATCCCCGGTCATCCGAACAACGTCTACACCGACCTGACGCTTCCCACCGTTGCCGAAAACGGATCGGTGGTGTTCTGGAAATCGCACGACACCGACTGGATCGACGACAAAGGCCGTGTGCTTCAGTTGCCCGAGGGTCAGAAGCGACAGGTCGTTCTTACGGCGACGCTCATGAAAGGCCAGGAACGCCGCACCCGCGACTTCACCGTGACGCTGCACGAACGCGAGCCCTACACGAACTACCTGTTCGTCTACTTCCCCTCGAACACCAACGAGAATCTGTACTATGCCCTGTCGAACGACGGCTATAACTTCACTCCGATAAACAACGGTCAGCCCGTCGTGAAGGCCGACACCATTGCCCTGAAGAAGGGTGTCCGCGACCCCCACGTGCTACGTGGTCCCGACGGAATGTTCTACATGGTGAACACCGACATGCGTTCGGCCGAAGGATGGTCGTCCAACCGCGGCCTGGTGCTGATGAAGTCGGCTGACCTCATCAACTGGCAGCACTCTACCGTGCACTTCCCCGACCGCTATCCCGGCACCATGTTTGCCAAGGTCATCCGCGTCTGGGCACCCGAGACCATCTGGGACGAGGAGGCACAGAAGTTCATGGTCTATTTCTCGCTGCGCACCGAGAGTAGTGACGGCATTCCTTACGACAAGGACTACTACTGCTACGCCAACGCCGACTTCACCGACCTAGAAGGCGAACCCACGTACTTCTACGACCGCGGTTCAGCCACCATCGACATGGACATCGTCTACAACGAGTCGGACTCGCTCTACCACGGATTCTACAAAAACGAGGGCGAGGGCGGCATTTGCAAGGTCACAGCCCGCCACCTGACGGCCCGTCCGGGCGAACCTCTGGGCAGCCAGTGGTCGAAACCTTCGGGCACACTCCAGCAGACCACAGAAGCCGTTGAGGGTGCTGGTGTGTTCAAACTCATCAACCAAGACTCGTGGGTGCTGATGTACGACTGCTATTCGAACGGTCACTATCAGTTCTGCTCGTCGAGCGACCTCGAAAACTTCACCTTCGTGCAGAACACTGCCATGCAGGGCGTGTTCACTCCGCGTCACGGCACGGTGCTTCCCATCACGCAAGAGGAGACTGCTGCCCTGCTCAGCGCATTCCCCATGAACACGAATGCAGCACTTATAGCCGGAGCCCGCAACCCCCGTATTAAGCAACAGGGTATTGTCATCAGTCACCCCGCAACTACAGGTGGCGAAGGTACCATCTATCTGCCCGTTGAGCCAGGTACCGACATCACGAGTTTCGACCCGCAGTTCTATCTGTCGCCCGTCAATGGCACCGTGAACAGCGTCCCGCAGGATTTTAGCAAGGGACCAGTCGTATATGCCGCCATTAACAATGCTTATTCATCCCATTCCAGCACCCAACCTGTAAACTATTACGCGGTAACCGTCGAGCCCGTCGGCAATCCCGTCCTGCCTGACTTCCACGCCGACCCTGAGGTGCTATTCTCGAAGAAGACCGGGCGCTTCTACGTCTATCCTACTACCGACGGCTATGCCTCGTGGGGCGGATATTCGTTCGATGTGTTCTCGTCGCCCGACCTGCTGAACTTCACCAACGAGGGCACGTTCCTAAACCTGAAGAGCGGACAGGACGTGGCATGGGCCAGTGGAAACGCCTGGGCACCCTGCATCGAGGAGAAGTGGATGAACGGCAAGTGGCGCTACTTCTTCTACTTCAGCGGCAACAACGTCTCGCTGGGCAAAAAAACTCTTGGCGTGGCTGTCAGCGAGAGTCCCACAGGACCTTTCCGTGCTTCGGCCAAGCCGTTGTTCACGTCGTCGGCAGCCGGACAGATGATAGACTCCGACGTCTTCACCGACCCCGTCTCCGGTCAGACCTACCTGTACTACGGCAACGGTAAGTTGTGCTATCGCCTGTTGAGCGACGACATGATGTCGACCGTCGGTTCGGAGTACGTCATCACGCCTTCGGGCGGCTCGTTGTCCGACTATGCCTTCCGCGAGGGTGCCTACGTGTTCTATCGCAACGGCCTGTACTACTTCCTGTGGTCGGTCGATGACACGGGCGCGACCAACTACCACGTGGCTTACGGCACGTCGAAATCGCCGACGGGACCTATCGAGGTGGCCCGGCAGCCCATCGTCATCATTCAAGACCCCGACAACCGCATCTATGGCACCGGTCATAACTCAATCATCAATATCCCCGGCACCGACGACTGGTACATCGTCTATCACCGCATTAACCCCAATCACCTGAACAACGGCCCCGGCACGCATCGCGAGGTGTGCGTCGACCGCCTGACGTTTAATGCCGACGGAACAATCCGTCGCGTGACGCCTACAAACCGTGGTATTGACCCCGTCGTGATTCCCAACGTCGAGGAGATGATCACCGGCATCCATGGCATCGGACAACCCGAATCGGCCAACTGGACCGGCGAGGCAACTGGCGTGGCCTACTACACGGCTGATGGCACGCGTCTGGGTACACAGGCTCCCCACCAGCCCGGTCTCTACCTGCGCCGCGAGGTGCTGCCGACAGGCGAGGTGCGCACGCTGAAAATGGTGGTGAAATAAGGAACTGACCAAGGGGTGAGTTCCCAATTGTGTTTATGGAGAACATCAAAAACATCATATTCGACCTCGGAGGCGTTCTCGTCGGACTCGACGGGCAACGCAGCATCGACGCGTTCGACAGGCTGGGCTGCCAGCGTGTGTCGCAATACATCGTCGAACACCGCACCGAGGACCTCTTCTACCGCATCGAGCTGGGACTCATCAGTACGCACGAGTTCTGCGAGGAGGTGCGCGAGATGACGCAGACCACTGCCACCGACGAACAGATGGTGGCCGCATGGAACGCACTGCTCACCCCGCTCAGCGAGCTACGTGCCGCCCGCCTGCTGCAATGGCATCGGAAGGGCTATCGCATCTTCCTGCTGAGCAATACCAACGACATGCACTGGCAACACTGTGCCCGCGTGCTGTTTCCAGAGGAGGTGCTGAAGGCGTTCAGCCAGGTATTCCTCTCCTACGAGATGCAGTTGGCCAAACCCGACCGACGCATTTTCGAGGAGGTGCTGCGCCAGGCCGACATCCGTGCCGACGAGACACTGTTCATCGACGATAACCAAGATAACGTAGCGACAGCTGCGACGCTGGGCATCGTCGCGTTCCACAACAAAAACATCGACCAATGGACGGAAGCGTTGCAACTATAGGATTCTTCGACGGCGTTCACCGCGGACATCAGTTCGTCATCGGTTGTGTCGTGGACGAGGCCCGCCGACGGGGACTCGAAGCCGTGGTCGTCACTTTCGACCGCCATCCTCGCGCCGTGTTGGCCGAAATGAACGGAGGGGCCTCAACGACGTGCGAAAAGGCTGTCAAGACGAACGGGCAAACGGACAAGACAAACGTGCCGGGCTGCCTGACGACGCGAGCACTGACGCAACAGCTCATCCTGCAGGCAGGCGCCGATCGTTGCGAGGTGCTGCACTTCGACCGCCAACTGGCTCTGTTGTCGGCACGCGACTTCATGCAACAGGTGCTACACAGACAACTTGGCGTGAGCGTGCTGATGATGGGCTACGACAATCGTTTTGGTCACCGCTCGCCCCACTCCACCGAAGGCTTCGACGACTATGTGGCCTATGGCCGCGAAATGGGCATCGAAGTGGTGCGATTACCCGAGTTTCAGTTGGGCGACGACATGCCCGCTACAGCTGCCTTGTGCTCCTCGACCATCCGGAAGGCTCTCGCCGAAGGCAACATCAGTCTGGCAAATGCCTGCCTGGGTCGTCGCTACACCATCGAAGGCACTGTGGTGCACGGCTACGAGGAAGGCAGGCGACTGGGATTTCCCACGGCGAACCTTGCGCCTGAGAGCGTTGAACAACTGCTACCTGCCGCCGGCGTCTATGCCGTAGAGGTGGAACTGCCTTCATCAGCAGCCTCAGCCCAACCTCTCGCAGGTATGATGAACATAGGTACACGCCCCACCTTCGACGGCCATGCGCTGTCGCTGGAAGTGAACATCCTCGGCTACGAGGGCGACCTCTATGGCCAGTGCCTCAGCGTTCGTTTCCTGCAGCGCATCCGCGGCGAACAGCATTTCCAATCGCCCGAAGCCTTGCGCCTCCAACTGGAAACCGACCGCCAGGCAGTGCTTCGCATCGTAAGTCCCACCACCTAACCATCACCACCCAACCATAATCACCCAACCATAATCACCCAACACCCATCACCCACCACCCAACAATGAAGACAAAACCACTGAATCATCTGCTGAACGCCCTGTTCTATTTCGTGGCATTCATCGTACTGCAATTCGTCTTTCAGTTTGCCACAGCCATCGGCTGGTACCTGGCCACGGGACTCGACCTGCACAGCGCTATCGAACACGTACGCCAATCCGACTATCTGGGGCATCCACTGGCCATGGCCGTCATCAACGCTATCCCCACCCTTGTCATCATCCTGGTGTTCGGACTATGCCGTTGGTCGCCATTCTCGCGCGTCTACATCCGGAAACGCCCCTGGGCATTGCTGTTCTGGGTGGTCGTGCTGGCCTTGGGAACCATCATCCCATCGGAATGGATGATTGAAACGCTGCACATAGATATGCCTGCCGACATGAAGAAAGTCCTGGAGACCGTCATGAGCCATCCCGCAGGTTACGTCGTCTTGGGCATATTGGTGCCTGTGGCCGAGGAAATGGTTTTCCGCGGTGCCATCCTGCGCTCGTTGCTCAACGCGTTCGACCGTCAGTGGCACTGGCTGCCCATCATCCTTTCGGCACTCGTCTTCGGTGTTGCCCACGGAAACTCGGCCCAGTTCATACATGCCACGCTCATGGGACTGCTCATCGGTTGGATGTACTATCGCACCAATAGCATCGTGCCAGGCATCGTGTTCCATTGGGTGAACAACACCGTGGCTTATGTTGCCTTCCAGCTGTTCCCACAGACCGCCGACGGAAATCTCATCGACTTGTTCGGCCATAACGAGCGCACCGTACTCATGGCTGTGGGCTGCTCGCTGCTGATTTTCCTTCCCTCGCTCTTCCAGGTGGCCATGCGCATCGACAGGAAATAAAAGTCCCACCCCAAACCCTCTATTCGATTGGGGAGGGAGAACAACCACGTGTAGGGGCAGACCCCTGTGTCTGCCCGAAAAATGATGAGGGAAAGAATGCTCGTCCCTTAACGCTCAATAACGGGCAGACACGGGGGTCTGCCCCTACACAAAACACGTTACTCGGCCCACAGGGCCGCTCAAGAAATCCGAAAGAAATGGCTTCAACGACCGACGAACTCTACATGCGACGCTGCCTACAGCTGGCCAGCTACGGGCGCAACCTGTCGCGGCCCAATCCGATGGTGGGATGCGTCATCGTGAGCGACGAGGGGCGCATCTTGGGCGAAGGCTATCACGTGCGCTGTGGCGAGGGACATGCTGAAGTGAATGCTTTTGCCTCAGTGGCTCCTGAGGACGAGCCGTTGCTCGCTGCAGCCACCGTCTATGTGTCGCTGGAACCGTGTGCCCACTTCGGCAAGACGCCTCCCTGCTGCGACCTCATCGTGAGCAAGGGGGTGCGCCGGGTAGTTGTTGGCACTGTCGATCCGTTTGCCAAGGTGCAGGGACGCGGCATCGAACGCATCCGCCAGGCAGGCATCAGTGTGAGCGTAGGCGTACTCGAGGATGAGTGTCGTTGGCTGAACCGCCGGTTCTTCACCTTCCACCAGCAAGGCCGCCCGTACATCATCCTGAAATGGGCACAGACCGCCGATGGCTATATCGACAATGCCGGACAGCCACTGGCCATCTCAACACCCTTCACGCGCATGCTTGTTCACCAACTTCGCGCCTGCGAAGATGCCATCGTCGTCGGTCGAACGACGTGGGAGCGTGAGCATCCTCAGCTGAACGTGCGCCATTGGGCCGGCCCTGCGCCCGTCGCCTTCGTCTTAGGCCATTCTTCATCACCCAACACCCAGCACCCAGCACCCAATACCCAGCACCCATCACCCACCTTCCTTCCCTCCATCGACAGTCTTTTGGCAGCTTGCAGGGAGCGCCAGCTGCAGTCGCTCATCGTTGAAGGAGGTCGTCAGACGCTGCAGTCATTCCTCGATCGTGGCTTATGGGACGAGATCCGTGTGGAAACCGCTCAACACTCAACACCCAACACCCAACACCCTTCAACCATCAACCATCCGCTCGGCCCACAGGTACGTTTTTGTAGCGAAGCGGAAAAAGAACTATCAACTATCAACCATCAACTATCAACTCCCTCCCCCCAACTGCCTGCCGAGGCACATCCCTTTGCCCGCCAGCAATGGGACGAAAACACGATTGTTTATTATCGTAACATGAAATAAAAAACACGTTACATCATGAAATGTCGATTCCAAAGAAAACTCATATCTTTGCAGTCGACAATCATTTATTTATCAACTAATCAACACATTACGATCATGAACAAGTTGTTTCATCCGACATTCTTCACCCTTCATCTGGCATTACTGCTGATGCTTCTGCTCTCCAGTAGCAGTGCCTCGGCACAAGGCTTCGGCTTCCAGCCCGATGCCAACACGACTGGACTTAAGGATGCCTACAAGGATTATTTCACCGTTGGCGTTGCCGTAAACCTGCGCAACGTTAGCAACGAAAACGAAATGAACATCATCCGGAAGAATTTCAACAGCATCACTGCCGAGAACGACATGAAACCCGTTTCCGTTCATCCCAAGGAGGGCGTGTGGAACTGGGGAGCCGCCGACAGCATTGCCAATTTCTGCCGCGAGAACGGCATACCCCTGCGTGGCCACTGTCTGTGCTGGCACTCGCAGTTCTCCGACTGGATATTTACCGACAAGAAAGGTCGCCCTGTGAAGAAAGAGGTGTTCTATCAGCGCCTGCGCGAGCATATTCACACTGTGGTGAACCGTTATAAGGACGTGGTCTATGCCTGGGACGTGGTGAACGAGGCCATCGCCGACAACGTGAGATCATGGCCAGGCCACGAAGGCAATCCCTACCGTGAGAGCCGCCATTGGCAACTCTGCGGTGACGAGTTCATCGCCAAGGCTTTCGAGTTTGCTCACGAAGCTGATCCCAATGCCCTGTTGTTCTACAACGACTACAATGCCGCCGACCCCGGCAAGCGCGACCGTATTTATAATATGGTAAAGAAGATGCAACAGCAGGGAGTGCCTATCCACGGCATCGGTATGCAAGGCCATTACAACATCTACGGACCGTCTGAAGAGGATGTCGATGCTGCCATCACGAAGTATTCCGAACTGGTTAAGCACATCCACTTCACCGAACTCGACGTACGTACCAACCAAGAGATGGGCGGACAGCTGCGCTTCTCGCGTGGCGAGGACAAGCCCCTGGCACCCTATCTGGCTACCCTGCAGGAAGACCAGTACAGCCGCCTCTTCCGCGTGTTCCGTCGCCATGCCGACGTCATCGATAACGTGACCTTCTGGAACCTCTGCGACCGCGACTCGTGGCTCGGCGTCAACAACTACCCGTTGCTCTTCGACCGACAGCTCAGACCGAAGCGCGCCTATAGCGTCGTGCGCGACTTCAATCCCGCACTGGACAAGGTCGTGCCCCTCGAAGACTTCCGCCCCAACGCACTCAACCAGCAGGGACAGGAATATCCGCAGGTGAACAGCCAGGGCTATGCCCGTTTCCGCATCGTGGCACCCGATGCCCGCTCGGTCATCGTCAGCCTCGGCCTGGGCGGTCGTGGCGGTACGGTGCTGCACAAGGATAAGGATGGCGTCTGGACAGGCACCACCGAAGGCCCGATGGACGAAGGTTTCCATTACTATCACCTGACCATCGATGGTTGCACTGTCAACGATCCAGGCACACACAACTACTTCGGCTCAACCCGTTGGGAGAGCGGTATCGAGATACCTGCCCACGACCAAGCATTCTATGCCCTTCGTGCCGACATTCCTCACGGACGCCTGCAGGAAGTGTACTTCCCCACCTCGATCAGTAACGACCGTGGCGAGAGTGGCCTGCGTCGCGCCTTCGTCTACACACCTCCGCAGTATGGCGAAGCTGCAGCCGGTTCCGGCAAGTCGGCCAAGAGTAAGTCCACACAGCGCTATCCGGTGCTCTACCTGCAGCACGGCTGGGGCGAAGACGAGACGGCTTGGGGCTCACAGGGCCACGCAGGTCTCATCATGGATAACCTCATCGCAGAAGGCAAGGTGCGCCCGTTCATCATCGTCATGACCTATGGCATGACCAATGGCGTGCGCTTCGGCGGACTGCGCGAGTTCACGGCCGAGGAATTCCAGCACGTGCTCGTCGACGAGCTTATCCCATACATCGATAAGAATTTCCTTACCATTGCCGACCGCGATCATCGTGCCATGGCAGGACTCTCCATGGGTGGTTTCGAGACGAAGCTCATCACGCTGCGCCGTCCTGAAGTGTTCAGCGCCTACGGTTTGCTCAGTGGTGGACAATACGAGCCCGCCGACTTCCCCGCAGGCATGCAGCGTCCTCGCCTGATCTTCCAGAGCTGTGGCAGCAAGGAGCGTCCCGACGGCATCCGTCAGTCAACCGAACGCCTCCAGCAGGCAGGCTTCAATGCCGTTGGCTACGTGTCGGAAGGCACTGCCCACGAGTTCCTGACGTGGCGCCGCAGCCTCCGCGAAATGGCACCGCTGCTGTTCCAAGGCGTCAAGTAACTGCACCAAAGCACACAACTGATACAAAGACACACACAAAGCGAAGACAGGGGGCTTACAACGGTAGGCCTCTTGTCTTCAATTTTGTTTCAAGTTCATCGTATATATGTAACAATAATGCCAAAAGTTATCAAAACAAAAAATATTTGAAACACCACGCAAACAAGAAAACACGTGAAACACATATCTTTGCAGTGGAAATTTTTGCCAACTAACCATTTAACAATAATAATATTGTACAACAAAACCAAAACAACTATGAGTTTTTTCAAAGCAATGGGGAAACCTTTTCTTTTGCTGATCCTCATCAGCTGCTTGTCGCTGAGCGCTTATGCCCAGGGCACAGTGAAAGGAACAGTTACTGACGAGATTGGAGAGCCCGTGGTGGGAGCCACGGTGCGAGTAGACGGAACAGACGTCGGAACCATTACCGACCTGAATGGCGCATTCAGTGTCTCTGCATCACCGCAGGCCACACTGAGTATTTCTTATGTAGGCTTCCAGCCGCAGAAAGTACGTGTTGCTGGTCGCCAGCAAGTGAGCGTCGTGCTCAAAGAAGACAGCGAAACGCTGCGCGACGTGGTCGTCGTAGGTTATGGTACCATGAAGAAGAGCGATATCTCAGGTTCGGTGGCCACCATCGATCAGGATGCCGTGATGAAGCGTGTACCCACGAACATCGGTCAGGCACTGCAGGGTGCAGCCGCTGGTGTGCAGGTGTCCATGCAGGACGGTTCGCCTGATGGTAAGGCTGCTATCCGCATCCGTGGTATCGGCACCATCAACGGCGACGCATCACCTCTTTATGTTGTCGATGGTGTACAGGTAGGTACAAGTGCCGACTTCGTGAACCCGTCTGACATCGAGCGCATCGAAATCCTGAAGGATGCCTCGGCTACCGCCATCTACGGTTCGGTTGGTGCCAATGGTGTTGTGATGATCACCACCAAGCATGGCTCGAAGGGAAAGACCAATATCACGCTGACAGCCGACCTCGGTCTGCAGACACTGCCCTACAAACTGGACGTGCTGAGCCTCGACGAATATGCCAAGGCTATCAAGGAAGCCAAGGCCAACGATGGTTCCATGTTCATCAACCAGCTCTGGAATCGTCCCGACATGAAGGGTGTGAACGCTATTGACTGGCAGAAGGAAATGACACGTGCAGCCCTGAAGCAGCAGTATGGCCTGTCGGTGAACGGCGGTAGCGAGAAGACTCAGTATAACCTCTCGTTCGGCTTCAACAACATCGATGGTCTGGTGATCAACACCAACTACCAGCGCTTCACCACTCGTGCCAACATCAACACGAAGGTGAACCGTTTCCTGGAGATTGGCGGTGACATCAACTACACCCACAGCGAGAGCCACGGCTCGAACATGGGACTGGGCAATAACCAGAACCTGTCGTCACTCCGTGACTTTGCATCGCTGACTCCAACGCTCGACTATCTGGATGAGAACGACCCCAACAAGCCGCTCATCAACGTCAATCTGGTGAACCCTGACGGCACCTACGGTTCGGGTTACCTGATGACTCCTAACAGCTGGGAAGGAAATACCTCGATCGGTGCCAACCCATACGCTTCGCAGATGGAGAACGCCGAGCGCTCACGCAACGGCTTCGACCGTATTCAGACCACAGCTTTCATCGACCTGACATTCCTCGATACCGACAACCATAAGCTCGATCTTCGCAGCCAGGGCACATACACCTATTGGGGCAACAACAGCTCTGACTACACGGGCGGACGCGAACGCTACAACCTGATTGGCGGCAAATGGACAGAAGTGCTCCTGCCTTCAGGCTCAGACCAGAGCTATGCTTTCTCGCTGAACAACAGCAACGGCTACAGCCTCGGCATTCAGACCTACCTTACTTACCACATGAACTTAGGCATTCATGACCTGACCTTGATGGCTGGTAATGAGGTCAACAAGTCATGGGGCCAGTGGCTCGGTGGCAGCGCCCGTAAGTTCCCGTCGGTGATGAACCGCAACTTCTCGCTGACAGAAGACCCGAACTCGAAGAGCGTGAATGGTGGCTACAACGGCGACGTACACACGATTTCTTACTTCGCACGTGCTTCCTACAACCTGCTCGACCGCTACATCCTCACCGCTACAATCCGTCGCGATGGTAGCTCGAACTTCGGTTCTGGCAACCGTTGGGGTACATTCCCCTCACTGGCTGGTGCTTGGCGCATCTCTGAGGAGCCGTTCATGAAGGACATCACAGCTGTGAACAACCTGAAACTGCGCCTCGGTTGGGGTCAGACAGGTAACGCCGGTAACATCGCTGGTAAGGGTGTTGCTGCCCTGAGCGGTGACGCAGCCTATGCATTCTATGTCGGTGGCGGTGGCGTCTCTGGTTACTGGGGCAACCGCACCCGCGAAACTGGTTGGTTTGCACCGCTGGTTGACACCAATCTGAAGTGGGAAACCACTGAGATGACAAACATTGGTGTTGACTTCTCCTTCCTAAACGACTGGGATGTCACGCTAGACTACTTCGTTAGGAACACTAAAGACCTGCTTTTGGTTCAGCAGATTCGTCCTACCGCTGGTTTCACCTCTGTCTATACCAACTACGGTGAGATTCAGAACAAGGGCTTCGAGTTTGCCATTGGCTATCACAAGCAGTTCACAAAGGACTTCTCGTTCAATGCTCGCCTGACTGGATCGACCATCAGCAACAAGGTGAAGAAGATGGGTGACCCGCTCTATAGCGAAGCAACAGGTGGTAACAACGCCAACGCTGCCAGCGGCTTCGACGGCTCTCAGGTAGGTGCTGTCGATGGTAACGGCCACTGGGCACGCCACTCCATCTGTATGGAAGGCGAAGCCGTGGGCTCGTTCTATGGATTTGTGACCGACGGTATCATTAAGGATGCCAACGATCTGGCAGCCTACTCCAAGATCGTCGACGACTATTCGAAGGCTAACAACGAGCACCCGCTGGCCATTGGCGACATGAAATTCAAGGATATCAACAACGATGGTAAGATCGACGACGACGACCGTCAGATCATCGGTAACGGATTCCCCGCACTGAACTATGGTTTGAATCTCGGTGCCACCTATAAGGACTGGGACTTCAGCATCTATATGTATGGTGTCTTCGGTCAGGACATCTTGTCTTACTCTGCCATGAAGCTGAGCTCGATGACACAGCTCGACGACCAGACCACTCCGAACATCCTGAAGAGTGCCTACGAGGATGCATGGCGCAATGGTAGCGGTTCGCTTCCTCGCCTGTCAATCGGTGACTACAGCCGTAACACGCGTGTCAGCGACATGTGGGTGAAGAATGGCGACTTCCTGCGCATTTCCAACATCCAGGTGGGCTACACCCTGCCAAGAGCAATCAGCGACAAACTGTTCATCCAGAAAGCCCGCGTGTACGTAGGTATCAACAACCTGCTCACCATTTCTGGCTACAACAAGTACGGCGATCCTGAAGTGGGTACCGGTTCAATTCTCTTCCAGGGCCTCGACACTGGTCGTTATCCGCAGCCTCGCACCTTCATGGCTGGTCTGAACGTAACCTTCTAACCACTGTAAAAAGGCAAAAAGGTAATATAGTAAAAAGAAACAAGTTACAAGGTAAATAAAGCATAAAGATATGAAGACAAGATATTTTATTTTAGGTGCCGCATTGAGCATGACGGGACTTGGGCTTACATCTTGCGACAACGATGAGTTCCTGGATGTCGACCTGTACGACGTCATTGCCAGCGATGCCATGTTCGAGAACGACGCCAATGCCAAGAAGGGCTTGAACGGTGTCTACGACATGATGTTCCCGAATGATGCCAAAGATGCTGCCGAGAAGGACCTCTACGACGGCGACTGGGGCTTCAAACCCAATCTTTTCACAGGTTGCCACCCCACCATCGACACGCAGGCAACGGGATGGGATAAGAACTGGAACGTACAGCAGTGGAACTCCACTTCCACCGAGCTGCTGGCTGGCTGGCGTCATGTCTACGCTGGTATCAGCCGTGCCAACGACTATCTGGAGGGACTGAGCAATGCCGAAAAGGTGACTCCTGCCGTGAAGCAGAAGCTGGAAGGTGAAGGCCGCGCACTGCGTGGATTCTTCTACCACTGGCTGGCTACGACCTTCGGTCGCGTTCCTATGCTGGCTACAGGTGAGACCTATTCGAACACGCCCACCAAGCCAAAGGCTGAGACCTATAGCGAGATGTGGGACTTCATCATCGAAGACTTCAAGGCTGCAGCCGACCTGCTCGATTGGAAACCTATGGATATGGAATATGGCCGCGCTACCAAGGGAATGGCTCTGGCTTATCTGGGCGATGCCTACATGTGGAAAGCCTATCGTCTGACCGACGGTGCCAACGGACAAAAGCAGGATGCCAACGAGGCTAAGAACTGCTACCAGCTTGCTCAGGAGTGTTTCAAGAAGATTCTGGACAGCGGTACATACAAACTCAACGAGTCGTTCACAACGCTGTGGGATCCTGCTTCGGCATGGGGACCCGAGGCCATCTGGGTTGAGCAACTCGACGAAGGCAACAACTGGGGTAAGTGGAATGACATGACCTCGAAACTGATGCTGAAATGGTACACCGCATGTCCTGAGAACGGCGGTTGGGGTTCGCTCTACCTCTCTTGGGAGTGGTACTCTTGCTACGAAAAGGGCGACAAGCGCCGCGAAGGTTCGTGCTACACGGGTGCCGTTCCACAAATCGACCCGAACAATCCTGCCTACGATCCTCAGTACGAGGGTTGGTACGAGCCTGCCATCTACGGCGTGAATCCCTACCTGCAGGAAGTGCTCGGCAAGGGTGCCAGCGGTACCACCACCAAGCAGTTCCACTTCAACAACGGCGAATGGGCACCTGCCATCTGGAGTTCAAAGATGTGGCGTACTGCCTCTGCCAACTACAAAGGCTGGGCCGACGGTCACTGGAGCCCGACACCCATCTACTGGAAGCGTCTGCCTAACGTCATGCTCGACTATGCAGAGTGCTGCTTCCGTCTGGGCAACGAGGCTGAGGGTTGGAAGCAAATCAACGAGCTGCGCCAGCGTGCCTTCGGTAAACTGGAGGATGGCAAGGAGAAAGCTCTGACCGACAAGTACATGCCCTACTACAACAGCTTCGCTGAGTGGGTGGAGCGCGACGAAGGCATGAGCGACGGCGGTATGTTCTACAAGCACCGCGATGAGTATCCTATCCCCTTCGGCAGCACTGTCGACAAGGTCGAGGATGCCAAGACATACTACACGCAGTATGCAGCCAAGAAGGGCTTCTCGTCAGAGGTCTGGAAGGTGGCTGTGAACACCGAGCGCCGCAAGGAGTTCAACTGTGAGTGGTGTCTGCGTCCGGATATGCAGAAGTCGAACTTCATGAAGGACCACGTGCTGACGAACTACCCGAAGCGCAACGTGGAGAACCTGAAGGATGTGCCTTGGACCAACCGCGACTACGAGTATGAGGATTGGAAGATGGACATGCCTATTCCTAAGGACGAAATCGTGAAGAACCCGGCACTCACCCAGAACCCAGGTTACTCTGATGACGAATAAATTAGTTAGGTTAGTTATATGATATGGTAGTGAGTCTCAAAGACTTTTTTATGAGATTATTTGGGGGACGGCGTCGCGACGATGCCGTACCCCTTTTTGTCTTGTTAGTGCTCTGTGGACTCCTGTTGATGGGCTGCCGACACAGCCAAACAGGCGGAACGACCGAGGAAAAGGCCTACGACCGCCTTCAGCTGAAAGGACGGTGGAGTGAAATCATCGAGAAACACAACCAACAGCCTGCCCAGTCGCTGGCGTGCAAGAAAGTGGTGGCACTGGCCATGCTTAAGGAGCAAGGGGCAAGGGGCAAGGAGCAAGAACTCATGGCTTTCTGTCTTTCCGACTCGCACGACGTATTGACAAGTCCCGCTGCCGCGCTGATGATGAGCGACGTCTACATGCAACTGGGCATGGTGGCTATGGCTCAACGGGCAGCCTTCGAGGCGATGGTGAAGATGGGCGACGTGAAGAACTGCGAACGCCCACTGCGCCGACTGACCGAATCGGCCCTGATCATGGGGCAGACAGAACTAACCGTGAAATATGCCTCGCTGCTGGAGGAGTTCTCCTCAAGCCGCAAGTGGGCACGACGAATGAAACAACTGGCGCGCCATCCGGAACTCATCGATGAGGCATCGGGTATCGGCAAACTGAAGAAACAGTATGAGCACACTGAAGATACGTTTTTCCTATAGCCTGCTGGTGCTGGCAGCACTCGTCATCACAGCATGCCAACGAAGTGGAAAATGCGTGGAGAGCAACGATTTGCCCGCCATTTTCCCCGACTACGTGGACGTGACCGTGCCTGTTGACATAGCCCCGCTAAACTTTGCCATGCTTGACGACAGCCTGACACGGATGGTGGTGGTGGTGACGGGCGACAAGGGAGGGCGCATCGAGGTCGAGGGCGACTATGCCGACTTCCCCATCGACGAGTGGCAGGCATTGCTCAGCCAGAACCGCGGCGGAAAGCTCAGCGTCAGTGTGAAGGCAAGGGGCGAAGGCAAGGTGTGGACCGCCTATCTCCCGTTCAGTATCAACGTGAGCACCGACTCGCTGGGCGATAAGAGCATTGCCTATCGGCGCATAGCCCCCGGCTATCAGCTGTATGGCCACATGGGTATCTACCAGCGCACACTGGCCACGTTCGACGAGGTGGTCATCGAGGACAACAGCAACCAGCCAGGCACCTGTCTGAACTGCCACACGTCGAACCGCGGCAACGCAGCGCAGCACACCTACCATCGTCGCGGCAACAATGCAGGCACGTTCGTTGAGCACGAGCAGACGGGGCGCTACCAGGCGGAGCCACCGAAGGAACTGGGTGGTTCGATGGTGTACCCCTACTGGCATCCCAGTGGCCGTTACATAGCCTACTCAACCAACAAGACCTCGCAGATGTTTCATCTGGCCAATGCCGAGAAGCGCATTGAGGTCTATGACTCACAAAGTGACGTATTCGTTTACGACGTGCTACAGAAACGGGTGCTGCTCGACACGCTGATCATGCGACGCTTATGGGCCGAGAATACGCCCGCTTTCTCGCCTGACGGACGCTGGCTATACTTTACGACGGCCCGCCGACAGGTGTATCCCACCGATTACAATCGTGAACGCTACAGCCTTTGCCGCGTGGCCTTCGACGAGCAAACGGGCCGACTGGGCCAACACGTGGACACACTGCTGCGCGGCGACACCATCTCCATCAGTTGGCCACGCCCCTCGTACGATGGCCGCTACATCATGTTCACAACAGCCAACCATGGTTATTTTACCATCTGGCATCCAGAGGCCGACCTCTGGCTACTCGACTTGGAAACAGGGGCTACACGGCCACTTACGGAGGTCAACAGCCCACGTGCCGAGAGTTTCCACAACTGGAGCAGCAACAGTCGCTGGTTTCTGTTCACCAGCCGAAGGAGCGACGGACTTTATAGCCGCATCTACTTCTCGTCGTTGACGCCCGATGGAAAGGCCACAAAGCCTTTCCTGCTGCCTCAACGCAATCCAAAGGCTTACGACCTCACCTCGCTTTATTCCTTCAACACACCAGAGTTTTTAATAAAGTAAGAGCCCTAGACCTCCCCCAAAGGGGAGGGGGGCTACCCATACACAAAACATTCCGCTCGGCCCACTAGGTCGCTCAAGGGCAAAACATTTTGAGAGTTCATCCTTAACTGCTATGTTTCGCCTTGATCTATACCAATACAATTATCACTGCCCCCCAAAAAAAGCCCAAGGCGTTGCCCTGGGCTGTGAGTTGACATGTCAATCAGAGGAAAAACACTTCGTATAGATCAGTCGTAGAAGTTCCACTTCGAGTTGTCGGAGGCGAAATCATAGGGTGCCAAGGTCGGCGTGCTGTCGCCTGCCGAATAGATGCAGTATCGCGTGTTGATGCCTTCTTGCCCTGGAATGGCTTTCGGCATGATGCGATAAGTGCCGTCAGTGAGTTGCTCTATACGCCACAGCTGGCTGTCGTCGCCGGTGAACTGCGGCTGCGTGGTCAGCTCAAGGTTGGCAGTAGCTGCGAGCGCACGGTCCGTGCCACTGATGGTAATGCTGAAATAGCAATTGCCGAGATAGCCACCACCATCGGGACGTGGTGTGATGGTCCAACGCTGATGCGGACGGAACATGTAGTCGCCAGCACGTACAGCAATGGCACCGGCAGGCCATGTGCCGGCAACATCAGCCAATTTCTGTTCAGGCAGGGCCACTACTGGTTTGGTGACGTCGATTCTCCAGAAGGATTCACGTTCCTGTTGTATACGCACGAAGTCGACTGCCAGTTCAAGCGAGTAGCCTCGACGCTCGGAAGTGATGGCGAAATTGCCTCCGCGGAAACGATTGCCTGCCACTGGCCAACCATTGCGCCACAACAGTGGACGGATGCCAAGCACTGAACGGCCGCTTTGGTTGAAGTCGGCCTCGTAATGGCACGACATCACCTCCACACCTTCATCGATAATGGTACGCCCGAAGTGGCCAGGACCGCAGACGCGGTCGCCAGCTGCTATGACCATACGCCCGCCACCGTGGAACATGTCGCGGCCGACATTGTCCAGATAAGGTCCTTGCACCGAGCGAGAGCGTCCGACGACGATGTTGTAAGTGGAGTTCACACCATCGCAACAGGTGCCATGGGTGCCCAAGAGATAATACCAGCCGTCGCGCCAGATCAGATCAGTGGCCTCGCAGTCAATAGCGATGTCCTGTTCCTTGTTACCACTAACACGTTCACCGGTGGCAGGATCCAACTCGATGAGGCGAATGGTACCGAAATAGGTCCCATAGGTAGCCCAAAGACGTCCTGTCGTGGGGTCGAGCAGTAGCGACGGGTCAATGGCATCGTTGTCCTCCATGCCGTCTGACGAGCACACTTCTATGGCTTTGGTCCAAGCAAAGTCTGGTGACTTGGGGTCAAGTGTTTTGTTCCACATAGTAAGGATACGACCATTGTGACCACCACCGAGGCCGCCGCCTGTGGCGCCATAGATAACGAGATAACGATCACCAATGCGCATGACGTCGGGAGCTGCACCTCCACCAGGTCGGTCGGCACCCGAGTGCCATGACCAGCCGTCATCAGAGATGAGTCCACCGCCACCGGTTCCGAAAGTATAGTACTTGCCGTCGCATTCTGCCAGAGTCGACGGATCGTGGATATAAGGTTGTCCTATTTGTGCCTGTGCGATGTTGCAGCTTAACGACAGTGCTACAACGACGAAATATTGATGGAGTTTATTCATGTTGGGTGATAGATGATGGGTGTTGAGTGATGGATGTTGGCGTTGGGTGATGATGGAGTGTTAAGGGATTTGGAAGTTTGTCACGGGACGGCCTTGCCCGTCGATGAAGCGCACACAGAAGTCGCTCAGACCAGGTCCATTGATAAGCATTCCGCGCAGCACGTTGCGCCCACGATGGAGCGTGATGCGTGGCGACATGGCATCGTCCTCAACCATTCGGCGATCGCCTGAGAGCAGAAGCACCTCCTCGCCGTTTAGCCACCAGCGTGATGCACCATTGGAGCCCGCCGCCAGTCGCACGTCGGTCATGTCTTCCGGGCAATCAATAACAGTCACCATACAGAATAGCACGCCATAGGTGGGTTTCTGCAGGCAGTCGGCGAAGCGGAAGAGTCGTACGTTGAATGTCTGGCTTTCGAGTGCATGCCACGTCAGTGTCTGTCCCTCTGCCTTTACCTTCTGTCCATTCTTTGGCAGGATGGTCTGTTGCTGCGGGAAGTAGGTGCGCCCAAGATGGTCGTGCAGATAGCTGTCGGTGAAGACAGTATTGCTTCGAATGGGTTTCAGGATGGGTTCCAGGAGCATCCAACGCCGTATGAACCCATTGGAGTCGGGCTGTGCAGCAGCCGACGTGGCGGGCGAGAAGTAGTGTGGGCGGTTCTTGAACTGCACCCAGTCAACGCTTACATTGGCTCCTTCGCAAGTTACGACAAGGTCACCCTGTCCCTTTGGAATGCTTTCGAGGGGAACAGCCAGCGTCAGCCATCTGCCTCGCAGGTCGCGACGGAAGGGCCCTGCCTCGCTCTGTACCACGATTTTCAAGCGTGCCAACACCTTGCCTTTACCGCCGCGCTTGTCGGTGGCCTGGCGCAGGCACAACTCAGTATTGGCGTCAGCCTTTACGTTGGCTACCACATAGGCATTCTCTTCAAGACAGCCGAAGTTAATGCCGTCGTAGCGCAGCCAACTGCCCTTGCCTGGCAGCGTGGCACTCCAGCCCTGCGTGGGATTCAGGGTGTCGACATATTGTGTGGTCACGCCATTGCTGGCTGCCGAGTAGCGGTCGACCTGCAGTTGCTCCGTTGCCTCGTTGATGCCCGCACCGCGCATGGTCGGATGGACCTCCTGAATAGTTCCGTCGGCATTGAAACTGAGTGGTTCTATACGCGTAGAGCGGCGCTTGTCGTTCTTGGGCGAGTAGTCATTGCGATGATAGAACAGGTACCAGTGTCCTTTGAATTCCACGATGCTATGGTGATTGGTCCAGCAACCGTTTTCGTGTTCGGCCATGATAATTCCCTTGAATGTCCAAGGTCCCAGCGGATTGTCGCTCATGGAATAGGCCAACGTCTCGGTGTCTCCCTCGTTGCGCACCCAAGGGAACGTCAGGTAGTAGTGTTGGCCACGCTTGAACACGAAGGGTCCCTCCTTGAAACCATCGGGAAGTCCCTCCATAGCCTGTCCCCCGACACGCATAGGCGGACGGTTGGCCTTGTCGGGAGCAGCCTCCGGCTTTCCCTCACCGGCATTCGGCCTCTGGGGAGGCGTCATGACTGTGAAGAAGGCGGGGTCTATTTCCTTCATATTCTCCTTCAGTCGTGCGCCACGGATGCCCATTCCCGACCAGTAGATGTAAGCTTGCTGATCGTCGTCGATGAATACACAGGGGTCGATGCCGCCAACACCCTTCATGGGTTCGGGCTCGCAGACGAAGGGACCAGTGGGGCTGTCGGACGTAGCCACGCCGATGCCGAAGCCAAAGCCAAGGCCCTCGCGCGGTGCGGCAGGGAAGTAGAAGTAGTAGCGCCCTTCCCCCAGCGAACCATCGGCGTTGCGCGTGGCTTTATAGACGCAGTCGGGTGCCCACATGGCATAGGAATCGGGCCGCACCCAAGGAACTTCGTTCTGCGTGATAATCATGCCATGGTCCGTCCAATCGGTCAGATTGTCCGATGAATAGACGTGGTAATCTTCCATACAGAACCACTCGTTCAGGTCGCGACCGCCCTTGTTGGTCGACTGGGCTGACACAGGAGGGTTGACGTCGTGCGACGGATAGAGATAAATTCTCCCATTGAACACTCGGGCTGTCGGATCAGCCGTGAATTGGCGACTGATGATGGGATTTTGTGCAGCAGCTGTCAGGAACATCGCCCCAAGCAGCAGAAAAGAAAATGCTCGCTTTTTCATACGCTGGAGTAATAGTAAGAATTGGGAATGGCCGAAAACTCAATAATTGGAAACTACCAACCCAAGTGCAAAGATACAAAGAAAACGCCAAACACTAAGTATTTTTTGTTACAGAGTTTTTTATTGTTGTAACATCTATTTGGTACATTTCGCAAAAAATGTTACCTTTGCAACGTAAAGTAACAAAGAACTATAAACGTTTTGACAAGAAACATGACAAAAAAGCAACTTCTCACCGTACTGCTACCGCTGCTCTGCGGACTGCAGTCGTGGGGTCAGATGGGGCGTTTGTACGATGTGGACAATCAGCTGCCCAGTAGTTTCGTCAACGAGGTGTTCGTTGACCACGACGGTCTGTTGTGGGGTGCCACGCGCAACGGTCTTTTCCGTTACGACGGCTATCAGTTCCGAATCTTCAGTAAGGAGAATGGCAGCGGACTGCGCAGCAACTACGTGAACTGTCTGGCACAAAACCGTCAGGGCCAAATGTATTTCGGCATGTTCGATGCCGTGCAGACCTTCGATGGCGGCGGCTTTGCAGATGTACATCTTTACGATTTGGATGGACGGGAGGTACCCTGCTACGTGGAGTGCTTTCTGGAGCGCAGCAACGGCGAGATGCTTGTGGGTACCTCTGGACATGGCATCCTGCGCCAGACCACTTCATCGGCCTCTGGCAACAAGGCTCAAGGGTCGAACGGCAAGGCTCAGCTAGCGAGCGAGGCCCATCAGGTAGGTGGTGTGCTGGCTCAGTTGGGCACCGTTCACGACATGGCTGAGGATGCCAAGGGACGTGTTTGGATTGTCACCGACCGAATGGGGGTGCTGGTGTGGCAGCCTGCTGCACAGAAAGGCACCAACACGGCAGCGAAAGGCAAGGGCAGCGAGGGAAAGATAGTGGCCCGCTACCTGCAAGACGATCCCTTGCGCTCGTCGGTTCGCCGTATATGCATGGACCGCCAGGGGCGCATTTATATAGGCACACTGCGTCAGGGCGTCATTCGTCTGGACGGCAATAAGGTCACACCCATCGACGGAACATTCAATAATCGCTTCGTGTCGGCCATCTACTGCAACAAGAAAGGCGATATCGTAATCGGATACGACGGTGGCGGACTCGCCATTTACTACCCTAAGACAGGAGCTGTGGTGAAGAACCCCTACTATAGCAACATGGTCGACCTGGCACAAGCAAAGGTGATGTCCATCACCGAAGACAACAGTGGCAACCTGTGGCTGGGCATGCTCCAAAAAGGCATCTACATGCAACCTGCCAGCCAAGGAGGGTTCTCCTACATGGGATTCCGCCTGGGCAAAGACAACATCATCGGTCAGGCATGCGTGACCAGCACGCTCATTGACTCGCGCGGTTACGTATGGGTGGGTACCGACAAGGATGGACTCTACCAACTTTCGCCGTCGTTTACATTGGTGCGTCACTACATCGACCCCGTTCCAGCTACTATTATCTCGCTGTGCGAAGACCGCCAGGGGCGCATCTGGGTGGGTAGCTACCACGAGGGATGCGGTTGGCTAGATCAACAGGGTAGTTACCATCAGCAACGCATGCCTTTGGTGGCGCAAATGGGTGAGATGGTGAGCGTATTCGGCATCGTTAGCGACGCAAAGGGCAGCCTTTGGCTCGCTACAATGGGCAACGGACTGCTGCGCATCTTGCCCGATGGTTCCATGAAGGTGTACACCACGAGGCCAGAGGCTGCGGAGAAAAGACAGGTGAACAGCCTGATCAACGATTACATCTCGCAGATGTCGCTCTCGCCCGACGGGCAGCGACTCTATCTGGCTACGACCATGGGCCTGTGCTGCTTCGACATTGAACGCGAAAGCTGGACCAACGCCTTTGGCGAGAACTGCCTGATGTACGGAACACCTATCTTCACAACCAAGGAGTTTGGCGGCCGCCTGTTGTTTACCACTAACGACAGCCTGTTCTGTTTCGATCTGCTGGCTCATCACTTGGAACCCTATACGGTAAACGGCGAACAAATCAGCCGTGGCGTGGCCTCTATGGAGATTGACTTGCGTGGACGCCTCTGGCTCTCATCCTACCACGGGCTTTGTTGCTTTGACCCGAAGACGAACAGCGTGGAGAATTACTTCATCAACGATGGCCTTCAGTCGAACGAGTTTTCTGTCGGCGCCTCGTGTGTGGGAGCCAATGGCACAATGGTTTTCGGTGGCGTAGGCGGCATCAATTGGTTCGACCCTGCAAAGATAGCCCCTAAGGAGTGGAAGGCCAGCGTGAAACTGACCGATTTCCTACTCGGCGAACAGTCGGTAGGCAGGACTACGCGCTCCGGCCACTACCAGGTATGCGACACGGCGGCCATCGCGAGCGACCGCTTCGACCTGAGCTATCGCGACAACACCTTCACCATTCAACTCTCAACGCTCACCTTCGACACGCCTGAACACATCAGCTACATCTACAGCATCAACAACGAGGCACCAGTGAGGATGCCGCCAGGAAAGAACGACCTGACATTCTCGCACCTTTCGCCTGGTACCTACCACTTCAGCATACGCGCCGAACGCAACAACGTGCTCACTGAACCCCGTACGTTTACCGTCGTGGTCCACAGTCCATGGTTCCGCACGTGGTGGGCCTTCTGCCTCTATACCCTGCTCGTGGCCTTCGCCATCTGGCAATACCTGCGCCAGCGCAGCAGCAGCGAGCAATCCCGCCTGCGCCTGCAGGAGCACATCCATGCCGAGGAGATGAGCGAGGCCAAGGTGCGGTTCTTCATGAACATCAGCCATGAAATCCGCACGCCTATGACGCTCATCATCTCGCCGTTGCTATCGCTCATCGCCCAGGAAGACGACCCACGACGGCTGGGCATCTATGAGACCATCAAGCGAAATGCCGAGCGAATCCTAAGCCTCATCAACCAGCTCATGGACCTGCGAAAGATTGACAAGGGTATGATGCAGATGCACTTCTCCGAAACCGATCTCATCGCCTTCGTACAAGACCTCTACACGTTGTTCCAACACCAGGCTCAGGCCAAGCGCATCAACTTCGTCTACCAGCACGACGACCAGCAGCTGCCCATCTGGATAGACCGTCGGCAGTTCGACAAGGTGGTTGTAAACATCCTCTCGAACGCCTTCAAGTTCACGCCTTCGGGTGGAATGATTCTCCTGAAGATCGAACGCAAGGGCAATCAGGCCGTGATAGCAGTCAGCGACAACGGCGAGAATATTCCTGAAGACAAGATGCAGCACATCTTCAAGCGTTTCTATCAGACGCAGGATTCAGCCACGTCGAGCAACACCGGCACAGGCATCGGCCTGGACCTGACACAGTCGCTCGTCACGCTGCACCATGGAACCATTGAAGCCCGAAACTTGAATGGCGACGAGGCCACACAACGCTTCGGAGCCGACAACAAAACTGGCGTGGAGTTCGTCGTCAGCATTCCATTGGGCAAGGACCACCTCACTCCAGAAGAGATTATGCCCGAAGAGGCAGAGGCTCCCAACACAGCTGCCGCACAAATCTGGGGCGAACAAGCCGAGGATGCCGAAGTCCTTCCTAACGCCGAGCAGCCAGAAAATGAGCTATCAGAAGTACCACTCGGCACGCCGAAGCAGATTACCATCGTCATTGCCGAGGACGACGACGAGATTCTGAACTATCTCACCGAACAGCTGAGTCCCCTCTACAGCATCATTCCTTGCGAGAACGGCCGACAAGCACTTTCAGAAACGCTCAAGAACCAGCCCGACTTGGTGCTCACAGACATTATGATGCCTGTGATGGATGGCAATACGCTAGCAGCCACGCTGAAGTCCAACCCGCAGACCAATCACATCCCTATCTGTATGATCACCGCCCTGAACCGCGACGAGGACAAACTGCAGGGTCTCGAGACGGGTGTCGATGCCTACATCGTGAAGCCTTTCAACATGGACATCCTGCGTCGGACCATCGACAACCTCATCAACTCACGGCGTATGCTACAGCTGAAGTATGGTCGCAACGACCAGCTGGAAAGCCAGGTGAAAGCCGTTGAAATGCTGTCGCCCGATGAAAAGTTGATGCAGCGCATCATGAAGGTGGTCAACGAAAACCTTGCCAACAGCGACCTGAGTGTTGATACGATAGCCTCAATGGTCGGCATCAGCCGCGTCCACTTGCATCGCAAGATGAAAGAACTCACCGGCCAGACGCCTCACGACTTCATCCGCAACATACGACTCAAGCAGGCAGCCCACCTGCTGTCGACGGCCGACATGAACGTCACAGAGGTGATGTACGCCTGCGGATTCAGCAACTCGGCATCGTTTGCCACCATCTTCAAGCGCTTCTACGGAATGACGCCACGCGAGTATAAGAAGTCGTAGAAAAGAACAAAAACTGTAGAATCTTTTTGTTTTCCACTCATTTATTCGTACCTTTGCACTCGCAAAACATTTAGAGACATGAACATTGAACAACAGATAGTAAGCGGCGTCGTTGCCGCAGTGAGTGAATTGTACGGCCAGCAGGTGGCCGAAAGTCAGGTGCAGTTGCAGAAGACGCGTCCCGAGTTCGAGGGACATCTGACCGTTGTTGTCTTCCCATTTGTGAAGATGGCGCGCAAGAGTCCCGAACAGACAGCTCAGGAGATTGGCCAGTGGCTCGTTGAACATTGCGAGGCCGTCAGCGCCTGCAATGCCGTGAAGGGATTCCTGAACCTCGTCGTGGCACCGAAGGCATGGCTGCAACTGCTCGACGACATCGATAAGGCTCCTCTGTGGGGCTACAGGGCTCCACGTGTGGGCGAAGCTGCCAATGGCGATGCCCCGCTGGTCATGATTGAATACTCCAGCCCGAACACCAACAAGCCGCTCCACCTGGGTCACGTGCGCAACAACCTGCTGGGGTGGTCGCTGGCAAAGATTATGGAGGCCAATGGCTATCGCGTCGTGAAGACAAACATCGTCAACGACCGCGGCATCCACATCTGCAAATCCATGCTGGCATGGCAGAAGTGGGGCAACGGCGAGACACCTGCCTCATCGGGCAAGAAGGGAGATCACCTCATCGGCGATTACTACGTGCTCTTCGACAAGCATTATCGTGAGGAAGTGAAGGAGCTCGTCGCCGCAGGCATGGACGAGGAGCGTGCCAAACAGGAAGCTCCGCTCATCCGCGAGGCTCACGACATGCTGGTTCGCTGGGAACAGGGCGACGAAGAGGTACGCTCGCTGTGGAAGATGATGAACGACTGGGTGTACGAGGGTTTCGATGAGACCTATCGTGCGCTGGGCGTGGCGTTCGACAAGATCTACTACGAATCGCAAACCTATCTCGTTGGTAAGAAAAAGGTGGAAGAAGGACTGGCCAAAGGACTCTTCTTCCGCAAGGAAGACGGTTCTGTGTGGGCCGACCTCACCGACGCAGGTCTCGATCAGAAGCTGCTGTTGCGTTCCGATGGCACCAGTGTCTACATGACGCAGGACATCGGCACCGCACAGATGCGTTTCGAAGACTACCCCATTGATAAAATGATCTATGTCGTTGGCAACGAGCAGAATTATCACTTCCAGGTGCTTTCGCTGTTGCTCGACCGTCTTGGCTTCAAGTGGGGCAAGGAGTTGGTGCACTTCTCCTATGGCATGGTGGAGTTGCCCAACGGTAAGATGAAGAGCCGCGAAGGTACCGTCGTCGATGCCGACGACCTGGTTGCAACAATGATCAGCGATGCCCGCCAGATGAGCGAGGACAAGGTGAACAAACTGGAGAACATCAGCGAGGAAGAACGCCAGCAGATTGCCCGCATCGTGGGTATGGGAGCATTGAAGTACTTCATCCTGAAGGTCGATGCCCGCAAGAACATGCTGTTCAATCCCGAGGAGTCCATCGACTTCAACGGCAACACGGGCCCCTTCATTCAGTACACCCACGCCCGCATCCGCTCCATCCTGCGCAAGGCGCAAGACGAAGCCCCGTCATCGCTGGTCAATGCCCAACCGAACGCCAAGGAGACGACCCTCATCCAGAAACTCAACGAGTTCCCCGCCGCCGTCGAACAGGCTGGCAAGGACTACAGCCCAAGTGGCATCGCCAACTATTGCTACGAGCTGACCAAGGAGTTCAACCAGTTCTACCATGACTACAGCATCCTGAATGCTGAAAGCGACGATGCCAAGGCCCTCCGCCTAGTCATCGCACGCAACGTGGCCAAGACCTTGAAGAACGGTATGGCCCTCCTCGGCATCGAGGTGCCGGAGAGGATGTAAGGCCCCACCCCGACCCTCCCCAAAAGGGGAGGGGGACAGGCTATAAAGGCTATTCAGCAATGTAGATGGACCTTGAGGAGATTGCGCTATGTACATTTATGAGACGGGCACAGAGAACTACAACCTGCTGAAAGAATTCGCGCAATACAACCGAAAGAATCCAACTGAAGCAGAGAGTTTTCTTTGGAACCATCTACGAGACAAGGCTCTTGACGACAAGTTCCGCCGATAGCATGTCATCGGCGACTATATAGCCGATTTTGTCTGCCTCCACAAAAAGTTGATTATTGAAGTTGATGGTGCTTATCATCTCGTTGAAGACCAAATCATAAAAGACACCAATAGGACAGAATGGCTGGAACATTTAGACTTTATTGTCATTCGATTCTCAAATGAAGAAGTTCTCTACGACACCGCAAGAGTTATGAGCGAAATACAGCAAGCATTAAACAATCCAACAGCTGCAACATCAGTCGCCCCAACCGCAGCTACAGCAGCTTCCCCAACTGCATCCACTCCAGTTGGCCCGTCGCCATCTGGTCTGTCTCCCTCCCCCTCTGGGGAGGGTGGGGATGGGGCCCCTGCCGGCGCTGGGGCCTGGGCCGTCGATGCAGCCTGTTCAGGCAATCCGGGACCGATGGAGTATCAGGCCATTGATCTGCAGACGGGTGCGCGCATCTTCCACTTCGGTCCTATGCATGGTACGAACAACATCGGCGAGTTCCTGGCCATTGTCCATGCGCTGGCACTGATGGAGAAGCAGGGCATCACGAACAAGGTCATCTACAGCGACTCTCGGAATGCCATCATCTGGGTGCAGAAGAAGCAGTGCAAGACAAAACTCGAGCGCAACGCCCAGACCGAACAACTCTTCCAGATCATCTTTCGCGCCGAGATGTGGCTACGCACTCACACGTTCCGCGTACCTATTCTAAAATGGGATACGCAGAACTGGGGCGAGATTCCTGCCGACTTCGGACGAAAGAAATAGTCCTCGGCGATGCAAGGTTTCAAAGATTCCGTCGTTTACAAGGCAAAAACCTTTCAAAAAAACAAAAACGACATGAAGAAAACAATCCTTCCCCTTGTGCTGCTCCTGATGGCAGCTTTCGCTTTCAACGCGTGCTCAAACAACGACGACGAAGACGACCGCTTCGTAATTTGCCCGCCCGGACCTTCGTTCGTTGGAGAGTGGCAATTCGTTGAAAAGCTTGATGGACCAGGTGCCGATTTCAATACTCACCGCGGTGGCCTACAGCCGCAAGCTCACACCATGCAGATTTTTCCATTCAAGGAAGATGGCATTGGCGAAATCGTGTACAAGTTGGCCGATGGAAAGACTCAAAAGTGCGAGTATTACTTCCCTGAAGACCAGGAACGCTACCAGTCTAACTACATGGTCATCGTTATTGCCGACCCACAAGTCAACCAGCCTGGCATACCCTTCGGCCTCGAATTCGACAATGATTGTTTGCAACTGCACTACTTAGGTCTTTACTGTACCGACCATATTCCCGAGACCTACGTCTATAAACGAATCAAATAGCAACCAGCATGAACACCCCAACGGCAACCGGCACAACCCAACTCCACCCCCGTACTCACAAAAAGGCAAGACACTCACTGATGTGCCTCTGCCTTTTTTTGCTTTTTCTCTCCTCCCCCATTTCTTGCCCCGCTGTAGCCTCGAACCGCGCCACAGCCACCTCTAAGCCCTTCTCAACCCCTCTCAACCACGAATCCGGCGCCTTGTCCCCCTCCTCAGTTGGGGGAAGGGGTGGGACCCTGCCCTACCGCGGCTTCATGCTCGACGTGTCGCGCCACTTCTTCCGCGTTGAGTTCATCATGAAGCAGATTGACGCCATGGAGACGCTCCACCTGAACCGCCTGCATCTGCACCTGACCGATGCCGGTGGCTGGCGAATGGAGATGAAAAGCTATCCCGCGCTCACGCAAAGGACTGCTTTCCGCACCCAAAGCGACTGGGTTAGTTGGTGGAACAATGGTGACCGCCGCTACGTCCCCACCACCTCCCTCACCTCCGAACCATCCTCACCCCCTCTGAACCATGCCTCTGACTCTTCGTCCCCCTCCACAGTCGGGGAAAAGGATGGGGCTCCCTACGGCGGTTTCTACACACAAGACGATCTCCGCCGCCTTGTCGACTACGCTCACAAGCATGGCATAGAAGTGATTCCAGAGATCGAGATGCCCGGCCACAGCGAGGAGGTGCTCTTTGCCTATCCCGAGCTGCAGTGTCCCGGTTCCACGAACACTGGCTCGCTCTGCATTGGCAACGACTCGACACTACGTTTCTTGGAGCGCGTGCTGGATGAGGTCATGGAAGTGTTTCCATCGGAAATCATCCACATCGGCGGCGACGAGGCCAACGCCAGTGCTTGGTTGCAGTGCCCTCGTTGCCAGAAACGCATGGCCGATCACCAGCTGAAGAATGCACATGAGCTGCAGGCCTTTCTCACTCGCCACATCGCACACTACCTGGCCGACCACGGCCGTCGTCTTGCCGGCTGGGACGAGATTGTCGATGCACAGCTCGACATGCCCGTCGTGGTTTACGCCTGGCGTGGCTACGAACGCGCCGAAACTGCCCTCAAGGCTGGTCATGACGTAGTGCTCACACCCACCAGCCATTGCTATCTCGACTACTACCAAGACGCACCGGCTTCTCATCCCTTGGCCATGGGCGACTACACGCCACTCGATAAGGTCATGACAGCTACCATCCCCACTCCACCTGCCGACGCTGACGATTCACGAGGGCACGTTATCGGATTGCAGGGCAACCTCTGGACTGAGATGGTAGAGACGCCCGGACATGCTGAATGGATGATGTATCCACGTCTTATTGCCATCGCACAGTTGGCCGAAGGCAAGCAGCTCGCGGAGCAAGGCCAGCCCACGGAAGACGCACGGATGCTTATCTCGGCCATTAACGATGCCCTGCGCGCCCGCGGCTACCACTGCTTCGACCTACGCAAAGAGCAGGGGCAGCGACCCGAGGCTGCTCAGCACGTAGAGCATGCTGCACAGGGAAAGCGCGTCACCTATCGCAGTCCCTACGCCGATGTTTACCGTGGTCAGGGCGAAGGCACTCTCACCGACGGACAGCAGGGCGGTTGGAGCTACCACGATGGTCGCTGGCAGGGTTTCATCAGTCGCGGGCGATTGGATGTAGTCATTGATATGGGCCGAAAGACACGCCTGAGCGACATCCGCATGACGTTCATGCAGAACGTGCTGCCCGAGGTCTACGAGCCTGTCTCAGTCGTCATCAGCATCTCCAACGACGGCAAGCAGTTCCGCACTCTTTACCAGGAGAACACCACACCCGACCTTAGCCGCCACTATCTGTTGCGCCAGCACTTGTGGGAGGGCAAGGAACGTGCCCGCTATATCCGCGTGCAGGCCGACGCCTCACCCGAACATGGTGGTTGGGTGTTCACGGATGAAATCATCGTAAACCAGAAATAGGATGTTATGGGACCTCAAAGAGGTCAAAATTTAAGAAACCCCAGGTCTACTAACCTAGGGTTTCTAAAAATTGCGACTTCTCCGAAGTCTTTCTACCTCCTATAGCTCAACAGCTTTATCGTTGCCTTACTTTTTTAATGTTTCCTCTGCAGGATTCGTTGCAGCACCGCTGAGAAGTCGCGCTTGACCATGACGGCAGCAAAGACGCCGAGCAGCAGCGTGTTCACCACCAGCGACGCCCACATAGGCAGATGGTTGTTGGCCAACGTCATCAGCACGAAGAGCACTCCAGTGAGCAGGAAGTAGAAGGCAATGGCCTTCAGTGGATAGTTGATGGGGTAGTATTTCTGTCCGGCGAAGTAGGAGATGACCATCGACACACCATAAGCCGCGAAACCTGCCCACGCGCAAGCCATATAGCTGAAGCGCGGAATGAACAGCACGTCGACGACAATCAGCACCACGGCACCGATGCCCGAGAACCAGGCACCCCAGATGGTCCTGTCCGTCAGCTTATACCAGAACGACAGGTTGAAGAAGATGCCGAACATGATTTCGGCAGCCATGACGATGGGCACCACACGCAGGCCTTCCCAGTAGCTCTCGCCGACGAGGTAGCGCAGGATGTCCATATAGCCGACAACGGCCAGGAATGCCAGCAGCGTGAAGATGATGAAGAACTTCATCGCCTCTGCATAGGTCTGCTTGCTGTCCTTTTCCTTGCTCTTTCCGAACACGAACGGCTCGTAGGCATAGCGGAACGCCTGCGTAATCATCACCATGATCATCGCAATCTTGATGCAGGCGCCATAAATGCCCAGTTGGGCGTGAGCCTCCTCAGTAGTGCCGTCGTAGAAATAGGGGAACAGAATCTGCGATGCGGCTTGGTTGAGCTGTCCTGCCAGTCCCATCACGAGCAGCGGCCAGGCGTAGCTGAGCATGCGCTTGCAGGTTGCGCGGTCGAAACCGAAGCGAATGCCCTGCAGTTCCTTCCACAGCAGCAGCATCTTCACGAACGAGCAGAAGATGTTGATGTAGAACACCCACACCACCTCCAGCGTGAACTGCGAGTCGTAGATGCCGAAGGGATTCCATTCCAGGGCGGGCAGTACGATGAGATAGAGGATGTTCAGGACGATGTTCAGCGCTATGTTGAATATTTGTATCGAGGCGAACTTCACAGGCTTGTGCTTGTAGCGCAGGTAGGCCATCGGTATGGCCACGAAGGCATCGATAGCCACCGTGACGAACATCACCCAGACGTATTCCGGATGGTCGCTGTAGCCCATGAGATTGGCCAACGGCTGCAGGAACACGCTCACGACGGCTGCAAAGACGAGCGATGTCGTGGCCACCATGCGCAGCGTTGTCGAATAGACGCGCTCAGGGTTCTCGCCGTCCTTGCTCATGAAGCGGAAGAAGGTGGTTTCCATGCCATACGTCAGCAGGATGATGAGCAGCGACACGTAGGCATAGACATTCGTGATGATGCCGTATTGTCCGCCTGATGCCGCAAACCGCTTCGTCTGTATCGGTACAAGGAAGTAGTTGATGAAGCGTGCCACGATGCTCGAAAGCCCGTAGATGGCAGTATCTTTTAAGAGACTTTTCAATTCCATTTTTTACCTTTTTACCCTTACCCAAAGAACATATACGCTATCGCGATGGCGGCCACGACACCGGCCAAGTCGGCCAGCAGACCGGCAGCCACGGCGTGGCGGGTGTAGCGTACGCCCACCGAACCGAAGTAGACGGCCAGGATGTAGAATGTCGTGTCGGTAGAGCCTTGGAAGATGCAGCTCAGGCGACCTACGAACGAGTCGGCACCAAACTGAGTCATCGCGTCGACCATCATGCCACGTGCACCGCTACCCGACAGGGGTTTCATGATGGCCGTGGGCAGCGCATCGACAAATTCGGCATTCGAGCCCGTCAGTCCCACCAGCCATTTGATGCCACCGATGAGCCAGTCCATGGCACCCGAGGCGCGGAACACGCCGATGGCAACGAGTATGGCCACCAGGTAGGGAATGATGCGCACTGCCGTCGTGAAGCCCTCCTTGGCACCTTCCACGAAGGTATCGTAGACGTTCACGCGCTTGCGCATGGCGGCCGCAATGAATCCCACGATGATGGTCATCAGCAGAATCGAGGCACTCGAGATGCTCACCGTGTTCATCAACACCGAATCCATGCGACTGAAGCCCCAGATGATGGCTGCCACAACCACACTCATGCCGCCCAGCGTGAGCAACATGGTTCGGTTCAGCATGTTGATGCGCTGGTAGAACGAAGTGATGATGACGCCGGCCAGCGTAGCGAAGAACGTTGCCAGCAGTATTGGCACGAACACGTCAGTGGGCTGAGCAGCCCCCTGCTGTGCACGATAAGCCATGATTGAAACGGGGATGAGGGTCAGCCCGCTGGTGTTCAGCACCAGAAACATAATCATCGGATTCGTGGCAGTCTGCCTCAGCCGTGTTGCCTCCTCGTCGTCGATGCCCTTCTCGGCCTTCAGCTGTTCTATCTTATCGTTGTTGATGGCCTGCAGCTGCTCCATCGCCTTCAGTCCCAGCGGTGTGGCAGCATTGTCCAATCCCAGCATGTTGGCAGCAATGTTCATGAAGATGCTACCCGTGGCGGGATGGCCTTTCGGAACGTCGGGAAACAGTTTCGTGAACACGGGCGAAAGCAACCGCGCCAGAATATTTACCACACCGCCACGCTCGCCAATCTTCATGATGCCGAGCCACAGGGCAAGCATACCCGTCAGGCCGAGCGAGATCTCGAAGGCGGTTTTCGACGTTTCAAACGTCGAGTTCATGATGGTCGGGAACACTTCAGTGTCACCAAACACCACCAGTTTAATCAATGCGATGACGAATGCAATCAGAAAGAATGCAATCCAAATGTAATTTAGTACCATATCAAACTGCAAAATTACAAAAAAAAACGATTTCCGCTACCTGATTCCACTTTTTTTCGTAACTTTGTGCGATATTCAACAACTCTAAACCATTCGCACAACTCTCCGCTCGGCCCGCAGGGACGCGCTTTTGTAGCGAAGCGGAAAAAGAACTATCAACTATCAACTATCAACTATCAACTATAAACTATAAACAGCCATGACACATAAACCATTCCTCTTTTGGCTCCCCTCCCTTCGGGAAGGCTTCGGGGAGGCGAACTTCGTTCGGGATGCGGGCTGGTGGAGGCCTCTGGTGGGGTTCCTTCTCCTCCTCTTCACCCTGCCTTCCTGGTGTGCCCCCACATTCCCCACACTGAGCACCGACGGCGACGAACACTGGTACTACATCCAGATGCAACGCGGACTCTGCGTGCTCACTGCCATGGGCGAAGGTCGCAACCTGCAGACTGCCGAACCCGTTGAAAGCAAGCGCGATGCCCAGCTATGGAAGGTTGAGGCCGACGGCCAGCGCTATCGCCTCACCACCCGCGGCGGACAAGTCATGAACTACAATGGCGACAAGTTCCGCACGATGGCAACGCCGTCGGCGGGTTATTCGGCATTCCGCATCGTCAGCACCACCAACGCCTCGTTCGAAGGCTACGAAATCTACGTCGACCAGCTAGGCACTGCCAACGCCTACCTGAACCAGTGGGGCGGCTTTGGCAGCGGGCGCGAGTTGGGATGCTGGTCGAAGGGCGACCCCAACAACCCGTTGCAGTTTGTGGCCGAGGCCGACATGTCCTTCCCCGACGTGCCCCCATCGGCAGTCAGCGAGGTCTCCGTGCGCCCCTCCACCAGCTGGCGCCCTGCCAATAAGCACACCCTCTGGTATGCCACGCCTGGCACCACGTGGATGTCGCAATCGCTGCCCATCGGCAACGGTCAGTTCGGTGCCACCATCCTTGGTGGTGTGCACCGCGACGAGGTGCAGTTCAACGACAAAACGCTCTGGCGAGGCCACGTCGGAAGCGTCGTCGACAACGGCTCCTACGGTTCCTACCTCGACTTCGGCCATCTCTACATCACCACCACCGATGCTTCTGCCGCCACCAACTACCGCCGCTATCTAGATATCGACGAAGCACGTGCAGGCGTGGCATTCACCATGGCGGGCATCGACTACGAGCGCGAGTATGTGGCATCCCATCCCGACGACGTCGTGGCCATCCGCTACACCGCTTCCGAGGCTGGCAAGCTGAACACGCAGCTGCTGCTCTACAACCCCAACGGTGCCAAGCCTGCCTACAGCGTTGCCGGCGGTCAGGGCATCGCCACGTTCAGCGGCACCGTACCGCGCACGGGCACCTCGCAACCCGAGTCCTACTTTTGCATGGCCATGGTCGTTGCCGAAGGTGGCACCATTGAAGCCACGCCCGAAGGCATCAGCGTCAGCGGTGCCGATGCCATGACCGTCTACCTGCGTGGCATGACTAACTTCTCGCCCGACAACGACGACTACATCTCGCCTTCCAACCTGTTGCCCGAGCGCGTTGGCACGACCGTACGCGAGGCTGCCCAAAAGGGTTACGATGCCCTGCTCGCCGACCACGTCGCCGACTACCAGCAGCTCTACCAGCGGTGCCAGCTCACGCTGACCGAGGCCGCCAACAACACCAACACGCCGCGCCTCATCTCGCTGTTCCGCAGCAACCCTGCCAACAACCTGCTCTTGCCCGAGCTCTACTTCGCCTATGGCCGCTACCTGCTCATCTCGAGCAGCCGGGGCGTCGCCCTGCCTGCCAACCTGCAGGGGATCTGGAACAACAGCAATTCGCCCGCGTGGAACTCCGACATCCACTCCAACATCAACGTACAGATGAACTACTGGCCTGCCGAGGTGACCAACCTCAGCGACCTCCACACCGCCTTCACCGACTACATCCACCGCGAGGCATGCCTGCGCAAACAGTGGACCGCCAACGCACGCCAGATAGCAGGGCAGACCGTTGGTTGGACCATCACCACCGAGAACAACATCTACGGCTCAGGCTCCAACTGGATGCAGAACTACACCATCGCCAACGCCTGGTACTGCATGCACCTGTGGCAGCACTACCGCTATACCCTCGACACCGACTACCTCTGGCAAGTGGCCCTGCCCGCCATGCACTCCTGCTGCCAGTACTGGATGCAGCGGCTGGTCCTCGCCTCCGACGGCACCTACGAGTGCCCACGCGAGTACTCGCCCGAGCATGGTCCCGCCTCCGAAAATGCCACTGCCCACTCACAGCAGCTCGTCTACGACCTGTTCAAGAGCACCCTCGAGGGCTACGCGGAGTACGGACGGCGCACAGGCAAGGACTACATGAACTTAGAACTCGTCGAATTCCTCACCGAGTTGCAGGATAAGTTCGACCGCCTCGACCCAGGCACAGCTACCGAAGTGGTCAACGGCCGCACCCTGCTGCGCGAGTGGAAGTACACGTCGCAGGCCAACGTCAGCTCGTACAACTCCCACCGCCACCTCTCCCACCTCATCGGGCTCTACCCCGGCAGCCAGATTGGCGAGGAAATCGATGCCGGCATCTACGAAGCTGCCAAGAACTCGCTCAACATCCGCGGCTATGGTGGCACGGGGTGGTCGCTGGCATGGAAGATCAACCTGCACGCACGCTGCCACGACGGCGCACGCTGCCAGCGACTGCTGCTCAACGCACTCGCCCTGACCAACGTGACCTACAACGACGGCTCCGAGCGAGGCGGCATCTACGAGAACCTCTGGGATGCCCACCCGCCCTTCCAGATCGATGGTAACTTCGGCGTCACCGCAGGCATGGCCGAGATGCTCGTACAAAGCCACCTCGGCGCCATCGAAATCCTGCCCGCCCTGCCTGCCGACACATGGCGCAAGGGCTCTGTCAGTGGACTGCGCGCTGTGGGCGCCTTCGGCGTCGACATCGAATGGGCCAACGCCACAGCCACGAAGGTCGTCATCACGTCCGATGCCGGCGAGACCGCCGTGGTGAAATATGCCGACATTGCCAGCCAATATGCCGTCAGCGACGACAGCGGACAGCCCGTCGCAACAACCATCCTAGCCGACAACCTCATCAGCTTCCCCACCGAGGCAGGCCATTCCTACACCATTGCGCCGAAGACCGACGATGCCATCTCCCTCCCCGGCGAACGTCCCCACGCCGATGTCATCGCCACCCGCCACTACGCCCCCAACGGCACTGCCATCAGCGCATCCACTCCCGGCTTGCAAATCCGGCAGCACCGCCTCGCCGACGGCACCACGCGCACACAGAAAACGGTCAAGAAGTAAACGCTTTTCCACTCTACATTAAAAGCGGCACACCAGTTTCGAATATCTTGAACGCAGTTGCTTTCTTTTTCCCTAAAGAGAAAGCAACTGCGTTCCTCATTGTTATATTCCATTTGCTTTTCTTCCTTTTTACCTGTTACCTATAACCTATCGCTCGGCCCGCAGGGACGCTTTCGTAGCTTGTCGGAGAAAGAACCTGTTACCTAAAAATTCTGCTTCGCGCAGATTTTTTTAGTCGCGCAGCGAACTAATTTTCCCCTGCCCTCCAAAGATTTTCCCCCTTTCGTTTTCTATTTATAGAAAAGATTTGTATTTTTGCAAATTGGAATCTATGCAGTATTTAACACGACCATAATATGAACTCTCGTTTTTTAACAAATTACACCGATACGACTTTCCTTTCAACGATACAGGCCAATCTCCGCGTTTGCAAAGGGTTCATGTTTTCTGTTAGTTTTATCAAGAAAGCAGGATTAGTATTGTTGGCAAACGATATTAAATCAGCCTTAGAGCGTGGTGCAAAGGGAAGACTTATTACATCAACTTATCAGAATTTTACAGACGTTGAATCTCTGAATTTCTTTTTGAAACTGGCAATTGCCTTTGAAAACTTCGAATGCCACCTTGATGATGAGTGTTTCTACAACGAGAATAACTATACTACTAATGGATTTCACACGAAAGGCTATCTATTTGAATTTGAGGACAGGTGTGAATTAATCGTTGGCTCTTCCAACATTACACGCTATGCCTTGCTGAAGAATATAGAGTGGGACCTCGTAGTTGACTGCCAAAAACATGATACAGCATATCTGGATGCCCATGAGGAGTTTGACTATCTTTGGGGCAAAACGTATGAGTTAACACAAGAGCATATCAACCTCTATGCGCAAATAATAAATTTTGCTATTGAGCGTTGGGATATGGACTATGACCTTGCTGAACAAAAATTAAAACCAAACTATATGCAGCGCAAGGCATTGAAAGAGTTGAATAGAAATAGGGCGATAGGCATAAATAGGGCGCTTGTCATTTCTGCAACGGGTTCTGGTAAAACATATCTCGCTGCTTTCGATGCGCTCAACTTTTCTCCTAACAGATTGCTGTATGTGGTTCATGAAGGTTCTATTCTTCGTAAGTCGCTTGAAAGTTTTCAGGAAGTATTTGGAGGCTTAAAGACATGTGGCATGTATTCAGGTGAGGCAAAAGAACTGGAGGCAGATTTCATTTTCTCAACAAACGTTTCCATGTGTCGCTCGCTGGAGTTGTTCGATAAGAAGGAGTTCGATTATATCATCATAGATGAATGCCACCATGCTGTTGCAGATACGTATCGCCAAATTATTGAATACTTCGAACCGGAATTCTTGTTAGGTCTCACAGCAACAGAAAACCGTATGGACAACAAGGATGTCGTAGAACTTTTTGGCAATAATATACCATATGAGTTGCGTTTGCGTGACGCTATTATTAACGACCTAATAGTACCATTCCACTATTATGGTATTCGTGATGAATTGGTAGATTATGGATTGAGTGATTCGGCTGAAAGGCGGCTAATAGCACAACTCTCGAGTGAGGACAACTGTAATTTTATTTATCAGCAGATAGAGAAATTTCGTCCTCAGGGGCAAAAACTGAAAGTGTTGGCTTTCTGCAGAAATATTCAGCATGCGCGTATGATGAAAGAAAACATGGAGGAATATTATCATACGGCATATCTTAGTGGTAAGAATAAGACCGGAGAGCGTATTAAAGCTTACAATGATCTGCAGAGCGACAACAAGGAATTGGAAATTCTTTTTGCCGTAGACATTCTGAATGAAGGTGTTGATATCCCAGGAGTTAATATGGTGCTATTTCTTCGCCCAACGGAATCAAGCACCATTTTTATTCAACAATTAGGCCGTGGCCTTCGCAAATATCCCAACAAGAACTACGTTACAATTCTTGACTTTATTGGCAATAGCTATAAAAGAAGCGTACACATTGCACTTGCATTAGGTAGTCTGTCTAAAGGCTATATACTTGAAAAGAAACTGCTAAAGTCAATGGTTCGTGATGATTTTCATGTCCTTGGCTTGGATGATTATGGTGTCGAAATACATATTGATGATCTTTCGAAGGAAGAGATTCTCAATCATATTGACAAAGAGAATTTCAATAACATACGCTATTTGAAGAAAGACTATCAAAACTTCAAGAGCTATCTGAAAACACCTACATTCCCCAAACACATGGATTATGTGAACAGCGATTATGCGCCGAATCTGTTGAAGTTTATGAAGATTAAGATTGGGAACAGAAAAACCAATTCATACTATGGTTTTCTGAAAGGGATAGGAGAAGATGTTCCTTTTTTCACGGAAGAACAAATAGAGGCCATCAACTACATTTCAAGCCTTTTACCTTTAGTTCGCCAACACGAATACCTTGTGGCAAGGTATCTTTTAGAGGGCAAAACTTCTCGGGCAGAAATCAGTCAACTTATAAAAAATGATATTTCAGGCTGCACAGACGAGCAGTTGAATCACGCACTTCGATTCATGGAAGAAGGTGGTGCAATACGCTTATCTGATCATGAAATCCGCTTCCGTTGTATCGTTGAAGACGAGTTCTCTGAATTTGTATCTGATCTGCTTGAATATGGACTCTCACAGTATTCCGTCAGATACAAAGACGACGATGTATTTCTGCTTTATCAGGACTATCGTCAAGACCAAGCCCTCCTGAAAATTTTGGAAAATCCCAAGCATAATCAACTGGGTACATATTATAAGGATGGTAATATGTATATATTTGCAGGATTAAAGAAAGATAGTTCGGTCCAAGAGCATCTTAACTATAAAGATAAGTTCTTGGACAGTGAAACATTCCAATGGGAGAGTATTGCTCGGATTTCCGAAAAAGAAGAAAATTTGCAAAAAGCAAGCCGACAAGCCTTTGTATTTATTAGGAAGGTGGAATCTGAGAATGGCATTACATTACCTTTCACCTTCGTTGGGACCGGAAAACTTCATAATCCAAGAAAGGATGCCACCACAAATGGTTCTATCCTGTATGATATTCATCTTGATAATGCCTTGCCAGATGACTTAATGGAGGATTTCAAGTGGATTGCATAATTTTTCGGACAACTAGTAAAAATAGAGCAAATGAAACAGATAGAAGTCGTTGCAGCAATTATTCATGATGAGCAGGGCCGTATTTTTGCAACACAGCGTGGGTATGGTGACATGAAGGACGGGTGGGAGTTTCCTGGTGGAAAGATTGAACCTGCTGAAACTCCAGAAGAAGCCCTGAAGCGAGAGATTTTGGAAGAACTTGAAACCCGAATTGAAATTGAGAAATTGATAACAACGGTGGAATGGGACTATCCGAAATTCCATCTGACTATGCATTGTTTCCTTTGTCACATCGAAAGCGGCCATCCCGTATTGCTCGAACATGAGGCAGCACGTTGGCTTGAGAAAGGAGAATTGGATGACGTAGACTGGCTACCAGCCGATAGAGTCGTGGTTGATGAATTAAAGAACTTGTTCGCATTTATGTTAGATTGATTTCTAGTGTGGATAGAGATGAGGTATGGCAAAACAAGTAAGATACAGCTATTGCATTGATGAAAACGGAGATCTTGTACATGTTAGTAGTTTGACAAACGAATCAAGACACGCTAGTCGATGGTATTGTTTACAATGTGGACAAGAAATGGATCCAAAACTAGGACCCAAAAAGACTAAGCATTTTGCCCACAAAGCTGATACAGCATGCGATGGAGAGTCGTATCTTCATAAACTCGCAAAGCGAATAATTCGTGAACGATTTTTGTCAACCAATTCTTTTCCTATCTTTTTTCACAGAGAAGTGCATTGTAATGAGGGGAAAAAGTGCCCCTATTTTGATAGTTATAACTGTCAGGAAACACAAACAATACCTATTGAATTAAAGCAATGGTATGATACCTGTAAGGAAGAAGTAACGATTGGAGAGTTTCGCCCAGATTTATTACTTACATGCTCATCAAAAACTGATAGGGAGCCCGTATTTATAGAGATTTTCAAAACACACCAGTCAGCCGAATCAAAGTTAATGTCGAATTACAGAATTATTGAGACAAAAAAAATTGAAACAGAAGAAGATATTGCTGATATTACAAATAGAGGGTTTGTAGAAGGTGAAAACTGCACAGCATATAATTTCAAACCGAAACTATCAAAAAAAGTATTAAGCAATAACTGCATCGAGAGATTTATTCTTTTTCCCAATGGTGCTGCAAGAAAGGAAATTGTTAATTGTGCCAAGATGCACCAGAAAATAAATACTAAGTCACTAGCAGAGTTGAACATAAGAGATAGAAATTTTGAAGCGTGGGCAAATGGAATGAACCTTTTTCAGGTAGGTCTTGCATATCTTCTCAAGAAAGGGTTTTCTTTTAGGAATTGTATGATTTGCAAAAAATATAGATATAATGATTTTTACGGTATGCATATATGCATTTTGTATAAAAAAATACATTTAGAGTCTTTTAAACCGAAACAATCTCAGGCAATTAATTGCCCATACTTTGACATTAATTCATGGCTAACGAACATTCCTCTATCTGAACTAGAGAAATATGTGATTGAGGAATTATTCCGCATATAGCCAACAGTAGTAAAGAAAATGAGCTGATGATTTCTTGAAATAGAGTCTTTAAGAATTTTAATATTAACTAAAAACCTACGGACGATGAAAAAGATTATTTTAGCATGTTTGATAGTGTTGTTTGCGTTTGCTTCGTGCAAGCAAGAGCAGAAGCCTGTTGGAAAGCAAGAGGTGAAAGAGAACGTGAGATATCGGCTATTCCCAACGGAGAATATTTGGACGTTCCTGAAACTGGACACTCGAAACGGATTGATTTGGCAAGTGCAGTACACCATCAAAGACGATTCGTACAGAGGTGAAGTAGAGTTGAACGCCAGGCCTCTCGCCACAGGTGCAGAAGCGGAGAACGGACGGTTCACACTATATCCCACAAAAAACATGTATAACTTCATTCTTCTTGACCAAAAGAATGGAAGAATGTGGCAAGCACAATGGGCTTTGGAGGAGGATAATCGCGGAATCATCCCGCTAGTTGAATAGTATATTCAGTGAAAATCCGTTAAATTTCGGGGGAAATATCAAATCGGTGGGAGGGCCGAAAATGAGTTTTGGCGCACTCTGCACGATGCAGGGTGCGCCTTTTTTGTGCACGTTATGACGCAATTTTTGCTGCGGTGGGGGCGAAAGGCGGCTCGAAGAGGGAGTCACGCGTAGGGGCAGACTCCCATGTCTGCCCGCCATGCACAAACCGCAGGGAAACCGCCGATACACGGGCAGACACGGGGGTCTGCCCCTACATGTGGGAGACGCCCCGTAGGGACGCTTGCGTAGAGTAAATGGAGCAAGAACTGCTATATTATTCCTTTTGTTTTTGGGTATCGAAGAGAAAAAACTCCCCAATTTTCTCCTATTTTCTCCCAAAAACCGCCTTTTTCAGGCAAATTTTCTCCCCAAAGGGGCTGAAAAGGGCAAAAAGCTACCTAAAAAACTCCCAATTTGCGCCCGGGCATTGGAATTTTTCCGATGCCCTTTTTGTTTCCGTAATTTTGCATCGTTCGCTTCGCTCACCGCAGATGACGCTGATAAGGCAGATGACGCAGAGCCGGGCGACGATGGGTGGCCACCCGTGGAAAAAGTAAAAATGTAAAAATGTAGGGGCAGACTCCCGTGTCTGCCCGCCTGTCCCCCAAAACCGCAGACGATTTAGGTAATAGGTTCTTTCTCCGACAAGCTACGAAAGCGTCCCTGCGGGCCGAGCGATAGGTAATAGGTAATAGGTAAACAGGGAGCCACGACTACTGAAAACACGGGCAGACACGGGGGGCTGCCCCTACGCGTGGGGCCGCAAATTGATCATCTAAACAATTTATAAACAAACAATTATGAGCAACGAAACAAACAACGAAAAAAAAGAACTGATGGCGAAGAAAGCCTTCGTCCTCTATCCCGACCAGTGGCCTGCGCTGAGCAATCTCTCTGCACAGAAACTGGGCCTGCTCTTCGAAGCAATATTCCGAACATTGCGAGGCGAGCAGGGAGCAACTTTGAAACTCGATGGTAAGGTAAAACTGGCCTACGACTTCATGATGAATC
>CACYJV010000018.1 GCA_902774815.1 uncultured Prevotellaceae bacterium | reverse complement strand
GGAGCTTTATCCGCGATTTGTTAAATAGTGTAAACAAAATGCAGTTTCCGGGTAGTCGCATTTTTTTGAGTTGGTTTTGCGTCGTAACTTTGCAGCCGTAAATCGGTGGTGCGGAATTCGGGGGTACGGTGGTGCGGAATTCGGGGGTACGAGGTACGGAATTCGGGGGTACTGTGGTGCGGGGGTACGGTGGTACGAGAACACTCTTTTCGCCAGAGCAAGAGCACCAACCCAGAGCCACGACAGCCACGCGTAGGGGCAGCCCCCCGTGTCTGCCCGCCATCCCCAAGCTGCAGACAAGACACCGAAATACGGGCAGACACGGGGGGCTGCCCCTACAACTGGGAGCCACGACCGCTCAAATGCTAAGAGTCTGCCCGCTCCAGCAAAAGGGAAAGCCCATCTACGGCAAAGGAAAGATCCTAACAACGTGTAGGGGCAGACTCCCGTGTCTGCCCGCCTGTCCCCAAGCCGCAGACAAGCCACCGAAACACGGGCAGACACGGGAGTCTGCCCCTACAGCTGGAAGCCACGATGCCCCATACAGGTGGAAACGCGGCTCACGACTCCCCAAAAAGCGGTGCTATGCAGGCCTAAGGCACTGCTTTCTCGAGAAAAAGGACAGGTTTTTTAACCAATGAGATCTTTGAAATCGATGAAAACAGCCACACCCAGAGATGCACCATCATCAATCGGCAATGGACTGTCTGCAATGCTCTATCATCCATGGACAATCGGCAATGGGCATTGGCCTGTGAACAATGGCCTTCGGGCAATGGTCTGCAGGCGATGGGAAGGGGAAAACAAAATGCTACAGCAGTGGCGCAAGCAGACGGACGAGCGATTCCCAAAGGCGCATGAGGAAGGGACTGCGGACGGACTCGTTGAGCTCGTCGATAGTGATGCACGAGCGCTCGTCGTCGGCAAACACCTGCTTGAAGCGGAGAGCCACGTCGCGGTCGTAGAAGAAGATGTTCGACTCGAAATTGTTCTCGAACGAGCGGAAGTCGATGTTCGTAGAGCCGCAGGTGGACAGCGAATCGTCGCTGACGAGCAGTTTCGTATGGTTGAAGCCAGCCGTGTAGACAAGCACCTTCACGCCAGCCTCGAGGGTTTCCATGACATACGATCGCGATGCCCACTCCACCAGTTTCGAATCCACGTGGCGCGGCACCATCAGCCGAACGTCGACACCGGCGATGGCAGCCGTACGCATGGCAAAGAGGATGGGCTCGGTGGGCAGGAAATAAGGCGTCTCCATGTAGACGTAGTGCTTGGCCTCGAGCAAGATGCGCACATAGCCCTGCATGATGTCGGGCCAGGGCGAAGTGGGATTTGAGGTGACAAGCTGCCCCAGGCAGTTATTGTTTGGGGAAGGTGTGGAGTCGTAGTATTTCTTTCCGCTGATGAGGGTGCGATCAACGAAATACCAATCGACGAGGAATGCGCGCTGCACGGCATTAACAGCTCCTCCTATAACGTGCAGATGGGTGTCGCGCCAAGGTACCACGGGACGCTTCCGCTGTGGCGTTCCCTTCACGTAGCGCATAGCGATGTTCATGCCGCCAACAAAGGCATCGCGTCCATCGATCACTACCAGTTTGCGGTGGTTTCGGTAGTTGATCTTGCTGGTGAAGGCAGGGAAATGGACCGGCATGAACGATCGCACCTCGATGCCTGCCTGCCGCATACGCTCGAAGAAGGCCGATGGCACACGCCAACAACCCACGTCGTCGTAGATAAGTCGCACCTCTATGCCTTCGCGGGCCCGGTCGATGAGCGCATCGGCCACGAGACGTCCCAGTGGGTCGTCTTCGATGATGTAGGTATCGATGTGGATGTGGTGGCGGGCCTTGCCAATAGCGTGCAGGAGAGCAAGGAAAAAGTCGTGGCCGTTGGTATAAATATCAACCTCGTTGTCGCGGAACGGCAATGCGAAGCTTTGATTGATGAACAGCTGGATGAGCGTCTGGTGGGCGGCAGGCAACGTGAGGTTGCGCTGCTCGGCAAACTCCAGCATGGATCGCTTGGTCAGATGATCGAGACTTTGCTGGCTGATGAGGCGTTCCTTGCGTGTGTTCTGGCCGAAGAAGATGTAGAGGACGATGCCGACGACGGGCATGAACGTGAGCACAAGAATCCATGCCATGGCCTTTGCGGGCTGGCGATTGTCCATCAGGATGGCAACCATGGTGCCAACAACGAGCAGTACGTAGACGGACAGGAATATCCAGTGCAGGTAGTTCATCTATTTAGTTGATAGTTGACAGTTGACAGTCGATAGTTTATGATTACCCTTTGTGGCAGCTGAATTGGGAACGTCAGAGGATGATGTTGCTGCCCAGCCTGCGGGCCAGAGAGTTGCGCAACTCGGAAGCATCCTTGAAGTCGCTCATGAGCTGTTGCAGACGATTGGCATCGTTGGTGGCAGTTGCAATTTCGCTGCGAATGGCCTTCAGCCGACGCTCCAGGTAGTCCATACGGAAGTCGAGCACCAAATGGAGCGAACGCTGGCGCAGGGCCTCGACGTCGTTGCGAGGCTGCTGGCTTTCGGCCAAGTGGAACTTATCGGTGGCCATGTTTGCCGCTAACTGGCTGATGGCGATATCGTCATGATTGATGAAATACTGCTCGGCCACGAACCCTGGTTCGCCACTGTGTGCCACAGCCTCGGCGAGGATGCGATTGTAAAGGTCGCTGCTCAGCGACAGTCCGTCGACACCCAAGTTGTGGCTGAAGAACTGAGCCACAGTCAGGTCGCAAATCCGTCCATCCTCGTCCTCGGCATTCTCGAAGATGACCACCTCGCCATGCCGGATGATGAGCTGGATGATCATCTGCTCGACGGGCGACGGTGCACCTGTTGCAGGACGTGGCGACGGTTCGGCAGCAGTACGTGGCGACGGCTTCGGCACCTCGGGCAATGGAGCCTGTTGGCCTTGCGGTGTTTTTCCCTCGCGGCGACTACGAATGATGCGATTCATCTGGCTGATGAGCGTTGCCTCGGCAATGCCAATACGCTGCGAGCAGTCGTGCAGATAGGTATCGCGAAGAATGGGGTTCACGACCATCGATATGCTCTCGACAATGCTGTTGATTGCCTGTGCACGCTTCAGCGGATCGCGCTCGTTCTTCAGCAGGAGGTCGGTCTTGAACTGAATGAAGTCCTGCTGATGCTCCTCGATGTACTTGCGGAAATCGCTGGCCGTATGCTTGCGGGCGAAGGAATCGGGGTCGTCGCCATCGGGCAACAGCAGGACCCTGAGGTTCATGCCTTCGGCCAGCAACATGTCGGTACCACGCAGGGCGGCGTGGATGCCTGCCGCGTCGCCGTCATAAAGCAGGACGATGTTCGAAGTGAACCGGTGCAGGATGTTGATCTGGTGGACGGAAAGGGCCGTTCCCGAGTTGGCCACTACGTTTTCTATGCCTGCCTGGTGCATGGCGATGACGTCCGTGTAGCCTTCAACCATATAGACGCAATCTTCCTTGTTGATGGCATGCTTAGCCTGATAGATGCCATAGAGCTCACGATCCTTGTGATAGATCTCGGAATCGGGCGAGTTCACGTACTTCTGTTGAACACCCTTCGTGGCAGCATCGAGCTTGCGCCCGCCGAAGCCTACAACCTTGCCACTCACGCCTATCCACGGAAAGATGACGCGACCGGCATAGCGATCGATGAGTTCGCCACGGTCGTTCTTGTAGCAGATGCCCACCTTCGTGATGAACTCCTCCTTGTAGCCCTTTTGCAATGCCGCGCGCCCGAAGGCGAGGGCATTAGGGAGGTCGAACCCCAGCTGGAACTTCTTGATGATATCGTCGCGAATGCCACGTTGGCGGAAATACTGCATGCCGATGGCCACTCCGTCGGGATGGTTGTGCAGGGTGTCCTCGAAATATTTCAGGGCATACTCGTTGATGATGAACATCGACTCGCGCTCCGACTGCTCGCGCTTCTCCTCGTCGGTGAGCTCGCGTTCTTGTATTTCAATGTGGTATTTATTGGCCAGCCAGCGCAGAGCCTCGGGGTAGGTCATCTGCTCGTGCTCCATGATGAAGGAGATGGGCGCGCCTCCCTTGCCGCAACCGAAGCAGTGGCACGTGTTACGGGCAGGCGAGACCATGAACGACGGTGTCTTCTCGTTGTGGAACGGGCACAAGCCTTTGTAGTTGGCACCGCTCTTGCGCAGCGTCACAAACTCGCTTACCACCTCTACAATGTTGGCGGCATTCTTGATGCGTTCTACTGTTTGATGGTCGATCATCTATAATTGATAACTGACAATTGACAATTGATAAATATGATTACCTTTTGAAATGGACTGAGCTTGGACTTGGGCGCAGGGGCAGACTCCAGTGTCTGTCCGTCGTGGAAAGCTGAAAGCATCCGATTCATCAACGAAGAAGGAGGTAATGGGCCAGCGGACTGCCCAAGGCACGAAGGCCGTCGGCCACACACTGGGCATTCTGCAGGGCACCTGCCTTCGAGGCGTGGGTGTGGTCCTTCTTGAAGTAGATGCCGGCACGCTGCTTCAGCCGTTCAATGCGGGCACGGGCTTTCTCCTTGTCCTTCGGCAAACGGCGCAGGGCAAACTGGCTGTCGAGCCGGTCGGCTGCAATGTTGTGAAGGTCGAGGAAAGCTACGCCGGTCTGCTCGACCACCTCGCGATACCAACGGCCATACGAGTCGTTGCGACGCTCGACGCGACCGCCAGGCCATTCGTTGCGCGGAGTCAGCGATACGAGGATTGGCGTAGCACCCCGCTCACGGGTGTCGTCGATCATCTTGCGCAGATACCACCCGAAACTGTAAACCACCTCAAATCGCCCGTCCTTTTCCATCTTGAAGACGTGGCAGGTGTCCTGAGTTCCCGGGATGACGCCTCGTTCCTTCGCATCGGTGATGGGACAAATGTCGTTATGCCCGAACTCAATGAGCACGTAGTCGCCCGGCCGCAGCTGCTGGTAAACGTTCTCCCAAAGGCCTTCGCGGATGTAGGAACGCGTGGAACGCCCTGCACGGGCAACGTTGCGGAGCTCGACCTTGGTAGTGTCGAACACCTCGGCTGCCAAAGCCGCCCATCCCCACATGCCATTGTCGTCGTTGTCGGCATTCTTTACTGTGGAATCGCCCGTGAAGAATACGCGGGGAAGCTTTCCGGAAGAGCCATTCCCCTGCCCTGCCCTGTAGCTGAGGGCCTGCGGGGCGAGCCTGTCCTTCAACCCCTCCAGCGACGGATGCTGGCAGCCCATGAGCCCTTCAATGGCCGAACGGGCATTCATCAGCGCACCATAGTGCGACGTGTGGATCTTGTCGCCGAAGAAGTGATACTGCTCCTTCCAATGGCTGTAGGACTCCAGCTTGCGAGCCGACAACTCGTTCAGGTCCACATAAGGCACGTCGAGCTCTTCGGAGAGCACCGCCAGCCACTGCGAATGAGGCTTTCGGACGATGCGCCCGTCGGCTTCGTAGGCATCACGGGGTGTGAGCGACATGAGGATGGGATGTGCGCCACGTGCCCGAATCTCGCTGACGTAGCAGCGGATGTAGTGGCCATAGCTGTAAACGGTGTCCTGCCGTCCAGTGCGCTGGTTGAAACCCGTCAGCATGGTGTCGGGATCAAGGCCGGGAATGACGCCGCGAGCCCGCTTCTGGTCGAAGAAGTCGGCACCGTCGTTATGGCCTATCGACACGAGAACCCAATCGCCCGGCTGCAACGCATCGCGCACGGCAGGCCACAGGTCGGTGTAGAAGGTGCGCGTCGACATGCCACCAAGGGCCTGATTCTCGACCGATATCTTCGCTGCGTCGAAGAACTGAGGAACATAGTAGCCCCAGCCCCACTGACCATTTGATCCATCGCCACGCGTGCCATTTCGCATGGTGCTGTTGCCAATGAGGAATAGCACAGGATTGTTGCCCCGGCGGGTGGTGCCGGGAGCTGGTCGCGACATCAGTGCCTTGGCAATGGAATCAGGCGTGTTGTCTATTACCACTTCGCCACCTTTCTGCCCGGCCGTCGGGTCGGGCAGGTCGTCGAAACCGATTTGTGCAAAGCTGGCCAATGGCAGACAGAGCGTTGCCAGCAGGAGAAGATATTGGAACATCAGGGTATTTACGATTTACGGATTTACGATTTACGGATTTCTTTCTCCATTTCATTACGAAAGCGAGCAGAGCTCGAGTCCGATTTACGGATTTCTTCCTCCATTTCATCACGAAAGGCTACGGGTAGGCGCGCCAGCGGGAATGGGCGAACGAAGTTCTTCGACGAGCGAAGCGGCAAAGCCGAGCGCGGGAACGAGCGAGCAGAGAGTTAGAATCCGATTTACGGTTTTTGCGATTTCCCTATACCAAATGCTCGATCAGGTCGGCACGATCGCCAGGCAGCATGTCGATGACGGGCAGTTCCACCATCGTGTAGCAACCAGGTTGCTGGCGCATCGATGCGCGTGCCACGTTGACGAGCACCTGAGCCGTCAAGGCGGGATTGTTGATCTGCATATTGAACTCGAAACGCTGGTTCTGCGTCTTGCCCGACACGCCCTTGCGCACGAGATTCACGCCGTGTCCCATATCGCGGACATCGTCGACCGATGCCACCTGGAACACGTGGGTCTCGTCGCTGGCGAAATAGGGGTCGGCCTTGATGGCCTTCTCAACATCGGCCAGCACGGCTCCTTCCTCCAGTTCGACATACACCATACGGCGATGGATGCCCTCGCCAAGGGGTATGGTCATAGAAAGGGCATTCTTCACGCCTTCCTTCGAGCGCACGCAGACGCTATGACCCATCGACATGCCAGGGCCGAAGTTGGTGTAGCTCAAGCCCTTCGGTGCCAAGCTCTGCAGCAACGTGCGCACAATACTGTCGCTGCCCGGGTCCCAACCAGCTGCAATCACCGAAACGGTGCCTGTCTGCTTGTTCAATTCCATCTGGCGCTCGCGATAGCCACGGATGTTGGTGTGTATGTCGAATGAGTCGACGGTATTGATGCCCTGCGGAACAATCTGGCGGGCATATTCCTCGCACGAGCGTGTAGGCGTAGCAAGAATGGCCACGTCGACATCCTTCAATTCCTTGATGTCAGCCACCACCTCATAAGGGGTCAGCTCAAGGGGTTTGTTCTCAGCACCCTGGCGACGCACGACGCCTGCAATCTCGAAGTCGGGGGCGGCCTCAAGGGCCTCAACGGCGAAACGTCCGATGTTGCCGTAGCCCACTACGGCGGCTCTGATTTTCTTCATTTTGATAGTTTCCTTTCTTGTTTTTTGTTACCTGACAAACTGTTGTTCGAATTGTTTCAATCGGCAAAGATAATCATTTTTCTGCAGTTTCACCTCATCGGGAAGTTAAAGAAACAAAAAGGAAGGAAACAATATAGAATTTACCCCCTTGATGTAGGGAAAGGCGGTCTCATCGTCATCGGGCAAGCCACTTCCGGCCGCCTGCGACATAGAGGCCAGGTGCAAGGTTGGCATTGGTCTTACATTGCGCCACCCTGCGGTCTTGCAGGTCGAAGACAGGTATCGCGGCCTTGCCGAAGGCAAAAAGAGCGTCGATGGAGGCCTGGCGAGGAGGTTTGCAAGCGGAAAAACATGGTAAAAGGCTTGAAAAACCTGATTATTTTCAACATCGGATGCAATAAATCGGGATTGCATACGTTATTTTTCTGTATATATACGCAGAAAACCCCATTCTACAAAGGGTTCTTTAGATGAAATGCCGTACATCGATAGCGGCGCAAATTTTTGTTGTATGATAGAATATATCAAGGGCGAGCTGACCGAGCTGACGCCTGCTCTGGCTGTTGTTGAGGCAGCCGGTGTGGGGTATGCGCTCCAGATTTCGCTAAACACCTACAGTGCCATACAAGGCAAGAAAGAAGTGAAGCTCTACGTCCACGAGGCAATCGTGACGGGCGGGCGCGATGACTCCTTCACCCTCTATGGCTTTTCGACGAAGCAGGAGCGCGAGCTGTACCAAATGCTCATCACTGTGAGCGGCGTTGGAGCCAACACGGCACGCATGATTCTGTCGAGTCTCTCGCCAAAGGAGCTTTGCAACGTGATTGCCAACGGCGACGAACGCATCCTTAAGGGAGTGAAAGGAATTGGCCTGAAGACGGCACAGCGCATCATTGTCGACCTGCGCGACAAGGTGATCAGCAGCGGTGTGGCCGAAGAGTTGCATGCCGGTGGCACATCGGCAGCCGTAGCCGTACATTCGCCTGTGCGCGATGAGGCAGTACAGGCACTGACCATGCTGGGTTTCTCGCCCGCTCCAAGCGCCAAGGTGGTGTCGCAGATACTATCAGCCGATCCCACACTGCCTGTTGAACAAGTCATCAAACAGGCACTGAAGATGATTAAGTAAAATCCCCCACCCTACACCTTCCCAAAAGGGGAGGGAAAAGTGGCGAAGTGGGGATTAGAACCGTTGAGATGCACTTGTGGTGCTGTTGAAAACGGTTGAGAACTAAGAATTAAGACAATGAAACAACGGACACGAGGACTCACAATGATGCTACTGGCCATGCTGATCATGGTCAGCTATGGCCTCGCTATGCCCGTGTTTCAGAACGACCCGACGCGTCGACAGCAACAAGACCGCAATCAGCAGCGCAATCAGCGGCGCCAGCAGAACCGCAACCAAGCCACACAGAACGGCAATCAGAACGGCAGCGACCAGCAGCAGCGCAATCAGAACATCACTGAACAGCCCATCCTAGACAACGATGAGGAAATACCCGACTCGCTGCTGCATCCACGTTGGAAGATTCAGCGCACCACGCCCATCACCTACGATGACCTTGGCCAAAATCCTTCTGACCTGCAGCGACCAGAGAACATGAAGCAGGAGGTGGAGTACAACGACACGCTCGACCGTTATGTCATCGGCTCGAAAATCGGACAACAATGGATTGCTGCGCCCATCATGATGACTCCCTCGGAGTACCTGAACTGGAGCACTCAACAGCAGATGCGCAAGTTCTTCCGCTCGAAGAACGACGAAATCTACAAGACAAAGGGCAAGGAGAAGTTCGACTTCACTGACATGCACTTCGACCTGGGACCTGCCGAGAAGATATTCGGACCGGGTGGCGTGCGCATCAAGACGCAAGGTACGGCCGAGCTGAAGTTCGGAGCCACGCTGAAGAGCATCGACAACCCGTCGCTTCCCGTGCGCAACCGTAAGACAACGACGATGGACTTCGACGAGAAGATCAACCTGAGTGTCAACGGAAAGGTGGGCGATAAGGTGAACATGAACATCAATTACAACACCGATGCCACGTTCGACTTCGACTCGCAGAACATGAAACTGAAGTACGACGGCAAGGAAGACGAAATCATCAAACTCGTCGAAGGTGGCAACGTGTCGTTCCCCAGCAACTCCTCGCTCGTCAAGGGTGCTTCCAGCCTGTTCGGCCTGCGCACCGACTGGCAGTTTGGCAAGCTGTCGCTGCAGACGGTGGTCAGCCAGAAGAAGTCTACATCTAAGAGTGTTGGCTCACGAGGCGGCGTGCAGCTGACGCCATTCGAGATCGATGCCGCCGATTACGAAGAGAACCGCCACTTCTTCCTCTCGCAATACTTCCGCGATCGCTACGATGCAGGTATGAGCACGTTGCCGAATCTCACTACAGGCATCAAGATCAACCGCGTGGAGCTTTGGATTACCAACAAGACCGGTACCACTACCAATACACGTAACATCATCGCGCTGACCGACTTGGGCGAAAACAAGAAGATTTCCAACCCGAACTGGTCGTCCACTGGCCAGCCAGTGCCCTCGAACGCATCGAACACGGAGTACTCACAGATGGTGAGCAGCTACGCCGAGGCCCGCAGCATCGACAAAACTTCGACCATTCTCGACGGCATCTCTGGCTTTGTCGGTGGCAGCGATTATGAGAAACTGCAAAGCGCCCGCTTGCTTACCTCGTCGGAGTACACCGTCAACACGGCATTAGGCTACATCTCGCTGAAGACAGCCCTGCAGACCGACCAGGTTTTGGCCGTTGCCTTCGAGTATACCTATGGCGGACAGACCTATCAGGTGGGTGAGTTTGCCTCAGACATCACTGATGTGCAGCAGGCATTGTTCGTCAAGGCACTGAAGAACACCTCCAACAACCCCTCGCAAGGTAACTGGGACCTGATGATGAAGAACGTCTATTCGCTGAATACGTCGACCATCGAGAAGGACAAGTTCCGCCTGGACGTGAAGTTCCAAAGCGATACGGCAGGCGTATACCTTACTTATATACCTGAGCCACAGGTAAAGAACGAGATTCTAATCAGGGCGCTGGGTGCCGACCGACTGGATAACAACATGAAGGCACACCCCAACGGACGGTTCGACTACGTGGAGGGCTACACCATTCAGAACGGTCGCGTCTTCTTCCCTGCTGCCGAGCCTTTTGGCGAGTACCTCTACAACTACCTGATGAGCAAAGGCGTCAGCCAAGAGAAAGCGGCCAACTACGCTTTCACCGAACTCTACGACTCGACAAAGACTGTTGCCAAGCAGATAGCCGAGAAGGACAAGTTCCTCATCCAGGGACAGTTCCGCGGAACGGCTGCCAACGTCATCTCGCTCGGTGCCTACAACGTGCCGCAAGGATCGGTCGTGGTCACGGCGGGAGGACTGACGCTCACGGAAGGTTCCGATTACTCCGTCGACTACAATGCAGGCGAGGTGACAATCCTGAACCAGAGCATTCTGGATGCTGGAACAGCCGTCAACGTATCGCTGGAAAGCAACACCGACTACGGCCAGACGCGCAAGACCATGCTCGGCATGAACTGGGCTTACGACTTCTCGAAGAACCTGCAACTCAGCGGTACGTTGCAGTACCTGAACGAACAGGCCTACACCACCAAGGTCTCTATGGGTGCCGAACCGCTGAACAACATGCTATGGGGTGTCAACCTGAACTGGAAGAAGGAGAGCCAATGGCTTACCAACATGCTCGACAAGATACCTCTGCTGCACCTGACGCAGCCTTCACAGATATCGTTCACGGGCGAATTTGCACAGCTTATTGCCGGCCAAAGCCATGGAACGCAAGATAACGCTTCCTACATTGACGACTTCGAGAACACCGAAAGCGACTACGACATCTCGACGCCCACGTCGTGGATCATATCGAGCGTGCCCTCGTCGTTCCGCGAAAGCAGCGACAAGACAGGACTAACCAGCGGCTACAACCGAAGCCTGCTGTCGTGGTACACCATCGACCCACTCTTCACACGTCGCTCGTCGAGCCTCACGCCGAGCCACATCAAGAGCGACCTTGACCAACTGTCGAACCTCTATATCCGCGAAGTCTATACCAATGAGCTGTTCCCCAACCGCGACCAGAGCAACTACAGCGGTGCAACGGCCACCATTCCAGTGCTCAACCTGGCCTATTATCCCAACGAACGTGGTCCTTACAACTTCAATACCGACCTGAACCAAGACGGAACGCTCAACAATCCAACCCAGCACTGGGGCGGTATGATGCGCAAACTCGATGTGACGGACTTCGAAGCAGCCAACTACGAATACGTAGAGTTCTGGCTCATGGACCCCTTCCTCTACACCAACAAACAGGAAGATGCCCACGAATACGGCGGCGACTTCTACATTAACCTAGGTGAAGTGAGCGAAGACATCCTGCGCGACGGCAAGAAGTTCTACGAAAGCGGCATGCCAGTGGACGGTTCCAGTTCGTTCACCTTCACGCAGTGGGGTAAGATTCCGACACAGTCGACCGTCACCTACGCCTTTGCCACCACAAAGGGCAGTCGCGAGCGCCAGGACCTGGGCTTCAACGGACTTAACGACGAAGAAGAGCGCGCCTTCGAGACCTACCAAGACTTCCTTACGCAGATTCAGGGCAAGGTCTCGGCTGCCGTGTTCGACTCCATCATGAACGACCCAGCCAACGATAACTACCACTACTTCCGTGGTTCAGACTACGACCAGATGAAGGCTGACATCATACGTCGCTACAAATACATTAACAACCCACAGGGAAACTCGCCCGACAACGACGCCCGAACCGAGAGCTACGACACCTCGTACAAGACGACACCTGAGGTGGAGGACATCAATCAGGACTACACGCTCAACGAATACGAGAAGTACTACCAGTACAAAGTGTCGCTACGGCCTGAGGACCTGGTCGTCGGCCAGAACTACATCGTCGACAAGCGCGAATACACCAAGGCACTTCGCAACGGTACCGACGGACGTATCGTCTGGTATCAGTTCCGCATACCGCTGAAAGACATCCAACAGCGTGTAGGTAACATCAACGACTTCACTTCCATCCGCTTCATGCGTATGTTCCTGACCGGATGGAAGCGCCCCGTGATACTACGCTTCGGCACCCTTCAACTGGTGCGCGGCGAGTGGCGCGTCTACGAACAAAGTCTCGACAACAGCGGAACAAAGTCGGGAAAGATGACCGTCAGCGCTGTAAACATCGAGGAAAACAACGACAAGACGCCTGTCAACTACGTACTGCCACCAGGTATTCGCCGTGATACCGACCCCTCGCAGCCTCAGCTCGTCGAGAGCAACGAGCAGGCACTGGCCATGACAGTTACAGACCTTGGCAACGGCGAGTCGAAGGCAGTCTATAAGAACACGACGCTCGACCTCCGACAGTACAAGCACATCCAGATGTTCGTCCACGCCAATGCAATGGAACAGAACATAACGTCGCTCGCCGACAAGCAACTGGCCGTTTTCATCCGCCTGGGCAGTGACTACAAGTCGAACTACTACGAATATGAGATACCCCTGACGCTGACTCAGCCTGGTCGCTACGACCGCTACTCGCCACAGGACTGCCGTGCCGTGTGGCCAGAGGAGAACATGCTCGACGTACCGCTCAGCGTCTTTACCGCACTGAAGAAGGCTCGTAACCGTGCAAAGGCCGAAGGTGCGGCCAGCTACAACCGACTCTACTCGGAGTACGATTCAGACCGCCCGCAGAACAAGATTTCCATCATGGGTAATCCTACGCTAGGCGAGGTGAAGACGATGATTATCGGTGTGCGAAACCTCAGCGGTTCGCCCAAGACGGGTGAGATTTGGATTAACGAACTGCGCCTGAAGGAGTACAACAACGAAGGCGGTTGGGCTGCACAGGGCAACCTGAACATGCAACTTTCGGACTTCGGTACCGTCAACGTTCAAGGTCGCTACACCTCCGAAGGCTTCGGCGGATTGGAAGAAGGCGTGGCCATGCGCTCAAACGACGACTTCAAGACCTACACCGTCACGACTTCGCTTGAGCTGGGCAAGTTCTTCCCCGACAAGGCAAAGGTCTCGGCACCGCTCTATTACTCCATCTCGAAGGAGGAAACGCGCCCGAAGTATAATCCGCTCGACACCGATATGCGCCTCGACGATGCCCTCGAGAGTGCTGCCGACAAACACGAGCGTGACAGCATCGAGTCCATTGCCGTGACGAAGGTGACCAATACGAACTTCTCGCTCAGCAATGTGCGCGTAGGCATCCAGAACAAGCGTCACCCGACTCCCATCGACCCGGCCAACTTCTCGTTTAACTACAGTCATTCGCATCGCCGTACAACGGGCGAAACGACCGTCTACGAGAACGAAGACCAGTGGCGAGGCAGCCTGAACTATTCGTGGACGCCTGTGTTCAAGCCGTTGGAACCTTTCAAGAACATCAAGTCGAAGTCGAAATACTTCGACATCCTGAAGCGTTTCGGACTGAACTGGCTGCCGCAGAGCGTGGCTTTCAACACCGACATCTCGCGCAACTACTACGAACTGCAGGAGCGCGACATGGAAGACCTCGGCGGCTCACAACTGCCGCTGACGTTCAGCGAGCAGTTCCTGTGGAATCGCGACTTCTCCATTCGTTGGGACCTCACGAAAAACCTGCACATGAACTTCCAATCGGCCACACATGCCGAGGTGGAAGAGCCTTACACGCCCATCAACAAGGACCTCTATGCCGACCGCTACCACGCTTGGAAGGACTCCGTCAACTATTCGTTGCGCCACTTCGGTTCGCCACTCGACTACAGCCAGTCGTTCCAGGCCAGCTATCAGCTTCCGCTAAACCTCATCCCCATCTTCGACTGGGTGAATGCCGATGCCTCCTATAACGCAACCTACAATTGGGTACGCGGAACCGACCTCGAAGACGGAACGTCGCTGGGCAATACCATCGCAAGTAACCGTACGTTCAACCTGAACGGTACGTTCAATCTGGAGAAACTCTATAACCAAGTGCCCTTCCTGAAGAAGGCTAACGAACGCTTCAACAAGGAAAAGTCGCGCTCGCAGATAGAGAAGGAGAAGAAGGAGAAGCAGAAAGCCAAGGAGGATGCCCGCAAGAAGAAGGAAGCCGAGGAGAAAGCCAAGCGCGAAGCCGAGGCTGCAGCCGCCAATGGGCAGGCACCTGCCGACGGACAGCAGGACGCTAACGGGCAGAAGCCTAACGATCGACGTGCCAATCAGCAGCAGTCGCAGTTGCCAAAGAACTCGAAGAGCTTCGAGAAGGAGATCACTCTCCTTGCCGATAGCGCCATGGAACTGCAACACGGCAAGAAGACCAAACGCTATAGGCTCATGGCTAAGACTGCCGATGGCAAGCAGTTCCCGCTGAAATACAAGACCATGGACGACAACAAGATACGCGTTTGGATGCCGAAGTCTGTGGCCAAGCAGCTGCGTGCCGATGAGTTGGCCAAGATTCTGGCTGACTCGACTATCGCCGACTCCATGAAGACGGGTGCAAACCTGGCGTCGCTGCTCAACACCCCACAGCAAAAGGTGAAGGTGACGCTCACTCCCAAGGACCCGCTTGATGAGAAAGGTTGGTACAAAGCCACACAGGGAGTGGCACGACTGTTGATGATGGTGCGCAACGTGAGCTTCACCTACCGCAACCAGTTCTCTATGTCGCTGCCAGGATTCATGCCCAACGTGGGCGATGCCTTCGGACAGACACGTGGCTCGTCGATCCTTGCGCCAGGACTGGACTTTGCCTTCGGACTGATTGGCGACAGCTACATCGAGAAAGCCCGTCGCAACGACTGGTTGCTCGTCAACGAGTCTGTGGCAACGCCTGCCACCACCAATAAGACCGAAGACCTGCAGCTGCGTGCCACCGTTGAGCCGGTGAAGAACTTCAAGATTGACCTGAATGCTTCGCGTAACATGACCACGGCACGTAGCATCCAGTACATGTACCAAGGCAATCCCACCACGCAGAGCGGTACCTTCACCATGACCACGTTGTCGTTGGGCTCTGCCTTCGAAGGTATGGGCAATGCCAATAATGGCTACAAGAGCAAGACGTTCGAACGGTTTGTCAACTCACTGGAAGGCTTCCGCCAACGGGTGGAGAAGCAATACGAGGGCTTTGTCTATCCCTTCGGCTCGCCATTGCAAGGCAAGACCTTCGATCCTGCAAACGGTGGCGTAAACCTTTACTCGGCCGACGTCATGGTACCAGCCTTCCTGGCCACCTATACCAGCATGGGATCGTCATCGCTCAGCATCTTCCCCTCGCTCACCAAGCTACTGCCCAACTGGACGGTACGCTATAGCGGACTGAGCAAGCTGCCTTGGCTGCGCGACCACTTCAAGAGCGTCAACATCAACCACTCCTATAAGAGCATCTACGCCGTGGGCGCCTACAACAGTTTCAGCACCTTCATGGAGTACATGAACGGTTTGGGGTTCATCACCGATGCCACCACATCGATGCCCATGCCTTCGTCCATGTACAACGTGTCGACCGTGAGCATCAACGAGGCCTTCTCGCCACTGTTGGGACTTGACGTGACGCTGCAAAACAGCATGACGGTAAAGCTGGAGTATCGTTCCACGCGTGTGCTCAACCTTTCGATGACCAGTATTCAGCTGAACGAGGCCACCTCGAAGGACTGGGTAGTGGGTCTGGGCTACAAGATTAACGATTTCAACCCATTCGGACCGCGCAACCATCGTGCCGTGAAGTCGAACAAACGCGGGCAGGATGAAGAAACACAGCAGAACCGCAACACGTCGTCGCGCAATAAGACACAAGCCAATCACGCCCTGAACCTGCGACTCGACCTGAGCTATCGCCAGCAGGCCAACATCACTCGCGACATTGCTTCGCTGACTTCTTCGGCCAGCAGCGGTAATACGGCTTTCTCGCTGAAGTTCATGGCTGACTATACGTTGTCGAAACTCCTCACGATGACGTTCTATTTCGACCGCCAGACCAATACGCCACTTCTCTCGTCAAGCTCCTACCCCACTACGACTACCGACTTCGGATTCTCGTTGAAGCTCTCGTTGACGCGCTAATGCGGCCGGCTGTCTGCCCTGACAATTGCCAAAGTTTTTTTTTACTATTGTGATATTCCTTCAATGTCATTGCTTTCGGCCTGCTAAAGCATAGGGTTAGGCCCGCAAAGGCATTGGTTTAACTCCGCAAAAGCATTGGTTTTGCTCCGCAAAGGCATTGGTTTTGCTCCAGAAAAGTGTTGTTTCCACCCCCCAAAAGTATTGTTCTCAGCCCTAAAATGAATTGCTCCAGAACCATAGCAGCTACCTTTTCTGTGTGCAAAACGGCTTGAAACGCACGCTGTTAATAGACGTTAAAGTAGCTAAAACCGATGCTGAAAATCATCTTTTTTGCACTTTCGTGCCGTTGGTTCATCAGAATTTTGTACCTTTGTGCCCACTAAACCCGCAAGAAAGGCCCACCAACGGGCTATCGACAACCAAAAACATAGCGTAATTATCAATTATGGCACAAGAAGACGTTTTCAAGAAAATTGTGAGCCATTGCAAAGAGTATGGCTTTGTATTCCCATCAAGCGAAATCTACGACGGACTTGGCGCTGTCTACGACTACGGTCAGAACGGCGTTGAGCTGAAAAACAATATCAAACAATACTGGTGGCAAGCCATGGTGCTGCTGCACGAGAACATCGTCGGCATCGATTCTGCCATCTTCATGCATCCCACCATTTGGAAAGCAAGCGGCCACGTGGATGCCTTCAACGACCCTCTCATCGACAACCGTGACTCAAAGAAGCGCTATCGTGCCGATGTGCTCATCGAAGACCAGATCGCCAAGTACGACGAAAAGATTGAGAAGGAAGTTGCCAAAGCCCGCAAGCGTTTCAAGGAAGCATTCAATGAGGAACAGTATCTCGCCACTTCGCCCCGCGTACAGGAAATCAAGCAGAAGCGCGAGGCACTGCACGAGCGCTATGCCAAGGCCATGCAGGGTCCCGATCTGGAGGAGTTGAAGCAGATCATCATCGACGAAGAAATCGTCTGCCCCATCAGTGGCACAAAGAATTGGACTGACGTGCGTCAGTTCAACCTGATGTTCTCTACCGAAATGGGGTCCACCGCCGATGGCGCTATGAAGATTTATCTCCGTCCGGAAACGGCACAGGGAATCTTCGTCAACTACCTGAACGTCCAGAAGACCGGTCGTATGAAGTTGCCGTTTGGCATCGCTCAGATCGGTAAGGCATTCCGTAACGAAATCGTTGCCCGCCAGTTCATTTTCCGTATGCGCGAGTTCGAGCAGATGGAGATGCAGTTCTTCGTGAAGCCAGGCACTGAGTTGGAATGGTTCAACCAGTGGAAGCAGACGCGAATGGCATGGCACCAGGCTCTGGGCTTCGGCGCCGAGAACTACCGTTTCCACGACCACGAGAAGCTGGCTCACTATGCTAACGCTGCCACCGACATCGAATTCCACATGCCGTTCGGTTTCAAGGAGGTGGAAGGCATCCACTCGCGCACCAACTTCGACCTCTCGCAGCACGAGAAGTACTCAGGCAAGTCCATCAAATACTTCGATCCGGAGACCAACGAGAGCTATGTACCCTACGTCATCGAGACTTCCATCGGCGTTGACCGTATGTTCCTCTCCATCATGTGCCACTCCTATCAGGAGGAACAGCTTGAGAACGGCGAGACACGTACCGTGCTGCGCCTGCCCGAAGCCCTGGCTCCCGTGAAGTGCGCCGTGTTCCCACTGGTCAAGAAGGACGGTCTGCCTGAGAAAGCTCGAGAAATCGTCAACGACCTGCGCTTCCACTTCAACACTCACTACGAGGAGAAGGACTCCATCGGCAAGCGCTATCGTCGTCACGATGCCATTGGAACACCTTTCTGCGTCACCGTCGACCACGACACGCTTGAAGATAACTGCGTCACCCTGCGTTTCCGCGACACCATGGAGCAGCGCCGTGTGCCCATCAGCGAACTTCGTTCCATCATCGAGGACCGCGTCAGCATCACTTCCTTGCTGAAGAAGCTGTAGGCTTATGCTTTCGCGCACGTACATTATTTATTAGTAGGACAACGATGAAACAAATCTTCAGACTATTCACTCCTCTCTGTCTCATAGCCTTGACGGCCCTGACCTTCGTGGCCTGCTCTGAGAAAGACGACGCTGTGGAAGAATACGCCAACTGGCAACAAACCAACGACCAGTTCTTCAGCCAGTTGCTCAGCCAGGCCCGTCAGCGCGTCAGTGCTGGCGATGCCACTTGGCGGGTCATTCGCAAATGGTCGCTTCAGGACAGCATCCATGTAAGCGACGACAACTACATTGTGGCACGTGTCATCAGTTCGGGACAGTCCACGCAGCATCCTCTGTACAACGACTCTGTGCGTGTGATGTACGAAACCAGGCTTTTGCCATCGGCAACCTATACAAGTGGGCGCATCATCGATAAGACTTTCGAGGGCGACTTCAACCCACGCACCGCCTATGCCAAGCTAATCGGAGTCAACAGTTCATCGACTACTGACGGTCTTTCCACAGCCCTGCAGAAGATGAACGTAGGCGATCGCTGGCAGATCTACGTGCCCTATAACCTTGGTTACGGCATCGAGAATGCCACCGTCAATAATGTTCTCATCCCGGCTTATTCGACGTTAGTCTATGATCTCACGCTCGTTGCCACCTATCATGCTGGCTCCGACATACCCGACTATCAGGCACGGCCGCAACTGAACGACTAAAAAGCACCTGCATAAACACTTAAAGCGAGGAGGGCGACAAGCCTTTTCCTCGCTTTTTCCTTGATATAAATCAATTATTTGCGTACTTTGTTGAAAAATGAAGCCTTTCTTTTGCTAATTATTACGATTTCCTATATCTTTGCAACCACAAGAACGAAATTGTAACTTTTTCAATAGGAATAATTACAAGGTATTAGTTTTTGAATAGGAACTAGGACTAAAAGATTGCAAAACAGGAAACAAGTTGTTTTCAGCCTACCATGAGCAAAGCAAGTACACTTGCAATGCCCATGGTACGAAAACAAAAAGAAGAAACAGCAACCTCACTTCTGTGAGGTTGTTTTTTTTTGTTTTGCTTGGTTTTCACTCACTTATACAACGCTCACCGGCGCTCTTTCCTGAACCAAGTCCGCCTCCCCGCAGCCTTTCAAAGCACTGTGGAGAAAGAACTTTGCTGATAACAAATCGGGAAGCGAACTTGAACACGGCAATAAAAAATAAAAGATTTATTTTGTATTGCACCCGACTTTTCGTAACTTTGCACCTCATAGAGCGATAAGAATAACTAACCAACGATGGCACAGTCGAGCGAAACGCTACTTTCTTACATACGCGAAGGACGCACGATGACGCAGAGCGAGAAACTCCGCCTCATCGTAAGTCTATCCGTGCCCAGCATTCTCGCACAGATTTCTGCCACGGTAATGTTCTTCATCGATGCCTCAATGGTGGGACATCTCGGAGCTCGAGCCTCGGCTGCCATCGGCCTCGTCGAAACCACCACATGGCTATTAGGTGGCCTTGCCTCAGCTGCCAACATGGGTTTCTCCGTTCAAGTGGCTCACTTCATTGGCGCAAACGACTTCGAGGCGGCCCGTCGCGTGTTGCGTCAATCGCTCATCTGCTGCCTCATCTGGAGCTTGATGCTCTGCTTGGGCAGCATAGCCATCCACAGCTATCTGCCCTACTGGCTCGGTGGCACCGAGGAAATTGCTCACGACGCATCGCTTTACTTCATGATCATCGGCATCTGCGGCATCTTCTTCCAGATGGAGGGCCTTGCCGGATCCATGCTGAAGTGCTCGGGTAACATGAAGATACCCTCCGTGCTTAACATCATGATGTGCGTGCTCGACGTAGTTTTCAATTACTGTTTCATCTATCTACTCGACATGGGTGTCGCAGGTGCTGCCATCGGAACGGGCTTAGCCGAGCTCATCACGGCAGCCCTGATGCTCTATTTCCTGCTCTTCCGCAGCAAAATGCTGGGCATCTGGCGAACGGAACCAACCGAATCCAAGCAAACACAGCCGCTGCCAACAACAACTACAAGGGCTACAAGCCAACGTAACTCGTTGAATTCGTTCCGTCCGACAGCCGATGTGGTCGGCACAGCTTTCAAAATCGGTGCTCCCATGGGGTTGCAACACATGCTCATGGGCGGAGCCCAAGTCGTGAGCACCATCATCGTAGCACCCCTTGGCACGGTGGCTATTGCCGCCAACTCGCTAGCCATTACCGTTGAAAGCCTATGCTATATGCCCGGATACGGCATTGCCGAGGCTGCCACGACGCTGGTTGGCCAAGGCATAGGTGCAGGTCAACTACTGCTAACTCGCTCCTTTGCCTGGATGTCGGTAGCACTTGGCATGGCAGTCATGACGTTCATGGGTATGCTCATGTGGTTGTTCGCTCCAGAACTGATGAGCCTCATGTCGCCCGTCACCGATATCATCGCACAAGGCACTGAAGTCCTGCGCATTGAAGCATGGGCCGAGCCTATGTTTGCTGCAGCCATTGTCTGTAACGGCGTGCTCATAGGAGCTGCTGACACACTGGTGCCTGCCATCATGAGCCTTATGTCCATGTGGTGCGTCCGTCTGACTCTGGCCGCATGGATGGCTCGCGACTACGGACTGCGCGGCGTGTGGATGGCGATGGCCATTGAACTGACATTCCGCGGATTGCTCTTCCTGACACGCCTTGCCAGTGGCCGTTGGCTGAAAGAAAAAGTGACAAAACAATAGAATCTTCACCATTTTTCCCTATCTTTGCAAAACATGCACATAGGAATCGTCGACCATAAGGATTTTGAACGCCTGTTCCGTGAAAACTATTCACGGTACTATTATTACGCGTTCGACATTCTGGGCAACGAGGAAGAATGCAAGGACGTGCTCAGCGAGGCATTTCTCGCTGTCTGGAAAAATCGCGAAAACGTTGATAGCGACAAGCTAAAGGGCTACCTTTTCACAAGTGTTCGCAACAAATGCCTTACACACATCAACAAGAACAAGGAGCAAAGGCGCATCTCCGATGCCCAGATAGCCACACTGGCCGCCGAGACTGAGGAGGATTGGCGTGAGCGAGAAGAGCGCATTCTGCTCATAGAACAAGAAATAGAACGACTCAGCGAACGCACCCGATATGTGCTCGAGCAATGCTATTACCATCGACACACCTATCGCGAAGTGGCAGCTGAACTGGGCATCACCATCGATGGCGTGAAGAAGCACATCACGACCGCCATGAAACACTTGCGGCAACACTTTAACATAGATAAACAAAAAAAGTAGTACCCATTTGCAATTTTTTACGTCTTTAATACGAAACCATGACGGATAATATTGACATAGAAGCCCGAAACACAAACCTGCTACTGCCCAACGACCAAGAACAAAGAGACATCAGCAGCGCTGTTGCACGCCGGATGACAAAAGCACCCGACGTGGATGCGGCATGGACTGACTTCAAGAAGGTCGTCGAAAGCCAAGCAGAGGGGAGTCATCCGTCAAACCGACGCACCATCCCATCGCGCTACATCAATGCGGTTCTTGCCATTGCTGCCGCATGCGCGATTCTACTGATATGGATATTGCCAAAACATACTGAGAAAAACACAAAGCCCGGAATCACCATTCTGGCTAAAACCACCGACGTCACCGACGTCACCATGACAAGCCATGACGGGCACAAGCAGGTGCTCGATGGCAAGAACGTCTCATTCCAGTCCTCAAAGACATCCGTCTCCGAGAAAGAGATGCCTTCAATCATCCTTATGACCACGCCACGTGGCAAGGACTGTCACCTGACACTGAGCGACGGAACGACCGTCTGGATGAATGCCGACAGCAAGTTGGAGTTCCCTGAACACTTCTCCGGGGCTCGTCGAACCGTCAGACTAACGGGCGAAGCTTACTTCGAGGTGGCCAAGGACCGTAAGCATCCGTTTGTCGTTGAGACCGAATTCTTCACCACCACCGTGCTCGGGACTGCATTCAACGTGCGTGCCTACTCGGCCAACAACGCCAGTGTGGCTCTCGTCGAAGGCAGCGTTGCGCTGAAAAACGCAAAGGGAGATCAGCAACTTGTGCTCACTCCTGGTCACATCGCGACCTACATGAAGGGAAAACGCATGGACGTTGCGGCTGTCGACACCTATGCCTACACGCAGCATAAGGAGGGCTACTTCTACTTCCACGATGTGACTATGCGCGATATCATGGTCGAACTGGGCCGTTGGTACAACAAGACCGTGGTCTTCGAGAACCCAGCCGACATGGACTTGCGCCTGCATTTCGTGGCTGAACGCAAGCAGAGCCTGCCCCAAATCATCAACAGTCTGACCGAAATGGACGGCGTAGACATCCAGCTTGGAAGTAACGAAATCGTCGTTAAATAGTTTTTTTTCGTCTATTTCGTCATTTTTCTACGTTTTTTAGTACCGATTTTATTGTTTTTTAGTCTTTATTATAGATTCTGAAACAAATTAATGTCTAATCAAAATCATAGTTATGAAAAAAGAGACTCCTCTCATGGCCTTGATTTGCTTAGTCCTGTTGCTTGCTTTTTATGCAACAGGAGCAAGTGCGCAAGGCAACAAAGTGACTTTGAAATGTAATGACATGCCACTGCCCACAGCCCTTCAGCAGGTGGAGCAGCAGTCGGGTTATTACAAGATCAACTACAACTACGGAGACCTCAGCAAACACAAGGCTACCGCCGACATTCGCAATGCCGAGGCACTCGAGGCTGTCAGGCAGTTGCTAAAAGGTCTGCCTTATGGAGCTTCGGCCAAAGGCAAGTTCATCCAAATCAATCGCGAGGCTGGACAGCAGGGAGGTTGGAACAGCCAAGGCAACACCGTTACAGGCCGTTTGCTCGATGCTGAGGGCGGGCCGCTCATCGGTGCAACGGTGAAAGTAGCTGGAACACAGAATGCTACCGTCACCGATGCCAACGGTAACTACGTGCTCGACGGCGTACGTCAAGGCGATGTGCTGGAGTATTCTTATATAGGCATGAAGACCTATCGCCGCAAGGCTAGCCTGAAGCCGGTGAGCATTATCCTCGAGGCCGATGCTAACACGCTGGGCGACGTCGTGGTGACAGGTATGCACCAGATGGACAAGCGACTCTTTACGGGTTCGACAACGTTCATCGATGCCGAGGAAGCCAAACTCGACGGTGTGCCCGACATTTCGCGTTCGCTCGAAGGCCGTGCTGCCGGTGTGACCGTGCAGAATGTCACAGGTACGTTCGGTACGGCTCCCCGAATCCAGGTGCGCGGTGCAACGAGTATCTATGGCAACTCGCAGCCGCTGTGGATTGTCGATGGCGTCATCCAGGAGAACGTCATCGAGGTGAACACCGACGACCTCTCGTCGGGTAATGCTGAGACGCTGCTCTCCAGTGCCATTGCCGGACTGAATGCCGACGATATTGAGTCATTCCAGATTCTGCGCGACGGTTCAGCCACCTCTATCTATGGTGCACGTGCCATGGCAGGTGTGATCGTCATCAACACCAAGAAGGGTAAGGCTGGTAAGACCAACGTGAACTACACAGGCGAGTTCACTATGCGTCTAGTGCCCAACTACGCTAACTTTAACATTATGAACTCACAGGAGCAGATGTCGGTCTACCAGGAACTGGCAAAAAAGGGCTACATGAGTCCTGCCGACGTGGTAAATGCCAACTCCTCTGGTGTCTATGGTAAATTGGCCACGCTGATTGCAACGGGTCAGGTGTTGAACACCGATGCTGCCCGCAACGAATGGCTACGCCAGCAGGAGTACCGCAACACCGATTGGTTCGACCTGCTCTTCTCCAACAGCATCATGCAGAACCACTCTGTCTCGGTATCGACGGGTACCGAGAAGGCTCAGCACTACGTGTCCGTGTCGGGCATGTTCGATCCGGGATGGTACAAGCAGAGTAAGGTGAAACGTTACACGGCCAACCTGAGTTCTACATTCAATTTCTCGCAGAAACTGAAGTTGCAGATCAATGCCAACGCATCGACCCGTGCACAGAAAGCTCCGGGCACACTCTCATCTGAAGTGAACCTCGTCAGTGGTGAAGTAAGCCGCGCTTTCGACATCAACCCCTACAGCTATGCTTTGAATACCTCACGTGTGCTCGACCCGAACGAGTACTATACTCGCAATTATAGCCCCTTTAACATTTTCCATGAGCTGGAGGAGAACTACATCGATCTGAACTCCAACGAGTTTAAGATACAGGGTATGCTTACCTACAAGCCCATTCAGGGACTGGAATTGAACGTCCTCGGAGCCGTGAAGCGCGTCGCTTCCACCTCTGAGCACAACGCTACAGAGTATTCAAACCAGGCCAACGCCTATCGCGCCATGCCGAATACGCTCGTACGCAACTCTAACCCCTACCTCTGGACCGACCCCGACGACCCATACGCAGTGCCCGTATCGATCCTTCCTTATGGCGGCATCTATGACAACACGCAGTACCACATGACGTCATGGGACTTCCGTGCTACAGCTGCCTATAACAAGGTTTGGAACGAAACCCACATTATGAACCTCTTCGGCGGTCTGGAGACCACCTCAACGAAGCGCGACAACTCATGGGAGCGTGTATGGGGTCGCCAGTATGGCTTCGCCAGCACAGTGAACTTCGACCCGAAGGCTTACGAGAAAGCTGCCCGTGAGAATGCCGATATTGCCACGTTCGGCCGCACACTCGACCGCACTGCTGCTTTCTTCGGTACCGCCACCTATTCTTATAAGGGACGCTACATCGTCAATGGAACCCTCCGTTACGAAGGTACCAACACATTGGGACGCGCTCGTAAGAGCCGTTGGCTGCCTACATGGAACGTATCAGCAGCATGGAATGCCCATGAGGAATCATGGTTCGAGCAGTACAAGCCCACCTTCTCACACTTCACGCTGAAAGGTAGCTACTCGCTGACTGCCGACCGTGGCCCTTATAGCATCTCCAACTCGAATCCCATCATGAATAGCTATGTCACATGGCGTTCAAGCGTCGACAGCCGCGAAACGGCTATCCGTATCACCGAACTGGGTAACAGCGACCTGACATATGAGAAGAAGCACGAGCTCTCGCTCACTGCCGACATGGGATTCCTGAACAATCGCATCAACCTTGAGGTGAGCTGGTATAAGCGTAACAACTACGACCTCATTGGCCCGCTCGTGACCGAGGGTGTCGGTGGACAGATTGACAAGTTCGGTAACATTGCCGACATGAAGTCGGACGGTTTCGAACTGTCGCTCTCGACGAAGAACATCAAGACGAAGGACTTCGAATGGAACACCACATTCCTGTATTCACACCAGCACAACAAGGTGACCAACCTGAAGAGCACTACACGTGTCATTGACCTGATTCGTTCCAATGGTTTCGCGCTGGAGGGCTATCCCGTGCGTTCGCTCTTCTCCATCCCCTTCGAGAAGCTTACCTCCGAGGGTCTTCCCACCTATCGCGTGCAGAACGGCGAAGTCACCATGGATGGCATCAATTTCCAGGAGTTTGCCGACCTGTCGTGGCTGAAGTACGAAGGTTCCACCGATCCCACAGACTATGGTTCTTTGGAGAACGTGTTCAAATACAAGGGATTCCGCCTTACTGCCTTCATCGTCTATTCGTTTGGCAACAAGGTGCGCCTCGACAATGTATTCCGCAACACTTACAACGACCTCGTGGCAACACCGCGCGAGTTCAACAACCGCTGGTCTGCCTCAGGCGAGGAGAATATTACCACTGTGCCCGTCATTCCGTCGGTACGTCAGAACTTCCTCAACCCCAACCTCTCGATTGCCTACAGTGCTTACAACTACTGCACGGAACGCGTGGCTAAGGGCGACTTCATCCGCATGAAGGAAATCTCCCTCGACTACACCTTCCCGAAGGAATGGATAGCACCCATCGGACTGCAGAACATCAACCTGAAATTCCAGGCTACCAATCTGTTCCTGATCTATGCCGACAAGAAACTCAACGGCAACGATCCCGAATTCTTTAACACTGGTGGTGTGGCATCGCCGATGCCGCGTCAGTTCACGTTCACAGTTCGCTTAGGATTCTAAAAACAATTGACAATTAACAATTAACAATTGACAATTATGACTACCAAATATATCAAGAATATAGCACTCGCAGGTCTCTTATGTTGCTGTATCACAGCAACCCTCACCAGTTGCAACGACTTCCTCGATGCGCTGCCCGACGACCGAATTGAAATCGACAAGGTTGAGAAGGTCGAAGCACTTATCACGTCGGCCTATCCGCGTGATACCTATGTCAGACTTACCGAGTTGGCCTCTGATAATGCCGACGACCTTAATGGCGACCTCAACGGCAACTACGACCGCTTCTCAGAGCAGTGCTTCCGCTGGCAGGAAGTCACCGAGAGCGACAACGAGAGCCCTGCCATGGTGTGGCAAGGCCACTACGAGGCCATCGCAGCCGCCAACCACGCCCTGCAGGCCATCGACGAGCTGGGTGGTGCCAACACCGACGAGCTGCGTGCACTGCGCGGCGAGGCTCTCCTCTGCCGTGCCTATTCGCACTTCATCCTGACCAATATTTTCTCGCTGAACTACTCGAAGCAGCACAGCGAAACCGACCTCGGTATCCCTTACATCACCGAACCCGAGTCGACGCTGAAGCCTCACTACGAGCGTCCTTCAGTGGCCGAGGACTATCGCCTCATCGAGAAAGACCTGCTCGAAGGTCTCTCGCTCATGAGCGACGCTGTCTATACCAACCCGCGCTACCACTTCAACTCGAAGGCTGCCTACACCTTCGCCTCGCGCTTCTACCTGTTCTACCAGCAGCCGGAGAAGGTGGTGGAATATGCCACGAAGGCACTGGGCGACAACCCCGAGGCACTGATGCGCAACTACGACGCCATGCAGTCGATGCCTACCGACAACATGCAGCCGCGCTCCATGCAGTACACCTCTGACGAGGAGCAGGCCAACTTCCTGCTGTTGCCCGTCATCTCTAACGATGCTTTCTACTTCCAAGGCTACTCAACAGGCGGTCGTTTCAACACCAATCACTACATTGGTCAGGCCGAACTCTTCTTCGCCACGCCTTGGGCTCCCAGCACAGATGGTGCATCGCAGTCGCAGCAGATATTCCGCTTCTACTGGTTCTACAGCCAGGCCTACGACAAGTTCCTGCTGCCGAAGACTCCTTACTACTTCGAAGAGCTGAATCCAAACAACCACACGGGCTACTATCGCACCGTTGTCGTTGCCCTGAAGTCTGAGGAGGCTCTGTTGAACCGTGCTGAGGCTTACATTCTGCTCGGACAGAACGACAAGGCATTGGCCGACATGAATGTCTGGACCCACTCCTTCGTATCTGATAGTGTGACGTATGAGTCTGGCTATCACTTCGACGAGAACTGGAACTACATCGTTGACTACTCTACGGAGGAAGTGCCCCGTACACTTACGATGGAGAGCATCCACAAGTGGCATCACAAGTACGACTACTACACACCTGACCGCCCACTCCCCCGCAAGCATCTGCATCCTGAGTGGATCAACCTGCAGGAAGGCAGCGACCAGGAGTGTCTGCTGCAGACGCTGTTGCTCATCCGTCGTCTGGAGTTCCTCCACGAGGGCATGCGCTGGTTCGACATCAAGCGTTACGGCATCACCATCTATCGCCGTGAGATTCTTGCCGAACTCAACCTGCTCACTGTTACCGACACCCTTGAGTATCGCGATCCTCGCCAAGCCATCCAGCTGCCGTTCGAGGTGCGTGGCGCAGGTCTTCAGGCCAATCCGCGTCCTGCTACAGACGTTTCCACCTCTGAGTATCAGAACTGGAGCCGTCGTGGCGACATGATTGAATTCAAGAACAAGAAGTAATCAATCCTAAATATATCGTACAACATGAAAGCAAGATATATATACAGTGCACTCTTCGCACTCGCCCTCTGTTGCGGTTTCACAGCCTGCTCCGAAGACGATGTCGACAAGAATATCAGCGTCATCGTCGACTCGCAGACACCGCAGAATGACCTCGACCGTTGGCTCGAGAAGAACTATGTTCAGCGCTACAACATTGAGTTGCGCTATCGCTGGGAGGACAACGAGATCGACATGAACTACATTCTCGTGCCGGCAAAGTATGAGCACGCCGTGCGCATGGCCCGCATCCTGAAGTACATCTGCTTCGACTCCTTCGACGAGGTCACTGGCGGACCCGAGTTCATACGTGCCAGTTTCCCGAAGGTCGTGCAGCTCGTAGGTAATCCCGGCTGGAACGGCAACGGCAGCTACACACTCGGTTCCTCTGAGGGTGGCTATAAGATCAACCTCTGGTACGTCAACCATCTGGGCGACAACATCGTGCAGTACGACTCCAACTGGCAGCTCATCAAGAACGACAGTGTCATTCGCGATCGCGAAGAGCTCAACGCCACCTATTTCCATACCATCATCCACGAGTATGGTCATGTGTTCCACCAGCGTGTGCCTTACACCAACGAGTTCAACCAAATCACCGGTTCCGACTATCTCGGAGGTTCTTACACCTCAGTGTTCTCAAGTCCTGAGGACCCGCAGATCTTCCAGCGTGGTTTCATCACGGCCTATGCCGCCTACTCAGCCGATGAGGACTTCGCTGAGACCTTCTCGACTTACGTCACCAGCACCGACGAGGAATTCAACAATATCATCCTCAAGGCTGGCACCGACGGCCGCAACAAGATCAACCAGAAGTTGCGCATCGTGAAGGATTACTTCCAGGACAACTGGAAACTCGATGTCGATGCCCTGCGCGCTGCCGTTCAGAAGCGCGAAGCCAACCTCCGCGACCAGAACTTCGACGACATCAGCCTTTAATCAATTGATAATTAACAATTAATAATTGAGAATTATGATTACCAAATATTTCAAACTATCCCTTTTGATCTTCTCAGTGAGCTGCAGTTTCATTGCTGCAACGCTCACAGGTTGCCAGATGAAGGAGGACGACCTCTTCGAGATGGATGCTGCCAACCGTTCCGATGCCTGGATGGCCGACTATCGTCGCGTCTTCAACAACAACGAGTATGGTTGGGCTCTCTACACCATGAACCCCACGTCTGGACGCCATCCCTCGGTAGCCACCTATGCCGTGAAGTTCGACCAGGTGAACAGCACGTTCTATAAGTCAACATCTACCGTTCGTCTGCCAGGTGTGGCCGACAAGGACAGCCTCGTCTCGATGTATTCGTTCAAGATGGACAATGGCATCGTGCTCTCCTTCGACACCTACAACGGCTTCTTCCACTACTATGCCGACCAGTCGCAGTACTTTGCACAGGAGTTGCAGGGCGACTTCGAGTTCTGCCTCGACCGCTACTCCGAAAACGAGGACACCATTTTCGGTCGCGGAAAGACCAAGCAGCTGCCCTTCGCCATGATCAAGCTGCCTGTCTCGGCACCTGCCTATCAGGCTGCCTGCGACTCCATCCTGTCGTTCTACTCGCCCTACAACTGCTCGTTCGTGTGTGAAGGCGACACGCTGCCCGCACGCTTCCTCGGCACTTACCAGAACCTCTCCATCTGGATGGAAGGCGACGACCCACGTATCGACGGCCATCTCTATAGCTATGGTAACCTCGTTGGCGGTCTCTACTTCCTCGAGCCCATTGAGTACAAGGGCCACATCATCAAGGAGATGAAGATAACGCCCGAGAAGGATGGCTATGTCGACATCCACGGCCAGGCCAGCATCATCCCGAAACCCTTCGCCAACTACTGGCTTTTCGACGAGGAATATGACAGCCGCTTCTGGGGTTACAGCAGTCTGAGCCCATGGTTGCAGGGCGAGTGGGACAAGGCTCGCGATGCTTTGCGCAAGAGTGGTAAGTACAATCCCGACAACCTTGCCTATGTATGTCTTTCAACCGATGGATTTGGCGGTCTCGAACTTATCTTTAACATGTGGTACGGATCGGGCGAGATTCACTATCCCATGGAGATGAAGAAAATCAGCAATGACGAGATTGCCGTACGTTGGACAGGCAAGGAGAATCATGGACTGGGTGTCAACCTCTACGATGCCGGTTTCAAGTACTTCGTCGATGCTTTCGCATCGAAGGACGAGTGGCGCACATGGCGCATCTCTGCCCGCACAGGTTCGAAGATGTCGCCGGGCGAGTTCCAGCTCACCGATGCCGCCAATCCCGACAACTGGTTCTACTTCCCCACCAACCATCGCTACTATCACTACAGCATTTGGGAGTAGGATTTAGTTGAGAGTTGATAGTTGAGAGTTAAGAGTCAGTTCTTTAGTTGAACGTTTTGAGTCTTCACTAAACACTGACACTAAACCCCAAACTATCAACTATAAACTCTCAACTCTAAACTATCAACTATCAAAGAAGCGGGAATAAGCCCGCTTCTTTTGTTACATTTTGTTTACAAAACACCACTTTTCACTGATTTTTCTTGCCAATAATAAAAAAAAGAGTTACTTTTGCGCCGTATTGTATCCATCCCTGGTTTAACAGACCATATCATAACAGAATAGAAATGAAAAGATTTACCCTCATCATCACATTACTGGCCACACTCGCACTCAGTGCAAGCGCTGGCGACTACGACTATCTGACCGTACAGAAGAGCGACGGTGTCGAGCAGTCGTTCACGGCATTGGGAGTGAAAATCACCTTCTCAGGCAGCAATATGGTCGTCACGCAGAACGGCACATCGACGACATTTGCTCTTTCCGACCTTGGCAAGATGTACTTCAGCGCCGAGCCCACCGGCATCGAGGTAGTGGAGACTGCAGCCGATAAGGTTCAGAACACGGCTGTCTACGACCTGCAAGGACGCAAGGTAGCCGATGCCTATCGCAATGCCCAGCTGCCAAAGGGCATCTATATCATCAATGGACGCAAGGTGGCTGTTAAATAGCTCATCTTTCGGAAGTTAATGAAGTCAAAGAAGTTAAGGACAATACCAACACCGAATCATGAGAAGACTATTTGCCCTTTCCCTGTTGCTGACCACTCTTTCCGCCGTCACCGTGGCTCAGACCTTGCGTGTCAACGTCGGTCAGGTGACCTATGCCCACCGTGCAGCCGCCGTTGGCAACATGACCTTTGCCAATGGTTCTACGCTTACAGTCCAAGGCATGACCTATAACGTAGCCAACGTCAGCGATATCACCATTGATGCTAACGAAGTGGCTGACAATACGGTCAGTGTCAACTACTTGGGCTCCACGGCCAACATTGTCGTGGCAGGCAACATCGCACCTTATCTGACTATCTCCGCTCAAGGTGCCAAGGTCAGCATTGTGCAGAGCGCCGACCTCCAACAGGAAGTCAGCTACACGCTTACAGGCTCCAGTACCAACGGCTCGTTCGTCATGGATGGCGAGTACAAGGCTAACTTTACACTCAACAACCTTTCACTGACCTCAGCCAGTGGACCTGCCATTGATATCGAAGATGGAAAGGCCATCGGCATCACGCTAACGGGCACCAACACCGTTAGCGATGCAGCCAACGGCAGTCATAACGCAGCCCTTTACGTTGAGGGACATGCCACTATCGGTGGTACAGGCACGCTCAACGTGAGCGGATTGACCAAGCACGCCATTGCTACCGACGAATATATCGTCATCTCTTCTGGCACCATCAACGTGCAGAAAGCCCAGAGCGACGGTTTGCACATCAACGAACGCTTCCAGATGGATGGCGGCAACATCAGCATCGCTGCAGCTGGCGATGGCATCGACATTGGTTTCCGCGGCGCCAACAAGGGCACGAAGGATCAATATGAGCACAATGGCTTTGCCGAAATTAACGGCGGCACCCTGACCATCACCACTACGGGCGATGCCACAAAAGGACTGAAAGCTGATAGCACCGTCATCGTCACGGCAGGAACCATCAACATCACCACCACAGGTGCAGCCTACTACGACACTGCCGAAGCCGACATCACGTCGTCGTCAGCCCTGAAGACGGGAGGCAGCTACCAGCAGACAGGTGGCAACGTCACCTTGCTTTCAACAGGTAGCGGTGGCAAGGGCCTCAATGCCACTGGAGCCGTCAACGTGAGCGGAGGAACGCTACAGGCCGTCACCACAGGTGCACGCTATAAGTACAGTTCGTCGCTCGACACCAAGCCACAGGCCCTGAAGAGCGATGGCAACATCATGTTCACCGGTGGCACCATCCGTGCAGCAGTTGTCGACACAAAGGCGACCACCATCAAGACCGACTTCACGTTCTCACTTACCGGAGCCACCGTTATGGCTATTGGTGGCAAGGCCGCAGCTCCCAACAGTGGAACACAGGCATACAAGACCTACACCGCCAACGTCACGGCTGGACAAACCGTCACTTACGACGGTGTCAGCTTCACCGTTCCATCAGCTTACTCCGTCAGCTCAGCCACTATTCTGGTCTCGAAGCCGTAGCATCATTATTCAGTAGTACGAAGGTGCGGGGGTACGGAGGTACGAGAATAGCCTTTCCTATTGGAAACTTCTATTAGGAAAAGAAATCTCGCACCTCCGCACTCCCGCACCTTCGTACCCCCGAAACACCCCAGCACCTTTTTATAATAAAATAATGTACGCGCGTGAGGGTTTTTCATAAGCCAATAGCACACCTTTCAAGGTAACAAATCAGATTTTTTTGCACCTTAAACATAAAAAAAACAAAAATTTTCTTTGAAGTTACATAGAAACTTTGTACCTTTGTACCCAAATAACTCATAAGAAATCAGAACATCGGGTTTCCGCAAGGGAACATCGGTGCGGTTAGACATCTGTAACTCAAGTAACTCAACAAACAAATTGAAGGCCGCGATTGAGTGATCAATTGCCACTTCCAATAAGACATAGTACTGGCAGGACTGATGCGACCACGCGGGTCAACCCGATTCTTTGCAGTGAATTCATTAACTTTAAGTATTAAAAAATAAATTGATTATGAGGAAAAAGTTTACTTTAGCTCTCTTGAGCTTACTCATGGTGCCGTTAGCAATGATGGCACAGAATGTGACCGTGAGTCCTACAACAGGTAAACTGGTCGCTGCTTCCACCTATGAAGGTGAAGTTGGTTTTGAGAATGGATGGTCGTCATTGTGGCGCCACGAACAGTTACCCCTATCTTTTGCTGTGGCTGATGATGATCAGCTTACTGCTGGTGGTGAGATTTCCAACCCTGCTGGTAACATCAATGTTGTTGGCAACAACTTGGTTATCATGGGCGGAATGACTGCTGACTTATATTGCGTTCTCTCATTGCCAAAAGGTTATCGCTTCAAGAAGTACAAGATTGTCCTTCTCAACAATCTAAACGGTGTAGAAGTAACTGGACAGAACATACCTACTGGTGTTACGAAAGTAATGTATGAGACTGACAATACTTATAACACATCCAGTCCCAAAGCACAAACGAATTCAATGGGTGGAACTAACAGTAACACCGAGTATGTTCTTGAGCGTACAAGTTTGAACAAATCGGACATGAGCAACCAGCTCTATTTCAGGGTAACCCACAACTCAACCAACTATTTTGGTCTGACCATTAAGTCTTTTGAGGTGGAGTTTACTGCAGAAGGAGAGTTTGAAGCATCTGTGGCCCCTGAAGAGATTGGTCCAGCTACCAGTCTGGTCGAGGCTCCGTTCTTAACTAGTAAGATGGATATTGGTGCTGTTCAGCCACAAACCAAGAACGGAAAGACCTTCTATGCCTATAACTATGTGAATGTGCAAGACATGGAGGCCTTCACATACTTGTACCAAGATGATGCAATTACTGATGGTCATCCCTCTTCTACGGCATCGGCTCAGAAGAACATCACTCCAGTGAGCGTCGATGGTGAGATGCACTATGCCCTAAAGAATGACATTTACTACATTGAGTCTCCTGTAGAAGTACACAGCCAGACGGGTTTGGCTTCTCCTGTAGGCTATCGCATCACGGGTGCTCATTTCGAATGTCTTTGGTCAAATACGACGGTCGCTTCCGGAACCAAGACATTTAATGCATGTGAAATCAGTTGTACTTATAATGGGCAAACTTACTACCTGAATGGCGAGTTGCAATTCACAACAGAATCTTTCTCTTGGGAAATCGATGACATGGGTAACATCTGCAATGGCAAGAGATACCTTGCTTGCCATGGAGAACGTGACGTTCGTGATCTTTCGTACAGTTCTATTAAGGACAACCAGTATAACTTAAGACGAGACACCGACGGCAAGATATTCTATACCTCAAGTTCTAATACAAAGTATTATCTTCAGTGTTATAACGGAAGATATGTAGGAACTTATCAAAATCGCGAGTATTATCGTTGGGACGGCGATTATGCTACTTTCGGTCCGAAGATGGTTAAGTCGACAAACACCTATAGCTCAAACGATTATGTGACATATACTATTGGTTATAATAGGGTAAGATGTTACGGCTGCTACCGTTCAAACTATGCCGCAACCAGTACTTACCACGAGGGACGCGAAATTGAGTACGGCGGCTTCACCCCTGGTAGCTATACATTGAAGGTATATGACAAGACTGGTACGACCGAAGTATTCAGTAAGACTGTCTCTAGCGCTGCTGATCTTGCCGGAGATGCAGGTAAGTTCGACCTGACAGGTCTTAACAACGATGCCGTGAAGTTCGCTATTGAGGGCCTTACGGGTAACAATCAGGCACTCATTTCTGTGACGCTTACCATGGAGACGCTGAATCCTTATATCAACAAGATAGATATTTTTGCAGAGGATGCAACAAAGAATCTGAAACTCACCCAGACGTTTACTGCAAGTGACTTCTCTGTCAGTGGTGGCGCATTTAAGTTCTATATTCCGACAGACTATTCAGAATCGGATATCCACTTCAGTTTCCGTGACCTCTATAGCAACGATGGTGATGAGACCTATATCGATTCCGAAAACAAACCTGGAACAGGCCACGCCCGCTACAGCTTTGTGTCATCGCCTTACTTCCAGGCCTTCGACGAAGTGAAAGGCAACTCAACTACTCAAATTGAGGGTGCAGGCTACAATATGGTTGATACTCAGAGTGATGAGGGTTTGTATGACACCCGCTACAGCGCAGACATCCCCTCTCCAACGAAGCTTTACGCCAATGTGGTAGGTAACATACGCTTCAAGTTCAATAATGCTGAGAACCTGTCGAATACAAGTGGCGCGACCGAAAAGAGTTACTTAGAGGAATATCCATTCTCTGTACCTGCTTACCTCCTGTCTACCGATCCTGATGCGGAGGCAGGTGAAGAGGCAGCAAAAGGTGCCTTCGAGGAACTAGTGTTGAATGCAAAAGATGAAGCGACAAGAAGTGACATTGTATATTTGTTCACTGCTGATGAAACTCGCTACAACATAGCTCCTTCCAAGAAGTGGCAACATCGCTCGTATGCCTTCTATCGTATGGATATAGAATTGGAAGCTGCGCGTTATAATGCTGATTTGACATGGACGAAGATTTACGATGAGAATAAGACCTGTTATGCCGATCAGGATGAGAATGGTAAAGATATAGATGCCAGCAAGTCGATGTGGGGTGTGAAACTTGGAACAAAGGATGAGCAAGGCAATATAGTCGAAGGTTACCTCTCGGTTGGCGAGATTGACCAGAGCATTAAAGATGCATTTACTTCAGCCGGTACCAACCACCCGACTTCGCAGGATCAGATTCTCTATGTAGATGGAAGCGATTTGAAGACTATCGTTTCAAGTCAGGATGAAGATGGTAATCCTGTCACGGTTGAGAGTATTAATGCTATGCTTGCTCCGAACAGCTTGTTCTTCCTGCCGAAGAACATGACATCAACGGCTAATAACATTGCCTATAAGACCTCGAGTGGATCGTACAATGCTGCTAGAAACATCGTACTGGTTGACCGTAAGCCGTTCTTCTCTCCCTACGACATTCAGGTAGGTGCTGCTCCTAACTACGCTATGTACACGCGTAACGTGACCTGGCAGAAGAATGGTAAGGCTACCAATGCCTCTCTCATCGTTCCATTCCAGATTGCTGTAGACGATGAAGGTAAGCATGACGATGGCGAAGGCAATGTGTTCTACGTCTATCAGATTCAGTCTGACGGCGACTGCTTGAGCGAAAACCCACAGGCTGACGACGACTTCCTCCACATGCTGCCTTTGGAAGGCATGAAGGTGACAGAACCTAATGTTCCTTATGTGGTTAGCGTGAAAGAGGCTCCAGATGATGCCAACGTATCGTTCGTCGTGAAGCAGCCGGGTGCACTTCTGAAGGCTACTACCGAAAAGGATGACAACTATGAATTTACGGGTGCTACAGGTAACGGAAAAGATTCTAAAACATCAGTGACATTCACGATGAAGGGCTCGTATTCTGGTCAGAAGATCAGTAAGGCTGATCGCGATGTCTTCTACTTCGCCAAGAACATGTTCTTCGACATCAAGTCGCTGTCGAGCTGGATTACAGACCTCTACGTCTATCCGTTCCGTGCTTACTTCGATTATGAGGCAGAAGGCGCCAAGACATTCAATAGCCTTGACATCTTCTTCGGTGAGAACTTCGAAGTCGATGGTATCGAGGCTGTAGAGAGCGAGCCTATCGCTGTTGATGCTGATGCACCCGTCTATGACGTACAGGGTCGCATGATCTCCACAAGTGTACGTGAACTGGCTGGCAAGAAGCTTGCACGCGGCATCTATGTTGTTAACGGAGTAAAATTCACTGTAAAGTAAAAGGAGGACCACTATTATGAAAGCTATCTATAAGAAGCCGCTCACTGAAGTGGTAGAATATATGAACGAGAGCAAGTTCTTGGAGCAGTCATACAACCACGCCGACGCACGTGGAAACAATGATTTCTTCGAGAGCGAGGATGAGGAAACGCTGAAATCTCGTAACCTCTGGGATGAATAAAGGCCTCACCCCTACCCTCTCCGAAAGGGGAGGGGAAAGGGGAACCTAATAAAAGAGTAGAATAGAAAGGGAGCACCAAACTGTTGTAGTTTGGTGCTCCCTTAATTATTAGCAATGATACCGAATCTTACTAACTACACAAACGTTTCGAGGAACTTCACGGTGCCCTCGACGGTCAGTTGAGTCGTGGTGGCAGGCAGAAGCACGGTCTCACCGGCACGAAGCACAAAGCGTGAGCCGTCGGGCTCGGTGACGATGCCTGCGCCAGAGAGTCCAATGAGGATGACGAACGAATCGAGCTCGCTGTAATCGATGGTCATTGGCTCGGTTAAGTCATAGACTGACGTTGTGAAATAGGGGCATTCAACGAGCTGAACGCCTTGGTCTTTCTGTGGTGTGTAGTGTGTCTGGTAGTCGGGAAGCACCTCATAGTTGATGCTCTCGGCAGCCAACTCGGTGTGCAACTCGCGTGGACGGCCCAGGTCATCATGACGGTCGAAGTCGTAGATGCGATAGGTGACGTCGCTGGTCTGCTGGATTTCGGCAAGGAAGCAACCCGAGCCGATGGCATGAATACGCCCGGCAGGCAGGAAGAAGCAGTCGCCCTCCTTCACAGGATAGCGCGCGATGGCATCGACGATGGTCTTTTCGCTGACCATCTGCTTGTACTCCTCGGGCGTGATCTGCTTACGGAGTCCACAGAGCAAGGTTGCATCAGGCTCGGAAGGCATGAGGTACCACATCTCGGTCTTGCCGCGCTCGCGTCCCTGTCGGTGTGCAATCTCATCGGTGGGATGCACCTGAATGGAGAGGTCGTCACGGGCATCAATGAACTTGATGAGCAACGGGAACTCATTGCCAAAGCGCTCGTAGTTGGCACGGCCGACGAGCTGTTCTTTCAGTTCGGCCACGAGGTCGTTGAGCTTTCGCCCTGCATAGGGACCTTCGCTGACGACAGTCTCATTGCCTGGCACGCCACTGACTTCCCAACTCTCGCCTATCTTGCGCAGTTGGGTATGGATGTTCTTGAACGGGGCTATCTTCGTTCCGCCCCAGATGGTGTTTTTAAGGATAGGAGAAAATTTGAACATATTTGAGAAGTTAAAGAAGTTAAGGAAGTTAAGAAGTTAAAGGACGTATGCCTTATCACTTTGTTTCGGGGTATCTATGTTTCATTTTGCTGGGTAGCGACATTATTAACGATGGCCTTGCAATAGGAATTAAGGAATTTACTAGTTTCCTCTATGCTTTCGTGAAGAGCTTCAAATTCGCCCTCCCTCAAATAGCGAAGATCCCTTGAAAGAATATGGTAGTCGCGACATTCTTCAAGACTGCCTTGAGCTATATTGAAAAAGCGAAGTTTGTCCGCTTTACCGATTTTCTTATAGCCTTCTGCGATGTTTGCAGCAACAGAAACAGCAGCACGTCGAAACTGCGAGATCAAACCTGCTCGTTCATCAGAGGGAAAATGGCGTGTCACTTCATAGACAAGAAGTCGGAAAGCATGGGCTTTCTGCCACGCAATAATATTTTCAAAACTATATGTCATAACACTATATTTAGCATTACTATCTACAAGACATTTGTCTTTTAACTTCCTTAACTTCTTTTACTTCCTTAACTCCACATCAATCTTCTAGTTTTCCTTCCAGAAAGCACGGGTGAAGAGGACTACGACGGTGAAGATTTCGAGACGTCCCATGAGCATCAAGGCCGAGAGGAGCCACTTCACGGCAGCAGGGAGGATGCCCCACGACATGGTGGGACCAATCTCAAGACCGAGGGTGGGTCCGACGTTGCCCGCACAGCTCAGGGCGATGGTGATGGAATTGGTGCTGTCCACACCCATGAGAATCATACAGAAATACGTGAACAGGCAAAGCGTCATGTAGGCAGCCAGGAAGGCCAGCAGCGTCACCTGATAAGAATAAGGAATGGTATTGTCGTTGACACGCACAGGAAGGACGGCACGCGGATGGAGGATGCGCCGCATCTCGTTGCGCAGGATATTGATGACCATCATGGCGCGTATGCTCTTAAAACCACCGCTGGTGGAGCCGGAACAGGCACCCAGGAACATGCAGATGCTGAGAATGACCCACGTGATGTGATGCCACTTAGCTGCATCATCGTTGAAGATACCCGTGGTAGTGATGAACGACGTCACCTGGAAAAGACCAAAACGTACAGCATCAAAGAATTCATAGTTGTTATCGCGTATCAGGAAGAACACGATGGCCATGGTTGCTATGAGGACGGTTGTCAGATAGAGCCGGAACTCGCTGTTGCGGAAGAACTGGCGGAAACGTCCCTTGAAGAGCGTCGTATACAACAAGGTAAAGCTTGTTCCCGAAAGGAACATGAAAGCGATAGCCGTGTAGTCGATATAGGGGTTATGGAAGTAGCCCGTACTGGCGTTATGGGTTGAGAAACCGCCCGTTGCCGTTGTGGTCATGGCATAGTTCAGGCAGTCGAAAAGGCCCATGCCAGCGATGTAATAGCATCCTGCACAACTGATGGTCAGCAGGAAGTAGATGCTCCAAATCCACTTTGCCGTGGTGCTCAACCGCGGATGCATCTTTGCACGGATAGGTCCTGTGGCCTCAGCCGAGAACACTTTCACGTTACCTCCTACGAGCGAGGGGATGATAGCGATCGTGAAGAACACGATACCGAGTCCGCCTATCCACTGCGTCATGGTTCGCCAGAAGAGCAATCCATGCGGGAGGACTTCCACATCATCAAGGATGCTACATCCCGTGGTGGTGAATCCCGATATGGTTTCGAAGTAGGCATTGGTAAAGTCGCAGATATAGCCACTGATCAAGAAAGGTAGCGCCCCGAAGAAGCTGAAGATGATCCACGTAAGGGTGACGAGCAGATAGGCCTCCCGTCGTCCGAGAGAGTTTTCGCCGTTGCGTCCGGCATACTTGAAGATGATACCTCCAAGTATCGTCAGGATGACCGAGACGACAAAAGCCAGCGAGTCGTCCTCGCCCAGATAGGCCGACAACCCCAAACAGATAGTCATCATGCCTGCTTCGATGAAAAGCAGCGTGCCTATGATTTTATGGATGATCTTGAAGTTCAGCATCAGCGGAAGAATTTCTCAAGTCTTGACATATCAACCTCATGGCAGAACACCACGACAGAGTCGCCTGCCTCGATCTGCGTGCCTCCGCTGACCAGCAATCCCTCACCGTCGCGGACAATACCGCCGATGGTTGTACCCTTGGGAAGGCCCAGTTCGAACACCTTCTTGCGTGTCACCTTCGAGTCAGGCTCGGCTGTGAACTCAGCCACATCGGCATTGGCCGACATAAGGAAGTGGATGTTGTGGACGTCAGCATCGAGCATCATCTGATAAATGTGACTGGCAGCCAGCACTTTCTTATTGATAATGGTACCAATATCGAGGCTTTCGGCCATCGAAATATAGTCGAAATTCTCGACCATGGCCACAGTTTTCCTCACGCCCAGTCGTTTGGCCGTCAGACAAGCCAGAATATTTGTCTCGGCATTGCCCGTGAGCGCCACAAAGGCCTGCGTGTTCTTAATTCCCTCCTCGTTGAGCAATCCTAAGTCGCGTCCATCGCCATGAATAACCATAGCCCTGTCGAGGTCAATGAGTTCATTGAGCTTGTCGCAACGTGCCTCATCGGCCTCGAAAATCTTCACTTTCATGTACTCAGGCATCAAGGCTGTTGCCCTGACAGCAGTGGCTCCGCCTCCCATGATCATCACGTTCTTCACGTCGGCATAGCGTTCCTTGCCCACGATGCTGCGGATGTAGGGGATGTACTGGCGTGTGGTCATGAAGTAGGCGATGTCGTTCAGCTTCAGCACGTCGTCGCCGCGCGGTATAATGGTCTCGTTGCTGCGCTTGATGGCCACGATGTGATAGGGCGACTCAGGCTTGCAGAGGTCCTTGAGCGGCATGTTCAGCACCTCGCATGTGTCGCGCAACTTGATACCGAGCATGGTCAAGGCACCGTCGTGGACGTCCCATCGCTGGCGAACCCACGACATCTTCAGTCCGTTGGCAATGTCGATGGCAGCCAGGTTTTCAGGATAGATGAGCGAACTGATGCCCACCGAGTCGAAGAACGACTTCATCTTCGGGTCCAGATACTCGTTGTTGTCGACTTTTGCCACCGTGCGCTTGGCTCCAAGAGCCTTTGCCAGCATGCAGGCATTCATGTTGAGGTTTTCGTCGGGCGTTACGGCGATGAACAAGTCGGCCGTTGCGACACCGGCATCCTTCAATGTCTGTATGCGCGATGGAGAAGCCTGAATGGTCATCAGGTCATAATCGGTGCTAATGTTCGACAATCGCTCCAGGTCGGAGTCGATGAGCACCGTGTCGTGGTCGTTGCGCGATAGCAACTTGGCCAGATGGGTTCCGATGGCGTAGGCGCCTACAATGATGATCTTCACCTCTTATTATTTACTATTTACTGATTTACGATTTTGCAACCACAGATGACACGGATTAAACGGATGTCACGGATGGTCTTTCGGCCCACTGATTACACAGATTACAGAGATTTATGATTTCCTTCTACATACTTATTCCGAAAGCGAGCGAGTTCGAGTCCTGATTATGCAGCCACAAAGGGTAATCATAACTATCAATTATCAACTAACTGTCAATTATCAATTGTCAGAGCTCGCCTAATGCTGTCGCGATCGAGGCCCACGATCTGTCGCAGTTCGGCCACTGTGCCATGTTCAACGAAGTGGTCGGGCAGTCCGAGACGGGTGATTTTGGGCTGATAACCGTGGTCAGACATCCATTCGAGCACTGCCGAACCCATGCCGCCATTACGCACGCCATCCTCGATGGTGACGATTCGGCTGAAGCGACTGCCCACTTCGTGGAGCAGACGCTCGTCGAGAGGCTTCAGGAAGCGCAGGTCATAGTGGGCAACGCTGAGGGTTTTGCCAGCAGAACCAGTGGTTGAGTCGCTCGTTGCCGATGGTTTGGAGAGTTCGTCGATGACCTTGGCCACATCGTTTCCAATGGGACCGATGGTGAGAACGGCCACATCGGTGCCCTCGCGGAGCTTGCGGCCTGTGCCCACTTCAACGGGTTCAAACGGGCAACGCCAGTCGGTGAGCACGCCATGACCACGCGGATAGCGTATGACGAAGGTCCCTTTGTCGGGCAGTTGTGCCGTGAACATGAGGCGACGCAGTTCGTGCTCGTCCATGGGCGAGCAGATGGTCAGGTTGGGGATGGGCCTCAGGAACGCCATGTCGAAGGCTCCGTGGTGCGTGGGGCCGTCTTGTCCGACGAGTCCTGCACGGTCGAGACAGATGACGACGGGCAATCGCAGGATGGCAGCATCGTGAATGATGTTGTCGTAGGCACGTTGGGCAAAGGCCGAATAGATGTTGCAGAAGGGCAACAGTCCCTCTTTGGCCATGCCGGCCGAGAAAGTCACGGCGTGACCTTCGGCGATGCCCACGTCAAAGGTACGGTCGGGCATGGCCTTCATCATGATGTTCATGGAACATCCCGTAGGCATGGCAGGCGTGACGCCCACGATTCGGGGGTTCTGCTGTGCCAGTTCGAGTAGCGTCTCGCCGAACACATCCTGATACTTCGGCGGTTCGTTGGTGGCATCGCTGACGATTCGCTCACCCGTCTGGGCATCGAACTTACCCGGTGCATGCCAGATGGTGGCCTGCTTCTCTGCGGGCTCATAGCCTTTGCCCTTGGTGGTGTGCAGATGGAGTAGCTTCGGTCCGCGCATGTCCTTCAGTTGTCGGAGTATGCGCACCAGTTCCTGCACGTTGTGTCCGTCGAAGGGGCCGAAGTAGCGTATGTTCATGCCCTCGAAGATGTTCTGCTGATGGGCCAAAGCCGACTTCACGGCGTTATTCAGACGGATAAGTCCCTTGCGACGGTTGTCGTTCATCATGCCACGTGCCTTCAACCACTGCGAAGCCTTGAAGCGCAGGCGGTTGTAAGTGGCATTGGTGTCGAGCTGAAGCAGGTATTTCTCCATGCCGCCGACAGCCCTGTCGATAGACATGTCGTTGTCGTTGAGGATGATGAGCAGGTCGTTGTCGGTCGAAGAGACGTTGTTCAGGCCCTCGAAGGCAAGTCCGCCGCTCATGGCACCATCGCCGATGATGGCCACCACCTTGGGTGCGGGATGTTGCTTGTCGCCCAATGCCTTGGCAGCCACGGCCATACCCAGCGCTGCCGATATGCTATTGGAGGCGTGTCCGCACGTGAACGTGTCGTAAGGGCTCTCGTCGGGCGACGGGAAGGGGCGTATACCGCCCAGCTTACGGTTCGTACAGAACTGCTCGCGGCGACCTGTGAGCATCTTGTGGCCATAGGCCTGATGGCCCACATCCCACACCAGACGATCGTCGGGCGTGTTGAAAACGTAGTGAAGGGCCACGGTCAACTCGACTACACCCAGCGAAGAGGCCAGATGTCCGGGGTTGACGGAGAGTTCCTTGACGATCTCTTCGCGCAATTCCTGGCACACCTCCGGCAGCTGTCCGGCGTCGAGCTTGCGTAGGTCGGCGGGATATGTGATTTGGCTTAGTAGCCTTTGGTTCGTTGTTTCCATAATTAGTTCAATCTGCAAAGATACGAATTTTAGTTCAAAGTCCAAACTTCAAAGTTCAAAAATATGCCGAAAGGGCATGAAATCGTTCAAAAACATTTTTTCACGGTTGTTTGATAATTATGTTTTTCAATTCATAAATCAGTTTAAGAATGTAGCTACATGCTTGGCGGTTCAGGCTTTTTGAGCTACCTTTGCAGCATGATTCGAACTGCATTCATCTGTTCCCTGCTGTTCATGCTGGGAGTTTTTAGGGCCCAGGCACAACGGCGCATCGTCGTGCTCGACATGGATACCGACCTGCCGGTGCGTGATGTGTCGGTGCGAGCCAATGGAAGTGCCGCCACGAAAACCGATGTTCTGGGGCGGGCCAACGTGCCTCTGACGGCCGATAGCATCTCGTTCAGCCACGTGTTGTACTGCAGCGAACGGCTCGCCATGGCCGAACTGGGCGACACAATGTATCTGTTGCCCGTTGAACACCTGTTGCCTGAGGTGCGCGTCACCGAACTTAACCCAAGCATAAAGGGCATGATCAGCGCATGGGCCCTTGCAGGTGCCATGATGGGAGCAGCCGAAGCGCCACGCGGAATCGCATCGTTCGACTTTGCCAGCATGCTCGACCGCCGTAGCCGACGCGACAAAAAGCACCTCGAACGCGCCAAGGAAATATTGAAGGAGTGGGACAAGAAGAAGACCGACTGACGCCCCTTGCAGACTCTTTGCTATAGTAGCGCCATCACCTTACTATAGTGCAATTCTCAAAAAGCATAGCTTTAGACCCTAAAAAGCATTCGTTTCGTCCCTACAAAGCATTGCTTTATACCCCTATAAAGCATAGCTTTAGACCTTCAAAAGCATTCGTTTCTTACCTATAAAGCATTGCTTTCAACGCATAAAGGCATTGCTTTTCGCACTCTGAAGCATTGCTTTTGACACGTAAAGCCACTGTTCCGAGCGCACTGAAGCTGCGCTATGGACCATTGGAAGCAGCCTCAGCCAGGCACGAGAGGACTTTCAACGAGGCACAAAAGGACTTTCAACGAGGTACTAAAGCACCTTCAGCCAGGCACAAAAGCACCTTCAGCCAGGCACGAGAGCAACGCCATCGGCACCCCGAAAGCCTAACTCCAAACAAAGAAAAACCGCATTTCAGCAACTTTTTCCACGCAAAGAGCCGGATTATCGGCTTTTTTTTGTATTTTTGCATGATATTTTTAATCCACACCTATGGACGATAAGACAAGAGAAGACGAACTCCTGAACAACAACCAACAACTGGAATCACAAAACGATAGCCCGACAACTGAAGATGCTGCCGGCACCTCCGACGTGGCCGAAGCCGACGACGACGCTGCTGAAACCAACGACGAATCATTCGAAAACGAGGGCGACGACAACGGCGAACCTGCCGACGACAATGCCGAAACCACCGACGAGAGCGAGACGACGGCCCGCTCGGACTACAAGCCGGCCAACCGTTTCGATGCGTCAGTGGTGCATCACCTCTCGGGAATGTACCAGAACTGGTTCCTCGACTACGCCAGTTACGTCATCCTGGAGCGTGCCGTGCCGCACATCGAAGACGGTTTCAAGCCCGTGCAGCGCCGCATCCTGCACTCCATGAAGCGCATGGACGACGGCCGATTCAATAAGGTAGCCAACATCGTGGGCCACACCATGCAGTTCCACCCGCACGGCGATGCCTCCATCGGCGATGCTTTGGTGCAGATGGGACAGAAGGAATTGCTCATCGACACACAGGGCAACTGGGGAAACATACTCACCGGCGACCGTGCAGCGGCCCCTCGATACATCGAAGCACGCCTTTCGAAGTTCGCACTCGACGTAGTGTTCAACCCAAAGACCACCGAATGGCAGCTCTCCTACGACGGACGCAACAAGGAACCCATCGTGTTGCCGGCCAAGTTCCCGCTCCTTCTGGCTCAGGGAGCTGAGGGTATTGCCGTGGGACTGTCGTCGAAAATACTGCCGCACAACTTCAACGAACTGTGCGATGCAGCCATCCACTATCTGCGTGGCGAGCCTTTCCAACTCTTCCCCGACTTCCCCACGGGTGGCAGCATCGACGTTTCGAAGTACAACGACGGCCAGCGCGGCGGCGTGTTGAAGGTACGCGCCAAGATCGAGAAGCTCGACCAGAAGACTTTAGTCATTCGCGAGATTCCTTTCTCGAAGACAACTTCGTCGCTCATCGACTCCATATTGAAAGCCATTGAGAAAGGAAAGATCAAGGCCAAGAAGGTGGACGACAACACGGCAGCTAATGTCGAGATTCAGGTCCACTTGGCTCCTGGCGTGTCGTCCGACAAGACCATCGATGCCCTCTATGCCTTCAGCGACTGCGAAATCAACATCTCGCCTAACTGTTGCGTCATCCAGGACCAGAAGCCTCAGTTCCTGACGGTCAGCGATGTGCTGCGACACAACGTCGATACGACCATGAACCTGCTGCGCCGCGAGTTGGAAATACGTAAGGCGGAGCTTGAGCAACAACTGTTCTTTGCCTCGCTTGAGCGCATTTTCATCGAGGAACGCATGTATAAAGACCGCGAGTTCGAGCAGGCACCCGACATGGATGCCGTCGTCGAACACCTGTTCAAGCGGTTGGAGCCCTTCCGCAAGAAGCTTATTCGCGACATCACACGCGATGACATTCTGCGACTGATGGAAATCAAGATGCAGCGCATCCTGAAGTTCAACAAGGACAAGGCCGACGAACTGATAGCACGCATCAAGAAGGAAATCAAGGAAATCAACCACGACCTGGCGCACATGACCGACGTCACTATCCAGTGGTTTACGTATATCAAGGAGAAGTATGGCGAGGATCATCCGCGCCTGACAGAGATTCGAAACTTCGACTCCATCGAGGCAACAAAGGTCATCGAGGCCACGCAGAAGCTCTACATCAACCGACAGGAGGGCTTCATCGGCACCGGATTGAAGAAGGATGAGTTCGTGTGCAACTGCTCCGACATCGACGACATCATCATTTTCTATCGCGATGGGCGTATGAAGGTGGTACGCGTAGCCGACAAACTGTTCGTCGGAAAGAACATCCTGCACGTGCAGGTGTTCAAGAAGAACGACTCAAGAACCACCTATAACATGGTCTATCGTGACGGTAAGGCTGGCGCATGCTACATCAAGCGATTCAACGTGCCAGCCATCACGCGCGACCGCGAAGTCGATCTGACGCAGGGAAAGCCTGGTTCGAAGGTGCTCTACTTCACCGCTAACCCCAACGGCGAGGCCGAAGTCATCAAGGTAACCTTCGACTCCATCCTGCAAACGCGCAGCAAGAACAAGAAACTCTTTATGGAACGCTCCTTCGCCGACATCGCCATCAAGGGACGAGGCGCCAAGGGCAACATCCTGACCAAGAACCCTGTCCACCGCATCTCGCTGAAGAGCCTCGGACATAGCACCCTGGGCGGACTGAAGGTGTGGTGGGATCCCGACGTCAACCGCCTGAATTATGACGACCATGGCATATTGCTGGGTGAGTTCTTCGACGAGGATCAGATTCTTGTCATCCTGAAAAACGGCGACTACTATTGCACCAACTTCGACGTAAACAACCACTACGAGGACGACATCCTGCGTATCGAGAAGTTCGATCCGGAAAAGATCTGGGGCGCCGTGGTGCGCGATGCCGACAACAACGGCTATCTCTACGCCAAGCGTTTCGTGCTGGAACCTTCGAAGACGCGCAAGAACTTCGTCGGCGACAACAAGGCCTCCACGTTCGAAGTGCTCACCGACAAGCCTGGATCGCACATCGTGCTGAACTTCGGTGGTAAGGATGCCGCTCGTGCATCTATGGACATCGACCTCGACGAGTTTGCCCTCGTCAAGGGATTCAAGGCACGTGGCAAGCGACTGACAACGTTCGACGTGGACCATATCGACCTGTTGGAACCCGAAGTGGAGCCCGTCGAGGAGGACGAAGAACTGCAGGACGACGTCCAGACCGATGAGACAGAAACGGCCGTTGAGCCACAGGCCGACGACAAGGCTGAAGAACCCGACGCGCCAACAGAGCCGAAGGACGACGATAAGCCTGAGAACGAGGACGATAAGTCCGAGAAGGAGGACGGCGACGGTGCCCCTGCAACAGAGCAGAAGCCCGAAGTAGCCGACGAACCCGAGCCTGCTGAACCGAAAGAGGAACCTGTAAAGGAACCTAAGGAGGTCACCATAGAGCCAACTGAAGCCCCCGAGGAAGCCCCTCAAGCTGCCAAGAAAGCCAAGAAAGAGCCCAAGAAGGCCAAGCCGGCCGCCAAGGACGAGAAGAAAAAAGCGGTAAAAACCGAGAAGAAAGCTACCGCTGAGGAGGTGAAACCCCAAGAAAGCGAGAAGCCTCAAGAGGAAAAGAAAGCCGAAAAGGAGGCTGCCCGTCCCGACGACGAGCGCAGTCCGCAGTTCAAATTCGACCCGAAGACGGGTCAGCTAAGCCTGTTCAGCGATGAAGACATGTAGCCCTGCCCACCATTTCCACTGCATGCCGGCACGCTGGCGAGTGGCGAGTCGCTGGCTATTGCTGGCCTTCTGTGTTGCGCTGCTGCCACAACTGGCTCTCCCGACGTATGCTCAGACCGATGCAACTACGGCCTCTGCCGCACTTGAAGGCCGCATTGCCGACCCGCTGATGCCCACGAAGAAGCGCTCGAACATGCTGGCCGTCGGTGCCACGAACATCCTCGACACCTACCTCTCAGCCGAGAAGTACAACGGAACCGACGTACGCTACATCAGTACCCTGACCAAACCCACCCGTTGGAGCAACATCCACCAGACGTTTCTCAACGAAGGATTGTTCGTTGTTGCCAACAATCGCGCCGACAACAACGACGAACTGGGCGGTATGTACCGCTTCCAGTACCGCCTGCATCGCAACTGGCAGGTGGCAAACGGGCTCGAACTGGAGGCTGGAGCTGCCGTCGGCGTTCAGGCAGGATTCCTCTACAACACCCGCAACAGCAACAATCCCGCTCAAGCCTATGCCTCTCTGCAGCTGATGCCTTCGGCAGCGGCCACACAACAGGTGACGCTTCTGCGCCGAAAGGCATACGTCAGCTACGAGGTCAGCGTGCCTTTGGTGGGCGTGATGTTCTCGCCCAACTACGGACAGTCCTACTACGAAATCTTCTCGCGCGGCAACTACGACCACAACGTGGTGCCCACGACCATCGCCTCGACACCTTCCCTGCGCCACATGCTGACTCTTGACTTCCCCCTGTCGCGCCGCAAGCCGCACTCAATGCTGCGTATTGGCTATCTGGGCGACTACCAGCAAGCCAGCATCAACAACCTGAAGCAGCACCACTACAGCCACTTGTTGGTGCTTGGATGGACCCGACGCTTCTAACGACACCCATGACAGAACGCGCCAACGACCGCTTTACAAACACCGGAAACCATGTATAGAAACGTTATCAGACTCTTCGCCGCCATCGCTGTCATAGCTATCGCCACGACATCGCTCACCGCTTGTGTCGACGAAGACGACTATCCCAATACCCCAGAGGGCAACTTCGAGGCCCTTTGGCATATCATCGACGAGCACTACTGCTTCTTCGACTATAAGCAGAAACAGTATGGACTGGACTGGAACGAGGTCTATCGTCGCTACCGCCCGCAGTTCGACGCCAGCATGAACACCGAACAGAAATTCGAAGTGCTGGCCAACATGGTTGGCGAACTGCGCGACGGGCACGTCAATATCTATGCTCCCTTCGACGTGGCTCGCAACTGGTCGTGGCAGGAAGACTACCCTTCGAACCTGAGCGACACGCTCATCCGGAGCTATATGGGCACCGACTACCGCATCGCGGCAGGCATGCAGTACCGTATTCTCGACGATCAGATGGGCTTTGTGCGGTGTTCTTCGTTCGGCTACGAACTGGGTGAGGGCAATCTGGACGAGATTCTTTACTATCTGGCGCCATGTAGGGGACTCATCATCGACATCCGTGGCAACGGCGGAGGCATGCTCTCGTCAGCCGAACAGCTGGCAGCTCGGTTCACCAACGAGAAACTTCTCGTCGGCTATATGCAGCACAAGACGGGCCGCGGGCACAACGATTTCTCCAAAATGGAGGAGCAATGGCTGAAGCCATCCACAGGTATGCGCTGGCAAAAGCCCGTCGTTGTACTCACCAACCGGCAGGTTTTCTCGGCCGCTAACGAGTTTGTGAAATACATGAAGTGCTGCCCTAACGTCACCGTCGTGGGCGATCATACGGGTGGTGGTGCAGGTCTGCCCTTCTCATCGGAGCTGCCCTGCGGCTGGAGTGTGCGCTTCTCGGCCTGCCCTATGTACGACCGCAACAGCCAGTCGACGGAGTTTGGCATTGATCCCGACGTGCAAGTGGCACTCCTTGACGACGATCTGCAACGCGACCGCGACACCCTTATCGAGTATGCACGCCAGCTGCTCGCCAAGAAATGAAAGCCTTGGAAAGTAGAAAAGTGAGGGTAATGTGAAAGAAAAGTGCCGAATTATTTGCACAATTCACAAAAACATTGTACTTTTGCAGCCGCAAACTGTTCTCAACGACTAAACAGAGAGACGCAGCGCATGCGCCTGTGGCGGAATTGGTAGACGCGTCAGACTTAGGATCTGGTGTCTTGCGACGTGCAGGTTCGAGTCCTGTCAGGCGCACTACGGGGCGTCAGGCAGTCAACAAGCAGCAGAGGCTGTTGTTCATCAACACAAAATGTCGGCATAGCTCAGCTGGTTAGAGTATCACCTTGACATGGTGGGGGTCCTTGGTTCGAGTCCAAGTGTCGACACACAACGAGAACAGACTTTCATAATTAATGAATCCAACATTCAGGACTATGACTAAATTTTTCAAAAAATGCTTATTGATGATCGCACTACTGCCCATGTGGAGTGGTGCGAAAATTGTTTCTGACCCTGTCGATTTCGTTAGCACACTGGTCGGAACAGAGTCGAAATTCAGTCTCTCGACTGGCAACACCTATCCCGCCGTGGCACGTCCGTGGGGCATGAACTTCTGGACACCGCAGACAGGCAAGATGGGCGATGGATGGGCCTACACCTACAGCGCCGACAAGATTCGCGGACTGAAACAGACACACCAGCCCTCGCCGTGGATCAACGACTACGGCCAGTTCAGCATCATGCCTGAGGTCGACCGCGTGTCGGTACCCTCGGCCGACCTGATCTTCGACGAGGAGAAACGCGCCTCTTGGTTCTCGCACAAGGCCGAGGATGCACGCCCATATTATTATAAGGTGTATCTGGCCGACTACGATGTGACGGCTGAGGTTACGCCTACGGAGCGTGCTGCCGTCATGCGGTTCACCTTCCCCGAGACAAGCATGGCCGAAAAGCGTATTTCACGCATCGTGGTCGATGCCTTCGACAAGGGTTCGGCCATCAAATACGACGTGAATAAGCGTACCATCACTGGCTACACGACACGCAACAGCGGCGGCGTACCGGAGAACTTCCGCAACTATTTCGTCCTGCAGTTCGACAAACCGTTTGAGTTCTATGGCATACAGAAGGACGGTAATGCTTTTGTAGGCAACGAGGCCGAGGGCAACCACGTCATGGCAATGGTAGGTTTCAACACGAAGCGCGGCGAACAGGTCACGGTACGTGTGGCATCGTCGTTCATCTCGCCCGAACAAGCAATGTTGAACCTGCAGCAAGAAGTGGGTACGAAGTCGTTCGACGAGGTGTGCCGCGAGGGACGCCAGCGTTGGAACGACATTCTGGGCCGTATTGAGGTGAAAGACGACGACATCGACCACTTGCGCACGTTCTACTCATGTCTCTATCGTTCGGTGCTCTTCCCCCGCATGCTCCACGAGCGTAATGCTGCAGGCGAAATCGTGCACTACAGCCCCTATAACGGCGAGGTCTGCAAGGGATATATGTTCACCGACACAGGCTTCTGGGACACGTTCCGCTCGCTCTTCCCGCTGCTCAACCTACTCTATCCTGACATGAACGCACAGATGCAGGAGGGACTTGTCAACACCTATCTCGAAAGCGGCTTCCTGCCTGAGTGGGCAAGTCCTGGTCATCGTGGCTGCATGGTGGGCAACAACTCGGCCAGCATCGTGGCAGATGCCTGGCTGAAGGGACTGCGCGGCTACGACGTGGAGACGCTCTGGAAGGCTGTCGTTCACGGTGCCAATGCCGTTCACCCCGACATTTCGTCGACAGGCCGACTGGGTTTTGACTACTATAACCGCCTTGGCTATGTGCCTTACAACGTGGGCATCAACGAAAGCGTGGCCCGCACACTGGAATATGCCTACGACGACTGGTGCATCTATCAGCTCGGCCGTGCCTTGGGCAAGTCGAAGAAGGAACTGAAGCCATTCCGTGAGCATGCCATGAACTATCAGAAGGTGTTCGATCAGGAGACGTTGCTCATGCGTGGACGCAACGAAGACGGCACGTTCCAGTCGCCTTTCAACCCGCTGAAGTGGGGCGATGCCTTCACTGAAGGTAATGCCTGGCACTACACATGGTCGGTGTTCCACGATCCGGAAGGACTCATCCGACTGATGGGTGGCCGCGACGTGTTCGCCCATATGCTCGACTCCGTGTTCAGCGTGCCGCCACTCTTCGACGACAGCTACTATGGTGGCGTCATCCACGAGATACGCGAGATGCAAATCATGAACATGGGTAACTATGCCCATGGCAACCAGCCCATTCAGCACATGATCTACCTTTACGACTGGGCTGCTCAGCCTTGGAAGGCCCAGTACTGGATTCGTCAGGTCATGGACCGTCTCTACAGCGCACAGCCCGATGGCTACTGCGGCGACGAAGACAACGGACAAACCTCCGCTTGGTATGTGTTCTCGGCCATGGGCTTCTACCCCGTATGCCCGGGTAGCGGCCAATATGCACTCGGAACGCCCTACTTCCGTGAGGTAAGCCTGCACTTCCCTAATGGCAATACGCTGACCATCGATGCTCCCGAGAACTCCGCCAGCAACTGCTACATCGGCCACATGACCTTTAACGGACAGCCCTACGATCGCAACTACGTTGAGCACCAAACGCTCTTGAACGGTGGTCGCATTAGTTTCAACATGCAGTCCGAGCCCAATAAGCAGCGAGGAACTGCCCCCGATGCAGTCCCCTATTCGTTCAGCAACGACAATTGATTGCTCAGAAACGCAGAGTTGCTGAGACCTGCTTAGTGTAGCACAAAGATTATTTGCACCGGATAATGACCCTAACGTCACTTTCCGGTGCAATTGTTTTTTATCCCAAATCAAACATTAAGCGAATAATGTAGGGATGCAGAGATTCTTTCTCCGTTTTACTACGAAAGCGTCTCCTTAGTCACCGATCACCCTCGCTTCGTTCGCCTATCCGTAGCCTTTGCCACATTTCTTGAGATAAGTGAGAAATATTGAAATAAAATGACTTTCTTAAAAGAAAAACCGGAATATATTTCGTTTACCCAAGAAAAATCATTAAATTTGCCAGCAAAGTTCCATCAACTACTACTTATATGGATAAAAATATCAATCGTCGGCCTCCTTTGGTGGCGTTCATCGTCCTTTTCTTTTTGTGCTTCTTTTCGAACCTCCCCCTCATGGCACAGTCGGTTGCCGACACCAACAGCGGGCAGATGGTCGTATGGCACAAAGACGGGTCCAAGGTACTATTTTCGCTTGCTGAGAAACCTCAGATACAATACATAGGCGACTCAGTAGTGATCAAATCGTCGGTAGAAATCAGCTACCCATTTCAAGCCATCCAAAAGATGACTTTCGAAGGGCTACCTGATGATGTTTCAGTGAGAGGCATCACCTCGCCCCAAGGACAACCCTTCACCCTGGCCAGCGATGGCGTCACTTTCATGGCTGCCGACCGCGACATGCACGTCAGAATTGTGACTATTAGTGGCATGCAGATCAGCAACTTCATGGTTAAGAAAGGCGACTCCGCGTCTATCACCCTACGCGAGTATCGCTCAAATGTCTTGCTGATAGTTGTCAACGGTGTAACCTATAAAATCATTGTGCCATGAGAAAATTATTCTATGCCTTATCATTGACGGCAACGCTCCTTTTCGTTTGCGGGAATACACTTGCCGATGATGTCAACAAGAATACGTTACGATTCTTCATGTCAACAGGCGAAGTGCTCGACTTCAATGCGGAACTTATCGACAGCATCTCCACTACCGACAATCAGCAACAGTTGTGGATTGGTGACGTCTGCCAGACATTCGCTGTTGAGGACATTGATAGTGTATGGTACATGTCGTCGGCTTTGCGCCTTTCGCTGCCTTCCATCGATTTTGGCCGCGTGTCCATAGGTAGCAACAAGCGTTCAAACGTTACCATTACCAACACCAGCCTTTATCCTGAAACATATCGCTTTTTCGCCGACGGCATATTCAGTGCCAAATGGTCAGGTCAGGAGTTTACCATCGGTGCCGGACAGTCACTCGACTTGGATATTACGTTTTCCCCTACTCAGGCTATGAAATATGCCTGTAGTCTGTCTGTGCTGTCAAGTGCCGCTGACAAGGGCATGATGCAACTCTTTGTCACTGGTGAAGGTGTAGAAAGCGATTTGCAAGAACAAGAAACCACTCAAACACCTGTGGAAGAAGAATTTGACATCTTGCTGCCTGAGGATGTTGCTGCCGACAATTTCCTGGATGGTTTCAAAATAGCCAATTTCTATGGCGACTATCCTGTTGATGTGCAATATGCGGCACGACAACCCAGAAAGGTGATGCGTGACAATGTGCCCAACAACAACTTCCCTGCCACGGCATTTGTATCGCCTGTCGGGTTACAGTCCCATTTCTTGACCGATAAAAACGACAATCCATATCTAGAAACCGTATCGCAGCCAGGTCTAAAGTCAGAGTTCTCTTTTGAGCAGCAGGCTCTTGCCTTATTGATGCGTCTGCCTTATCTGCAGACAAGCAATCTGACAGAATACAATAACGCTGTCAAGATTGTCAAGGGACTGAAGTCTTTCCCTGGTTTTGTGGCTCAGGTCAGAAAAGCCTTTTATGAAGGAAAGACAAGAGGCCTGCCACCTGACTACAACAACCTAGACCCTTTACCTGTCTACAACGAACTGCTCTCCATCAGTAGCGACACACGAGACCTGACCTTCAGCGGTGTTACCCTTACCCAAGTCAACACCACACCACAGTCGGCCTCTTTCCGCCTGCACAACGATTTCCGCAGGACCATCCATGCCTATCCTCAGCGAGTGAAGATGAACGATGCCAACCTCGTTGTCGTTGGTAAGGAAGAGGCTTCGCCAACCGTCAGGGAAATGCTTGAGGCACTTCTTGACGAAAGCATTGAGAAGGTTAAGAAACTCTATGGCGATGCAGACATCTTGGCCCCCACCTATGAGGAGATGGTAGAAAAAATAGAAAGTCTTGGACTCAGTAATGACGAGTTGATCTTGCAAATAGGCCTGAATCTTGAAGACTTGGAATTTCTCGATATTCTGAGAGAAGAGCTTATCAATTTTGAAGAGCAATACATCAAACAATACCCTGCCCTTGGACAACTGGCACGTTTCCACCTGCCTTACACCCTTGAATCTGTCAACAGCGACTATATCGACATGGTGGGTGACGGATGGGACGCATGGGTCTATGGCATAGGAAAGGAATCGTCGGTCTTTGAAACTGAAAGCGGCAAGATAGAAGTTCCTTTCAACGACTACGACAAGATATTCGTCAATGTCTATGGCATGGGCACGGACGTCGCTTCGTTCACCACCCTGCCGCAAGAGGAACAGGCCAGAATCATACTCGTGCTTCTGACCAGTGGCTATCACGACTACATTGAGCCCTTCTGCAACACAATAACAGGCATCAAGAAGGCTTACGATCTTACGAAAACCAACTATAAGTTTGACTTTCGCTATGGCAAGCGCAAATATCCCGAATGGGCGCTGATCATGAAATTGTTCAAAGCCTTTAATTCTGACTACAAGAATATCATTGAGCTTGGAGAGAACATCGACAAGAGAGACTTCAAAGCCATTCTTAAGCAGCTGGCCAAATTCATCTGGGGCGAGATGAAGAAGATACCAGAAGAGATAGTACTCGAAAAGGATGCTAAAGAAAAAGACAAAGAGAAATACCGCGAATCGAAGCGTACCTACGTCAACCTGATTTACAACATCTATAAGAAGTATTCCGGCAATAGCTCTACCTCCGAGGAATTCAGAAATAAATTCAAGAAAGAAGCCAACAAATGGTTCGGAACTGTCAACTTCATTTTCAAGACTATGGATGTTGCAGAGAGCACTGTTGACTTGGTCGGAGCTTTGCAAGGATTTAAGGACTCTAAACTAAAAGAGACTTTCGTCCTTGACAAAAGCAACGAATCTTTCATCTTCATCAAGGAACCAACCACTACCTATCTTACCCCGGATGTGACTGTCCACTTCGAATGGGATACATACCAAGGGAAAGCTTACGGAGAATATGTCTACGATTTGGAGTTGATGACGGAAAGTGCCAATGGCACAAGCCAAACCACGGTATTGAGCAACATCACAACGACCAGTTGCGACTACCATATCAGCGATTTGCCAAGTGCGCGCGATGCCATGAAGGTCTACTTCCGCATTGTGGCCCGCAGGAGTAATAATGCATCGTCCATCCTCGCCTTTACCGAATTCATCCCTCTCGTTCATCGGGCTACCATGGCACCACCGGAGATGATCGACCTCGGCCTGCCTTCGGGCACTCAGTGGGCTGCCACCAATCTGGGCGCAAGTGTCAATACTGAACCAGGCAACTACTACGCATGGGCCGAGACCAGTGGCTATGATGAAGGCAAAACGAGTTTCTCATGGAAAAAATACCGCTATTGCAGCGGAACCAACAATACCCTGACCAAATACTGCACCAAGAGCAGCTATGGCCGTGTTGACAACATCACCCAGTTGGATGGTACTGACGACATGCTCAAGAAAGGTTGTGGCTATCAATACAGCATACCCACCAAGGAAGACTGGCAGGAACTCATGACGCAATGCACTTGGTCGTGGAGGTCTGATGGAAAGTTTGTGGTAGTGAGAGGACCTAATGGCAACATCATAGTGCTGCCCATGGCGGGCTATCGCAGCGGACAGGATCTCTACGACAATGGAACGGATGGCTACTACTGGTCGTCAACACTTGACATGGAAAGTCCTGACGACGCATGGTTCATGCACGTGAAGAACTCGAAGGGTGTGCCTCGCGACATCTATAGCTACTATCGTTGTCAGGGGCGCTCCATACGCCCTGTGATGCACAAAATCAGCATAGCACCACCCGCACAATAAGAAACAAAAGAACAAGAACAATAACAAAAATAACGTAAGAATATGAAAGCGAAACTTCTTTTTGTGGCAGCTCTCCTTGCCACCGTCGCTGCAAAAGCGCAGAACATTGCCGTGGTTAGCCCTGGAAACGAAACCGACATTTACCAAACGCTCGACGAAGCCATTGACAATGCTTCCAAAGGCAGCGTCATCTACCTGCCAGGTGGAGGCTTTACGATTTCAAACAACACGAAAATCAACAAACGCCTTACCATCATGGGTGTGAGCCATCGCGGCGACACCGACAATGCCGACGGTGCTACCATCATTAACGGCAAGCTGCAGTTCGACCGCGGTTCGTCGGGCAGCGCAGTGATAGGTGCCTACATCTCGGGCAACGTCGAAATTGACTCCGTGCAGAACATTACTATAAGAAAGTGTAACGCCTATTCCATCCAAGTGAAGAATAGCGGTGCCACCGGTCTTGTGGTCAACCAGTGCTATCTGCGTGAAGACTGCCGATTCGGCGGTTGCAATGCTAAGATAGAAAACAATATCATCGATATGGTATATGGCGTAACTGGAGGTGTCATCAGGCATAATGTTTTTACAGGATACAAAGTATGGGATGGTTATAGTAGTACTAGTGGTCAATTAGAAAACATAAACAGTTCCATTATTGAAGATAACTTCTTTGTTAATTGGCAAAATGGCGCACGGAATATTAGCAACTGCGTCATCTCCCGCAACTGCATCGGTACGGGATCGTGGGGAAGTGATACAGACCCATATGTGCTTGGCGAGGGAGTATCATGGAATGATGTTTTCAAGAAGCACAAGGGTTGCACAACGAGTTCTGACTACGACCTGAAGGGTACATGGGGCAAGGGCGAAGCATCTGACGGTACTGACATCGGTATCTTCGGAGGCTCTGGCTTCGATCCGAAGGCCTTGGCTCCTATTCCCCGCATCGTATCGAAGAAAGTCGACGAGCAGACTGATGGCACAGGTCGGCTACATATTGAGGTGACGGTCAAGTCGAATTGATAACAGACAGCAGTATGAACAAACACGCTAACCATTTACCACGAGGTGTGACTCTGCTTCTGGCTCTGCTCTGCTACCTGGCAGTGCAGGCACAGCCTGGACTGGAATACTGGTTTGACGGCAACTACGGCGACAAGGTCAACATCAATTCACCCAGTGCCGCGGGTACGTTCAAGAACAACATCAACGTCAAGCAGTTGTCGCAGGGTTTCCACACCATCTACATCCGTGCAAGGGGCCTCACGCAAGACGGCCATAGCCCCATCACGTCGGCAGCTTTCTTCAAATATGATGCCACCGACGGCACCGTGCTGGAGTATTGGTTTGACAATAGCGAAGCACGAAGGTTGTCAACACCCATCGACATTGAGACGGAAAATGTGCAGGCGTTGAGCCTTGACCTGTCTGATATAGACCGCTTCCCCTTAGGTGTGCATCGGCTGAACATTCGTGTAAGTGCACATGGCGGCAACTACAGTCCCGTTTACACCACCTATGTGCTACGCATGCCCGAAGGATCGGGCGATGCTGTACTGGAATACTGGTTAGACGACGATCTGGACAACCGCTGCAACAAATCCATAAGCATTGCCAACGACAAGCCCCAGCTATTCGATCTCGACCTGTCGACATTCCCTATAGGCTTCCACAAACTGAGCATGCGCATTGCTGCAGGTTCGAGTCACAGCAGCCAAATCTACACTGCCCACATCCTACGACTGCCCATCGCTGTAGAATCGGGCAGGTTAATCTATTGGCTCGACGACGATTATGCTAACCGCCGCTCGGTACCAACCACCCGGGCATCGTTGTTCGCCAGCGAGATTTATGCCGACCTTCAATTCCCATCAGCATCTGTGGGTATGCACCGCCTGCACTGGCGCGCTTCAAGAGGGGGCCTCGATGGACCTATAGAAGATACCCCAGTGCTGATTACCAAGAAATACAACAGCCGAGGTTCTGTCCACCTGACCAATCAGTCGATCTGGCTTGACGACAACGATCCATCAGTATCGGCTCTGAACAGCGTGGAGAATATTATCGTAAAGAATTATTATCTCAACCCCAACGACTATGCTGATGGTCAGCATGCCTTCCACATGATGTATCAAAACTCAGCTGACGTTTGGAGCGAACAGAATGTGACCTACTTCTACAAAGAACCATCCACGGGTATGCTGCGCATAGGCATCATGCCCGAAAATGTCGATGGCATCAATGACACCGAACAGCAGGCATACTTTAGTTGTAAGCACATCAATGGAGTACTCTATATTGACTGTGAGTCTGCACAATTGGCACAGACTGGCATCATCACTGTTTACGACTTGCAGGGACGTATATTGGCACGACAGACGGTAACCAACAACCAAGGCATACACACTCAGCTGACATTAGAAAGTAACCCAGGTCAACTGCTGATAGTAAGACTTACCAGCGGCGGAGTGATTCACACGAAGAAGCTGAAATAATGTAACTCTTTAATCGAACTCGCTTCATTACTGGAAAGATATTTCCAAAAACGCGGCAAAGGCTACGAGTAGGCGAGCAAAGCGAGGGTGCTCGGCAACAAAGGAAACGCTTTCGTAGTAAAACTGAGAAAGAATCGCCGCATCCTCACAATGAAAAAACGGGGGGGCACTTCAAATTGAAGTGCCCCCCGTTTCATTTATACTTGTACGTCTTTTACTTCACGAGAACCTTCTTCACGCTATTGCCTTGCTTCACGATGACGATGCCGCGTTCGGGCTTTTGCAGACGCATACCTGACAGGTTGAAGTACTCAACACGGCCATTTACCTGCACGTCGCTCGTCGTAATGGTCTCAATACCTGTGGCAATGGCATCACGGAAGGCCTGCATGGCAGCCTGAAGCTTCAGGATTTGGTCGCGTACCTCCGAGGCCTGCGAAGCTGTGACATTACTGAACATTTCCTCCGACTCTGCTATGCAGTCCATCAATGCCTGCAAGGCATCGGCAGGAGCATCGTCAGTGGAGTTCACCAGGTCGTAAGCCTCAGCCAACGTCCCTGCCAGCTCGGCGTAGCGCGACTCCGTGACGGGAGCTACACGATAGCCTGACGATGAGAAGTGATTGACCTTCAGGTGGAAGGGCAACAACGACGTGCCCTCGGAAACGGGCAGGAAGTAAGCCACGTCCTTCTTATAACCAATGACCAGCTCCTTAGCTGTCACACCTGTCTCAACAGAAGACGAGAGCAGCAGGCTATCGACAGCACTGAAGATGCTGTCTGTGCCTATTTCCACATTGCTGCCCTTCAGCTCGTTAATGCCTGGACGGTCGACCATATAGACAATCGCGCTCATGGGTGCTACATTTCGTGTCGTATTGGAGTTCATCGACACCGTGGCCACGCCGGTCAGCTGCTTCATCTGCATGCCCATGGGAGCCGCAACGGCAAAGGGCACGAAGGCATCGCCCCAGATAGCGGGCTCATTGACGCTGAGCACCATCTTGGCCTCATTGGCCGTGAAGGCCTTAGCAGGCAGGAAGTCGTAGTCCTGCACCACGACAAGACTCTCGCACTGGTTGCCTACGACGACATTCGTGGCACCGGCAATCGGCGTGTTGGTGTAGAAGATGGCATTGGGATTGTTCACCACAGGCTTCTCGTTCAGTTCGCTGACGCCAGTCAGGTCGTAGGAAGTCACCGATGCGTCGCCAGCAGCATTCTGGAAGAGTCCGGAGTTCCAGCGACCTGTAGCCACTGCAGTTCGTCCATCAATGGTCATGGCGAAGTCGGCAGGTCTTACGGTGAAGTAAACGGCTGTATCGGCCGTGTTATACTTCAGCTCATAGAGCGCCGTTGCACGCACCTCATGATCGAGGAATGCCTTATAGAGCACGCCTTCGGTAAGGTTGCGGAAGGCAAATTTCACATTGCGTGTCTCATCGGTTTCAAAGATTTCGTTGGAGAGCGTCAAGTGAGTGGCTTCTGTCCACTCCTTGGTGTCGCGGTCGTAGCTGTAGAGGAAGCACTTCACCGACGGCTGACTGGGCGTACCCTCGGCGCTGTTCGTGAGGAGTGCGTTCACGGTGGCCGTAGAGTTGTTGACCATACCAAACGTCATGCCGTCCACCTCTGTGGTGCTTGAGCCCTGGTCGACGCTGATCTTCTGCAATGTCAGGTCGGGCACACTCTCCTGAATGTCCATCGAGCAGGAGTCGAGGATGTTTTTCTTCGCATCGCACAGGAACAGATAGATCTTGTTGCGCGACGAAGGACGATAGCTGAACTCCACCGTTCCCTTTTCGCCTGGAGCCAGCACCAGGTTCTTATCGGTACCCGATGCCGAACTGGGCAGCTTGCCATTGGTACTCACGTAGAGTGCGAAGTTGGTAGCCTTGAGCGTACCGTTGTTCTCGACCTCGGCCTTCAGCTTGCTGGTAGTGCGATAGTAGAGTCCGTTCACCATGAGGGTACCCTTCAGATTAGGCTTGCGGGGCGAGAAGTTCATGCAGCCACGCTGGTCGTAGGGGAAACCATTCATACCGGTTTCGTCATCCACCGTGTACCAGCCGTCGCCCTGACCGCCCCAGCCGAAGTTGAAGTGGTAGAGTCCCGTACGTGCCTGATAACCGTCGAGCACAACGGCATGTCCGCTTGTCTTATCGGTCGACGTAGCTCCATAGAGCATCGGACTTCCATTGGTCAGGCTGTTATAAATCAACTTCTCCCAACCCTGCTGCGAGTATTCCCACTTGCCGTGATAGTCGTTGTCGAGCCAGAACTGCCCCTTCATGGCCTGACCGCATTGGTCGGGCTGACCACCTGTCGACGAGCCATAGGTCAGATATGAACAGGTGCCAATGGCATACATCAGCGTAGCCACGGCCTTGTTCTGTCGTGCTGTACCGCTACCGCTGAGCTTCATCTGGTCGTACTCGATGGGAGTACCCTTCGGCAACGACTCGGTAACGGGATAACCATAGCTGTAGGTGGGCGTGTCGTAAATAAGGGTGTCGGGATTGTCCTTGTGGAAATAGTAGATGATCTGTGAAGCAGCCGTAGCCACACAACCCGTCACGGCACGCTGACTGGTGTTGTCGGGGTTCACGGGAGCGAGGTTGTTGTAGGGTGCACTCTGATGCCAGTGTGTCTGACACATCACGGGCACATCCACCCACGACTCCTTGAAAGCCTCCACGCCACGGCGAGCCGTCAGCAGGCGCTCACGAACCGAGCGACGCGGACCCTGAGCCTGAGGCTTTGCCTGCACCTGACCGATACGATTGGCCCACGAGGCGAGCATGTCGCGCAGCTGTTCGGGCAATTTCTCTTCCACGAAGTCACCTTGCTCGGTGTAGCCGATGATGGGGGTTGTCGAGTCATCGCCACTGACGATGACATAGCCCTGGCCTTCACCGCGTGAGAAAACATAATAGGGAGCCACTGGAACATCGTCGCTCGAAGCGTCGTCGATGCCAATAAATTCCTGAGCCACTTGGCGCGCTTCAGCCTTTGTGATGGGATTGGCTGAAAGCGTGAGCATTGTGCCCAGCAAGAGCACAAGCATTGATAATCGTTTTGTCATATTTACGCTGAAATGATGTTGTTAGGTTCTCAATCGCGTGCAAAGTTACGAAAAATCGAGCGCAGAACAAAAGAAACTTGTTTCTTTTTTATGCTGAGATGGAGTAACTTCGCGACTTTCGCCACAGAGTTACGGTTTTTCTCCTCTATTATACCTTGTTTTCGTTGACAAAAAAGAGCTATAGGCTGATTGTTTTTTCATATACTATCGGAAATAATTATATTTGCATTGCCTTTGCAGCACAATAAACAACCAGCGAACAACGTTTTTACACATAGTGACACCCTTTCTGCCTATACACTTATGACACGCCTGTTTCGACATCGGAAAGAGAACCTCATCTACCTAGTCTTCTGGCTGGTGCTCTTCATAGCACCCGTCATCAGCAGCTATGTCCGAGCCAGCGGCAACGCTGACTTCAGCGTGTCGTGGCAGGAAATCCTCCACATCTGGCGCATCTATGCCGTGTTCCTCGTCATCTTCATCGTCCACGACATGGTGCTGGCACCACTGCTGGTCTACCGCCATCGCCGAGGACTCTACTTCCTCACCACGGCATGTCTGCTTGCGGCGTTCATCGTCATCAACTGCGTCAGCAAACCCAAGATGCCGAGACACCACAGGCCGCGTCCACTCGACGGTGTCACTACAGAAAGGAAGCGGATGTCCAACGATGCGCCCTTCTTCCCACCCGACGCCCGTCAACGAAACGGAAAGAAAGAACCAGACTTCCGCATGCCGCCACCTCTGGAGCCTCCATTCGTCCGTCAGGGCGACATCGTCAACGTCATCTTCCTCGCCTTGCTGCTGGGAATGAACATTGCCGTGAAGTTGTTCTTCAAGTCCGACAGCGACCAGCAACAACTACAAGCGCTTGAGCGAAAAAACCTCGAGCAACAACTAGAATATCTGCGCTATCAGGTGAACCCCCACTTCCTGATGAACACGCTGAACAACATCCACGCCCTTGTCGACATCGAACCCGAACTGGCCAAGACCAGCATCGTCGACCTCTCGCACCTCATGCGCTACGTGCTCTATGAAGGAGCCAACAAAGCCGTACCGCTGAGCCGCGACCTGGAGTTCCTCGACAACTACCTGAAACTGATGAAGCTACGCTACTCCGACCGAGTGGCCATCCACGTCGACAAACCACAGCAGACACCCGACGTGCTCATCCCGCCCATGCTATTCATCACGTTTGTGGAAAACGCCTTCAAGCACGGCATCACCTATCAGCAACCGTCGTTCATCGACATCAGCATCCAGACCAACCAACAGGAACTGTCCTTCAACTGTCGCAACAGCAAACCCACCGAACCCGCGACAGCCCTGCAGCAAGAAGGTGGCGTAGGTCTGGCCAACGTGCGCCAGCGACTCGACCTCATCTTCGGCGACACTTACTCGCTCGAAATCGACGACCTGTCCGACACCTACAACGTCCGCCTCGTCATCCCCATCAGCTAAAATTACAGTAATCATAACTATAAACTCTCAACTATCAACTAAAAGAGATGATCCGCTGCCTCGCCATCGACGACGAACCGCTTGCACTCAGGCAACTCGCGTCATACATCCAGAAAGTACCCTATCTGCAGCTCGTGGCTGAATGTCAGAGTGCCATCGAAGCCCGACAAATCATCGACCAAGAGGGCGTCGATGCCATCTTCTGCGACATCAACATGCCCGACCTCAACGGACTCGACTTCGTGCGCTCGCTCAACGCGCCACCCATCATCGTCTTCACCACCGCTTATGCCGACTATGCCGTGGAAGGCTATAAGGTCGATGCCGTCGACTACCTGCTGAAACCATTCGGTCTCGACGAGTTCCAACGGGCAGCGCAACGCGTGAAGCGGCAATACGACCTCGAGAACCAGCAATACGAGCCACCCGTAGGGACAGACTCCCGTGCCTGCCAGATGCCCCAAGACTGCCCGTCAGGCCAGGACCACCCGAACGACACCGATGCCGACACCCTCTTCCTAAAGACCGAACACCGCATCGTGCGCATCAGCATCAGCGACATCTGCTACATCGAAGGCATGAGCGAGTACGTCAAAATCTACTTCTTCAGCCATCGTCCCATCACCGCCCTGCTCGCCATGAAACGCCTTGAGGAGCGGCTTCCCAACACATTCATGCGCATCCACCGCTCGTACATCATCAACCTGCATCACATCGAAGAGGTCAACAAAAACCGCGTCGTCATGCAGCCGCCATTCAATGCCTCGTCGCCAGCCACGCTGCCACAACCCGTTTTCCTCCCCATCGGCGACCTCTACCGCGACGCCTTCAACCAGTATCTTGCCGCCCGTTATATCGGGAAATAGCGGTTCTTTCGCTGTAAGAGTTTTTTCTTCGCCTGCAAACCAATGCTCTTTTGCCCATAAAGCATTACTTTGCAGGGAGTAACTCAATGCGATGCAGATTACAACTCATTGCTTTACAGGTCGTAACTCAATGCTTTGTCGCTTACAAAGCAATGCCTTTGATGTTCTAAAGCATAGCTCTATACCCCTAAAAAGCATTGCTTCGTAGCCTACAGAGCTATGGTCCTTATGGTATAAAGCTATCCTTTCTCCACTCCAAGGCAATAATTCTTGGCTTTTTTGCCCACAGATTACACAGATTATTACATATCAACTCCTGAACTGACTCTAAACTCTAAACTCTAATCTCTAAACTCTAAACTCTAAACTCCAAACTTTACCCGCCCCCGGCATGGGGTTTCTTTAAGTTTATTTTGAGTTTTTGCTTTCGTCAGGACAATACGTAATAAACTGACTTTTAATGCTATAAGACACGAGTTTTTAGTTTTTATCATGTTTTTCCAAGAAAAATAATATTTGAGAGAGAGAAATAGAAAAGTTTCAGCAAAGAAACCGGTGAAAACTCAACGGAAACACGCGAAAAGCCGTCTGCACGGGCATCTTGGCTCGCCAGACGGCTTCTGAAAAACTCAAAAATAACGGGAATGATATAGCAGTTCTTGCTCCATTTACTCTACGCAAGCGTCCCAAAGGGCCGAGCGGGCACAGAATCTGCCTGCAAGGCCAGCACCACCGTAGGGGCAGACTCCCGTGTCTGCCCGTGAATGTTATGATGGGAGATGGGGTGACATAAAAAGAAATTGCGCCCTACAGGGGCAGAATCATCAAACGCGTCCTAAAGGTGTTCTTTCTTCTCCGCTTTGCTACGAAAGGCTACGGGTAGGCGAACGTAGCAAAGCGGAGAAAAAACGCCCTGGGCTAGGAGATGCTGCCCCTGCGGGGCGTCTTTGTGCCATGAACAACTGGCTGTTTTGGACTGTCCGAAATGTACTGAAATGTACTGATATAGAGCAATTTGCGAAAACTTAAACTTTCTAAACGAAATCGCACTTATTCGGGATAAACGGGAACAATTTGGGCACCTTTTACTAACTTTGGGCACCGCAAAACCTCAAATGTGGGCACCGCAAACAGATTTTGGGCACCGCAAAAATGAGGTCGGCAAAAAAAGATTAGTAACCCCAAATACCCGAAGCAATGAAAGTAAGCGTCACTCTCAGAAAAAGCCGGAGCAAGAATGAGAACATTGGCGATGAACAACGATTAGAAAGAAAAGAGACTTATTGAAGTATTCGTGGGAAACCTCTACATTAAATACTCAATAAGCGAAGCCATGTGGCCTCGCTTATTCTGTTCG
>CACYJV010000017.1 GCA_902774815.1 uncultured Prevotellaceae bacterium | reverse complement strand
GGTCGAAAAACAAGAAAACAGCCATGAGCCAAAGAAAACAACTCATGACTGCTATTAGAGAAATATAAAAAGAGGATGTGCCTATTTTGACACACCCTCCACACCCTCTTCTTTCTCCGCTTCGCTACGAAAGCGTCCCAAAGGGCCGAGCGCTGAAATTGCGACATCTTCGAAGTCGCTATACGATTTTCTGGGAATAATTTCTGGGAATTTCCGAAAATTTCTTTCCGATAAAACCATCGGGCAGACACGGGGGTCTGCCCCTACACGTGGGTACGGCTCCCATCCTCGAAGGCTATTCAAGCCCCCCTCCCCTCGGGAGGGGTTGGGGGTGGGTTTCTATTGCTTAGAACTTAAACACGGCGAAGGTGCGAGCAGGAACGGTGAACGTAGCCACGTTCTTATCGACAGTCAGGTCGCTGGCTGCGCGCTCGACAGGCACTATCACGGTGGGACGACTGATGGTGTTGCAAGCCATGGGATCGTCGCTGTGCAGGGTGGTAAGCTGCACGTTGCCTGCTGCGGGCAGTGCCTTCAGGCCCTTGAAGGTGAGCTGCACCTGCTGGGGAGCATTGCCCAGGTTGACCAACTTCACGATGTACTTACCGGAAGCCTTGTCGAAGACGGCCGATGCACAGAGGTTGTCCTGTCCGGTGACAGCCTGAGCCACGGTCTTCTTGCCATTCTTCACCTGCTCGGTGAGCGACAGCACATTGGTGCCGGGATTCATGGCGTAGAGCTGCTGCACGTAGTAGTTGGGCGTGCGCACGGTGCGGAGGTTGTCCATCCAGATGAGGTCAGGACGCCACTGCCAGCCTTCCTCATGGGCGAAGAGGGGTGCGTAGGTGGCCATGTGGACGACGTCGGCATTGCGCTCGATGCCCGTCATGAGGGCAGCCTCGTAGAGGGCGGCATCGAAGACGTTCTTTCCTTCAGGCACAGGCAGTGCAGGCTGCGAGATGTGGCAGGCATATTCACCGGCAAACACCTTCGGACCCTTGCGGTCGTAGTTGTCGTAGCGGGTGATGTTGTCCTTGAACCACTCCTGATTGCGGTAGTAGTGCTCGTCGACGAGGTCGGCCTTCAGGCGCGTCATCTCGTTCCAGCCATAGGTGAACTGCTTGCCACCCTTGTCGTCGGGCTCGGGACCTGACGAACCGACAATCTTCATCTGCGGATAGCGGGCACGGATGGCTTTCACGAAATGCTCGAGACGCTCGGGGTAGAGCGGTCCCCACTGCTCGTTGCCGACGCCGATGAACTTCAGGTTGAAGGGTGCGGGGTGGCCCATGTCGGCGCGCAGCTTGCCCCACTTGGTGTCGGTGGAGCCGTTGCAGAACTCGATGAGGTCGAGGCAGTCGTCGATGTAGGGCTGCAGGTCGCTGACGGCGACGTGGACGCGTGCGGCATCCTTGTCGTCGTTCTGATACTGGCAGGCCAGTCCGACGTTCAGAATGGGCAGGGGCTCGGCACCAATGTACTCCGACAGGCAGAAGAGCTCATAGAAGCCCATGCCGTAGGTCTGGTAGTAGTTGGGGAAGAGACGGTGCGGGAAGGTGTAGTTCCAGCGGTTCTCGTTCAGCGGACGATTCTCGACGGGACCCACGGAGTTCTTCCACTGATAGCGCGAAGCCAGGTCGGTGCCCTCGACGATGCAGCCGCCGGGGAAGCGGAACACGCCGGGATGCAGGTCCTTGAGGTCCTTGACGAGGTCGGCACGCAGGCATCCCTGCCAGGCATCGGCGGGCATCAGCGACACGTGGTCGAGGCGTACGCCCTCGCGGCTTTCCAGATAGATGCGCATGAAGCCCTTGGCATCGGTGCGGGGAGCGGTGATCTCGGTCTCGTACTTGGTCCATTTGGCTCCGCCGATGTTGAGCGACTTCTTGGCCATGACCTCGTTGTCGCTGCCGACGAGCTCGACGCGAATACGTCCGCCGTTGGCACCTTCAGACATGCCATAGACAGAGAACTTGTAGGTCATGTCCTTCTTGAATCCCATGCCGAAGTAGCCACGGTTCTCAAGTCCGGTGAACTTCTCGCGGTGGCCGTCGTCAGCGAGGGTGACGTAGTGGGGATTGCGCGGGAAGGCGGGGTTGTCGTTCTTCAACTGCACGTTGCCGAACACGTTCCAGCCCTGAAGGCCTCCTGATAGGCGTTCGCCTGTGGGTGTGATGTGGAGTGGTGCCTCAAACGAACGGTTAGCCACGAGCTCGGCATAGAGTCCTCCGTCGGCACCAAAGTTGATGTCTTCGAAGAAGATGCCGTACATAGTGGACTGGACAGGTGCTCCGGGTTTGGTGTTGAGCACGAGTTGCCGCTGGGCATTGGCCGTGACAACAGAAGCGAGAGCCATTGCCACGAGCGAAACGAAAAATGCTGTTATTTTCATTGCGGGTTAGTTACTTTTTTTCTTTGATGGATAATGATTTGTGCAAAGACAACTACTTTACGGGAATGAGCCAGAACTTGAACAGGCGATCCTCGTACTTCACGCGGTACTGCGGCAGTGCCTGGGCCTCGCGACTCCACGAGTTAATGCCGCCGACACCAGTCTGGACCATGTCGAGCGACAGCTCGGTGTACTGCGACTTAGGCACCTGCGGTGAGTGGCGCTGGTCTTTGTCCATGCCTTCGTCGAGGTCCATGATGTTGTAGTGCAGGGCCGAAGCCGTGAACGGGTCGCATGCCTGGATGCGGAGTCCGAAGCCGGCGTTATTGGTCTGTCGCCACCAGCGCATGTCAGTCTTCGTACCTGTCTCCTGCGGGCGGATGTAGGGGAAGAACTGCTCGTCGGCGGTCTGCTTGTTCAGGCCTACGGGCATGCACTCCATGCGGTCGCTGTAGTTCTCGACGGGTCCGCGGCCATAGTATTCGCTCTGGTCGAAGTTGTAGGGCATGTCCATCACGACGCCATAACGGAACATATCGCTCACCTTGGCCCCTGGGGTGGTGGTCATCTTCTCGAACACGTGAATGGCACCGCCTTCGATGATGACGTAGGCCATCATCAGCTGAGCCTCAACGCCCGGCATGTCGTAGGTGGCCTTCACCGTCACCTGGTTCTGCTTCTTGTTGTACTCAGCCGTCAGGTCGGTAAGCGTCATGTCGGGATTGCGCCAAGCGCGCATGCTGCGCTGCAGGCCGGCACCCATGTCGTTGTCGGTCACGGCGCGCCAGAAGTTCGGACGCAGCGTGCCGCCCTCGCCCAGCAGGTCGTTGCCAAGCACTGTGTACTGCTTGAGGAGTCCCGTGACCTTGTCGAAGCGAACGGTGAAGTTGGCGTTCGAGACCACAATTTCGGTGCCCTTCTTCTTGTTTTCGAGTTTGATCTTCGACTTTACCAATGCCGTCTGCTCCTCGAAGTCGCAGCATCCGTGGCCGTACTTGCGGATGGGCAGCTGGGCATAGGCAACCACCTGACCCTTTTCCATGAGCGGTTCGGCCTGCTTCAACATGAAGCATACGTTGAGAAGAATCTCGGCTTCGCCGTCGTCGATGCTTTCAGTGGAGAAGGGAATCTGGTAGGCTTTCGTAGCCTGAGGAGCCACGTCGAGGTTCGAAATCTCGCCCTGCTGCACCTGCTTGCCATCGGCCATGAGCTGCCAGACGAGCTTATAGTTGTCGAGCGAGCGGAAGAAGTTCTCGTTATAGACCTCGACGGTCTTCGACTCGGCCAGCTTGCCCTGTGCCTTGGCCCAGATGTTCTGATACTGATAGGCAACTTCGTAGGCGTGCGGATTCAGCTGGCGGTCGGGACCAATGATGCCGTTGCAGTTGAAGTTGTTGTCAGAGGGATCGTAGCGGTTGTAGTCGCCGCCGTAGGTGTAGTCAATCTTGTTCAGCTCGGGGTATGGCAGGTTGCTGACGCGGTTCAGCTCGGCCAGCGAAGCGGTGAGCATCTTGGCATTGGGACGACGATGCAGGGCCTGGTCGACGTAGTCCCAGATGTAGCCACCCTGGTACTTCGGGTACTTGCGCACGAGTTCCCAGTACTCCTTCAGTCCACCAGACGAGTTACCCATGGTGTGGTTGTACTCGCACTGGATGAGCGGTTTCTGGAAGTTGTCGTCCTTGCAGTAGGACTCACAGCTCCACGGAGCGTAGTACATGGGACAGAAGATGTCGGTGTTGCGACCTTCGCGGTGAGCCTGCTCCCATTGGCAGGGACGGCTCTTGTCCTCGGCCTTCACCCAGTCGTAGGCAGCCTCGAAGTTGGGACCGTTCACGGTCTCGTTGCCCAGCGACCAGACGATGATAGCGGGATGGTTGAAGTGCGAGCGCACGTTGTTCTGGTTGCGCTCCAGAATCTGCTGGGCAAACAGCGGCTTCTTGGCCTCAGCCTCGGGGCCATAGCCGAAGCCGTGGCTCTCCTGGTTGGCTTCAGCGGTCATGTAGATGCCGTACTCGTCGCACAGGTCGTACCACACGGGGTCGTCGGGATAGTGACAGGTACGCACGGCGTTTATGTTCAGGCGCTTCATGATTTGGATGTCCTGAATCATGCGCTCACGCGAAACAACATAGCCACCGTCGGGGTCAAGTTCGTGGCGATCGGCGCCCTTGATGAGCACAGGCTTGCCATTTACCAGCAGCTGGGCATTCTTAATCTCAACGCGGCGGAAGCCCACCTTCTGCGTGATGACCTCCACGGGCTGCTGCTTGACGATGGGCGCAGCTGATAGCTTTGCAGATTTACCCTTCTTGTCTTTGTTGAAAATCGTCGTTACTAAAGTATATAAATAAGGTGTCTCTGCAGTCCATGGCTTGCAATTAGGAACTTCTAACTTAAGAGTATAGCTGCTCTTGTCGTTCGGGTCGGCATTCTTGTATAGCGTTTTCATAACGGGTGCTACTACATTGCCTTTTGCATCGAGGAGCCAGCATTCTATTCCCACGTTGTCAATAGATTGCGATACCTTTACATTAAGATCCAACGTTCCAGTGGTATTGTCTTCATCTAATCCATTTGTAATGCGCAAGTCATCGATATGGGTGTCCTTGTCGCGGGCAAAGAGATAGCTGTCGCGAGCCACACCGCTCAAGCGCCAGAAGTCCTGGTCCTCGCACCACGAGCCGTCGCACCAACGGAACACCTGGAAGGCGATGAGGTTCTCCTCGCCAGCCTTCACGAACGGGGTGATGTCGAACTCGGTGGCCACCTTTGAGTCTTCGCTATAGCCGACGAACTGGCCGTTCACGTAGAGATAGATGCACGACGTGACCGAACCGAAGCGGGCAACAACCTGCTTGCCTGCCCAGTCGGCAGGAATACGGAACGTGCGGCGATAGGAACCCACGTGGTTGTCCTTCACGGGTGCCTGTGGTGGTTTCTGGTCGAAGTGTCCGCGCCAGGCAAAGCCTGAGTTCACGTACTCGGCATCGCCGTAGCCATTCAGTTCCCACATGCCGGGCACTGGCATCGTGCCCCATGACGAGTCGTCGAGGTCGGTCTTAAAGAAGTCGTCGGGACGCTGGTCAGCGTTCTCGACCCAGCGGAACTTCCACGTGCCGTGCAGCGAGAGGAAGCGCGAGGACTTCGTCATGTCGCCCTTCAGGGCCAGTGCCTCGTTCTCGTAGGCGAAGAACGTGGTGTGCACGGGCACTCGGTTGACGTTGTTCACTGCCATGTCATGCCATTCGGTCATCGTAGCCACCAGCTTCGGTGCCTCCGTCACGACGGGTTTGGCCTTCACGGTCTTCTTCTTGGCAGCCTGCATGCCCACACAAAGGGCGAGGAGCGCTGCCACGAACAGTAGTTTCTTCATAAATGCTTTGGTTTTTATTGGTTTTATAATTGATTTTACCTTTGCGGGCAGACACGGGAGTCTGCCCCTACGGAGATGATGATCGGAAAGCAACTCTGCAACCACTCTTTTTTACTTTTGCGGGCAGACACGGGAGTCTGCCCCTACGGTTTTACTTTTCCTTAAGGTGGCGGTAGTACTCGCAGGCGGCAAGCAGGAAGGCTCCCGTGCCGAAGTTGGTCACCGACTTCTGGTTGACCACCTGTCCGGGGATAGCCTTCTCGCCGATGGGCTGCACATAGCCCACTGTTCCATCGGGCTGAAGGGCAATGGTGGCGAGGTATTCCCATGCCTTATCGGCAACGGGCTGATAGGTCTTCGCGTCAAGCAGACCATTGTTGATGCCCCATTGCAGTCCATAGCAGAACAGGGCCGTGCCCGACGTCTCGCGGCCAGGAGCCTGTTCGGGGTCGAGCATGGAGCGGGTCCAATAGCCTTCGGCCTGCTGACAGGCTGCCACGGCAGCGGCCTGACGCTTGTAGAAGGCCAGGTACTCCTTGCGGTTCTTATGGTTCTTGGGCAGGTCCTTCAGCACTTTGGCAAACGCAGCCAGCACCCAGCCGTCGCCACGGGCCCAGAAGTCCTTCTTGCCTGCCGCCGTCGTATGCTTCGGATAGACGTACTTGCCATCGCGGAAGTAGAGCCCTGTCTCCTCGTCGTACATGATGGAGTTGGCGTACTTCCAGTTTTCGTACATCTTGTCGAGGTATTTCGCATCGCCAGTGAGGCAGTACATCTTCGTCATGACAGGCATGACCATGTAAAGGGCATCGGCCCACCACCAGAAATCGGCATCTTTCGAGTCGGCCTCGAACGACATCACCTCCTTGGCACGTGCCACTTTGTAGTCAGCAGGGAACACCTGGTTCAAATCAAGGTAGGTCTGGAAGCAAATCTGCCAGTCGCCAAAGAGCACGTGCTGCATGGATTCGCCATACTGCTTGTAGCGCCATTTCGACGAGTCTTTCTCGCGTGCGCCTTGCCAAAGGTTTCGGTCGGCCCACTGCTTGGAATACTCCAGCCACGCAAGGTTGCCGAACGTGAAGAAGGCCTCCATGTTGCCCGTGTGGTAAACGGCGGGGTCCCAGAACGAGCGCTCCTGATCGTGGTTCATCTGCCACGTGTTGTTCACCTTGTAAACAATGTCGCGCACCTCCTGCGCCGTCCATGTCTTAGCCTGCAGCGTCACTGCGCAGGCCATGCTGATAGCTAATAGAATTGTTCTTTTCATTATTCTCGTTTTTATTATCTTGTCGAAATGAAATTGAACTGTACCGCGACTGAATTTCGAATTATATCGGAAAGAAATTACTAGAAATTGCCAGAAATTTATACCAGAAATATTATTCTTTCTAATTTGTTCTAATTCATTTCCTATAAAAAACATCTCATTTCCGAACGAAATTTCTAGTAATTCATGATAATTTCTTTCCGATAAAACTATTCCCGACAGCCACTTTCTTTACCTTTTCTTTGCGGGCAGACACGGGAGTCTGCCCCTACGGTTTTCCCTTACCACTTGTCCCTCGTCTGTATGTCGTCGCCCCAGCGATGATCCTTCGGGAAAGGCTTGCCGTTCCAGGCCTTCACCTGCGTCCATTCCTCGGCAGGGCAGGTCCAGAAGTCGTGGTCGGCTGGCAGGCCGAGCGGCATGAGCGACAGACTGGTCATATAGAGGGATCCGTTATTGGTGTACCAATCGGCAGTCTCGGGCTGATGGCCGCAGAAGCCAATGGTGAGGAAGCCACCCTCGTTGTAGTTCTGCTGGTAGTCATACATGCGATGCATTACCTGCGTGAGCGCGGCGCGCACCTGTCCGTTCGAAAGGTCCTTCGGCAACTTCTGATACCACGCCATTAGGGCCAGCGGCTGCATCGCAGCCATGCGATAAGGCGTGGAGCGTCCGATGACGGGGAAGGTGCCTTCGGGCGAGATGAAGCGCTCGAGGATGATGGCAAACTTCTGCGCACGCTTCAACGCACGGTCGTAGTACTTCTGATAGTCGAGTCGCGTGTTTGCCTTCGCATCAATCATGTTCTTCAGCGTTTCCAGATACATGGCATGGAACACATACGACGTGTAGTAGTCGAAGGCAAAAACCGGGCCGTCGGCATACCAGCCGTCGCCCACATACCACTCTTCCACCTTGCGAATGGTCGTCATCACGCGATAATCGTCGTATTCCTTCAGTCCTGCAGCCTTCGCAATGAAACTCTCTATGGTGCTCGAGAAAAGAAACCAGTTGGTGTATGGCGGTTCATACTTGCGCAGCATCTTGAACTCTTTGATGTAACGTTCCTTCGTCACCTCGTCAAGCGGCATCCACAGAGCATCGTAGGCACGGATGAACGCCTCAGCGATGTAGGCGGCATCTACGAGGTTCTGTCCGCTCACACCCCAGCAGAGGTAGTCGGGCGAGGCGGGGTCCACGGAGTTCTTGAACGATGCCAATGCCCACTCGCGCAGCTGGCGACGCTGTTTGCCCTCAGCGGTGTCGTCGTCGGGCAGCGAGAGCCAAGGTGCCAGACCAGCCATCAGCCTACCGAACGTCTCCATGTAGACTACTTTCCTGTTTCGATTGTCGAACGATGGCGAAAACTCCGTCAGCATATTTTTCTGCAACTCACCACGAGCCATGTTCTCAAGCACGGGCTGCGCCATCTTGTAGGCCTGCGAGCACCAATATTCGCGGTCGGTCATAGGCTTCTGGGGCTTCTTCTTCGCAGCCGACAAAGCCAGCGGAACCAGCAATAGCAGGCTCAGCCACAGCATGAGTGAAAGGATTCTTTTCATGATTCTCTGTTTTAGGATGATAGATTACCACGCAAAGATACAAACATTTTTCCAAACAGACAAATAAAGCAGGTGTTTTTCATCGATAACCGACCACAATAAGCAAACCAAAGGAATGCTTTTCAGTGCAAAAAGCAGTCGTTGGCATGCCTTCAAGGAAAGACATGCCAACTGCCATACTATCACATGACGACTATGATGTGGTGATTCTGGAGGGAGCATCACTGCTGCCTCCAGAACGACCCGGGTGCTAACTAATCAAAAAATAATTCAACGAATGAATTACTCATTATTTTATTGCCTAACAAATAATAAAAATGATCTCTACTTGAACATCGTTTGCTTGATGGACTGCTGCACGTCGGCAGGAACGTTCTTCGCCTTACAGCAGTCGACGATGTAGCGAACCACCTTCTCGGGCAGCGTTTTCTTCTTCCAGATGTCGTGACGTTTCATCCATGTGCCTTTCGTGGTGGTCTTGTCAATCCAGACGATGGCATCCTTGATTTTCTCACGACCCATCTCGGAATACCATCCATCCTTGAACGTGTAGGTTCCGTACTCGTGAGGCATCACCACGACCTTCCCGTCTTTGGTCAAGGCAATCTCGGCACAAGCATACTCCCCGTTGGCTCCATAGAACTTGAACTGGGTGTAACCACTTTCCTTGCCACAGATGGTTTTCTTCTCGCCTTCCCACTGCATCGACTCCATAATCCAAGTTCCAACGAGCTCCTTGTCGGCCACTTTCACTTGTGCACTCATTTGCAAGGCACTCATGAGTGCCACTGCAACTACTAACATTGCTTTTTTCATACGCTTTACGTTTTTAATTGGGTTAGACTTTTTGATTGTTTTGTCGGTGCAAAAGTACGGTCTTTCTGCTATCGTTCCAAGCTTTTCGATTTGCATTTCCTTTGCATCTGCGTGGCAAACAATTTGTAAAGGACCTACCGTCTGACAGTTTCGGATGCGTTACCTCGTCCTTAGTTCCACGGTGAAGCGCTCGCCAACAGCATTTACGTCTTTCTTGCGGGCAGTGCCCTCATAGTGGAGTTTCGACGAGGTGGTATCTTTCTTGAAGACAACTTCTTTCAGGCTGTCGGCAGGCAAGTCGGGCAGATTGTTCTTGTCGAAAGGCACACCGTCAAGCAGAAGCCGGGCATCCGTGGTCACGCCAATGCGGAAATAATCACTGGCCATTCCATTCAGGTAAATCAGGTCGCGGCGTTTGATGATGCGCGACGAGCCATTGGCATCAGTATAGGTAGCTCCTAGCGGAATGCTCATCGTATAACGGGGAAACCGGCGGGATGTATTCTTACCGTGGTCCTCTCGGTAGACTATCAGTTTCTCGCGCTTGTTGAAAGGCTGGTGGGCAAGGGTAGGATCGAAAATGGAAATCGTAATATAAACATAGCCTTCGCGAGTGGTACGGGCCAGCACGCCTTTCAGCAGTGGCTTCGGGACGGAGTGAAGCAGGCGCATCACTTCTGCCTTCAAGAGGGGGTCGATGTTTTCATCCATCTTCACATTGGTAAAACTGCCGTCTGCTTTCACGTATGGTTGCACGGTGAAGTTTCCACCGATGCCCCGCCGACGCATCTCGTTGGTGTATTGCATGTGCTGTTCCAGCCAATATTCCACCATCTCATAGCAGAGGTCGGTGCCTTGGGGGATGGGTTTCTGTGCATTGTACTCCAACTTCTCGTTGCGCTCGAAAGTATAGACATAGCCAGTGCCATCGGAGGAGCGATTATTCTGGCCATCGTCGGTTACCTGTGCCGATGCCATGAGCGACAGGGCCGCCACTGGCAGCAGGCAGGCAGCCTTCAAGCTGGCCAAGGGGGAGGATTGTTTTCTTTTCATCATAAGAATTCGGTTTTTAAGTTTACTGCGACTGAGGCTGTTGGCAAGCGTCTGCAGCCGCATGCCGACGGCTTTGGTCACAAGAAGAATTTGATATTGCGTTGCATCGATGCCTTGACGGATGACGGCCTCATCGGCCTGGTATTCATGGACGGCGCGCAAGTCGCGCTCCAGAAGATAGACAAAGGGATTGAACCACTGCACCACTTTCAGGGTCTCCACCAACAGCAGGTCGTAGCTGTGACCTAGCCGGATGTGTTCCTGCTCGTGGATGAGGATGCTTGGGCGGTTGTTTTCGTAGTCCTTCACGCTGATCACGATGTAATGCCAAAAGCTGAACGGTGGACAATCGCCTCCTTTTATAATAAGCGTGTTGCCACGTTCATCCTTGATGCGATGACCTTTACGCAGCAGTAGAAAAAGGATTGCAGCACGATAGAGAAAGACACCAAGGGTGATGCCAAGGCCAAGTAGATAAATGGTTGTGAGGCTGACAGGTAAGATGGATTCTTTCGTGTCCTCAACGTGTAAAGGAATAATGGTACAATCTTCCACGTACACGCCATCAGAGGCTGACGAGTCTTCTTCCTTCAATGCAGAGAAAGGCTGCGATTGGACTTTGTCGATTGTCTGCACGACCTGACCCACCATCGTCAACCTACTCGTCTGCAAATGAACAACTGGCAACACCAATGAAACACAGATGATGCAAAGTAGTACCATGCGATTGAATCGGTGTAACGTCTCACGGCTAAGCAGCAAGGTGAAAACACAGTAGAGCATGGCCAGCGTCAGGGCCGACTTCAATATGTAAGCAATCATTGGGCGATCAGTTCAAGTATTTCACAAAGTTCCTCATCGCTGATGTCCTCATTCTGAACAAAGAACGAGAGCATTTTCTTCACAGAACTGCCAAAAATGGTGTCCTTCACATCACGCAACACGCAAGTGACATAGCGTTCACGAGTGAGCAAAGGGGAAAAAACGAACGTGCGGCCCGTGCCGTCCACCCGGCGATGTTCCACATAGCCTTTTGCTTCGAGAATCTTCAGCAACGTGGCAATAGTGGTGCGGGCGGGCCGTGGCTCAGCATACAGTTCTACCAGTTGATTGATGGTTACGCCCTGCCCCGACCGGTCCCACAATCGGTTCATCAGTTCCGACTCAGCACGAGTAAGCGGTTTCATGGAATGGTTCTCTGTCATAGCGCTTTCATTTTGTTTCTTGTGCAAAGTTAGCCGAAAGCCATTACAACATCAAGTCATTCCCCGTTCTTTTTCTCTCTCCCTCCCTCCTTTTTAACATTTATGTTTAGTCAAGAGGCCTCCATTTTTTAGTTTTTAACAAGAAAAACCAGCGTTTGAAAGAAATGTAGCTTATGCTCCAATGGAAAGGATGAATTCGTCCCACTCCCTTGCGCCGCCCTTCCGGCCGAACACCTTTTTATATAATCGGCTGCGAACGGTGCTGATGGTACTGGCATCGCGGCTCAAAACGAGGGCTATTTCGGTGGGGGCCATCCTGAGTTTGACGAGCAGGCACACCTGATACTCGAGCTCGGACATGGAGTAAAGGCTGCGCAACTGACTGCTGAAGCCGGGGTAAATCTTCTTGATTTGGTTCTCAATGCCGACCCATTCCTCTTCCTTCAACCGCTGCCCGGTAGCAATTCGGCGTTGCAGCAACTGGTAGTCGTCGGAGGCAAAATAAGCCTTTTCAACCGATGCCATTGCCTGGCGAACCGATTGCGGGCGCTCGTCGCGCATTTCCTGTATTTGTTGCAACTGCAGCTGCAGACGGCGCTTTGCCTTGCGGTTGTCAATGGCTATCCAAGAAATAATGAGCGAGATGAGGATAAACGCCATGATGGACAAGAGCAGCACGTGAATGATGCTTGCCTGCTGCCGCTCTTTGGCTGAAAGCACGTAGCTGGAGGCGTCTGCCCTGTCTTCTCGCTGCAAGTCGGCAGCTATGATGCTGCATATTTCTTCGCCCCACTCCTTGTAGATGCGGTCGGCCCGATGCCATGTGTAGAGCACGCCGTTTTGCTGAATGACGATGGTCGAATCGTCTTTCATCGTCAGCGGCCGCGGATCTTCGTCCTCGATATAGACGTTTTCGCCGCCACCCTTATTGATGAGCGTCACGACACAACGGTCATTTGGCTGAATAACCATGGCCGATTGCGTGTTGATGAATCTGCATTGGAACAAGGCACTATCGCCCTGGTAGATGCGAAGGAATGTCCTGTCGCTGGAAAACGTCTCGGTATTCCCCATCGGAGTCTCGTAATGTGAAAGCATCCATGCCCCATCCAAGAAGCAAGGGTTAGGTTTGTCGCCTTCAGACGAACAACCCAGCAACGGAATCACGAAAAATAATGCTAACGTCTTTTTCATCTTTTCATCATCTTTCGTGCAAAGTTAGTGTTTTTTCGGCAAAACAAGGGCAAAAGGTGTTTGCAATTCGTTTGCAATCGATTTGCATTTGTGCGATGATGAAGAAAAAAAGACAACCCCGACTCCTCGCAGGAGGAGTCAGGATTGCCTGAATATTTCAACAAGACGGGGTGATTACTTCCCCTGATAGGCCTCGACGATGTCGTCGTAGGCATTCTTTGGCAACAGGCGACGAACGGGACGGCCCTCGCGGATGCGCTGGCGGACGTCGGTGCTGCTGACATTGTAGAGGGGCATCTGTACGAGGCGGACGCTCTCGGGAAGTGCATCGACGTCGATAGGCGAACCTTCGCGCGGATAGATAACGATGGGGTAATGCGCTATGATGTCGGCTGTATGAGCCCAACGGTCGAAAACCAGCCAGTTGTCGGCACCAATCACGAGCGTAAACGTGTGCTGGGGAAAGTCGCGCGAGAGTGCTTGCAGCGTGTCCCAGGTGTAGGATGGCCGCGGCAGATGGAACTCATAGTCGCAAGCAACGAGCCCTTCCTCGCCTTCGAGGGCCTTCCGCACAAGGGCCAATCGGAGCTCGTCGGGCAACAAGTCGCCACGATCGGCCTTCAAAGGGTTAAGGGGCGACACCATGAACCACACCTCATCGAGATGTGCTTTGCGGCGTATCTGCCGTGCAAGGGCGATATGGCCGCGGTGAATGGGGTTGAACGACCCCCCGTAGATGCCGATGTTCATGCTACTTGAATTGAGAATTGATAATGGATAATTGACAAATATGATTTGTCCTGGCAGCTTGTATGCGTTGATGGAAACCTGCGGCGGACGTCCATTCCCTCTCTCTTACAATTGGTAATCATATTTATCAATTATCCATTATCAATTGTCAATTATCAATTGTCAATTATCAATTATCAATTGTCAATTCTCAATTGTCAATTGTTGACAAATGTCCCAACGATGTCCAGGGCTTCGGCTTCGGCCACTTCGAGAACGTCGTTTACAAGGATACGATCGAACTGCGGGGCGAAAGTCATCTCGTATTCGGCCTTGGCAAGGCGCTCTTCGATGGCTTCGGGGCTGTCGGTGGCTCGGCCTACGAGGCGGCGGCGCAACTCTTCCACCGAAGGAGGTTGGATGAACAGCGACAGGGCTTCATCGCCGTAGTGCTTCTTGATGTTGATACCGCCTTTCACATCGACGTCGAACACCACGTTCTGGCCTGCGCGGCGCTGGCGTTCGACTTGCTCTTTGAGGGTGCCATAGAAGCGGTCGTGGTAGACTTCCTCAAACTCCAGGAACTCGTCGCGCTCAATCTTGGCACGGAACTCATCGGGAGTAAGGAAGAAATACTCAACGCCATCCTGCTCCTGGCCACGTGGCGCACGGCTCGTGCATGAGATGGAGAAACTCAGTTTCAATTCAGGATGCTCCTTCATCAACCACTGCACAATGGTTGACTTGCCCGAACCCGAAGGTGCACTGACAATGATTAACTTGCCTCGTTTGCTATTTTTCTTTTTCATCATTCAGGATGTTTATATCGGAAAGAAATTGCTAGAAATGCCCAGAAATTTTGTTCAGAAATTTTATGATTTATTTTTCTACAGATTGGAAATGTAGTCTTTATAGTTCTTCTGCGTCAACAGGACGAAATCATCCTCGTCTGGCTGATAGAGATATCGCTCGGCCCGTAAGCTCTTTTCACCAAAATTGATAAGCAATCCACGACGAGTATGACTGATTCGCATATAGTTGAACAGCTGAGACCGATGCTCTGAGCAAAGACTGCTGGCCGATTTTGTCTCGACGATAATGCCGTTATAATAGAAATCAGCAACATAGAATTTCTCCATCTTTCGACCTTTATAATATAGGTTCAGCACCTTCTCTTTCTCGGCTAAAATGCCTTTGTCCTCCAGTTCCATCCTCATCGCTTCCTGATAGATGTACTCTGATAGTCCACGACCAATCTCATTATAAACATCCATGGCTGCTCCTACGATGAGATACATGTCATGGTATTCTTCCTTTGTCATCATAAATATAAATAAAAGGCAATTTCTGGATGAAATTTCTGGCAATTTCTAGCAATTTCTTTCCGATAAAAAGGAGCATCACGTTAGGTGAGGTCGTCAGAGCGCGTTGAGCACTTGTTCCTTGATTTGTTCGAGCTCGTCCTTCATCATGACGACAAGGTTCTGCATCTCGGCTTGGTTCGACTTCGAGCCAGTGGTGTTGATTTCGCGCCCCATCTCCTGAGCGATGAAGCCGAGCTTCTTGCCCACGCCATGGCCTTCCTCGGCCATCGTCTCGCGGAAGTACTTCAGATGGTTGGCCAGACGCTGCTTTTCCTCGCTGATGTCGAGCTTCTCGATGTAGTAGATGAGTTCCTGTTCGAGGCGGTTCTTGTCGTACTCCACCTCGGGAATATCCTTCAGCCCATCGACAATACGCTGGCGAATCTTCTCAACACGCGCTTTCTCGTACGGCTCAATCTGCTGAAGCAGCGAGGCAATGTTGTCTATCTTCTCCGTAAACTTGCGCTGAAGGGCCTCGCCTTCCTGCCGACGGAAGGCAGTGAGCTGTGCGATGGCCTCCTCAATGGCCTGACGGGCCACCTTCCATTCTTCGGGGTCGAGCACTTCGGTCTCTGTACGAGTAGTCACGTCTGGCAGGCGCATCAGGGTTTGCAGCCAGTCCTGCGGCTCGGGAATGCCCGTCGTCTCAATGAGTTGACGCAGCTGCTGGTAGTAGTTTTCAACGATAGCCATGTTCACGGGTGCTGCATCTGCACCGGCATCTTTCTCGATCCAGATGGCAAAGTCAACCTTACCACGTTCCACTCCCTGTGCCACCAGCTGGCGAATCTCCATTTCTTTCTCACGATAAAGGGGTGCGATGCGTGTCGACAGGTCGAGTTGCTTTGAATTCAGCGACTTGATTTCAACGTTGATTTTCTTCTCTCCAAAGGTAACGACAGCCTTGCCGAAACCCGTCATTGATAGTATCATAATATTTATATGCGTTAAATTTTTGCAAAAGTACTAATTTCCGACGAAAAATCACTAATTTTGCACTTTATTTAAGAAGAAAAAGAAAAAATATGTCGACGATACTGCATATAGAAACCAGCACTGACGTGTGCTCGGTGGCCGTCAGTCAGGACGGAAAATGCATCTTCGAACGCGAGGAACGTGTGGACATAGGCAGCAAAGAGCATGCTGCAGCCGAACAAAAGCCACGTCGCGGCAGTGCTGTCATGGCGGGTGTCTTTGTCGATGAAGCCCTGACGTTCACCGACCAACACCTGATTGACCTCGACGCGGTAGCCGTCAGCAGTGGTCCAGGCAGCTATACGGGGCTCCGTGTGGGCACATCGATGGCAAAAGGCGTGTGCTACGGACAAGGACTGCCCCTCATCAGCGTGCCTACGCTGGAACTGCTCTGTGTGCCGGTGCTGCTGGCCGAAAAAGTAAAGGAAGAAAATGCGCTGCTCTGCCCAATGATTGACGCACGCCGAATGGAGGTCTATGCACAGTTGTACGACCGTTCCCTGCATGAGGTCAGGGCTATTCAGGCCGACGTAGTGGATGCCGACACCTACCGGGAGTGGCTTGATGAGCGCCCTGTGTACTTCTTCGGCAATGGCGCGGCAAAATGTATGGACACTATCAACCACCCCAATGCCCGACTCATAGAAGGCGTTGAGCCGCTTGCACGGTGGATGTTCCCACTGGCAGAGCGTAGGTTTTTCCAAGAGAAGTTCGAGGATGTGGCCTACTTCGTGCCCTTCTACCTGAAGGACTTCGTGGCCAAGCAACCCAAGAAACTGCTGTAAGGAGGGGAAAGTAGGGGCTGACTCCCGTGTCTGCCCGAAAAATTAAAAAGTAAAAGGAAAAAAGTAATAAAAGGGAAACCAGATGAATATAGAAGGATTAGACTACAACACCCAACGCGACCACTTGGCATTGCCCGAATATGGACGCGAGATTCAGCGCATGGTCGATCATGCGCTGACACTGCCCACCAAGGAAGAACGTCAGCGTTGTGCTGAGACTATCGTGAATATCATGGACCGCATGTTCCCGCAAAACAGACAGAATGCCGACTATAAGCATAAGTTGTGGGACCATCTGGCCTTGATGTCCAACTTCCAGCTCGACATCGACTGGCCTTTCGACGTGGCCCAAGCCCATCAAATGAACAGCAAGCCTCAGCCCCTTGCATACCCCATGCAGGACATTCCCGTGCGCCACTACGGCAACATGATTGCCAAGGTGTTTGAGAAACTCAAGACCATGCCTGCAGGACCTGAGCGCGATGAACTTGTGCGCATCACTGCAAACCAGATGAAGCGTAACCTCGTGCTGTGGAGTCACGGTTCGGCTGACGATGAAAAGGTGGCCAGCGACTTGGCCCGTTTCACCGATGGGATCATCCAACTCGACCTCGACCACTTCAAATTCGAGAAGGTGGACACCAAGAATATGGAGCCACGCGTTAACAGCAAGAAGAAAAAACGCTAAGATATGGAATCATTCATCATCGAAGGCGGACGGCCACTCAAAGGAACCATCACCCCGCAAGGTGCCAAGAACGAGGCATTGCAGGTCATCAGTGCGACACTGCTTACCAGCGATGAGGTGCGCATCAAGAATATTCCCGATATTCTGGATGTCAACAACCTCATCAAACTGCTGAAGGATATGGGCGTCAACGTCACCAGACATGCCGACCACGACTACTCTTTCCAGGCCGCTGACTTGAATCTTGACTACCTGCAGAGCGATGAGTTCGTGCGCAAATGCGCTTCGCTGCGCGGCTCGGTGCTCACCATCGGTCCGCTATTGGGGCGTTTTGGCAAGGCTGTCATTGCCGAACCCGGGGGCGACAAGATTGGTCGCCGACGCCTGGACACCCACTTCCTGGGATTCAAGCACCTAGGTGCGAAGTTCGTGCACGAGGAAGAGCGCAACGTTTACGATATAGAGGCCAAGCGACTACACGGTTGCTATATGTTGCTCGATGAGGCTTCGGTCACGGGAACGGCAAACGTCATCATGGCTGCGGTCATGGCCGAAGGGACAACTACTATTTACAATGCGGCCTGCGAGCCTTACATCCAGCAGCTGTGCCATATGCTCAATGCAATGGGCGCCCAGATCAGCGGTATCGCTTCCAACCTGCTCACCATCGTTGGTGTGAAGTCGCTGCACGGCACCGAACACGTCGTCCTTCCCGACATGATTGAGGTGGGATCGTTCATCGGTATGGCTGCCATGGTGGGCGACGGCATCACGATTAAAAACGTGTCGCTGCAGAACTTGGGCATCATCCCCGATGCATTCCGACGTCTGGGCATCAAAATCAAGGAGGATGGCGATGACCTCTACGTGCCTCGCCAACCTCACTATGCCGTAGAGTCGTTCATCGACGGTACTATCATGACGCTTGCCGATGCACCTTGGCCGGGACTGACGCCCGACCTGCTCTCGGTACTCCTCGTCGTGGCTACACAGTCTCGTGGCACCGTACTCATCCACCAGAAGATGTTCGAAAGCCGATTGTTCTTTGTCGACAAGCTTATCGACATGGGTGCACAAATTATCCTTTGTGACCCGCACCGCGCCGTCGTCGTTGGTCACGACCGCAAGATACGCCTGCGTGCAGGCCGAATGACAAGTCCCGACATCCGTGCCGGTATTGCCCTGCTCATTGCAGCACTCTCAGCCAACGGAACAAGCCGCATTGCCAACATCGCACAGATTGACCGTGGCTATGAGAACATCGAGAATCGCCTGAACGCCCTTGGGGCAAACATTCGCCGTGTCAATGATTAAGCCTGAGGAAGTCTATCAAATTGGCCGCATCGGCAAGCCGCATGGCGTGAAGGGTGAGATGAATTTCATGTTCACCGACGACGTCTTTGACCGTACCGACAGCGATTATCTCATCATCGAAGTCGATGGCATACTCGTGCCATTCTTCATCGAAGAGTATCGCTTTCGCTCGGAAGAGACTGCTTTGCTGAAGCTTTGCGACATCGACACACAGGAACAAGCACGCCAGTTTACCAATTGCAACGTCTTCTTCGAACGTAGCCATACCCCTGAAGATGAAGAAGAACTGACGTGGTCACAAATCGTTGGATTCCATATCGTCGACGAAAACACCCAGAAAACCATAGGAACTATCACGGCAGTTGACGACTCAACGGAGAACGTACTCTTCGAACTCCTGACGGCCGACGGCCGCGAAGTGCTTCTGCCCGCCAGCAACGACCTGATTGTTGAGGTCAACAACGCTGCACAAACCATTACCATGACCATCCCTGAAGGTCTTTTAGAATTATGAATAAACAACAAATCTGCATCCTCGGTTCTACCGGTTCCATCGGTACTCAGGCTCTCGACGTCATCTCACAGCACCAGGACCGTTACGAGGTATATGCCCTGACTGCCAATAACCGTGTGGAACTGCTGGCACAACAAGCCCATCAGTTCAATCCTGCCGCCGTGGTCATTGCCAACGAGGCACGCTACGACGAGCTGAAAGCATTGCTGAGCGACCGCCCTGACATCAAGGTTTATGCCGGTGCTCAGGCACTTTGCGACATCGTCGAGGCTGCCCCCATCGACATGGTGCTAACAGCCATGGTGGGATTCTCGGGGTTAGAGCCTACTATCCATGCCATCCGTGCACGGAAAAAGATATGTCTGGCCAACAAAGAGACGCTTGTCGTGGCCGGCGAACTCATTTGCCAGTTGGCCGAGGAGTATCATACGCCTATCCTACCTGTTGACAGCGAGCATTCGGCCATCTTCCAAAGTCTGGTGGGCGAGGGCGACAACGAGATTGAAAAGATATTGCTCACCTGCTCGGGAGGTCCCTTCCGCAAGTTCTCCGACGAACAGTTGCAGTCGGTGACGGCTGCCGATGCGCTGAAGCATCCAACCTGGGACATGGGTGCAAAGATTACCATCGACTCGGCAACACTCATGAACAAGGGCTTCGAAGTCATGGAGGCACGATGGCTCTTCGGCGTACCTGCCGAGCGCATCCAAGTGCTCATCCACCCACAAAGCATCGTTCACAGCGCCGTACAGTTCAGCGATGGATCGGTGAAAGCACAGCTTGGCGTGCCTGACATGCGACTGCCAATCCAGTATGCCTTCTCATTTCCTGAGCGCCTGCACCTCAATGGCCCGCGTCTCGACCTTTTCCAAAGCCACGACCTGGAGTTCCTGGAACCCGACGTCAAGAAGTTCCGTTGCCTGCAACTGGCTTTCGATGCCATCCAACGGGGTGGCAACATGCCTTGCATCGTCAATGCGGCCAACGAAATCGTGAACGAGGCCTTCCGCCACGACCGCTGTTCGTTCCCGCAGATGGCCGATGTCATCGGCGAGACCATGCAACGTGCCACCTTCAGTGCCACACCTACCCTCGAGACTTATTTGCAAACTGACGCCGAAGCCCGCCGCATCGCCTCGGAATTACTAAAACTCTAGAACGTCTAGATCATCTAGAATGTCTAGGAAACATAATAAGAAACAAAAAACAAGACTATGGAAATATTCCTGATCAAACTTCTGCAATTCCTTCTGGCCATCTCGCTGCTCGTATTGCTGCACGAGGGCGGCCACTTCTTTTTCTCTAAACTATTCGGCGTACGCGTAGAGAAGTTCTACATGTTCTTCGACATCGGCATAGGCAAGTGGGATGGCTCCCTCTTCAAGTTCAAGCCGAAAAAGAGCGACACGCAGTACGGCATGGGTTGGCTGCCGTTGGGAGGCTATTGCAAGATATCCGGTATGATCGACGAATCGTTCGACACAGAACAAATGAAGCAGCCCGTACAGCCATGGGAGTTCCGTTCGAAGCCTGCCTGGCAGCGATTGCTCATCATGATTGGCGGCGTGCTGGTGAACTTCCTCTTGGCTCTGTTCATCTACTCAATGGTACTCTACCATTGGGGCGATGAATACATTGCCGTGAAGGACATGTCGATGGGCATGAAGTTCAATCAAGAAGCAAAAAGCTATGGTTTCCGCGACGGCGACATCCTCATCGGAACCGAGGAAGGCGACTTCAAGGACTTCTCGGCAGACCTCTTCCGCGACATCAGCGTGGCCCACGAGGCACGTATCATTCGCAATGGCAAACCGATGACGTTGTCCCTGCCTGGCGACATCAACCTGCTGAGCATGTTGAAATCGGTGCCTAACTTCTGCCGTCCGTTCGTTCCAGCCGAAATTGACAGCATCCTTCCTGGCTCGCCTGCCGAAAAAGCCGGCATTAAAAAGGGCGATAAGATACTTGCAGTGAATGGTGTAGCCGTCGATTCGTGGAACGAATTCACCGAACAGACTGGCCGACTGGCTGACCAAATGACCGAGGCAAAGACCACAGCCGACAGCCTTCGTCTGCGTACGGCTTCCATTGTCTTCGCCCATAAGGCTCCATCAGCCGCTGGCAACGACAGCCTTGCAACGGCCTTCGCACCGGACACGGCAACCGTTGTCCTCACTGCTGATTTGCAACTCGGCGTAGGCATGTCAAGCATCCTGAACTACTACGAGCCCACAAAGGTGAGCTACGGCTTCCTGGAGAGTTTCCCGGCAGGCATCAAGTACGGTTGGAATGTGCTGGGTGGCTATGTGGGCGACCTGAAGTACCTCTTCTCGGCCGACGGAGCTAAGTCGCTCGGTGGCTTTGGAGCCATCGGTAGCCTGTTCCCGCCTATCTGGGACTGGCACATGTTCTGGCTGATGACGGCATTCCTCAGCATCATCCTCGCCTTCATGAACATCCTGCCTATTCCCGCCTTGGATGGTGGACACGTGTTGTTCCTCTTCTACGAGATGATCACAGGTCGAAAGCCTTCTGAAAACTTCATGATCAGGGCCGAATACATTGGCTTTGGCATCCTTATCCTACTCATGGTGGTGGCCAATCTCAACGACATCCTGCGCTGGCTCGGCTATATGTAGGCCTTATTTCAGCAGGAAACCTGCCAACAACCACGCATTGTAGGCCCACAGGCCTGCACATAGCAACACGGTGACGGCCATGCAGAGTGCACGCAGCACGATGCGTGGCTGTTCGCTTATGGTCTTAAACAGATAGGCCATGGCAAAGGGGATGATGAATGCCCAGTGGGCCGTCATGATGTAGACTTCGTTCAGGCCGAAGCCAAGCCCCAGATGCAGCAGCATGTCGAAGGCCACACAGGCCATGAGCATCCACAAGAACCTGCTGCGGCGCCCACACCATAACCCACCGAGAAAAAACAGTAAAAGAATGGTTTCCACTACGTAAGGCAGTGCTGTACGGTACGGAACGATGACCGGTCGGTGGCGCAACACATCGTCCAGCAAATAGTCTTGATGGAACATCAAACCCTCGCCCAACAGGTTTTCGACGACAGACGCACCACGCGATGTGCTGATGTCGGTCCAACGCATGAACTCGCCCTTGGCTATTGGGCGCCCGTTGGGATTTCGACGTGCCTTGGGCTTGGCCGTACGGATGGAGTCCAGCCGATGCATCACCAGGGCAGCCAGCGTTGTGTCGCCCTGAGTCGTTGCTTTCTCCAATTGCATCTGGAACGTTTTCTCGGCCTCAGCTTTCTTCTTCGCCGCTGCTTCCTGCTTACGCTTATTGTCGGCAGCTCGCTTCGCATGGGCAATTTTCTCCTGCGGTAACACTAAGTAGTGATATTCCAACCGGGCTCCTACCCAAATGATGGCCGATGGTAACAACACGGCCACCAAAATATAGACTAGCAGCGAGCGGCCTTGCTTGCCTTTTAGCGCTTGAAGGCCTCCCTCCTGAATACCCTTCAGTTTCGTGAACAAGGTACAGATGAACACTTTCACGCCGTTGCTTAGCGTCACGCCAGCAGTCAGGAAGAACAGAACAACGGTCTGAAGAATGCCGACTTCACGTCCCTCCTTCATCTTCATGCCACAGATATAGACAGTCAGCAAGATCAGCATCATCGAGAGAATAAAATGATCGGGAACGATGGCTGCCAGCATTACGTTGGCAAAGCCGAAAAGCATCGCGGCAAGCAGGAGGCTGACCTTGCGTCCCGTACCGATGATGTCGTGCATGATGCGGAATGCGAACAGGAAGGCATAGAGGTCGAACACCACCCAGACGACTGCCACCACATACTGCACGCAGTTCACACCCGTAAGCGACATGAGTGCGCTGTTAAGCCAGTAAAGTGGTGCAACGAAGAAGGCCAGCAGCGGATGCCGGTAGACGTTGTACTTCGCTGTCCAAATGGTTACCACCGAATAGGTAATCGGGTCATAGCCCGACAGGTGGAAATGATGCAGGAATCGTGCCCAATAGCCTGAACTGGGGTTCATGAAGATGTCGTTGTAGTGGTAGATGACAAGTCCATGTAGTGCCATGAACACCAAAAGGAAGGCGATGGCCATCAGCCGTTCATCCCGGCGGATGCGAAACTGTCGCAGTATTTCTCTCATATCGTTATTCTTTTAATCATCATTATCAGTACTTTTCCTGACGTATGTCACCGAAATGGCTTGTAATGGGATTCTTTGGCCATGGCGAGGAGTTCCTTGTCGCCACGGCTGTCGCCATAGGCAATCATCTCCAAAGCACCCTTCGTGCCGACTTTCTCGCTTTCGAGCCATTCTTTCAGGCGTCTGACCTTCTCCGAACCATAGCAGTTAAGAGTGCCGAACCTGCCCGTTAGCCGACCATTGGTAACCTCAATCTGCGTGCCTAGCACCGCGAAATGTGTTGTATCGTCGATGAATTGGTTCAGGCAAGCCTGCACCCAGCGGTCGATGCTGGCTGAGAGTACAACGACACGTTCGCCACGCTCAAGTGCCTGACGAATGGTACGCAGCCCTTCTGTGCGAAGAATGTGGGCATGACTACGGGCAAACGAAGTGCAGAGGGCATCGAAATCGCGTTCGAGCATGCCACGGAAGTAGTGACCGAACAGCCGCTCTTTTGTCCTGCCATTGTCGACAAGTCCAAGTTTCATGAGCACCAGTCGTGGACTGTAAAGCAAAAGCCCGCCCAAGAGCGCCCATCTGCCGCGTGCATGGCGGATGAAGAGCAACAGGGTGTCGCTTGTAGTCAGCGTTCCATCGAAGTCGAATGCGTGGAGAGTCATTTTGCTGTAAAGGTAAAAAAGTAAAAGGAAAAAATGGGGGATAAAATCAGTTCCTAAAGATAGATGATGACCAAGAATGCCAACAGCCAACCGAGCACGATGAGCTGCGTGGGACGGTCGCGAAGAACTACCTTGGTGGGGTCGCCACTCTTCTCATCGACCACGGCTATCTGGATATAGCGCAGCAAACCAAGAAGCACGAAGATAGAAGTCAGGTAGAGATGCCGGGTTTGGAAATGGGCCGTCACCTCTGGCGAAACGGTGTACATGATGTAGCAGACAAGAGTCACCGAACCAGTGATGGTAATGGCCTGATTGATGAACGTCAGATTGTAGCGCGACGTATTGCGCCGCGGAGCCTCACCCGTCTGCTGCATACGGAGAACGTCGTCGCGGCGCTTGGCAAACGAGAGGAACAGCGTCAGCAAGAACGTCATCAGTACAATCCATTGGCTGAGTACCACGCCTGTGGCAAGACCACCGGCAAGGATACGCAGCACAAAGCCGAAGGCTACGACGCAGACGTCGATGATAGCATGGTCTTTCAGTTCGGCACAGTAAGCCAGATTGAGCAACCAATAGAAAAGGATGACAAGGGCTACCCACATCCATCCTTTTCCGACGACAGGGATGTTGATTGTGGCCAGCAGACCGATGGTCAACATGGAAAGCAGGAACATCAATGCCATGAGACCATAGGCTTGACGAACGCTGATGAGTCCTGCGGCAACAGGACGATGGCACTTCACAGGATGGCGACGATCGGCCTCCACATCGACAAGGTCGTTGAAACAATAGATGCTCGACGCGGCAAAGCAGAAGGCGACAAACGTCAGGATGGCCGCCAGCAGATTGGGGCCATGAAGCAGATTACCACCAAAGAACAACGGCAAGAACACGAAGAAGTTCTTAATCCACTGTTTGGGACGGATGAGACGTAGGATTGGTGACATGATATTTTTGATTTACGATTTACGGATTTACGATTTACATATTTACGATTTACATATTTACGATTGTGCGGCCATGAACCATCGGCTCACTTCTTTAGAATGAGATTGATGATTGGCTGTGTCAGCTTGTGCAGGAGCCATGCCAAGGGCAACGAGATAGCGATGGTCAGCAGACAGGTGGGCCAATAACCTAGATGGTATTGGGCAATGGGTTTCATCACGAAATGGACGTGAATGAGATAGGTCTCCAGCGAAACCGTACCCACAAAGGCCATCGCCCGCAACAGCCAAGCAGGCACACGTCGCAGCAATTGACAGATGAGCAGGATGCCACAGACGGTAAGAGGGATGTAGATCATGCGCTCAGCAAAGAGTGGGAACTTGCCGTGACGCACTTGCTCGAGGTAGAGGCTGGCACTGAAGGCTGCGACAAACATCAGCAGAAGCAGCCAGAGTGCCGACCCATCGAGGCGGTCTTTGCGACGTATCAATTCACCCATGTTGACGCCAATGAAGAAGATAGGCACACGGCTCCAGAAGATTTCCAGATGTCCCACGGCTTGATGGATGGGTATCACCCACTGCACCGCCACGCACCACATTACCATCAGCACGGGCAGCCAACGATAGATGGGCCATCGGCGGATGAGCTCCATGTAGAAGGGGGCTACGAGATAGAGCATCATGGTGGCAGGGATGTACCAGAAGGTCAGCTCGTCGTGCAGCCAGAAGTCCCAGTTGATGGTGACATCGCCGATGAGGTCAATCAACGACTGACTGTACTTGCGGGCACCGAGGAAGTCGGGCACATAGAAAAGGCTGGCCATAATGAGCCACGCTGGCATGATGCGGGCAAAGCGGCGGAGATAGAATCCACCCCATCTCCCTCCCGAAGGAAGGGGGGGCTGGTTTACATTGGCGGTAACATTAACATCATAAGGGGTATTCAATTCCCCCTCACTTGGGGAGGGTAAGGGTGTGGATTCCTGAGGCCTACCCTTCATCCACGCAAACCACAACCCCATACCACTGAGGAACAGGAACATGTCGACACCCACATTGCCAAGACGGTGCAGACCAAAGAAGGCATCGCCACGACCCAGAGGCACATGGAAAAGCACGATGAGAATCATCGCAATGCCCATGAGTTCACCACGGTAGCGGCTGACGTCGGCAAGTTCTATGTATGGCAGTTTCATTGCGACGGTTTCTTGGTTTCTTTAATGATCATGCTCACAACCCATGCCAGGACAATGGCTGCGACGACATAGAGCAGCAGCCCCGTGTACAGTCCGTCATGCCGGCTGATGGGATAGAACACCTTGCGCACGGCAGGGTGAACGACAAACAGGGCTGCCGACACGTTGCCCATCCACGTCAGTGGCTGCAACAGCCATCGGGGAGTGACACGGATGAGGCAGAAGCCTGCCGAGCAGACAAACAATGGCACGAAGAACCACCAGAAGAACGAGAAGCTGAGCGAATAGATGAAGTAGAGCGACACCAGCCCAAACAGCCAGTTATAGCCTCGCGGCATCTGCATGGGCATACGGGCAACAAGCAGGCCATAGCCGAAAGGCAGCATGCCACCCACGAAGTTGTAACGCAGGCGGTTAAGTTCGTCGCTCTCCGGACCGCACACCATCTGAACAACCATGCATACCACCATCAGCCCGACCGTCCACCCCCAGTGACGGCGGTAGAGCAGCAATCGGTAGATGATGTAGAGCTGCATCATCAGTCCGAAGAACCAATAGGGGCCAGGCCAGATGACCTTGTCGGGATTGGGCAGGAAATTGTTGAACATGCCCAGTTGTGCCACCACATCGAGCAACTCATAGCGATGGCGGCCTGGCGTGATGGCATCGACCACGATAAACAGTGCAAAGCCGATGATCATCATGCGAAACAACTTGCGGAAGTGGCGCCACAGGAAGTCTGCCCAGCCACTCCACAGCGAAGGACCTGTGATGGGCTCATACTTCATGACCAGTCCATAGGCACTGAGAAAGAGGAACAGCGGAACGCCATAGTGGCCGAAGAACGACAGCAGGTGCATCGGCAGGTTCCAGTCGGGTGACTGCATGACACCTCGCAGCGCCACCACGTTCTGTTCGTGGTAGAGGTACTCGTTTTCATGGATGATGCCGGGCAGCCAATGGCAGAAATTATGCATGAAGATGCCTATGATGGCTACGCCACGCAGGGCATTGCATTCCGCTCGTGTCAGAAATTCTTTCCGCATATCGTTATTTTTTCTTTGTTACCTTGTCCCCTTGTTATTTATTAACTGTATCACCTTGTCATAGTCCACTTTCCCTTTCAGCAGTCGGGGGCGCTGCTCGTCGTAGCCATCCGACAGGATGTCGTAGGCCTCGTTGTAATCCTTCGAGTGGATACCAGCCAGATACATCAGCATATGTGGCAGTGCATCGATCATCAAGCGACGGTCCTTGGCGGCACATATCCGTTGGAACAGGTCGGGGTGGGCCGCTATATAGCTCTTCGAGCACCACACCCAGAATGGTATTTCGTACTCGTGGTAGGCCAGCTCGGCGTCGATGTCGTCGGTATGGTTGCGACAGATGATGGATCGCCCAGGCTCATAGACCTCCTCGCCATGATCAGGCACGTAAACGACCACGGCATTCTGCTCCTCGAAGCGACGGCATATCTGGTCGACAATGGAGTCGTTGTAGAGCACGGCATTGTCGTAGTCGGCCACCAGTTGCCTGCGCCGTTGAGGCAGGTCTGCCCGCCGTTGCTCATAGTCGGCAGCGGTGAAGTGCCGTTGCCGCTTCGGGAAACGTGACCGATAGTTCAAGTGCTGACCTAACAAATGGAAGATGACGAGCGAGGGTTCTGCCGAGGGGGCAGCGTCCCAGTCCTTGAGCAGCCCGTCGTCCCACGGGTGCGTCTTTTCGTTACGACGGCTGAACATGGCTGCTGAAAGGCGTGCATCGTTCAGGAAGAAACCGCCTGAGAAGTCGTAGACCGCATCTTTGGCCTTGGGCAGGAATTGATTGGTCAGGAACGTCACCTCATAGCCAGCTTTACGGAACACCACGGGCATCATAGGATAGTCGCTCCACTGTCCCTCCTGTCCGATGACGTGGGTGGAGAGCATATGCTTGAACACGAAACTGGTGAGGTTCCACGGCGTCACCACATCACTGAATGCTATCAACTGACCCGTGCGCTGGCGAACTAGCTGGCGCGGTGTCGTGGGCAAGTCGTAACCATAGAGTTGTGCATGGTGCTTGTTGTAGCTCTCGCCGATAATGAGCACAATCATAGGCGATGTATAGCTGCAACTGTCCACACGCACGTTGTCGGCAGCCTCGGCCAACTGATTGATCTGGCGGGCTGCCAGTTGGTTGGCTCTCACGCTGAACGCCAGCCTGTAGACGGGCAAATAGCACTCCACGCGGTGGTGTTGCGTCAGTTCGTTCTCCACCGCACCCATCGTGGGCAGCGTCAACAGCCGCCACAACCCTTGCTTGTTGCTCCATGACGCATAGAGGCTGAAGAGGAGTAGCAAGAGGACAAGCCCACCTCCTCCCCATGTGAGGTAAGACCGATTAGCATTGGAGGTTGCTTTACCAGCAAAAGGGGTATTCATACCTCCCTCCCTTCGGGGAAGGCTACGGGAAAGGCTACGGGTAGGCGCGCCAACGGGAATGGACGAACTCCGCTCGGGATGAGGGCTGGTGTTGGGTATTAGCTTTGACAATACGATATGCACTGCTCCTATCAGCAGCAACCACCCTACTCCACTCGTCAGTGTTTCCCACTGAAGGACGGAACTCAGGAACTCGCCTGCCTCACGCTTGTCTGTTTCGCCCACCAACATCAGCATCGAAGGCGACAACGACGAGCCGTACTTCTCGAAGCAATAGACATCGGCAATGGCAATGGCATAGAGCACCAGACATACGAGGAACTTCCAAACAAGGAGCAGTCTTCCGGCGATGCTTTTCCTGCCCCCCGCTTTTGGGCTGGAGGTGGGTCCCAACAGCACGCACAACAGATAAACGTCGAGGAACAACTCCCAATAGAGGTTGCCGTAGAGTTTTGCCGTTGGCGTATGAGGTACCGTGAGCCACGCGCTTACTACGCCCAGCACATACAATGCCACGAAAGTCACCGTGTGACGCCGTATGGGTGCCCACAACACGGATAACGCCTTGCCAATGAACTGCAGCAATATCATCTTGCCTCTCTCTTTTTGTTCCTCGACTGCAAATATACAACAAAAACGGCAGACAACAAAAACACACAACGGAAAAGAATACAAAAATATATGGAAATGATGCAGAACACGGCCCAAGACGGCCTGCAAGGACAATGACCACACAAGCCTGGTCATCACGCAGGGTGGCATGGCACAAGAGCGAGCCAGGGAGGGGGTAGGTGTGGATTTTCCTCTGCGGAATATCCCCCTCTGAAACGTATATAGGGTATAGGATGATGGATGAAGGATGATAGATGAAGGATGAAGGATGAAACAACTAAACTATAACACAAAAACGACAATGAGAAAGAATAACAACACGACGTCCTGGGCCGTTCGACTGCTGACGGCCATGGGACTTTGGCTATGGGCCGCCATACCGGCCTCGGCACAGAACAGCAACGAGTGGCAACTGGTGTGGAGCGACGAGTTCGATGGCTCAGGTCCTTACGATGCCACGGTATGGGAACCCGAACGGGGCTTCGTTCGCAACCACGAGGCACAATGGTATCAAGGCGACAACGCATTCCGTGAGAATGGTTTCCTCGTCATTGAGGGCAGGAAGCAGGCACCCACGCCAGTGCCTACCCAGCAGGGTAACCGTCGTGAGGGCAGGCGCGACTGGAGGTCGGCTCGCGAATTTATCGACTATACGTCGGCATCGCTCACCACAAGGCGCTCGTTCAGCTTCCTCTACGGACGACTGGAAGTGCGGGCAAAGATACCTGTTGCCGGTGGTGCATGGCCTGCCATCTGGCTGTTGGGCAAAGGACTCCCCTGGCCATCGTGTGGCGAAATCGATGTCATGGAGTACTACCGCATCCAGGGCGTTCCCCACATCCTCGCCAATGCCGCATGGGGCAACGACCAGAACCGTGCTGTGTGGAACTCCAAGAAGATTCCCTTCACCCACTTCACTGATCGCGATGCACAGTGGGCCGAGAAGTTCCACACGTGGCGCATGGACTGGACTCCTGAGGCCATGCGCATCTACCTCGACGACGAACTGCTCAACGACATCCCACTGTCGACGACCGTCAACGGCGAGGCTGGTCAGCACGTCAACCCCTTCACGCGGCCACAGTACATCCTGCTGAACCTCGCGTTGGGTGGCGACAACGGAGGCGACATCGACGATGAGGCCATGCCCATGCGCTATCTCATCGACTACGTGCGTGTCTATCAGCAACCCGGCATGGGTAGCGTCGAGAAGACCACACCACAGCAGCAACGGGCCTTCCGACGCATGGAATCACGCACCGTGCCACGCGACAGCATACGCCTTAGCGATCCCTGCATTCTCGCCGACTATGCCACCCACACCTACTACATGACGGGCACGGGCGGCCTGCTTTGGAAGAGCCAGGACCTGAACATGTGGACGGGACCCTATAGAGTGGCTGAGACCGACCCGCAGTCGTGGATGGGGCCGCGCCCGCAGATTTGGGCTGCTGAGCTCCACCAGTACAAAGGGAAATACTACTACTTTGCCACGTTCACCAATAACGACATCAAGATCGACACCGTCCGCGGAAACATCATCCCGCGCCGTGCATCCCATGTCCTTGTCGCCGACCGTGCAGAAGGTCCCTATCGCCCGATGGAAGACCCCATCTACCTGAATCCTCGACAGCCCACCCTTGATGGTACTTTCTGGGTCGAACAGGATGGAACGCCGTGGATGGTCTACTGTGGCGAATGGCTACAGAACTGGAATGGCACCATGGAATGCATACGTCTGAAACCCGACCTGAGTGGTACCATTGGCGAACCGACTGTACTGTTCCGTGCCAAGGATGCCCCGTGGAGTCATGAGGTGGAAGATGGTGTCGAAGGACCCAACAAGGTCACCGACGGTCCCTACCTGTTCCGCACCGGCACCGGCCGTCTCGGCATGATATGGACATCGTGGCGCGACAATGTCTACACACAAGGCGTCGCCTACTCCACCAGCGGCACCATCTTCGGTCCGTGGGTACACGAGCCCGAGCCCATCACCCCGCCCAACTATGGTCACGGCATGCTCTTCAAGACTTTCGAGGGCAAATGGATGATATCGGTGCACAGCCACGACAGCAGCTCCGGACGTTATGTGCGCGTGCCCCATCTCTTTGATGTCGACCTCTCCGGAGATAAGCTAATCGTGAAGTAGACAGAAGCATATCTTTATATGCTACATACCATTGTTTCATGCCATAGAAAGCTATGCTTTGTAAGGGTATAGAGCTATGCTTTTGAAGCATAAAAGCATAGCTTTCTTGCTGACAAAGCATTGAGCTGTAACCGACAAAGCAATGCCCTATAAGCAACAAGGCAACGCTCTATAAGCAATAAGGCAATGCTCTATAACCTATAAAGCAATGGAACAGAGGTGACAAAACTTTGCAATGGCGGTGATTAAAGCCAAAAAGGCAGTCCCCCACCCGATTTGATTCGGATGGGGGACTGTTATTGAAGAGTGTCTTTGACGAAGGAATTACTTGCCAAGGGGCAGGTACCAGTTCTGCTGGTTGGTCAGGTCGACAACGGGGTGGTTACCCTCCATCTTCTTGGCGAACCAGCGGCTGCCGAAGTCGCTGCCGTAGGTGCCGGCATTGTTCTTGTGACGAGCCAGACGTGTGAGGTCGCCGAAGCGATAGCCTTCGAGTGCGAACTCCAGGGCATACTCATCGCAGAGGATATCCTCCATGGCGTTGATGAGGTCTTCCTTGTTCCAGATAATCTTGGTTTCAACGACATTGCCTTCCTCGTCGAGGACGTCCTCGGTCCGTGACGTGATGCTGAGTCCAAATGCCTTGTTCAGCGCATCGACGCGCTTCTGCACCTCGGTGTCAAGCTGATAGGGAGAGAAGGCTCCCATGGTGTGGCCACTGCCGTAGGCGTGGATGCCGAAGTTGTAGACGAAGTTACCAGCGATGTTCTCTTCGGAGAAGAAGGGAATAGTGGTGCGCAGCATCTGATGAGACTCCTCGGAGAGGTAGCTGTAGTCGTCGGCCATTTCGCGGTGCAGACCGTCCTTGAGGATTGCGAAGGCTGCATCGGGATATCCCATACGGTTGATGGCCTCAGCGAGTCGCAGATAGACGGTGGGAATGCGATAGACGGGGATGTTGGCACGCTGGAACTTACGGTTAACGGCAAACGTGGAGTCGTTGATGGTGATACCGTTGAGTGTCATGTAGCGGCGAACGTCGCCGAAGCGTAGCGTATTAACGAGGCGCTCGGAGGTGTTCTCGATGACGTAGTAGTAATCCTGCGAGGATGCCAGCGAGAGGTAGGCGGGCGACGGGTCAATTTCGCGCTCAGGGATGTACATGCCGTTCTCATCAACTGCTGACGACTGGCCAGCTACGTAGTAGTAGTCGTAGCCAAAGATACGTGGCAGGTCGGTGACCTGTCCACGCAGCTTGTTGACTGCCATGGGTACGTAGGTGATGATTTCGGAACCACGATCGGTGAGGAACTGATCGGACCAGTCTGTTTTTTGCACATAGGTACGCGTGGTGTAGCCCCACGTAAGGTTGGCAGGAATGTCGCGCAACTTCTCCATGGGGAAAGCAGTAGGCTGCGGCACGTAATAAGGTGCATAGACTTCGTTGTTCTTCAGATAGGCGAAGTAAGACTTGGCGGCATTCTCGTATTCATCGGCCTCAAGGTAGAGATCGCCGAGGACGATGTCAACGGGGAACATGGTCTTCACGGTGTTGATGATCTTCTCGGAACCCATGTTGGTGTAGCCGATACTGACCTCGGAACCGTAAGTTGGAAGAGCTGTTCCCGCATAGCGGGCAAGGTCGGGAGCAAGTGCTGCACAAATGCCCTTGATGTCCTTCTTCTCGCGCACCTGATTGGCCTCGCTGATGCTGGTGACAGGTTCGGTATAGAAGGGCACCTCGCCATAGAATCGTGCGAGTTGGATGTAGGCCCATGCACGGATAGCCTTGGCCTGCACATACTCAGGAATCGTGACGTTGCGGCTACCGGTGAGGAGCATGGTGTCGCGATGGGCTATAAAGTAGTTGCAGTTGTTGATGATGCGATAGAATACGTAAGCCGAGTCGTATTTGTTCTCGGCAGTTGCCGAGAAGTTGGCCAGTGCGCGGAGGTCGGCCGATGTGAAGTTGTTGACAGTTGCCAGGTCGCCTCGCATCTCGTTGACGAGCACATACTGATCGATGGCCTGCTGGACTCCCTTGAGAATACCGAGAGTGTAGAACATGGAGTCGGTTTTCTCGTTGAGCTGCGGGTCGAAGATCTGACGCTTTGATTCGGTTTCGAGCATGTCCTGACACGAGGTAGCGCCGAGAAGCATGCCGAAGAATGCTGCAATGATAATGATATTCTTTTTCATGATGGTATGTCTGTGCTTTAGAGATTTATCTTCAGTCCAAGTGAGAAGGCGCGGCTGAGGGCTACGTTGCCTGCATCGATGCCCTGATAGAGGACGCTGTTGGCGACGGAGAACTCGGGATCGCTGCCCAGATAGCGAGTGACGGTGAAGAGGTTGCTGCCTTCGGCCCATACCTGGAGTCCCTGCAGCCATGAGAAGCTGACGGGCACCTTGTAGGAGAGGCGTACGGTCTTCAGACGCAGATAGCTGCCATCCTCAATCCAGCGATCGCTGAAGCGGCTGTTGCCGAGTGCATCCTGATAGCTGATGCGTGGGATGTCGGTGACCTGTCCTTCGTAGCGCCAGCGGTTGGTCACTGCCGTCGTCTGGTTGTAGAAATTGTTGCCACCCTCGAGGATGCTGCGCTGATAGTTGAAGACATCGTTGCCAAGTGAGTAGTTGAAGCCCACGTTGAGGGTGAGGTTCTTCCACTGGAAGTTGGCGAAGATGTTGCCATAGATGTCGGGGTTGGGATTGCCGATGATGGTCTTGTCGGCCTCGGAGATGATACCATCGCCATTGAGGTCGGCGAAGTGGGCATCGCCAGCCTTGAAGTACTGTGGTGCGCCGGTGTTGTCACGCATATAGAGATAGCCTCCATTGCCTGCTGCGGCAGCCTGGGCATCGTTGGCGAAGACGCCGAGGAACTTGTAGCCATAGAAGCTGCCTGCGGACTGACCGACGATGGTGGCCACGTTGTTGGTGCCATAGACGGACGAGGTGTAACCCAGAGCTGTGCGCTTGCCACCTACGTAGAGGAGGTCGTTGTCGGGCAGGGACTTGATCTTGTTGACATAGTGTCCCATGGAAGCACCGACCTCAACATTAAAGTCCTTAGTGACGACGGGCTTGGCAGTGACGGTGAGCTCGAAACCAGTGTTCTCGAGTGAGCCGCCGTTCGACCAATAGTTGTTGATACCAGCCACAGGATTCTCGAAACTCTTCATAGTGAGGAGGTTGGAGGTGCGGTGGACATAGTAGTCGAAGTTGACACCGAGGCGGTTGTCGAGCCAGTAGGAGGTGAGGCCGACATTGAACTTACGGGTCTTCTCGTAGGTAATCTCGTCGTTACCGATGTTGTTGAGCTGGGCTGCAGTGAGACGGTTGAGGTACTTCAGCACGGCGAACGATGTGCGTGCAGCGTAGTTGCTGATGTCGTCGTTACCGGAAACGTCGTAGCCAGCCTTCAGAAGCAGGTAGTTGATGGCGGGAGTCTTCGGGAACCAGGCCTCATTGGTGATGGCCCATCCGAGCTGTACGCTGGGGAAGATGCCCCACTTGACGCCGCAAAGGCTCAGTCCACTGGAGTTCTTACCGAAGCGGCTGCTGCTCTCGAGAGCGAGAGATACCTGTGCGAAGTAACGGTTGCGATAGTTGTAGTCGGCATTGGCATACCAGGTAAGGCTCTTCCAGCTGTCGTCGACACCGATGACGTCGACATAGTCCATGCTGGAGGAGATGTTGGGCTGGCGGTCGTTGGCACCGGAAGCACGCTCGCCCTTCGGTGAGTTGTCGTCGAAGGCGAAGGATGCGAAGCGGAAGCCGCCATAGACATCGAGGAAGTGCTCGCGGAGCTGCTTAGTGAACTGCAGGCGTGTATCGCTCATAACGCTGGTCTCCTTGGAGAACATAGAACGTGAAAGCGTCTGCACACGTCCTACACCGTCGATGATGAACATAGGCATGCCACCATTGGGACGATAGTAGCGCTGTGAGATGCGGTCAAGGGTGTAGCTGAAAGTCTCGCTCAGCGTGAGGTTGGGCGTGAACTCGTAGCGTGGTGCGATGACGGCATTGAAGTTGGTCATCTCGACGCGGTTCTTGTTGATGGCCTCACCATTCTCCAACAGTGCCGTGGGGTTACCGAGGGTGAGCTCGTTGTCAAGTCCCACGAGGAAATCGTCGGCCTCGGCCAGCGTCGTGGTGAGCTGACGGGTGACGTTGTTGTAGGTGTAGGGATTGAGGAACGGCGACTTGATGAGTGCCAGGAACGTGGGCGACGACACGGGAGCCACAGAGAAGTCCTCGGGAGCACCATTGTCGAAGACATTGCGATTGATCTTGGCATAGGACATGTCGAAGCGCGTGTTGAGCTTCTCAATGATGCTGATGTCAGTGTTAAAGCGCACGTTCAGACGGTTGAAGTTGTTCTTGCGAGCCGTGCTCTCTACATTGGAGTAGCCGAGCGAGAGGTTGTACATACCGACATCGTCTCCACCCTGCACGTTGATGTTGTAGTTCTGCGAGAGGGCCGTGTGATAGACCTCGTCGGTCCAGTCGGTTGAATTGTGGAACTTGGCATAGTAGAACTTCGAGGGATCCTCATCGAGGAAGTTGAACGTACCTTCGTACTTGTTGATGTCGGGATAGGTGCCAAGCATCTCGGTAGCATAGAGGCGATACTGGTCGGCATCCATCATCTCGGGCAGACGTCCCAGCGTGACGACACCCACGCCAACGTTGGCATTGATGCGGGTAGCCATGGAATGACCGCGCTTGGTGGTGATGAGGATGACGCCATTGCCGCCCTTGGCACCGTAGAGAGCCGTACCATTCTTCAAAACCTGCACCTTCTCGATGTCCTCGGGTGCGATGTTGAGGAAGAGGTTGGTGTAGTCGCCATAGTGGAGAGTTGCGCGGGTGTCCTGCATGTCGCGGATGACACCGTCGACGACCACGAGGGGCTGGGCATTGGCATTGAGTGAGTTGAGACCACGCACGAACATGGCGGCACCATAGCCAGGACCACCCGAACGGTTGACGGCACGCACATCGGCACCGATGTTATTCTCGACCTCAGGTTCGGCGGTGAACGACATGTTGCCAGTGACAGCGGTCTCGCTGAAGGCGCCCAAACGGGTGCCATTCTCGTACATGGCCTTGAAATGCTCGGGGATGATGGCAATGTGCAACACCTTGTCACCACGGCCGATGCCTACCTGCTGGTTCAGATAGCGCGGGGCATGGACAAAGAGCGACGTTGCGAAGGTGGGCACCTTGATAGTGAACTCGCCCTTCTCGTTGGTCATGGCCGCATAGTTGCGGTCGTTGAGTGTCTGCACCTGAATACCGGCAAGAGGAGCCTTCGTAGCAGCATCAACGATGACGCCCTTGACTTCCATCGTGGGGTACTGCGGCTTCTTGACCGGTGCCTTCTTCTTGACGACAGTTTCCTGAACTTCTTCGTCATCATATTCCACATCGTCCTGGGCGAATGCCGTCAAGCAGGCAGCAAACGACAGGAGAATGCTCATGCAAAGAATATTATGTCTTTTCATATTATCTTTAGCGTTTATTAGAGGTGAGACTTGATCAGTAGTTGATGTTGATACGTATGGAACCCCAATCCTTAGGATAAACGTAGTCGGGATGTTCCCTCATGTAGTCGTCGAGTTCCTTCGGGACAAGACGCAGGCAGTCAAGACGGAGGACAGAGTCGAAGGACTTGTCGGAACGTGCGCGGCTGCTGATGCGGATGTAGGGGGCATACTCGGTGGTTCCGGTGCCTGTGTGAGCATAGGCAATGGGGAATTCGAACTCACCCATATCGATGGTGTCGACCTTGGTAGGATCAGTAACGAAGGTACCGAGGTTCTTCGGAGCAACAGACTTCGTACCATTCTCGCGGTTGTAGAACAACTGTGCCTGGAAAGTGGCGGGCAGCGAGTCGGGTGCATAGACATTAGTAATGTGTGCGGGTACGAAGACCGCATAGAAATGATAGGTGGTGGAGAGCACGCCAGGCAAGAAGAGGTTGATCTGCTGCGAGCTGGAGTTACCACTTGATGAAACTTCGAGGTAGTTGCCGTTGGAAACGGTTCCCTTCACGGCAGGATTCTGCTCGGTGGGTTGCACCTCGCGTGTGACAGCAGTACCACCAGAGACGCCACCATATACAGAGGGAGTCTCGGCCTCGATGGTGATGGGCTTGTTCCAGAACGACCAGGGGTGGAGTCGGAGCGAGTCGGTCACGAAGATGGCACCGTTACTCTTGTTGACGCGGATGGCACCCTCGAAGTAGTTGGCAGCATCCTCGGGATAGAGCTTGGTCATGGTGGTGCTGACGAGCGAGTCGCACTGCAGGCGCTGGCCGGTGGCGAGGTTCTTCAGCTTGCCGTTATCGTAGAGGTTGTTGTTGAAGAACAGACTCTGCATGAGCGCGAGGTGAGTGATGGAGTCGGTCAGATAGGCTGCATCAATGTTCACATCCTCAGTGTTGTTGCTGCTGGCCACTGGGTTGTTGGTATAGACAAAGTTGTCGACATACTTATAGAAAGGTGCGATGACCTGGCGAGCCTTGACCCATGCCTCGTTGGTGGGGACTACCATTGTGTAGTTGGAGTCCTCCTCGTTGATAAGTGCACGATAGACGAGGAAACGGCTATTGGACTCGTCCATCACAGAGTCAAGGTAGGTGATTTCACCATTGACCACAGGACCGATGATACTCTTGCTCTCGTTGAGAACTTTGAGGTCGAAGGAGTGGTAGTAGTCACTTACCGAGTCGATGGGGAACTCAGAAGCATCGAGCGACTCGTAGATGTTTGCACGGAAGTCGAGCTTATGGTTCAGCAAATGAAGCACACCGTTGGTACTGGGCAGGTTGGTCTTGGTCAGATCAACACCATCCATGGTGTAGCTGCCATTGCCCACGAAGCCGAGGACCTTCTTGTTGAGCATAGTCACACGCTCGTTGATGGAACCGGAGGCAGGATAGTTGCTGCGGGCGATGTGATTCTGGACAAACTCCTTGAGCAACTTCTCATTGCCTTGGGCAGAGAGGGTGTTGAAGTCGAAGGTACCGTTGAGTGGAGCCCAGACGGTGTAGGTCTGTGAGGCATCGAGGATCTTGTCGTAGCCCGTCTTACGTACCAACTCGGCAAACTCTGAGAGCTCTGTGTTGGTCTGGATGTTACGCCAAAGGGTCGACGTGGCCGAACCTGATGTGGCGTCCGTGGGATCGTAATGGTCGTCCCAGTCGGAGCAAGCTGTTGTCATGGCGCCTGCTACGAAGGCTGCCATGACGACCAGTGCGTTTTTAAATATCATGTTTCTTTTCATATTCGTATGCTATAATTGGGGTTTAATACATGTCCTCTACATACTGTGTGTTGTTATAGACGTTCTCTGGGCAGAGCTCGATGTAGTCGAGGTGGAACTGCGTGGAGGCGTCGTTGGGCAACACCGTCTTGAAGCGGAGCCAGTAGTCGCCTTGCTCGAAGGACTGCTTGGTAATGATGCGGCGCAGGTCCTGAGCATTGGCACGGGCAACGGTGGAGCCACCCTTACCTACCGTGTAGTAGAGCGGGCCGCGCATCCAGCCGAGGTTGTGCATGTCGGCATCGGTGGCAACACCTTGGTCGTCCTCACGTGTGTAAAGCGTCCAGCCAGTGATGGCATCGGGGATAGGTGTCTGTACACCGGCATTGCTGACGTAGTTGTCGGCAGGTACGTGGCGCATGTCAAGAGGAATGTCGAGGGCGCGCATACTGCCCAGCGACGAACTGTTGCCCATGTAGAACTGCAGCATACCACGGTTGCCGTTGGCGGTGTAGCCCATGCGGAGCTCGTAGGTGCCATCGGGAACAGGCGGCAGACGGAAGGCAAAGTCGAAGGTACCCTTACTGTTGAACTCGTCACCCTGATAGTTGCTCCAGCCATTGCTCTGACCGGGCAGATAGTAGAGACGAGTGTTTTCGCCATTATAGATGACCAGGTTGCGGAAGAAACCATTCGGACAGCGGATATAGTTGCCACCAAGGTTACCGTCGGTACCGGTCTTACCGTCGTTGAGGGCATTGACCTCAGCGTCGGAAATCATACGGAAATTGTTGGACATCATCTCTTCGAAGAGAGCGGTGTCGTCGAAACGCAGACGCTCGTTGAGCACGCCATGGGGCACATCTGCATCGTAAACAAGGATGTCACTGATGGGATGGATGTAGCCGTTGAGCGACTGGATGTTGTTGTTCTTCACCTCAATGCCGTCGCGCATGATGGTGGACATGGCATTGGAACCCATCTCGCCGACTCGGTCGGTCAACGTGTTGTTGGTGACCCAACGGTTGATGAGGCGCTTTCCACTGACACGGCTAACCTTCAGCAGGGTGTAGGGAAGCATGGTCTCGTAGTACTCGAAGAGCGTCACTTTGGAAACCTCGTTGAAAGTACGGATGAGCTTGTCGAACGGCACCTTGCACTTCAGGATGTGATAGCGCAGGAACATGTTCAACGCATTGTTGGGTTTAGCGTAGTCGTTGCCCGTGCTGACGGTGATGCCGTGGTTGCGGTAGTAATCGTACCAACCGGAACCGGCATCGGCGCAGTGGGCATAGACCTCGTTAGCAAACTTGACCAAGTCGTCCATGTTGTTGATACCCTTGGCACGAAGTGCCTCGTCGGTCTCTGCAAAGATAGTATAGCCCATGACGCACTCCTTGGGAACGTAGAACTTGTACTGGCCAGCCACATCGGCCTCATCGAAGTCAGTGCGCTTCTGGGCTGTCAGTGAGTCGGCCAGACCGGTCGCCTTCAACGCCTGCGAGTAGATGGAGAAGAGATCGGCGTGCTGCTCCATCTCACCAGCCATGAGTCGATTGGAACGCTGGATGACGTGGTCGATCTCGTGGAGGATACCGTTCTCCAACTCGTTGTCCATCGTGACAATAGCTGAATAGCGGTTGATCATGATGGAACCTGAAACGGAGTCGATACCGGTGTTAAGGTCGCGGCCTAACATGGTGCTGATGGTCTTACCGGAACTCATGTCGACGCCCATCCACTGCGTGGCAGAGAGATGGAAGAGGGCAATGTCACGGCATAGGGAGTCGGTGAGTCCCTCCAGTCCCTGGCCTGTCATACCGTTGTGAGGGTTGTCTACATTGACAGGGTCGTTGTAGAGACTGTCGAGATAATGACTGACAGCATCGTTGTTTGGGGCGAAGCACGTGTACTGTCCGTAGGCTGACAGAATCTTGTCGTAGCCGATACGTTTAAGGATGTAGTTGAAACTACTGTACTGATCGTCGCGATTGGCTAGGAAATCCTCGATGGTCTCACCAGTGAAAGTGTACAGGTTGGACTCATCGATATTCTCCTTACACCCCGTCAGCATAGAAAGTGTGACGAAGAACGTCGCGAAGACTACCAGTGCTTGATGATAAATAAAATGTCTTTTCATATAGTGTTACTTTTTTATTTCCAAACACACTCAAAAGAGGTATATTTTAATACATGTCTTCTACGTACTGAGTATTGTTGTAGACAAACTCGGGACAGAACTCTATGTAATCCAGATGGAACTCCGTGGTCGTGTTGTTGGGCAACACGGTCTTGAAACGAATCCAATTCTCGCCCTGCAGGAACTGCCTCTTGGTAATGATACGTCGCAAGTTGCCGGGATAGGCACGCGAAACAGTATTGCCATAGTTGAAGCTGAGGAGGCCGCGCATCCAGCCAAGGTTATGCATATCGGCATCGGAAGCCACACCCTGGTCGTCCTCACGCGTGTAGAGTGTCCAGCCAGTGATGGCATCGGGGATGGGGGTCTGCACACCGCCGCTACTGACGTAGTCGTCAGAAGGTACGTGACGCATGTCGAGAGGAATGTCAATGGCCTGCATACTACCCAAAGTAGGGCTGTTGCCAAGGTAGAACTGCACCATTCCACGATTGCCGTTGGCCGAATAGCCCATGCGAAGCTCGTAGGTTCCATCGGGTACGGGCGGCAGTCGGAAGGAAAAGTCGTAAGCTCCCTGACAAAGGATTTCGTCGCCTTGGAAGTTGGCCCAGGTACAGTCCTGACCACCAAGATAGTAGATCTCGGTGTTGTCGCCATTGTAAACCTTCAAGTACTCGCAGAAATTCTCGGGTATACGCATATTACCACTACCGGCAAACGTGTCGTAGACACCTCCGACGATGGCTTTCACCTCGGCAGGGTTCTTGCAACGAAGTCCGCTCGACATCATTTCGGGAAGGAACGAGAGGTCGTCGAAACGCAGGCGCTCGTTGAGCACGCCGTGGGGAACATCGTAGTCATAGACCAACATATCGTTAATGGGATGGATGTAGCCATTCAGCGTCTGGATGTTGTCGCGCTCGATAAGGATTCCATCGCGTTTCACCGTGGAAATGGAACTGGAGGCCATCTCGCCGACGCGGTCGGTCAGGGTATTATTGGTCACCCAACGATTGAGGTAGTATTTTCCACCAACTCGCGACACCTTCATCAGCGTGTAGGGCAGCATGGTCTCCAAATACTCGTAGACCTGAGCCTTCGACGTGTAGTCCTTAGTGTAGAACATCTTGGTGTAGGGAACGATGTAACCCAGAATGTGATAACGCAGGAACATGTTCAGCACGTTGTTCGACTTCTGATAGTCGTTGCCCGTGCTCACCTGAATATGGTTGTTGCGGTAGTAGTCGTACCAACCAGAGGAGGTTGCGCAGTTCTCGTAGACACGCTTGGCGTAGGCGGCGAGGTCGTCGAGAGAGTTGATACCATTGGCTTTCAGCACCTCGTCGGTCTCAGCAAAGACGGTGTAACCCAACTTACAGACGTCGGGAGTATACATCTTGCTATTACCCTTGCCAGAATACTTGTGCGGCATAATCAGACCTGTGCGCTCCTGCTTAGTAAGCGTGTCGGCAAGGCCTGTGGCCGTAAGTGCCTGCAGGAAGATTTTGAATTCGGAGTGTTTCTCCATTTCTCCGGCAATGAGATTGTTGGAACGTGTGAGCACGTGATCAATCTCATGAAGCACGCCATTCTCCAACTCATTGTCCATCGTGGTGATGAACGAATAGTTATTGAGCAAAAGCTCACCAGAGATGGAGTCGATGGATGTGTTGATGTCGCGTCCGAGCATGGTATTGATGGTCATACCATTGCTCATGTCGACACCCAACACTTCGGAGTAGAGAAGATGGAATAGAGCTATATCCCGACAAAGTGAGTCGGTAAGGCCCTCAAGGCCACGGGAAGTCATTCCGTTGTGGGGCAATTCCTTGTTTGACATGTCGTCGTAGAGGCTGTCAACGTAGGCGATGACAGCATCGTTGTGCGGTGCGAAACAAGTGTATGTGCCATAAGCGGAAAGCACCTTGTCGTAGCCAATGCGACTAAGAATGTAATTGAAATTACTATACTGGTCGTCGCGGTTGACAAGAAAATCCTCGATCGTCTCGCCTGTAAACGTATACAGGTTTGACTCGTCGATGTGCTCGGTGCAACCAATACAAAGCAGCACCGGCATCATAACGATCATGAGGACTTTACTAACAGACTTTATCATGAACATATTACTCAAATTACGTAAAATAGTAAAACTAATTCTTCGTTGAAGTCTTCTCCATGATGAACACGGGGTTCTGCTTCAGGAGTTTGTTGACGAGTTCCTCGCTATACTGGATAGGCCAGTAGAGATAGGGTTCACTCTTCATCTTGTAAGACACAGCATCGCCACCGTTGACATACTTGCGTACGACAAGACGAAGCATCGGTGCATAGAGAGCAGGCCAACTGGTGTCGTCAGCCATCTTGCGATTGATGTTGACACCTTCCATGTGGCGATAGCAATAACGTACAAGGTCGTACCAACGCTTGCCTTCGAAGCAGAGCTCGCGTTCGCGCTCGGCCAGAACGAGCAGTTCCATCTGTTCCTTGCTTGCAAAGTTGGTAGCCACAAGTGTATCGGTAGCCGTCTTGGCCATAGAACGCTTATTAACAACCTGAACGAGGTTGAAAGCCTGATCGAGCACCACTTTATCACTGTCGTTGGCAGCGGTCTGCACGAGGGCTTCGGCCTTCATGAGCATCAGGTCGGTCAGACGATAGACTATCCAGTTCTGACTAAAGTTCTCCCATGCACGGCTGTTGCTCTTGGACTCACCAGTGTTCAGGTTCGTCGGATCGTTGCCAGTTGACTGTCCAGTACCACTGACGAAGTCACGCGTTGCGATAAACTTACGGATTTGCAAGCCTGTAGCTTCAGAAGCGGTCTTGCTCACACCATAGACATTCTGCCAGAAGCGATAGTCGTTGGAAGAGGCATAAACCTTTGTTCCCTGAAGATCATTGGCATGCTCGTCGGGCGACGAGAACAGCTGCGAAGCCTCCAGAACACCCGTGTTACGATGGCTGTCCTTGGAACCTTCCTCGTAATAGAGTTCACGAATACCGCCGTTAGCGATGTTGGTACCATCGTACTGCCACTCCAAGATGCTCTCGTGAGAGTTTCCTTCACCAAAGATGGTGGAGTACATCTGGTCGCGATCGGCGAGGTGGAACTCGTCGGCAAGGCTGGACACACGGTCGGTGTTGACAGTCTTGAAATATTCGTCCTTAGAACGGATGACCATATCAACATAGTCGATGCACTTCCGATAGTCGGCCTGATTATGCGTCATGGAAGCACGCCAGAGATAGATGTCGGCCAACAGAGCATGCACGGCATCGCGGGTGAAATAGCCCACATTGCGCCAGTTTCTGACGCCATAGCCACCAGACTTCATGATGTAGCGCTCGGCCTCTTCCAGGTCGCGGATGCAGAACTGCATGACGCTGTCAGGAGTGGTCTGAGGAATAATCATGACTTGGTCGTCGTCCTCGTAGGACTGGGTAGTATAAGGAATGTCACGGAATGTCCTGACAAGATAGAAGTAGCAGAGACTACGCAGAGCCAGCATCTGAGCGCGGGTTTCATCGTAGTCGCCCTGTGTGAACTCAGGATCGAGTTCCATCACATCCTTGGCATGGTTGAGGACAATGTTGCAGCGGTTGATGACACCGTAGAAATCGCCCCAGGAGTTGTAGCCATTCGTAGGAAGAAGGTTGACAGCATTGATGTTGTCGAGTGCAGTGCTACTATAACTTGAGTACTTGTTCAGCTCATCTGAGCGGAATGAACCCCAGATGATGGCACGCTCCTGACAACCGTAGCTGACCATGCTGGCATAAGCACCGGTCACCATGCCCTTCACGTCGTCCTTCGTCTTCCAGAACTCCTCACCGATTGTCTTATCGGTAGGATAGATGGTCAGGAAGTCGGTGCAGGAACTGAAACCAGCTACTGCAACAGCCGACATGACAAATATCTTAAATATATTTTTGATTTTCATAACTGGTAACTGTTTTTAGAATCCGACATTTATATTAAGGGTGAGCGACTTGGCTCGCGGAGTCTGAGAGTTGTCATAGGCTATGCCCCATGCGCCAGCTGAATGCTCAGGATCGGTTCCGCTATACTTCGAGAATACGAGCAGGTTCTGACCTGAGAGGCTGAGCTGAAGTTTGCGCAGGCCAATGGCCTTGAGAATCTTCTTGTTGAAGTTATAAGCCAACTGAATGTAGCTCATACGAACAAACGAAGCATCCTCGACATAGCGATCGCTACCCAACCAGTTATAACCAGTGTCGTACATAGCACGTGGAATTTCGGTCACGTCGCCATTCTTACGCCAACGCCAGTTCACTGCCGAACTTTGATTGTAGGCATTGAACATAGATTCCAGTCCCATGCGGGCAGTATTCACAATCTTCACACCAGCACGGTAGGTGAAACTGGTCTTCAGGGCCCAGTCGCCATACTTGAAGTTGACACCGAAACCACCGCTCACCTTCGGGTTGGAGTTGCCGAGGTAGACAATGTCGAGAGAGTTGATCTGTCCGTCGTTGTTGATATCTTCATAGATAGCATCACCACCCTGGAACTTGTAGGTTTGTGAACCGCTCTTGTAGTTGTAAACCTGCTGGATGGGGTTGCCGTGCGAATCCATCAGGACATGGCCCTCGTTGTCGATGGCGACAGGAGCAGTCTTGCCACTGGCAAGGAAGTCGTTGATGTAGTCGCGGAACTGCTCGGAATCCCAACCATGGCTGGCTTTCTGGTTGAGCAGGTATTCATAAGAGTACTGATAGACGCCCTTATAGCGCAGTCCATAGATAGAGCCGAGGGGGTTACCAGTCTGGATGCGATTCAGATAGGTACCGCGTCTGGTGGCATCCCATTCGGAGTTAATGGACTCGAGTACGCTCTCATCCATCTCAACAATCTCGTTAAAGTTCTGACAGATGTTGAAGTTTGCACTGACTTCGAACTTACCAATCTTCAGGAAGCGGTTGGCATTGACGTTCAATTCCCAACCCTTGTTGGTCATCTCGCCGACGTTGGTCCATGCCAACGAGCTGAAACCAGCCGATGAAGGAATGCGTACGCCTGACATAAGCAGGTCCTTTGTACGCTTGAAGTAGTAGTTGAAGTCACCAGTGATCAAGTCGTTGAAGAATCCGAAGTCACCGCCAAGGTTGTACTGCGCGGTACGCTCCCACTGCAGACGGTTGAGCTGCAGACCTTCAAGATAAATAATGTAGTCGAGTGAACCCGAGACACCGTAGTTGCCGCTGGGGTTGTAGCGGGCATACTGCAGATACTCGGAACCAGGCTGACGGCCTACGATACCCCATGAGGGACGGAATGACAGCATGGAAAGCCATGAGTCGCTCCACTTCATCCAAGGCTCGTCGCTGATGTTCCAACGGGCTGAAACGCCGGGGAAGAAACCCCACTTCTTCTTGTCACCAAACTTGGTGGTACCGTCAGCACGGACAGAGAAGTCGAAGGAGTAGCGGGTCTTGTAGGAGAAGTGTCCCTGATAGATACCTGACATAGAACGCCATTCGCCATTGCTCGTGCCCAAGTTGTTGTGGTAGGCATCAACGTTCGGCGACTCGGTGGGGTTATTCACGCCTGCGGTGGTCTGGCTGTTGTTGTTGCCAGAGGTCATCTCCCAACGTCCCAACATCGTGACGTACCAGTCCTTGTTGCGGAAGTGCGGGGTGAAGGTCAGCGTGTGACGCGTCGTGAAGGCCAGCGAGTTATAGTCGTAGGTCTCGGAATAGTTGTAGTTGTTGGATGTCCAACCATCGGTGGTCAGTGATCCAGGGAACCACTTGGGCTCGCTCTTCGAGAAGATGTCGATGTAGACCAGACCGGTGTAGTCGAGGCGAGTCTTCTCGTCGTCCTTACCCAACAGATAGTAGTCGAGGCGGAACTCAGGCGAAATACGATAGGTCTTCTCGTCGTGCCAAGCCTGATTAGCAATGGCAACAGGGTTGCCCAGTCCACGGATAGCCGAAAGCATCGACGACGACGTGCCAGGTACATAGGAACCGGCAGCATTGGCATTGCCAAAGCCTGCTGCACGCCACTGCGACTCAGTGGGGTTGGGCAGCATGATATAGAACTCATCTGTATCGGCACCAGTAAGGTAGTCCTGACGATAGACGCTCATGTTAGGAGCCATCTTCTGTGCACGTCCCAGGATATTGTCGTCGTAGTTCTTATGGTTATTGGTATAGGTCAGCGGGAACGTTGTGCGGAACGTGATACGGTCGCTGACGAAGTAGTCAAGGGCAAGCTTCGTGGTGAAACGGTCAAGAGTTTGCTTGATAATGGTACCGTTCTGGCGGTCGTAACCTGCAGAGATACGGAAGTTGGCCTTCTCACCACCACCGGCGATGGTCAGGTAGTGATACTGGCTCCAACCAGTCTGCTGGACTTCCTTCACCCAGTCGGTGTTGTTGTTCCAGTTCTCAAACTCAGCCCATTCCTTATTATAGTTGATTTCGTTGATATTGGTAGTAGCGGTGGCACTCTGTGCAGGATTGTAATACATCTCCTTCAGCATCATCGTGTAGTCGTCACCATTCAGCAGGTTGTAGCCCTTGGGCTGCCAGTTGGCCTGCACACGCAATGAATAGTCAACACGCGTTGGTCCACGCGAACCACGCTTTGTGGTAATCGAGATGACACCATTAGCACCACGTGAACCCCAGATAGCGGTTGCAGCAGCATCCTTCAGGACGTCAATCTTATCGATATCGGAGGGGTTCACCGAAAGCAGCGAAGCATAAGTTTCCTCGTTGGCCGACGTGAAGTCGAAGTTCTCGTCAGGATTATCGAAGATGTTACCATCGACAACAATCAGAGGCTCAGCAGAACCGTTGATGGACGTCACACCACGAAGACGCATGGACGTACCAGAACCCAGGTTACCAGAGTTGGCCACGATGTCGAGACCGGCAATCTTACCCTGCAGGGCCTCATCGGCCGATGTGAAGGAAAGACCTTCCACCTCGCTCATGTTAAAGGTCTGCTTGGCTGCAGAGACCTCATTCTCAGGAATGACCAGACCACCCTGCTTGAACTTAGCCTTGGCCTTCACCACGACCTCCTTCAGGGTGTTCTCTTCTTCCAGCATAATGTCGAATACGGTCCTATCGCCAATGGGAATCGTCACCTTCTTGTAACCCACATAGGAAATCTGAAGTTTGTTCTTCGTATTGACGATTTCCATCGAGAAGTTACCATTGATGTCTGTCTGCGAGTAAGACACGTTACGGTTGTTGGCATCGATCTCGACAACGTTACACATCATCACGGGACCTTCAACATCGTTGACCGTACCCGAGATACGTGTTCCTTGCGCCATGGCTGCCGATGTAAGAAGGCAGCAGATCGCCAGTAACAAATATTTTATATTGCTTGTTTTCATATTCCAGAATGGTATTGATTCTAATACTGTTTATACAACCTGTTGTCATATAGTCGCCTGTAAGCAGACATCTTCTGGCGTGCTCCTGCACCCGTCCACAAGTCGTCATAACGATCGCTGTCCTTATGGCGGTTGAGCGGTGTGCTGATTTGATGAACGACAGCAAATGACGAAGTGTTGATGGTATTAGCCTTTGTGGCTACAGCATTGAACACGTAATCGCGCGTCATCTGGTTCACCATCTTCGTATTGCCGGCAGGATTGTAGGAAATGGAAATGTTCTGTCCACGGTTGTCAGTCACGACGAGGGTGTTGTTGCCACCACTGACCGTGAGTTTCTCGCGGATACCCAGCGTATCAGAGCAAGCAGAGCCGAAGGTACCACTTTCAATCACATTGTCGGCATAAACGGCATTGTCCTGGAAATGGTATCTGACGAATGCATTGATTTCCTCAACCATGGCAAGAGCCTTGTTGCGGGCATCCAGCACTTCCTGGCTGTAGCCTTGACCAGCTTCCTTCTCTGCCAGCCACTGTGCCTCGTATTGGTCATAAATCACCTGGATGTCATTCCATGTGGGCAGACCCAGTGCATAGGCTTTCTTCATAGCTTCGTTGTCGGGAGCATAAACAGTGTAGTTGTAGGAATTGAAGAACTTCACGTCGTAGTCAAGTCCATAGTGACCTACCTCGTTGACAAACATACGATAGCCTTCAATGCGCTCCTTCTTAGTCACTTGGTTAAGCTCAGACATGCGATCACTTGCAAAGTAGCGCAGCGAGTCCTTTTCGGCACCAAAGCCGTTACAGAGGGTCATAAACTCTGAGAACTGGCTGTTTTCGTCGAGCACTGAATAGACCGACTTCTGCGGAGCTTGGATAACGTGATCGATAGAGAAGGTCGTACCGTTCTTCTGATTGTAGGTTTTGATCACACCCGAAACAGGGAGACCATTGTCAATCTGCGAACCGCTGCGAACCTCGTTGTTAGCAAGCATCAACTCGCCACCGTGCTTGGTCTTATAGAAGCGGTTCACGCCCACCTGCTCACCCTCGTTGAGCACCACCGTGTGGAAGTTCAGGATGTCGATGAGCTGTGAACGGAATTGCTGTGTACCGACCATACCCAGTGAGTCACCCACTTCGCCTGTCTGCGGGTTGTACTCCCACTGCGAACAGAACACGAACGGACGACGGTTCTGATAGTAGAACTTCAGGGCACGGGGTTTATCGTTCTTCAAATAGGTAGGATCGATATAGAATCTTGAGAAGGCCTCATCGGTAGGAATGAAGAATGCATAGTTGGCACCCATAGCGAGCAGATAGGCATAGAAGTTCTGGCCAAGGCTCACCGTAGTGTTGCCATTATAACCATCCTGGATGGCCGTGTTCATGATTCTCATGTTATCCGTGAGAAGGGCAGGTGCCGAGACTGCCACGTAACGGTTAGGAGCAAAAACAGTGTTCAGCATGTAAGCCACACCGTTGTTGGCAATCTTCACGTCATAAGTACCGTCAGCATTCTTATTGATGACATCGAGCGAAAGACCCATGGGGTCAGAAGCATCGTCCATAACGTCATCAAACTTACTGGGAACGGTTGCAATGAACGAGGCTTTCATCAGGTTGTCAAGGAAAGCCTGAACAATGTCCTGAGGAATAGAGTCGATGTTTTCAGCCAGGTTGGCTTCGGTATTAGGCTTTGAGCCATATTGGTCGATGATGAACGAGCCGCTTCCACCAGGAAGGAAATAGGTCTTCATGGCCTCATCGGTAGGAACAAACATGGCAGCCAAGTCGCTCAAAGGATTGGATCCTGTCTGACCATTGGTATAAGCGTTCCATCCCGGATCATAAGGAAGGATGTCCTTTACGTCAGCACCATTCGGATCAAGCACCAACTGTGAGCCTTGTGAACGTGAACTGAAGTAGCGCTTCTGGTAGATGGAGTCGATGAGCGTTTCGCCACGAGCCAATGCAACGTCGTTGTAGCTATTGGTGATCACTGCATCGTAGAAAGGAGCGCTGAAACGTTCCAACATGCGGCTGAAGTAGTTGCTCTGGCCATTGGTACGGATGACCTCAGCGAGGTTGCCCGGCGGCACGAGTACGTTCTCCAACTGATGGATGTAACCATTCTTACAGGTTACGTCGTTGTGAATAATCTTGTTGCGGAACACATAAGCCGAGTTCTCGGAATCGTTGTAGGGCGAACCTGTGATCACTTCGAAGTCACTGTTGGCACCCTGCGTGGTAATGTTGTTACCAATGAGCTGCTCTGCCGTGAAGTGCACCATCATGGGCTGAGTGGCATCCATCACCATATCAATGCCTGTGTTGTAGAACCGCTCCCAATACTTGTTGTTCTGGGGTAGTCCGGCAGCACCATAGACATGGGTAATGGAGTCGATGATGTTGGCACCCGTGGTGTGCTTCATGGCTACACCTTGCGTGACGCTGGTGGCATCATACTGCACATTGGACAGCATCTCCACCAGAATAGCATTGTCGAGCATCGACGAATAAAGCAACTGCTTCTTCATTGCGTCGGTCAGGTCCGAATAACTCGACACTCCCCATGTGTTGTTTTTGAAGAAACGCTCAAATGCCTCATCGTTGGCAGGGAAGATGGTCTTTGAACCTGTCTTTCCCAACGTCTCGGCATAGCCCAGATCTTCAATGAGCCGCACATAGGTGTTGAAAGTACCGGTCAGCACTTCCTGGTTAGGATTCTTCAACTCGTCGTAAATGCTATTACCCAGCCAACTCGGGTAGTTACCCTCGTCGTCCAGGTCATAGTCATCTTTACAAGAAGTGAATCCGCCACAAACCACTGCCAGACATAGCCCATAAAAGGCTTTTCTGGTCAGTTCAAAAAAGCGGTAATTCATACATTTTGAGATTTAGTTATTACATTTATTGATTTATTATTATCGTTAGGTTCACATTATTCGGTCGCAAAATTAAAACATTTTTTTGAAAAAATAACTATTTTAACAGGATTTTTTTGCCATTTTTGATAAATACTCCCTTTTTAACTCCCGATATTGGCCGCCCCGACAAATCGTAAAGGCGAAGGGACTCATTGTCGATGCCATCGTATTTTTTGTCATTAACCGATGGAATGAGAATCCCATTGTAATGATTTTTCTCGATGAAACGGCCCATTTCTGATGCTGCAAGCAGGAAGGCTCCGGTGCCGAACTGCGTGACATTGGAAGGATAAAGTTGGGCATTTTCATTGGCTGCAGCTCCGATTGGCTGCATATAGCCCACTGTCCAATCGGGTTGGAGGGCAATCTGCGTGAGATAATGCCAGGCGCGGCTGACGGTTGGCATGAAGTCGGCCTCTTCGAGGAGGCCGTTGTTCATGCCCCACAACATTCCATAGGTGAACAAGCAGGTTCCACTACTCTCGCGACAGCGCGCATATAGCGAATCGGCAAGGCTTTCTGGCCAAAAGCCTTCGGACACCTGGCAATCAATGGCGGCCGTGCACATATCCTTGAACACCTCGGCATAATAACTGCGGTCGGCATGATCGGCAGGGAGTTCGCTCAAGACACGAGCCAGTCCTGCCACCACCCATCCATTTCCACGACTCCAATAGTCGGGCAGTCCACGTGTGGTCTGGTGAGCGGGATATATGTATCCTGCATCACGGAAGAACAAGTGGTTCTCTTCGTCATACATCAGGTTACGACTATAGTCGAAACACTGGTGCATCTTCGTGAGATATCCCTCGTCGCCCGTGAGTCGCCACATCTTCGTCATCACAGGCATCGCCATGTACAAAGCATCGCACCACCACCAATAGTCCACAGTATCGGATTTCATCATGTAGTCCATCACAAACTTTGCCCTGCTGACCACACGTTCAAGTTCACTGTCACTCCAGCGGCCCTGGCCTTGCTCATCGGCCTGCAACTCGTCAAAATAGATGTCGACATAGGTCTGGAAGCAGCATTGCCAGTCACCGAAGAGGGCATAGTTGCTGCCCTCGCCATAGGAATAGCGCCAGCGAGCCGGGTTGTCGCCTGTCGATCCATACCAGTTATTATACTCGCCCCAGTTAATGGAATAGTCCAGATAGTCGCGCTTGCCCGTGTACTTGTAAGCCGCCATGTTGCCCGTATGATAGACGGCATAGTCCCAGAAACTGCGTCGGTTGTAGGGATGCGCGCTCTGATAGGCGTCATTGACGTTCTGTATCAACTGTTTTACGCCTTCCACCGTGTTATAGTCAAGTTCGTCTGTGGGATCAGGATCTTCGCCCTCATCCTCAAAGTCGACAGCCATCTCAAAGAGTTTCTCATAGTCGTCCATAATTTCACGCTCGCTTTTCGCCCTGTCCAGAATACAAAAGTTGTCGATGACGGTCTTCCTGAGATAGGCATCGCCACTCCATGCCGAGCGGGCCAGATAGTTATAGTCAAGGCTTCCTGCCTGAGCATACATGTCGGCAGGCGAATAGTAACGATCTGACCCATTATTGCCGTAAGTCATCTCTTCGAGAATATTGCCGTTGAGATAGAGGCGTGCCGTGTTCCCTTCCCGCACATAAGTCACGTTTTGCCATTCGCCCATAAGCAGCTGGGCATTGCTTTGCAGACGGTAGTTTCCAGAGCCGTAGCGCATGGTATATCCCAATTCACCTATTTTCACGCGCAACATCATGTAGTTCTGCGGATTTCCATTTGGTTCCTGCGATGCCAGGCACCACACGAAGTTGCCATTCTGCGAGAGCAAGTTGTCCTCAGGGTCGACAATCAGGTCTATACTGATGGTGAAATCGCCCGAAAGTTGCGGAACTATGGTGTTTCCGAAGTCCTTTCCCAAGTCGAGATAGCCGTTGCGAGAACCTGTATAAAGGGCTTTGTTGCCATCACTCATCTCCACGATACGGGCATCATTGCACAATTTCGCTCCATTAGGCAGACTATTGAAGTCATAGTTGACCTCGACGGCAGACACCATCAGCGAACTCATAGCAGCAAAAAGAAAACAAAAGAGCCTGATCAGCATAATAGGTTAGTGCTAGGTTAGTAGGTTTTTCGGTCTGTCTGTTATCGGACGATGTATTTTTGTCCGTCTCGAATGTAGATACCTTTGCGGGGAGTTCCCTCTATCAGCCTCCCCTGCAGGTCGTAAATACGTCTGTCGGGAAGTGAAGTCACAAGCGTTTTGTTAATGCCTGTGGGCGTCTTTTGCAACAACCGCACGTTGTCGATATATAATAAGGTATTGTTGGCAGCCCCCACAGAAGCAGATGTCTGAAAACCCAATGAGAGAGTCACGTTCTGTTTCTTTTCAATGGTAAAGTCGTAGACCATGGTCTGCCAAGTGGAGGGTTCCTGTGGGTAGCGATAGTCGGTCTTACTGCCCACCTTGACACCTGTCAACGAGGTATTGGTGTTGCCAGATGCCACCACACGTTGTCCATCGTTCTGCTGTTGATTGGTACATTCATATTTCATGTCCAGAAGCAGGCGATAATCACCTTCGGGCAGATTGACTGTCTGAGTGATAGCATTAGCACCCTTATCCCATGAGTTTAGAACCGTAAGGCAGCGGTTTCCCTTATCTCTGTCACTGATCATGCCTGCCGTTTGTGCCGCATAGTTGCCCACGTTGGATGGACTTACGCAAAACAAATCCATGGAATAAGGCATGGAGTACATACGGCAGTAGTTGGAACCACCCTCCAGCTTATTGCCTGCCGTCCATCCCTTTACCGGCAGGATGTTTGGCCATTTCGCATTGGTGGCTGCCACGCTGTTCACATAGCAATCGGCATAGGTCACTCCGGAGGCCGTCACGTTCTGTCCACGATTGCCGTAGGTGACGTCCTCCTCGAAATTAGGGTTATCGAGTTGCGAAGTAATGTCGGTGTAGCCTTGTGTGTAATCGTCGGTTTGAGTTTGCGGAAAGACTGAGTCATGTTCTATGATGATATCGTTTCCATCGATGGTGACCTTGATGGTCTCACCTCCCTTAACCTTTACCGTCACGTCCTTCATGCCCTCATCGGTAACGGCATTGAATATAATGTCACACTCAGCACATTTGGCCAAGCTGGTGAAATAAGCCACGTTTGGGTTGTCGGCATCCTGAACGGCGTAAGTTCCCTGATAGGTATAGAACTTCACGACGTTGCAGAAGCTATGGTTAGGTTCCACGGCAAATGAAACTTCATTGGGGAACGAAGCAGGGATCGTCAAGACTGGTGCCCCATAGGGGGTGTCCAAATCCTTCAAAATGCACGGTTCCATCGAGGAAAAGTTAGAAAGAAGCAGGTAGCCTGTACCATTGGGATCGAAGGCCATCACACCATTCCATCCTGTTGGAACTTTCTTGCGAAGGTCGAGAAGTTGACTGGCAAGATTCTTGGTCTGAGTGGCATCCACATTGGTGTAATAAACCATGATGCGACGATCCACCACGTCGCCCGTTTTCACCGAGCGGCTTTTTCCACTATAGAGCGAATAGAGTTTCGAGGTCATCACCGAATTATTGTTGGCGCGATCACCAAAATACATCTCCTTCTCGCCTGTGCCCACGAAGCCCAGTTCGCCATCGATGTTCAGCCACGATGTGCTCAGCGTCTGCGTATTGCTGTTGCTCACGGTGGCAGTGCCGTTTTCGTGGATCAGCGTTCGCTGTGTTTTGGTCAACTCATCCATAGAAATAGCCATCAATCCACCCTTTTCCTTGGTAATGGTAACATCGCTGTTCGCGCGTACATTATCAATATATATAACAGCGTTGCCTGGAGTTGAATAGATGGAGAAACGATTGTTCAATGCGGCATCGTTGGTATTCAGTTCGCCATTCATGGTCCAACCGTCGCCCTTGAGTTGATAGACACCACTTACCACGGGTGTGGCATTGGTTTTCTTTCCGCTCACCTCATACCAACCCAGGAAGTTTCCGGTGTTATTAGCACGGAAAGGTACCACGATTTTGTTTTTGTCAGCCGAGTTGGCTGCTATATAACCAGTATAACTGCTCAGGCCTGCCGACCAGGAGAAAGTGGTAAAGCGGTCTGAAGTAAAGGCGCGTACGATGTTCTGTGTGTCGAACTTGCGTGCTGCCGAGTAGCGTTGGCGGAAGTCTTCAAAGCGAGTAGGCTGCAAATCGGCCGTCGACAGCACATGGTGCATCAAGTAAGTCATCATCACGCGATGGGCTTCGACTCCCATACGGCGTGCACCCACATCGGCCCTGAGCAGCCACGACCCGTCTTGCGTAGTCTTTTGCCTTGCCTTAATGTACTTATAAGCCAGGTTTTCCAACATCAATGCATCCTGATTGCGAAGGAAACAAGCATTGGTAGAGTAAGATGTGATTTGGTCGTAGAGGAACAGACTCCAGTCGTTGCCATTAGGCATTGCCAATTCGCCGTCTGTCAGTGCGAGCCAGTTCAGCACCTCTGTCTGAACCTCCAGGTTGTGGTGCATCAACGCGTTGGTCTTCCAGGTTTCCTTGCCGTAGAGTTCCTGCTGGAACAGCTTCAAGGCTAGTGCAGCCTCACCAAGTTCCTGCATTACTACGTTCTGGTAGGATGTGTGGAAATAGTTATGGTTCTGCAGGGTATAGTCGTCATAGAGGTTTTGGCCGCGGTAGAGTTGAGCCACGGTCTTTGTATTATACTCTGGATCTACGATAGTCTGGTTATTTTTATCGCTGCTATGCGAATAGCTGTTAATGGCAAAGAGCCTCAGGCGCTCAAACCACTGGGGAGCCAGTGCGTCGTCGGGAAAGAGTCCAAGCGTAACAGCCAGGATGTCGGCTTCCCACCCGTTTTCCTCGGCCTTTGTATCACCGGCATAGCCAGTAGGAACCGTGCGGTTCAGTTCGTAATTGCACTCAGCCTTCAGCATCTTGTAGATGTAGTTGCGTTGCTTCTCCGTGAGTTTCTCCCACTGGAAGAATGCCGAGTAGGCCACGCTCATAGCCCAAAGGCTCGATTCCCAGGCATAGTCGCTCGTGGAAGTCGATCCCCAGTAGTTGTTGCCAGCGCAAACCTTCAGCTTGTTGGCCTTATGTGTGCTGTAGGCAAACACGAGTGACTTCATCGCCATGTCCTCGATGTCAGTCCAACTGACACCACTGGGCAGGCTAACCTTGTCCTTACCATACTTCAGGAGGAATGCGCAGATCATAGAGAGATCAGCATTCGGGCGGACACCTTTCTCATTGTTGGCCATGGTGTCTTCACCACGGAAGCATCCACAGGCATCACCATCGCTATTCGGTGCTGCTGCCTGCTGGAAGTCGGCTTTCATGTACGTGGTGAAATTAGCCAGCATCTGCAAGAGATCGCCTTGCATGGTCTGCTCGTCGACAAAGTCGGCCGAGATGACGCCTTCGGTAGGACTGTCGACAGTTGGGTCATCGGGATCGACATACTCATCGGGCAGTAGCACTAATTGAATTCTATCGACCATCACACACGAGCCACCCGACAGCCAATCGACACTATAGCCAACAGCTATACTGCCATCAGCAGGTTGCTCAAACACTACGTCAAGAGTTTTCCATGGTGCCGTGATGAAGAAGTTCTGGCTACCTGCACTGAAAGTGGCACTCTTGGCATCAGTGCCGGCAAAGACCATCAGCGACGAAGTTGCTTGGTTAGCGTATGCAGCACGATAGGTGACCATCAGCTGATACTTTCCCTTGGGCAGTGAGCTGATAAACTGTTCCACACGTGAAGTGCCTGCACTCCAACCCATGCGCAGATAGTAAGCCTGCTGTCCGTCGGTCAACGTGCTGACCAATCCAAAATTGTTATCGGTGTAACAGTTGGCGGTAACGAGCAATTTAACTACATCGCTACCGCTGACTGTCCATCCACTCGGATTGTCCAACTGATATCCTCTCAGTCCGTCGGCCTGGTTATTAACGGCCGTCAGGTTCGCGGCGTTATCGTCCTCGAAAGAGGCATTTGTCAGGTACTTTGATGTAACGTCTGTCTGTGCATAGACGCCAAGTGCTGTTGCAAAAGCAACCAGAAATAAAAGGCTTTTTCTCATTGTTGTAGTGCTAATGGTAAAAAGAAAACTCCCCGCCCCCACGATGGGAGCAGGGAGCATTTCGTTCATTTTGTCTGATAGCAAAGCTATCGTCGGTGAGTTCGCTTACTTCACAAGTACCTTCATGGCCTTACCGTTGCTGACAACGATATTCAGGCCCTTCTGGAGACTATTGACGCGTGCACCAGTTACAGTGTAGATGCCATCGATAGCAATGCTCTGCGAGTTGACAACCTCATCGATACCATCGACGATCGGGCCTTCCCAACCAGAGTTGTCACCCTTCTTGGTCATGGTCAGCGTGAAGTCGGTCACTGAGAACCAGTTACCTGTGAAGGCCTTACCTGTGCGAGCCTGATCGGTGGAGAAGCCGATAACCAGCTTGTGATCCTTCACCTCAGCCTCAGGCAGCTCCATCCACATCCAACCGAAGCCCTGGCTGTCGTGAGCATTGGCAATACCCTGAACCTCGTAGTAGTCGGGATCGTCGGTCAGCATGTCCTTGAAGCGCTCGTCGGCATCCTGCCAGATAGCACCCCAGTAGTTGGTAACGGTATCGGTCACTTCCTCGCCAGTCTCATCATCGGTGTGTGTGAAGAACTGGAGCGGCATCTCTGTCCATGTGGTGTCAGCCTTAGCAGTACCACCATTGCTGGTGAAGAGGAATATGCCCTCGCCATTGCCACGGACGGCAGCCTTCACCTTATAAGAACCATTGGGCAGACCAATCACCTCCTGATAGCCGTAGAAGTTCAGAGCGCCCTTCTCGGAATTGTAGGAGTCGAAGTAGCGGTGCTGCGAGTCGTTCGAGTTGAAGTACTCACCAACGTTGGTGTTGTTGTTACCAGTACCCTTGAAGAGGTTCCATCCAGCCTCAGCCTGAGCCTGCGGGTTGCGGATGAAGCTTGTGTAGTCGGTAGCATCGGGATTAGCCTCATAAGAATTCTGGTTGTTCACAGCAGTAACGACGCGGTTGAGCTCGTCGATGTACTCCTGAACGGTCGTGCCATCCTTCATCTCCTCGCAAAGAGCCTTCTTCTGCGAAGCCATTGTGTTGGCCAGGTAATCCTTAGCAGTCTGGTTGTTGGTCTCGGCCAGTACCTGTTCAGCATTCTGGTAAGCGGGGATGTAGTTGTTCACATAGTTCTTCACCAAGTTCAGCTGGTTGTCCACCTCTGTATAGGTAGCCTCTGCAGAAGCAATCCAGTTGTTGACGTAGTTGAGTGCGAACTGTGCGATAGGAGCGGCTTCGCCATAGGTGCCCTCGGCCAGACCAGCTTCAACGGTAGGAATGGTCTTGCCTTCCATCATGATCTCGTCGTACTTAGCCTCGGAGGTCTCGGCCAGTGTAGCAGCCTCATCCAGCTTAGCCATGTCCTTCGTATTGTTGTACTCTTCGACCAGAGCCTTAGCGGCAACCTTGTCGGCTGCGAAGTGCATGCCGTCGATGGCGCTGTTCACCTCGGCAATGCGTGCAGCAAGAGCCTCGGCTACCTGCTCGTCTGTAGCAGGACCGCAATAGAGCAGACGGAAGTTGGTGACGCAGAACCAACCTGCAGCACCCTCACCGCCGGTACCCCATGCACCGATCGTAACGGTAGTGTTGCCAGGAACGACGAACGAGGTTGTGGTCAGCGTCTCATAGACACCGCCGTCCCAGCTCATGTTGTCGGGATTCAGCACGGGGCTGTTGGCAGTACCCATCTGACCCTTGATGAAGACGTGCTGGTCAGTGACCAGACCGTCCTGAGTTACCATCTGGGCAGAAACCTTATAGAAGCCCTGAGGCAGACCAGAGATGTCCTGATTGATAGAAACGCTCGAGAAGTTGTTGTTCCAAGCATTCCAGCAGGTCAGACCACCAATGTAGTTGGTGCGCTGGTCGCCACCGCTCTGGCCAATGTACCAGCCATCGGTATTGGTGTCGGAAGGAGCGCTACCCTCGGTGTACTCGTCAGCGTGCTCGAAGTCCCAGTAGCCACCGGCGAAGGTCGGGCTCTTTTCGATGAACCAGGGGTGCATGACGAACATCTCGGTGATGTCGACAGGATTGTCCTCAGAGACGCCTTCCTGACTCATGTAGTACTCAACCATAGCGTTTCTCAGCTCGGTGATACCAGCTGCGATGTCGTCGATGTCGCCTTCTTCAAGTGTCTGCGAAGCCTTGTCAATAGCTGCGCTCAGAGCATCCTTACCAGGATAGTCGGTGCTGCTCCTGATGTCCTCAGCCTGGTTGATCAGGTTCTGGAATGTAACCACGTCGAGCATAGCCTGCTGATACTTAGCCTTCAGTTCCTTCAGCTGTGCCTCAACAGCCTTCAGCTCCTCAACGTCGTCGCTCGAAGCAGCGTTTTCCCAGTCACCCTGGACGTCGGACCAATGGGTACCGATGCCAGCGTAGTCGGCCAGTGAGTCAAGGGCATAAGCCTCAATCTCGGCAATCAGGTCGAAGCAGTCGCTCTGGCGAATCTCCACCTCGTCGGCCTCGTCGATCTTAACGAGCTTAATACCGTCGAGAGCCACGATGGGGTTCGAGTTCGAGGTGTTGTCGGCAGCCTGGAAACCGAACTGCATGGTGAACTCAGCAGTAGGAGTGAACTCAAACTCGTGCTTGGTCCACGTGGTGTTCATCACGCCTACGCCATCTTCGTCCTTGAACACGTCCTTACGGCAAGTGATCATCGAAAGGTCCTTAGCCACGGCAGTAGCAGAGGGCGAAAGGTTGATGGTCCAGTACTCCAGACGATATTTGGCGCAAGGCAGCTTAACAACCTGCTTGTAGATGGCCTGGTTGGTCCATCCAGCACGCAGATACAGGAAGCCCTCGCCACCGTCGAACTCCGTCGGACGCTCAGGAACGGTCATGTAGCCGTTGGTGTCGTCGGAGATACAGACGGCCTCGTTCTTCAAAGCATAAGGAACGGTGCCGAAATAGGTCCACTCGCACTTGGGGTACTCGCCGTTGGTCTCCAGCGTCCAACCCTGTACGCGACCCTTGAAACCGTTGACGGCTTCCATCTTGCGACCGTCGGGACGGGTCTTGCTACTCGTTGACTTCGGGCGGGCATACACGGTGCTGTCGGCACACTCATAGGCCCAGCTACGATCACTCAGCGAGTAGGTCGTCTTGATGGCTTCCTTCATCGAACCGTCAGCCTGGAACGTCAGGTCGTCTTCGAAGCCGCCATTGATGACGTATTTGGTGACGTCATCGCCAATCTCATCCTGTGCCAGGACCGGCATGCCGATCATAGCCACAAGAGCAAAGAGTAAAAACTTCTTCATAAGATTTGATTTTTTTGATTAGTTAGTAAAAGTTATTAAAAGAATTCTCCATTGTTAAGCCTTATTCAGCCCCTCACCGGGAACCGACCATCAGGTATTTAGGCCCCAAAGATAGTATTTTTCACAATAAACTCCAAATGTTTTATTGAAAAAGTGTCCCTATTACACATTTATTAACATGCACACACATACGGAAAATCGGGCTTTTATTGTCCATCCGGATGCGCGATGCCCGTGCTGCAAAAATCCAAAGCTTAGTCCAAAAGACGAAAAAAAAACGCAAAGGTTTGCACATTTCAAAAATATATCGTATCTTTGCGGCCTGATCCTATCTTGAAAAGATGGCTATACAGCACGAAACGTGCCTATCAACTACCCTACTGGAGTGAAAACCTTTCGCTTAGCGATATAACAAAGACGATTTTATCATTACTTTTTAATGTCTAACAAACCAAACAAAACTCTTATGAAACAGCATTTACGTTTCTTTGCCATGCTGCTCTTAGTGGCATTGGCAAGCACGAGTGCACAGGCACGCGACTGGAACATTCCCGCTCCGCAGCCATCTGCATTCGTTGAGGGCGACACCTTTGCCGTGCGCAACGTGGGCATGCAATTGTTCATCCACTCGGCCGAGGCTTGGGGCACACAGGCAACTGTGAGTACCGATGAGGATGCACTTGCCAATGGCAAGTTCTACTATGTCTGCCCGAAAGCTACCAGCGACGACACTTTCGGAGCTGGCTACGTGCTCTACGACAACTCCAAGGGTTGGGGCACCTACTCACACTGTATCTGGCGCCAGCCTGAGGATGCAAACATGGGTAATGGCATCAAAGGTTGCTTCGTCGACAACGGTACCACCAAGCCCTTCACACAGAAGGCTTGGACTATCACCGAGGTGTCGACCAACAAGTACACCATCTCCGTACCTGCCACCTGCACCGAAGAGCTCAATGTCGCTGAAGCTTTGGCTTATGTAGAAGGCGAAGTGCTTGGCGTTCAGCTCGATCACCCCTCTACGTGGGCTGCCAACAATGCTGACGGTGTGACCTACGGTATCTACTACGACGTGGTCTATGCCGACCAGCCGGCTAACTGCCAGTGGGAGTTCATCAACAAGAAGGATCTCGACATCTTCACAGCCAAGCACAAGCTGGCAAAGCTGATTGAAGAAGAGGCCGAGCCCCTGGGCATCGACGCTACAGCCGAGGCTGCCCTCGTGAACAATCCTGACGCTACACTGGCCGAGCTCAACGCAGCCTACGACTCGCTCCTCAAGCGCATCTCAGCTATCGACCAGTACAACCATCCTACCGATGTGACCAAGGACTATCTCTTCAACAACAACCCCTATCAGGGTGGTAGCGAAGGATGGACCGTCGTCGATGGTTCTGGCAACGAGGCCAGCATCGGTAGCAGCTCAAAGCATGGCAACTACTGGATTGGTGAGTTCTGGAATGCCGCTGGTTACAAGCTCAGCACCAAGGTCACCCTGCCCGCAGGTATCTATCGCATGCGCGCCATCGCTCTGACTCGTACCAACATGAAGTCGACCTTCCAGGCCGGTGATGCCAGCATTGGAATCGCTACGATTGACAATGGTACCGTCAACGACCGCGAACATGCTGCTGCTTGGTTCGATGCAGGCAACGGTGTCAACGACATCATGCTGCTCCAAGGCGAAGAGAAGGAAGTGGAAATCAGCATCACCAGCGATGCCACCACTGGCGACCACTGGACCGTATGGCGCACCTTCCACATCCTGGATTGCGGCGCTAGCCTCGACTCCTACAAGAAGGCACTTGCCGACTACTGCTCCAACGACTGGAAGCCTGAGTTCGATGGTGCCACTTACACCGAGTCTTACTACGATGCTGTTGACGTTGCCTTCAACGCTGCCAGCGCTGGCAACTTCAACTCTGAGGCTGAAGTCATGGCTGCCTACAACAAGGTAATGGACGCTCTGCGCGCCCTGCGTGAGAACATCGCTGACTACAAGAAAATCAAGGATCTGCTCGACGAGGATGGCGACATCTACAACTCAACCAAGTACGACGACAGCTTCGAGAGCTTCGAGGACTTCGCTGAAGTATGGTTCGAGGCTACCAACATCTTCGATACCAGCGACTTCACCCAGACCAACGAGTATCTGGAGGACCTCTACGACCGCTATGTGGCAGCTCGCCAGCAGCTCATCAACGACATGAACGACCGTCCTACTGAGGGACGCGAGGTCGACGTGCTCGTCAACCCGAGCTTCAAGGACAAGACCGGCACACAGTCGAGCTTCGAAGGCTGGACAGTGGCCAGCTCCAGCTCGTTCCAGAACAACGCTGGTTCGGTGCCCGTCATCGAGCAGTGGAACGGCAGCAGTTCTATGGGTGTCATCGATGTCTATCAGATGGTGAACATCCCGTTCCAGGGTGCCTATAAGCTGGTCACCAAGGGATGGTATCGTTCGTCCACCAACAAGACCACACACGACACCGAGCCTGCTTACATGGATGTGAACACTTATCTCTATGCTGCCGCTTCGCAGTATAAGTTCCACGACATCTACGACCATCCTTACACCGCTGAGGAGAAGGAGCAATACTTCCCCAATGGCAACCAGTTCGAGGCTGATGGCTACATCTACCCGAACAACTGCACCGGTGCCAACGAGCTCTTCAACCATCCTGATGTCGACTGGTACGACATGGAAGCTCCGTTCCTGGCATTTGGCGAGCCTATCAAACTCGGTGTCAAGGGTAAGGACATCCCGGGCTATGCATGGCTTATCTGGGACGACATGAAGGTCATCTATCTTGGCGATACTCCTGAGGTGATGCGTCCAATCGCACAGACTGCTGCCGACGATGCCAACTACCTGCTCGACGAGAAGATGGCTGAAGCTACTCGCGACGCCCTGCTCGCTTGCATCGACGGTATCAACAATGGTACTACTAAGGAGGAACTCCTCAATGCTTACAAGAACATCGGTGCCGCCAAGGAAGCTGCCGAAGCCAGCATCGAGGCTTACAAGAAGCTCCAGAAGGAACTCGACAAGCTCAGCAACCTGATCAACAAGTATGGCAGCGCTGCCACACCTGAGGCTCAGAGCAAAGCCGACGAGGTCTACAACAAGTACAACGACATGTACGAGAACGGTAGCATCAAGGACGAGGACATCGACGCAGCTATCGCTGAGATGATTAAGGCTGGCAAGGGCCTGCTCATGCCTGCCAACATCGACGAAGGCTCTGACAGCAATCCTATCGAGGTTACTCAGCTCATCACCAACCCGACCTACTTCGAAGACTTCACATCCACGCTCAACGGATGGACCAACGTCGACGGTAAGGCTGGCGTGATGACTTGCGAGGACGTCATCGGCTATGCTGAGGGATGGAACACCTCGTTCGACCTCTATCAGGACATCGAGGGTCTGCCCGAAGGAACCTATCGCGTAACTGTCGACGGTCTCTATCGTCAGCAGAACAGCACGGTTGACCTCGCTATCACGCAGAAGGAACTTGCCGACAAGTATGGCAAGGCCGACAAGCTGGGCGAGGACTACAACACCTACGTGACCAACCCCGATGCTGATCGTTCTGTATGGCAGCGTGCCGAGATTCCTGCTTACGACCCGCGTGGCCGCTTCTATGCTAACAACGACACAGCCGTATTCCATCGCTGGGCCGACGTGGCTAACTTCGACGATGCTGCTAAGTTCGAGTTCTCGACTGGTGACGACTCACACATCACCTTCATCGACTCTATCAGCAGCGACACGCCGCAGTACTACTACTTCCCCAACGTGCGTCCTGCTGTCTACCAGCACGCTCTGGGCGGATTCTACGCTAACGAGCTCTACGTGACCATCGCTGCTGGCGAGGTTCTCCGCATCGGTGCATGCAACAAGGCTGCCGTAGGTGCCGACTGGGTGCCCTTCAGCAACTGGCGTCTCTTCTACCTCGGTAAGGACAGCGAGCACAAGACCGATGGCATCGAAGCTATCGAGGAGCGCTCAATGGGCGAGATCCAGGCCATCTACACCATCGACGGCCGTCGCATCAACGCTCTCCAGAGAGGTCTGAACATCGTCGTTCGCAACGGCAAGGCTCAGAAGATTCTCGTGAAGTAGTCATCTTTCAACCGTAAGGCTGCATCCTGAGGATATTTCCCTTCGTGCAGCCCACGGATCAACCATCAAGGAAGCAAGGACCATCGCAGGTCTTTGCTTCCTTTTTTCGTGTTTGCACCGCGAAAGCAATGCTCTATACCCTCAAAGACAATGCTCCATGCCCACAAAAGCTATGCTCTATACCCCATAAAAGCTATGCTTTACACCTGCAAAAGCTATGCTCCATACACTCAATAGCTATGCTTCACGCCCTCAATAGCTATGCTTCAGCTCTTCAACAGCAATGCTTTACCCACTCAATAGCAATACTTCATTTCCTCAAGAGCCCTGCTTTTGCCTCACCGTTGCCCTGCTCTAGCCCAGCAAAGGAACTGCTTTCTTCCCGTCTTGTTTGTTGCTGTTTTACGGCAGCCCACCCTCCTCCAACCCCCTCTTTGCCTCCTAACTTAGTTAAAAAATCAATAAAAACCTTTACTTTTATTGTTTTTTCAAAAAAAAGTAGTACGTTTGCAGCCTGAATGTTGTAACTACAACCTAACGAACGTCGCGAAATGCAACAGCAGACCACGGCTAAACAAGCGCTGGCAGAGGCCTACACGGCGATGCAACCGACGCTCATAGCCATTTTCAGGCAGGCAGGCCTACCCTTGCAGGACTGCGAAGACATGACTCAGGACACCTTCCTGAAAGTCATGGCTATCGATATGCTGCGCCAGGAAACCCTGCAGAGCATCATCGTTACCACAGCCTACAGCCTGCGTACCGACTATCTGCGCCATCGCGCCGTCATCAAGCGTCATCGCCAGCACCTGCGCCATGCATTCAGCGCCAACCGCTTTGACTATGCCGACAGCCAGTTCATGGCGCGCGAAATCAGCCAGGTCGAACTAACCGCCATCAACAGGATGTCGCCACAGAACAAGAACATCTACGCTCTCAGTCGCTTCTCCGACCTAACATGCGACGAGATTGCCCAAGCTGTCAGCATGACGTACCGCGCCGTTGAATCGCGACTCTACCGTGCCCGACAGGAAGTGCGGCGCGCCGTGGCACTTGCCATTTGAACTTTTTTATTCATTTATATCTATTGTCTAACAAACTCAAAACAAACTGCTTATGAAACAACTTTTCCGTTTCTTCTCACTGCTCGCCATGGCAGTGGTGACAAGCACAGCAGCATGGGCCTACGATGTTCCCGCACCGAAGGCACAGGCTCTGCAGGCCGACGTTGAAGTCTATGTCTACAACGTGGCCACGAAGAGGTTCCTCGGATGGGGCGAAGCATGGGGCACACAGTCGTGCGCAACAGCTTCCGGCCTGAAGTACATCTTGAAGAACAAACGCGACGACGGAGCTCGCATTGAATTCCTTGGCAATGGTGGCTTCGACGAAGTCACCGGCGAGGAACTCACCCAGCTCCCCGAAGGACAGTACTGGCTCTACAGCCCCGAAATCTCGGGCAAGGCTGGTCACTCCATCGACCGTTGGCAGGACGGCAAATGCGGCACTGAATATCGCTGCTCGTTCGCCGACCAAAGCGACTGGATTGAGCGTGGTGTGTGGCAGATTGCCTCTGTAGGCAACAACGTCTACACCTTGCAAGTGCCCCAGGGCTTGACCACCGACCTCGAGTTCCACAACCTCTATGTCGAGGGTCAGTTCGCAGGTATCCTGCCCGAGCATGGAAGCAATGCTGCTCAGCCCACCTATGGTCTCTACAGCGACATCGTCTATGCTGACCATCCCGAGAACTGCCAGTTCCTGTTCGTCAGCGTCGACGAGCACGACCTCTTCGCCGCTCGCACCAACTTGGCCAACAAGATGGACGAGGCTAAGGAGAAGGGTGCCGACGTGTCCGAGTACGAATCGGTCCTCACAAGCGGTACCGTTAGCGAGATCAACGATGCCATTGACGCCATCAACGACATCATCGAGAACCTGGCAAGCCGTCACAACCCCGTCGACGTGACCGACAAGTACCTCAAGAACGGTAACTGCGGATTCACACAGTCTATGGACGGTTGGACCATTAAGGGTGCCAACGGCGCTTCCTACGAGAACAACTGCTGGGAATTCTGGAACATCAGCGGTGGCCCGAGCATCGAGCAGAACCCCGTTCTGCCCGCAGGTCTCTACAAACTCGACGTCAGAGCCTACACACGTACCGACATGCACGCTACACTGCAGTTCGGCGACGAGACAAAGGAACTCGTCACCTATCCTTCCGACGTGGTCAACAACCGCGAAACGGCTAAGAACCTCTTCGCAGGCGATCCTACTTGGGGTCTGAACCGCATCGTCCTCGCTCAGGATGAGACCAAGGAGACGCTCGTCAAGCTGACCGCTTCGTCCACCGACACCGGCGACCACTGGATTGTCTGGCAGAGCTTCAACCTGATCTACTACGGCAACACCGACGACGACTTCAAGGCTTACGTCGCTGTGGCCATGGACGGATGGGAGAAGGAATTCGAGAACGAGAACTACACTCCGAGCTACTTCACTGGCGTTGAGAACGCTATCCTCGCTGGCGAGAACATCTCCACCAAGGACGAGGCCAAGGCTGCCTATCAGAAGGCTGTGGAAGCTCTCGAGGAACTCCGCAAGAACGTACAGCTCTACAAGGATCTCTCCGAGTACACCACCGACGACATCTACAACGAGCAGAAGTTCGCTTGGTCGGAGGAACTCGAGGAAGCTTACCTTGAGATCTATGAGCTCTTCGAGTCTGAGGACTTCACAAAGAGCAACGAGTATCTCGAAGAGCTCCTCGCACGCTACCGCCAGCTCCGTCAGGACGCTCAGGACGCTGCCAACCTCGAGGATGGTCAGGACGTTACTGACAAGCTCATCAACCCGCACTTCATCGACGACAATGGCAACTCAAGCTTCAAGGGTTGGACCATCGACAGCGACGGCGGATTCCAGAACAACGCTGGTAACTCTGGCGTAGTCGAGCAGTGGAATGGCAACAACGACAACGGTAAGAGCATCGACGTATGGCAGGAGGTTCGCCTCATGCACGTAGGCGCTTATCGTCTGGAGACCAAGGGATGGTATCGCTGCGACAACATCAACGAGGCTTACAACAAGTGGGCTGCAGGCGATCGCGACGTCATCGGCTATCTCTATGCAAGCTATTCGAAGGACAAGTTCCACAACGTGTTCGAGCACTTCTATGAGGCTGGTGCCTACGAAGGCGACTTCCCGCAGACAGCCGACGGCGGCTCGCCCAACAACGTGGTAGCTGCAAACTCGCTGTTCAACCAAACCAACGATTGGGATATGTCGGTTGACTTCCTCAGCCTTGGCGAACCCACCAAGCTCGGTATCAAGGGCGAGAACCTTCCTTCTCACGCTTGGATCATCTGGGACGACTTCAAACTGACATACCTCGGCGACGACCTCGACATCATGCGCGAAGTTGCTGCTAAGGAAGCCGAAGCCGCTACCGAAATCATCAACGGCGACGATCCCATGTCGAAGGAAGCTGCCGACGCTCTCCGCGACTGCGTCAACCAGATTGAAGATGCCAACGACAAGGAGTCTCTCCTCGATGCTTACAAGAACATCGGCACTCAGCTCGACAACGCTCGCAAGAGCATTGCCAACTACAAGCGCCTCCAGGATGCCGTCAACGACCTCCAGAACACGCTCAACGACTACATGGACACTGCTTCTGAGGAAGCTCAGTCACAGGCCAACGAAGTCATCAACGAAGTTCTCGATGGCATCGAAGCCGGCTCCATCAAGGATTCCGAAATCAACGACGTCCTCGCACGCATCAAGAAGGCCAAGAACGCTCTGAAGATGCCCGCCAACGTCAAGGATGCTTCCGATGCTAACCCCATCGACATGACAAGCATGATCGAGAATCCGAAGTACACCGTCGACGGCGTTGCTTCGCTGAACGGATGGCTCGGAACAAGCCATGGTGCTGAACTCCGTAACTACGACTACTCCTACGCTGAAGGATGGGGCAACACTGACGAAAGCGCAAGCTTCGACCTCTATCAGGACTTCGAAGACATGCCTATGGGTACATATCTCCTCCAGGTCAACGGTCTCTGCCGTCTCGGTGGTGTCGATGCCGACCTCAAGATGACTCAGTACGGCTACGCCGAAGCCAACGGATGGCTCGACCTCCTCGACGAGGAAGCCAAGAAGGACGTTCCCGCTGTTGAAGAGCGCGGTAAGTTCTATGCTAACAACGACTCAGCAGCCTTCCATCGCTGGATCTTCATCGGAACCGACGAGTGGGATGCCGAGGCTATGTCTGAGTTCGCATTCAGTGGCGAAGGCAGCTATAAAGAATATGTCGACTCCCTCACCAACGGTAAGGACGACCCGCAGCACTACTACTTCCCCGACAACCGTGAGAACCTCTACTTCCACACTCAGGGAAGCAAGTACTACGAGAACTCACTCTACTGCTTCGTAGCTGAAGACGGTAAGCTCCGCATCGGTGCTTGCAACAAGAACGCAAAGGCCAACGACTGGACACCGTTCTCCAACTGGCGCCTCACCTACTTCGGAGAGAACAGTGAGCACCAGCCCGATGCTATCGACCTCGTCCGCGAGCGCGTAACAGGCGACATCCAGGCTATCTACACCATCGACGGCCGTCGCATCAACAGCCTCCAGAAGGGTCTGAACATCATCATCCGCAACGGAAAGGCCCAGAAGGTCCTTGTGAAGTAAATTCACACTTATCATAAAAATACTCCCTGTCCACATCGGGCAGGGAGTATTTTTTGTACCCATACGAAGCTATGTAACTGCCCTGCAAACCATTTAGCATCTTTTTTTCATTAAAAAATTTGGTTTTCGGAAAAAAATATCGTAACTTTGCAGCCGCTTTCAATACCTCATTACAGGTACAAAGCTCTGGACTTGTAGCTCAGTTGGTTAGAGCAACAGACTCATAATCTGGAGGTCCCAGGTTCAAGCCCTGGCTGGTCCACCCTGAAAATCAAGGAGTTACATCAAAAATGTAACTCCTTTTTCTTTGTTTTGCGAACAATTTGCGAACAAAATTGCATTTCGCGAACACCAATATAATCTTTCTGCAATAATTGATTCACTCATTTTGTTCGCAAATCTCATTATTTTTGTTCGCAAACCATTTTCGGCATATTA
>CACYJV010000016.1 GCA_902774815.1 uncultured Prevotellaceae bacterium | reverse complement strand
TTGCCTACAATCTACTGCCCAAAAAGCCGTCAATGAATATTGAAATCATTGACAAAAGCAAACTAATTGCATAACTCTTACGTCGAACTCACGTTAATTTATATAGGTAATGACGTTGCTAAAATGCTTTTATCAGTAAATATTAGTCTTAAAAGAATTTCGTTTCTTCGCCAACAATCTCGCTTAGCAGCAGGTTGGCAAGGCGCGATGTGCCCATGCGGAACCACTTGTTAGTCAGCCACTTCTTGCCAAGCACCTCTTTCACGATGGTATAGTAGGTCAGCGCATCGGTAACAGTATTGATACCGCCAGCAGGCTTGAAGCCTATCTGAATGCCTGTCTCATCGTAATACTCCTTAATGGCCTGACACATGACGTAAGCAGCCTCGGGTGTGGCTGAGATTTTCTCCTTTCCAGTCGATGTTTTGATGTAGTCGCCACCTGCATACATCGATAAAATCGAGGCTTTTTTGATGTTTGAGCCTGTCACAAGGTCGCCTGTCTCGAGGATAACCTTCATGGCTACGTCTTCGCCGCACGTCTGTTTCAGTTCAGCAATGTCGTCGACAACGCTCTCATAGTCGCCACTCAGGAATTTGCCTACGGGCATTACGATGTCGATTTCAGTAGCTCCGTCCTTCACGGCAAGTGCAGTTTCGGCCACTTTCACCTCGATCAGAGCCTGGGAAGAGGGGAAGCTGCCGCTGACACAGGCCACTTCAACGCCGTCAACCTCCAGTGTTTCGCTGACAGTTTTGGCAAAACATGGATAGACACAGATGGTAGCCACGTGGGGTAGGTCAGGGTATTGGGCATCGAAGTCGTTCACTCGCTCGGTGAAAGCCATCACACTTTCGTCGCTATCGGTGGTTTTTAACGTGGTTAACTCAATGCTTCCAAACAGGAATTTCTTCACTTCCGGCGTGTCGTTCTGTGGCACTTTCTCGGCAATAATCTTCAAGACAGCCTCTTTTACCTGTGCATCGTCCACTTCGAGGTTATACTTTTTCAGTACCTCGTCAATCTTACTGATGTAGTTAATCTGTTCGTTTGCCATAATTTTTATGCTTTAAGTTTAGGATTTTCAATGTGTCGGAACGCGTCGCGATGAGTCTTTTTCTCGATGGAAAGGCGTAGTTCTTTGGTCAAATCGACGCCGGTCTGGTTGGCAAGGCATAGCAATACCCAGAGTACATCGGCCATTTCCTCGCCCAGGTTGGCCTCTTCGCCAGCCTTAAAACTTTGGTCGCCATACTTTCGAGCTATCACACGTGCCAGCTCACCTACCTCTTCTGTAAGGCAAGCCATATTGGTAAGCTCGGAGAAATAGCGCACGCCATACTCCTTTATCCACTGATCTACAGCCTGTTGTGCTTCTTTTATTGTCATTTGTGTTTGCTTTTATTTACGCAGGAATATCATGATGAGGAAGATGATGATAGCAACCAACATGATGTAGATGTTCACCATGTTTTCGCGTTGGTACTGTTTCCAGTTCAAGGCTTTGAATAGCACCGTGAAAAGCCATAGGAACAGACCAACAACCACAATCATAGCGCCGAAAGGCATGCTAACTAAGTGGCCCAGGACGAATCCTATGAAGAGCAGGATGATGCCCGCCAGTTCAATCTCTTTTAAGTATTTCTTGATCATGACTTGACGTTTATTCCTTGTTTTTGGTGTCTATACAGATGGTCACAGGGCCGTCGTTAACCAGTGAAACCTGCATATTGGCGCCAAATTCGCCCGTTCCAACGGGCTTTCCAATGGTTTCGCTTAACAGCTTGCAGAAGGAATTGTACATCGGTATGCTAACTTCATGACTGCCAGCGCGGAACCATGAAGGGCGGTTTCCTTTCTTATAGGAAGCATAGAGCGTAAATTGGCTGACAACAAGTGCTTCGCCTTGCACGTCGAGAATGCTGCAATTCATCACGCCATTGTCATCGTCGAAGATGCGTAAGTTACTGATTTTCTTCACTAACCATCCCAGATCTTCATCTGTATCGCTATCTTCCACTGCTAATAGTATCAGCAAACCATGTCCAATGGCTGACTTCTGTAGCCCGCCTATGCTAACGCTGGCATTGCTAACTCGTTGAATGACTGCTCTCATGACTTACTTTTGTTTTTGCAAAGATATAGGTTTTTGTTGAGAATGCCAAATAATTGTCCTATAAATTGGCAGCGGCGGGTAGGGGAATGCCTAATTATTCTTGGTGGAAATGCTGGTAGATAATTTCGGCTTTCTTGCTACCTACTACTTCTATAAGTACCTGATTATCAGCTGATTTGATATTTTTTACGCTCTTAAAGTGCTTCATAAGCAGATCGCGAGTCTTGGGTCCGATGCCCTTGATGTCGTCTAACTCGCTGTGAAGGGCATGTTTAGAGCGTTTATCTCGATGGAATGTAATAGCGAAACGGTGCACTTCATCTTGCAAATGTGTCAAGACGTGGAACAGTTCGCTCTTGGTGTCGATGCCTATCGTAGCAGGAGGATTTCCAAAGAGCAGCTCATTGGTGCGGTGGCGGTTGTCTTTTGCCAGGCCGGCAATGGGAATTTGTAGTCCCAGTTCACCCTCAACGACCTCACGAACGACTGACATTTGGCCTTGTCCACCATCGGTTACGATGAGATCGGGTAGGGGAGTGCCCTCTTCTATCATTCGCGTGTAACGGCGGCGTACCACTTCTTGCATGGAAGCATAGTCGTCCGGCCCCGTTACAGTCTTGATATTGTACTTCCGATAGTCCTTTTTCGATGGTTTCATCGCCTTGAATACCACGCAAGCAGCGACGGCATCCGTACCTGAAATGTTCGAGTTATCGAAGCACTCTATCTGGTATGGAAGCTTCGGAAGTTTGAGTTTATCTTGCAACTCCTTCATCAAGCGTGTCTGTTTCTGCTCAGGATTCAGCTTCTCTGCTTGCTTCAGACGGTCGAACTTGTACTGTTTTCCGTTCATTTCCGATAGGTCGAGCAGGTGTTTCTTATCGCCTCGCTGAGGGACGAACCACTCAGCATCAGGCAATTTCCATGACATTTCGAATGGAACGATCACCTCTTTGGCTGTTGAATGGAACCGTTCGCGTATTTCAGGAATAGCTGTCAACAGTAATTCTTCATCGGTTTCATCGAGTTTTCGCTTGTATTCGTAGGTGAAACTCTGGTTGATAGTACCGTTTTTAACGTGTATATAGTTAATGAAAGCGTTCTTGTTTGTGTTGTCATCGGTAATGGTAAAGACATCAACATCCTGTATAGTATGACTTACAACCTCGCTATTTGAGCAGAAATTCTCCAATAAAAGGTATTGTTGTTTCAGTTCTTCTGCCTCCTCAAAGCGCATTTCTGCAGCTTTTTTCATCATTTCATCGCGCAGAAGACTCTGTACTTCGCGAGTATTTCCTTTAAGAATTTCCTTCGCTTGTGCGATGGATTGTTGGTAATCTTCAATGCTTTGTTTACCGATACAGGGCCCTTTGCAGTTGTTAATGTGGTACTCTAAGCAGGGTTTATACTTACCTTGTTCTATACCTTCCTTAGTGATAGGGAACCGGCAAGAACGTGGTTGGTACAGCTTATGGATAATTTCGAGTATCCTATACATCGTTGAAACCTGCGAATATGGACCATAATATGTTCCAAATTTCTTGTTGATGTTGCGCGTTTTGAATATCCTTGGCAGAAATTCTTTTGTCACACAGATGCTAGGATACGTCTTTCCATCCTTCAAAAGGACGTTGTATCGAGGGTTATACTTTTTGATTAAGCTGTTCTCAAGGAGTAGGGCATCCTCTTCAGTGTTTACTACTGTATAGCTGATGTCCCACACCTTGCTAACAAGAACCTTCGTTTTATATCGATCAACCTCTTTGTGGAAATAGGAAGAAACACGGCTTTTCAAATTCTTCGCTTTGCCCACGTAGATGATTACATGGTCATTGTCGTAGAATTGGTAGCTTCCTGGTTTGTCAGGAAGCCGTTGAACGATCGTCCGTAGATGTGCTAAGCGCTTCTCGTTTTCTTCCTTTGTCATTTCTTAGTTGCCCTGTTTGGAAAGAGGTTAAAGGCCTTTTGTTTCACGTGAAACAGAAATACTGTAACTACCTGTCATACATAAGACTTGAGACAGGCTTGTATGATTATTTTTCGACTAAACTTGGAGAAGTGAAGTCACCTCCGTGTCATCGTCGAATGCATCTCTGCCGTTCAAATTCTCGTTGACTAGTTCAATCAAAAAGTTCACATAGATCTTCTTTGGGTTGAATTTCTTCACCAAGTCACAGGCTGCCTTCATGGTTCCACCAGTTGCGAGCAGGTCATCGTGTAGCAATACGATGTCGTTTTCATTGATTGCGTCCTTATGAATCTCAATGGTGTCGATGCCATATTCCTTCGCGTAACTTTGTTGTACGGTCTCGCAGGGTAATTTTCCAGGCTTACGGCAAAGAACAATGCCAGCTCCAAGTTCGATGGCCAATGCCGATGACATGACGAAACCACGCGATTCGATGCCGACAATCTTAGTGATGCCCTTGTCTTTGTACAGTTCGAAGAGTTCTTTCTCAATCTCTTTTACGCACTCAGCACTCTTGAACATGGTGGTAACGTCGCGGAAGTTGACTCCCTTAATGGGCCAATCGGGGATGCAACGCAGGTTGTCTAACAAGATTTTGTTGTTCATTGTTGTTTGGTTTTTAGTTGTTTTTATCGATGTTTGATGATGTTCTTGAGAGGTGTTTGTTTCACGTGAAACAAGAAAGGCTATGCAATGGGCGAGCCATATCTATGGGTTAGCGCCCGAGAAGCACAAGAAGCACGTTGATGTCCGATGGAGATACGCCTGGAATACGACTGGCCTGGGCCAGTGTTTCGGGGTTGATGCGTTGTAGTTTCTGGCGTCCTTCGGTGGAAATTTCGTGCAATTCGGCATAGTTGAAACGTCCTTTGATGCGGATGTTCTCCAGCCTGTGCATCTTGTCAGCCACGATTTTCTCGCGCTCGATGTAGCCTTTGTACTTGATTTTAATCTCTGCTGCCTCAGCAATCTCGTCCCTGCGGTTGGGCGATGCGTCAATGATGGCTTTCAATTCAGGAATGATGTCGGCCAGAATGTTCATCGACAGTTGTGGACGGGCAATGAGATCGGCCACTTTACAGCCAAATTGCAGGGGTGTCGTGCCCAGCGATTCAAGTGCCCCGTTGATGTTTTTGGGCTTTACGGGAGTCTGTTCGCAGAACGAAATGATACGGTTGATGGCCTCCTTCTTCTGCATCCACCAGTCGTAACGCTCGCGTGTGGCAAGGCCAAGCTGGTAAGCACGTTCCGTAAGGCGTGCATCGGCATCGTCTTGGCGTAGCAGAATGCGGTATTCAGCGCGTGAAGTGAACATCCGATAAGGTTCGTCCACACCCTTCGTGACCAGGTCGTCGATGAGCACTCCTATGTATGCCTCGTCGCGAGCCAAGGTAAACGATGTCGATGGGGTAGAGGTGGCATCTGCCTGGCTCTGCAATGCCGCATTTACACCTGCCATCAAGCCTTGTCCGGCAGCCTCTTCGTAGCCCGTGGTGCCATTCACTTGACCAGCCAGGAACAAGCCTTTGATGACCTTTGACTCCAGGTTATGACTCAATTGTGTGGGGTCGAAGAAGTCGTATTCAATGGCATAGCCCGGCCGATAGACTTTCAAATCGCGCAGGGCGGGTATCTCTCTCAAGGCCCGGAGCTGCACATCAATGGGCATACTCGATGAGAAACCATTCAGATACATCTCGTTTGTATCAGTACCTTCAGGCTCCAAGAACAGCGGATGCTGTTCACGATCGGGGAAAGTGACCAGTTTCGTCTCAATAGAAGGACAATAGCGTGGTCCGATAGACTGTATTTGGCCATTGTAAAGCGGTGAATCAGCCAGTCCAGAGCGCAGGATTTCGTGCACCCGAGCATTCGTATTCAGCAGCCAACACGGCAGTTGGGGTAGGGGACGGGCCTCGTCCAGATAGGAAAACTGATGGAAATCCTGTTCGCCAGGCTGCTCCTCCAAGTCTTCAAAGTGCACGCTTCGGCGGTCAATTCGCACGGGTGTGCCCGTCTTCATGCGGTCGGTGCGAACGCCCCAGCGGGCAATGCTTTCAGCAAAGTGAGGCACTGCCGGTTCGGCAATGCGTCCTCCAGGCACCATGCAACGACCTACGTGCATCAGTCCGTTGAGGAATGTACCTGCTGTGACAATGACACACTTGGCCCGAACCTCAACACCCCAGATGGTTTTCACGCCTACTGCCACGCCTCGAATGCCCTCTTGGGCATCGTCTTCGCGGCCATTACCGTTGCAAGGTTCCACCAATAGCTCGTCGGCCTGGTCCTGCCAGATGTCGAGACCCGGCACGTTGTCGAGCGTCTCGCGCCACTTCCAGATGAACTTCCCACGGTCGCATTGTGCACGGGGACTCCACACGGCAGGTCCTTTGCCGCGGTTGAGCATTCGAAACTGTATGGCTGTGGCATCGGTGACGCGTCCCATTTCGCCTCCAAGAGCGTCTAACTCCCTGACTATCTGGCCTTTAGCTATTCCGCCGACTGCTGGGTTGCACGACATTTGGGCTATTTTATTCATGTCCATAGTGATGAGACACGTCTTTGCCCCCATGCGTGCAGCAGCCACAGCGGCCTCACAACCAGCGTGACCACCACCGATGACGATGACGTCGTAATTCAATATCATTGCGATTGATATGCTATTTCCCTGCAAAAGTACAAAAAACTTTGGCAAAAAAGCACATCATTCTCATATTTTATTTACTTTTGCAGCATGAAGAAGCATTTCGCCACTAGTACAACCCTCCTCGAAACGCCCTGCGGACAACTGCTTTTAGGTGCCGAATCAGGTCGTTTGTGCCTTTGCAGTTGGCTTCATGAGACTGTCGCGACGACTATCACGAGCGATGCCGATGGCCAATTGCTCAGCGAAGCCTGCCGCCAGTTGCAGGAATACTTCGCCCATGAGCGGCAAGAGTTTCAGCTTCCGCTTTCGATGCATGGCACCCCGTTCCAACAAAGTGCCTGGAAAGCGATGCTCACCATCCCTTATGGGCAGACTGTCAGTTACGCTGAAGAGGCCCTCCGTGCCGGTCATCCCACTGCCCTGCGCGCCATCGGCAATGCCAACGGACGTAATCCACTGGCCATCATTGTGCCTTGTCATCGCGTCATCGCCAGCAATGGCCAACTTGGCGGCTACAGTAGCGGCCTCGATCGCAAGCGTTTTCTGCTGCGTTTGGAGGGAGTTGCATGCCGATAAAGAGTTGTTATACCATAAAGAATTTGCATTTTAAATCATGAAAATATGAGCAGACAATTTGAAGAACCAAAACAAAAAAAGAAAAGAGTGCTGCGATATGCTTTTATCTTGGCTTTTATCTTAGCGGTTTGTGGGTTTTGTTACCCTCTTTTCAAAGTCGATGTGCTTCATTACAAGCTATTTTTCGCGGCGATTATCATCGTCCTTGCCGTATTTGTTATGGTGGAAATCGAAGATAGATTTTCCCGTTGGTGGCGTGGACAGCGAAATACGTTTTGGAAAATGACTTGCTCATACAAGGCAAAGGCAGTCGTTCGGGTTAGCGATATGGATGAGAAATTGTTTTCAGAAACGCTTCATCAATTCTGCGTTGACAATGGTACCGACGAAGAACCATTAGAAAAGCCTGCGATAGAGACCAACGGCCGCACCCACGTACTGCGCTTTAGCAACATTGACTTCGATTTGATTTGCTTTCTTGTGAACAATTTAGTCTATTCAGAAAGAGGTCATCGATATGATGCCAAGGCGTGGTATGAGCTTGGACAGATGGTGAGAGATGACGAACAGCATCCCCTCAGTGGGCAGAAGGTGATGTTTTTTGTCCCAGAAGACGATGATGAATACGACAATGTCTATTTTGTCACGTCGAAAGGCCACTGCTTCAAGTATTCATTCGCAGGTATGTCAACACCGAAATACATGCCAGAGATGCGGCAACGCTATGAGCCTCAGCCGCTGTAGGGCGCCGTTTTGTTTGGCATGAATGAGGCTATTACTTCAGCATGATGCCTGTGAAGATGCGGCCCGAGTTGATGCCCAGCCGGCGGGCAGAGAAATAGTCGGCGTGTTGCTTATAGGTACAGACGTGAAGTGTGTGGATTTGCTCGTTCAGAAGCCCCGCTTCCTGCAATTGCAGGCGATTGCACGCAGGCAGGTCGATGTGCCATTTTTCCTCTTTTTCGTTGCCTTGGCTAGCCGGCATCAGGCAGGCAATGCTCTCCATGATGAACCCTTCGGCCACGAAAGCATCGTAAACCTCTTGTCCAACCTCAAAACTTTGCAGGCTGATGCCCGGCCCTATCTGTGCAATCAGGTCGTAAGGCGTGGAACCATAGGTAGCTTTCATGACTTCAACAGCCTTCTTCGCGATGCGCTGCACGGTGCCTCGCCAACCAGCATGTACCGCTGCCACGACATGTTTCTGCTGATCGTACAGGAGGATAGGGATGCAATCGGCCGTTGAAACACCAATGCAAACGCCAGGAACGTTGGTCATGACGGCATCAATACCTTCCAGTTTTGCCTTCCGTTCGGCTGGGTTGAGATGGAGAAAAGGCTCGTCGATGCACGCCACTTCTGCCCGATGAACCTGATGGGGCATCAGCAGACGATCGTTGTCGATGCCCAACAGCTGGCACAAGGCATCGCGATTCTTTGCGATGGCTGAGGGTTCGTCGCCACAGAAGGCGTTGATGTTGAATTCGCCGTACTGCCCCACGCTGTAGCCACCATGTCTTGTCGAACTGAAAGCCACCACCTCGGAACCCATATCGTAATACGTCAGCCGAGGTATCGTTATCTTCTCCATATCGTTCATTTCCAGATAGTTACGCTATTTCACCATCCAAACGTTCAGAACGATGCCCTTGAAGTCGGGTGTCCATTCAGGAGCGCACACGAAAAGGGCATTGTTCAGCCATGCATGAGGCCCGTCGGCGGGTGCCTCGAACTGCGGTGCGGCGCGGAAATAGAACGTTGGCTGCCCCTCAGCGTTCTTTCCACTGGCTATAATGCCGCGGTTTCGCACGTGGATGTAGGTGCCATCTTCGGCCTGAATGCTGTAGATGGCTTCCAATTCCGTGCGACTTCCGTCGGCCTTTGCCAGTTGGTAGTCGGCCCCGCCAGACAGGATTTTACCTTTCAAACGCGGTCCTTCGAAAGTACCACCCGTAATGGGAATGACGACACGGCGGCCGTGTGGCGTGTCGCCAACGGTGTAAACCTCGCCTAAAGTGACGCGAAGTTGCATGGCAAACTCCAGTTGTAGTGTGTCTTTTGGTGCTTGTGGCTGTGCGCTTGCTGCCACGACGAATGCCAGCAGGCTGGCCATTAGCAATAGTTTTCTCATGATTCTCGATGTTGATGTTTCACATTTCACGCATAAAACGGCAGCTACACTTCTTTCAGCCACCCCCATTCCCTTCTAAAAAAGTTCTACAAAAATAGTAGTTTCTTTTGAATTATGGACCGTTTCACCAGAATAATTTGTATTTTTGCACTATAAAAAGTGAACTTAACACCGTAAATCCATAGCATGTATACCCCTATCGACATCAGCAATTGGAACCGTCGCGAGCTTTTCCAGCACTTCTCGCAGATGAAAATGCCCCATTTCATCGTTGCCGCCAACGTCGACGTGACGCGCCTGCTGGCCTATAAGCGTGCGAGCGGCCTCTCTTTCTACCTCTCGCTCATCTATTTGTCGACAGAAGTGCTCAATAGCATCGACAACTTTCACCTGCGTTTTGAGCAGGGACAGGTAGTAAGCTACGACCGTATCCACACCAATTTCACCCATAAGCGGGCCGGTGAGGACGTCTTTCGCTATCATACGGCACCCCTTCGAAGGCACCTTGCAGGAGTACGTCACTGCCACATCGCAGGCCATCATCCGTCAGACCACCCTCTTAGGAGGGCTTGGAGCCATCCCAAATGTGGCTTATTTCTCGTGCGTCCCCATGCTTGATGCCACGATGATAGGCAATCCAGGCATGGAAAACCCCCAGGATGCCATCCCGCGAATCAACTGGGGCGGCTACGTCGAACGCGATGGCCGCTGGTTGCTGAACATCTCTGTGACGGTAAACCACTGCTTTCTCGACGGTTACCACGTAGGTCTATTCTTCCAACGCCTGCAGGAGCGCATCAACAACCTGCCGTAAGGACATTCTACAGAACATCCATTCACAGAACAACTGATATAAATAAAAGAAAGAACATGAAAAGTTTTGGATCCAAACCGTGGATTCTTCCACAGCCAGTGCTGATCATCGGCACTTATGACGCAGCAGGTCGCCCCAACGCAATGAATGCCGCATGGGGAGGTCAGTGGGATATGCATGAGATCATGATCTCGTTGGGATCCCATCAGACGACCGATAACTTGAAGGAAAACACCGATTTCACCGTTGCTTTTGCCACGACCGAGACGCTCGTAGCTGCCGATTTCGTGGGCATAGTCAGTGGTCGAAAGGAACCCGAGAAACTGGCTAAGGCCGGTTGGACGGCCGAAAAGGCCCCCAATGTCAATGCTCCGCTGTTTCGGGAGCTGCCCATGACGCTTGAATGTCGCGTCAAGCAGAAGCTCGATGAGAGTGAGACGGGCTATTATCTCGTGGCCGAAATCGTCAATGTGGTATGCGATGAACGCTATCTTGCTGACGACGGACAGCCTGATGTGGAGCGTTTGCACCTCATCAGCTATGATCCCGTGCATCACACCTACATCCAGTTGGGCACCACCGTGGGCCATGCCTTCAGCGACGGCAAGCAATTGAAGTAAGGAACCTAGTGCCAACAGGCTTTAGAGCCTACCTTTGCGTTAGAATTTGCAGCGCAAACCACCCACGAACATACCCTGTTCGCCTATGCCAAGTTCGATGAAACCGCGTATTTTCGTCGATCCTGCCTCTATGCCAAGCAGTGAAGCCTGGAAGTTAAACATCACGTCGGTGTCGTCATAGAGCACCGATCCGCTGTCATCCTTCTGCTTTTCGCTGCCGATAGTGGCGCCAACGCCCAGCTTAGTGTACATGCCGAAGTTGCGTTTGCGTAGCCAGTCCAGTTTCACGGCAGGCATCAGGGTGAAGTTGTTCATGCGTGCCACGCCCTGCTTGGTGTGCTTCTTGTTGCCCGAAGCATCTTGAATGTCGCAGTACATGTCGCGTTTCAGGCTGTTGAAGCTCACGATGCCGCCCACGCCCACCAGCTTGTCAACGTGGTAGAAGTACTCTGCCGACAGCGGTGGGAAGTTTTTCTCGTTTTCGTAGGTATAGTAGGCTGTAGCTTGTCCACCCGTAGCGATGGCCGAAATGGGTACTGTGACGAGGATACTGGCAAACTGCGACAGTGCATCGAGCAGTTGGGTGTTCGTGATGGCACCCGTACTGATGGCCACTTCGTGCTTGGTTTCATAGTACTCTTGTGCTGATGCGCTCATGCTCAGGGTGCAAATGACGACGATGACGGCTGCCTTCAGGTTCCAGAAGCGCAGCAATGCGGTTGCCAAACGTTGGGTTACGATCGTTTTTTTCATACTTGTTGAAAGATGATGTCTACATTTTTAACGTTAAAAGGGGCGAAATCTTGCATTCAGCGAGGAAAAAAAGACGCTTGGCACAATAAAACGGAGTCATCAAAGGTTATGTCTTAAAAAAATAAGGTGATGGTTCACCCCGACGAAACGACCGTTTCAGTCGGTTGAAACGGTAAGGTTAGCGGTTGAATCCATAACGGAAAACGACGATGAAGGTTAAGAATGTGCTACTGATGCTGTTGCTGGCACTCTCTGCAGGCTGCGGAAAGCGCACAGCAGAGCTGCCCCAGGAGAACAGCGTCTACTACTGGCGGACCGACTGGAGGCTCGACAGCGTGGCGTTGTCGTTTATGGATCGTTACCACATCAGCAAGGTCTACTGCCGCTATTTCGACGTGGTGATGGCCGATAGTCTGCCCATGCCCAATGCCACCATTATCTTTTCCGAACCTGTTTCGGCCCAACTGCAGATAGTGCCTACGGTCTACATTACCGAGGACTGTATGCACCAGCGTCACGAAGGATTGGCCCGGCGCATCGTCAACCGCATCCTGCAAATCAACGAGACCAACGATGTGGGCGGTGTCAGCGAACTGCAGATTGACTGCGACTACACTTCCCGAAGTCGAGCCACGTACTATGACTTCCTGAACGAGGTGCGACGCGAAGCACAAAAGCATGGGTTGCGCCTCTCAACCACGATTCGCCTGCATCAGCTCTCCATGCCTGTGCCTCCTGCAGACTATGGGGTGCTCATGCTATACAACACGGGCGACCCTCGGAAGTTTCAGCAACGCAACCCCGTACTCGACCTTCGCGACGTGCAACCCTACCTCCATCGGCTTGCCGACTACGCCCTTCCGCTGGCAGCAGCCTATCCTGTCTATCGTTGGCAGCGCACCATTTACGGTGTTCGCATTGAGCATACGGTGGAGGCTTCCGAACTGTTACGCGTGAAAAAGGCCGTCGAAAAGCAGCGCCCCAGCCTCAGCCGGTCCATCATTACCTATCATCTTGACAAAGAAAACATCAACAGATACAAACCCGAAGACTATGAAGCGATTTATCATCACTAATCTGCTGACGGCCATAGCCACTGTTATGATGGCCTGTGCGTGGGAAGACACGCACAACTACTACCTGTTCAGCGTCTACGAACAGCAGGAGTTCAGCACCCGTTGCTATGATCTGACCATGCAAAATTGGCGCGCCTATCTTGGGAGCGACATTGACTTCTCTTACTACGATGCCGATGTGATTTTGACAGAGGCACGTCGGCGTGGCGACAAGTTGATGGAAAGCTACGTGCGCCAACTGGAACGCTACATGAAAATAGCCCAGGAAGTGCAGCAGGACAGATGGGACTATCCTACAAAGGCACAGCTTGCCAGTCGTAAAGCACAGCTTTTGGCCATCAAAAGCTATGCTTTAGGCAAGCTAAAGACACGCCTTAGGAGTCAACATGCACTACTTTACATGCGCTGTAACATGATGTTAGGTCTGCATAGCGAAAACGTCAGGTTTTGGGAGCAGACCGCCAGCCGCTACATCGATACCGTCTATAAGGAAATGATGAAGAATATCTATGCCGGAGCGCTGCTGCATACAGGCCAGAACGACCGCGCCGGCATGATGTTTGCAGAGATGGGCGACTGGGAAAGCCTCATGACGCAGTACTACGATCGTCGTTCCTGTGCTGCCATCCGTGCTGAATACGAACGCGATGCCAACTCGTCCGTGCTGCCATTCCTGCTGCAGGACTATGTGAACAATGCCCAGGAAGCCGTGGATGCAGCCAACCAAGAGTGGTACAGAGAGGGAAAGCTCTACGTGCGCAATATTCAGGAGAGCGAAGCGATGCAGATGTGCGAGCTTGCCAGGCAGGTTGTGAGCCAGGGAAAGACACGTTCGCCGCAGATGTGGCAGTCGGCCAAGGCTTGGCTGGAGTTCCTTTTCGGCCGTCAGCAGCAGGCAAAGGCCGACATAGACGTGGCCTGCCAACTTGCCGGAACGCCACGAATGAACGACAATGCCCGCGTGTTGCGCCTTTACATCAACTCCGTTCTGAGTCCGATAGAAGAGCTTATCGGCGATTATCTGCCCACAGAACTGTCGTGGTTGCTGGGCCGTGTCGACGAGTTTGGCTTCTATTCCCACGATCATTTCTACATGAACGCCCTCGATCGCACTGTTATTCAGGTGCTGGCCGATAAGTTTATAAAGGCTGGATGCTACGAAGAGGCGGCTGCACTTTATCAGTGCAACATCCTTTCCAGCGAGTACTACAACGCATACATCGACACGCTATCGGTAGACAGGCTGCAAACCTTCATCAATTATGCCCACTCGAAGCCTGAAACGGCACTCGACAGCGTGCTCATTCCAAGGCTTTCCATCGATGACGAGATGCTGAACGACCTTGTCGGAACCAAGTATATGCGGCTTGGACGATGGGATGAGGCGCTGGCATGGCTTGACAAAGTACCCCTGAACTACTACAAAGAGAAGGGCTATGCACCTTATGCTGCCTTACGTACATGGACGGTGGAACCCTGGTTGAAGCGCCAATGGCTGACCGAAGCTGAGGCCTACGGCGAGGAAAAGGTTTCGCTGTCGGCCAATCCGAAGTCACTTTTCGCCCGTGAAATGTTGAGAATGGAGAGCGCATTGACACTGCTCGAGGGCGAATCGCGTTGCCTGCAATGCTATGATTTGGCCGTTCGTTATGCGCAAGCCCACTTCACAGGCGACTGTTGGTACCTGATGCGCGATGGAAAGAGCGTCATGGATACTGTCCGCGTGAACGAAATAGACCTTGGAGCACGTGCTTTGAGTCTGCTGACCGAAGCTGCCCGCAGCACCAAAGCAGACATTCGCGAGCGTGCTCTCTTTGCCCAATGCTACGCCGGTCTTTACGATGAGTCCAATAGGTGGTGCGTTTGGGACTGGGATGACGAGCTGGCGGATATGGTAAGGCTGGTTAAACCGCTGTCGAAACAGTACATGGCCTTCCAGGAACTGGCCGACTTCGAGGCGCAAAACCAGCTGGCCCCCAGTTCCTACGTGTCGCGTTGCGACGAGTTCAGGCAGTTTCGCAAGATCCATCAGTGATGGCTGGCTGCGCTAAAGATGCTCTTTCAAACAACTAAACAATAGATAGCAATGAAGAAACAACTATGGATGGCAGCTCTGATGCTGGCATTGATGGGATGTGGACCTAAGGGAAACACCCAGAAAGAATCTGCAGAGACAGCAGCCGAAGCACAGGTTTTAGACTCGCTCAGTGCGGCACAGTTTGTGGAAAACGTCTACAACGAAGTGTTCGCCCTGTACAAAAAGTCTCTGAATGGTGCAACTACGATGCCCGATGTGGCAGCCTTGGACCATCGATTCTGTTCTGCTGCCTATTTGGAGCAGGACTCGCTCATCGCCGTTGCCGACGAACAGAGTCCTGAAGAGATGGGTTTCTGGGACTACGACCACTGGGTGCAGGGACAAGACTGGTGCGACGACCTGGCCAGTCGGGTTGATTCGGTCAAGGAAGAGCAAGACAAGGCTATGGTCTTCGTGACGATTACGAACTGCTCCGGTAATCAATCATTGGCTCTTCGCATTGTAAATGAAGGCGAGAAAACGTTGAAAATCGACGATTTCATCGTGTTTTCCGAGGATGGCAAGTCCCGTTCGGAACGTGAGGAGATGGGCCTTTATCTGAAGCAATAAGAGTTAGTGACGCAAAACCGCCGACAGAAGTCCACGAAAGCCCTCTGTCGGCGGTGTTAACGGCGGCTGGCGGAAACGTCAGTCGCTGTTGCGTTTGCGGTATTGCGTAGGCGAATAGTTGGTAATCTGCTTGAAGTTGCGGCTGAAATAGGCCACATCCTCGTAGCCACACTTCATGGCAATTTGGCTGACTGACATCTCTGGGTACTCGTCCAGTAGTTTCTTTGCCCGTGATATGCGGATTTGGCTGATGATGTTCGAGGTGGTCTGGCCCGTGATCATCTGCAGTTTACGGTTCAAATGGACACGGCTGACGAACATATTGCTGGCCAATGTCTCGGCATCTACTTGCCCTTGGTCCATGAGTTCGAGAACGATGCTGCGAACCTTATCGACAAACGTGCGGTCGGAAGGCTTCATTTTAATGTCGGGAGCTGTACCTTCGCTGATGGCCTGTGTGAACTTTTCGCGAAGCACGCGGCGCTGTTCGAGCAGCTGTTGGATGGTAACCAGCAGCACACTGGTGTTGAACGGCTTCACCAGGAAGGCGTCTGCACCGGCCTGAAGGCCTTCCACACGTGCCTTGTCGGTGGCCTTTGCGGTGACGACAATGATGGGTATGTGGTTGATGAGCTCGTTTTGGCGCACCTGTCGGCATACCTCTATGCCGTCCGTACCAGGCATCATCAAGTCGGTAATGATAATGTCTGGAATCAGCTGGCGAGCCTTCTCGAGTCCTTCGTCGCCGTTGGAAGCATAACTGACGTTGTAAGTCGACTTCAATTGCTGACCGATGAAATAGGCAACGTCGTTGTTGTCCTCGATGATAAGCACTTGTTCGGCATTGCTGTCACTCTGTTCTTCGGCCTGCAAGCTGTCGTTTTCAGTCTCGTCGTTACAGGGTTTGCGCATATAGTCATCGATTCTGAAGAGTTGTGGCTGCTGTTTGCCGTGGCGAAGTGGCAGGAAAGCAGTCATCGTGGTGCCTTTTCCGACTTGGCTTTCGGCCTTGATGTTTCCGTCCATGGCCTCAATGAGCTGGCGGGTGAGCGAGAGTCCGATGCCGGTACCTATGTTGTGATGATCTTCATCGGCCTGGTAGAACGGCTCGAAGATGTGGCTTAGTGCTTCGGGAGCGATGCCTATGCCCGTGTCGATGATGGATAGCCGCAAGTGTTGGTTGGGAAGCATGACCGTTTCGAGCCGGATGGTGCCGCCTTCCGGTGTGAACTTGAAAGCGTTCGACAGCAGATTGGTGACGACACGGTCGTAATAGTCGGGCACAAAGTCCATTTCGATGACCGAATCTTGGGGCGTATAGATAAGCCTTTGGTTCTTTTTGTTGGCAATGGGGCGGCAACATTCGACCACCATCTGTGTGAAAGCCACGATGTTTCCGTGTGTCCAATCAGCTTCAGCGGTATTGGATTTCAGCTTGGCGATGTCCAATAGTTGGTTGATGAGTTGCAGCAGGTGGTTGCCTTGGCGGTTGATGATGCCTGCAGCATGCGCTACGTCAGTGGGGGTGTGGGCCTGTCCGGAGCGCAACTGTTCGGACATGCCGAGGATGGCGGTCAGTGGTGTGCGGAATTCGTGTGTGATGTTGGTGAAGAAGCGTTCGCGTGCCTCCTGCATGGTGCGCATAAACTGCTCGTGCTTCTTGCTGACGCGTTGCGAATAGAGCAGGAAGAGCGTGCCGACAAGTGCCGTAAGCATGAGCAAAATGAGCAGTACGTAGGCGGTAACCTTCTGCTGTCGCTCCAGCTTCAGGTTGCCAGTCATCAGTTTTAGCTGGTTTTCGCTGCGCTGACGTTCTATGCCTACGCGCATGTTCTGTATCTGATTGAGTGCGTGTAGGTTGAAGATGCTGTCGCGATAGTTCGTGGACTTGATGTAGTGGGTCAGTGCCGAGGCGGTGTTTCCTTTCTGTTGTTCCAGCTCGTAGTACAACTTATGGATGGTTTCCAGGTGTTCGTTGGAGCCAATACTGGTGGCTTTGGCAAAGGCTTGGTCGAGATAGTTGCGTGCCTGTTCGTATTGCTGGCGGCTGATGTATATCTTTGCCAGCGAAAGGCATGGGTCTAGCCAGTGCCATTCGTCGTGACACTTCTCCAACATATCGTAAGCCGTGAGGTATTCACCGATGGCTTGGGAGATAAGGCCTTTCCGTTCGGCAATCATTCCAAAGTGATTGTGGCACAAACCAATGCCAAGTGCCGATCCTGCCTTGCGATTGTAATCGAGAGAGTACTGGTAATAGACGTGAGCAGAGTCGTCCATGCCCCGATTTTCAAAGACTGCGCCCAGGTTGGCATAGTTGATGGCCATGCCAAGGGCACTTCCTAGCGAGCGCTCGGTGGCCAGTGCGATTCGGAAGATGCTGTCGGCCACCTCATCATTTCCCAGTTGCAGGTGGACATTGCCCAGTCCGTTGAGTGAAATGGTTAGGTTTTTGCGTGCCAAGTCACTGGTTTTATCGGTGTATTGCATACAGAGGTTGAGCGCATTGTAATGGTATTCGGAAGCCATATCAAGCATACCCAGCCGGCGATAGTCTGTGCTCAGGTTGTTAAGGTTCTGCACCAATTCTATGGTGTCAGTGGCATTGGTGGCCAGTCGTACGCCTTGTTCGTGGTACTTGATGGCCTCTGTGAAGTTGCTGTTGTCGCGATGAACCTTTCCAAGTGCCCGATAGGCCATAGCTTCGCCAAGCAAGTCCTTCGTGGTCTTGTAGGCTTTGATGATGTTAAGCAGGCTGTCGGGGTTTAGGGTTGAGCGCACCACGCTGTCGATTTCGCTGCGGTGCTCGTCGTTGGTCGCGTTTATAGCGGTTCTGTTGCAGGCAGTGGTCAACAACATGGCTGCCGCAAGAAGCATGAGGAGTGAGCCGTTTAGTGGTTTCATTCGTAGGTCTATTTAGAGGGATGGGGGTGTTCTGCGACTGCAAATTTAGTAAAAGAAATTGATTAACAGCCCATCGGTAACGCCTTTTTTTATTAAAAAATGTAAAGAACGTGCCGTAATTCTGAAAAGAATACCTATTTTTGCAGTCAGTATGATGAAGACAGGACTTTTCGTAGGCACATTCGACCCGTTCACCATCGGTCATCAATCGGTGGTAGAGCGTGTGTTGCCGCTCTTCGACCGGCTCGTTATCGGTGTGGGGCGCAACGAAGCCAAGCATCCAGAGGCCACGGCTGAGGAACGTGTGGCTGCCATCAACCGACTCTATGCGGGTGATGAACGTGTTGTCGTGGTGGCCTATGATGGGCTGACTGTTGACCTGGCGCAACGCTATGAGGCGCGTTTCGTGGTGAAAGGGGTGCGCTCGGTGCGCGACTTCGAGTACGAACGCGAGCAAGCAGACCTCAATCGCATGCTGTCAGGACTGGAAACTTTGCTCGTCATGGCTGAGCCTGGACTCGCTAGTGTGTCGTCGACAGCGGTGCGAGAGCTGCGCAAGCTGGGTCGCGACGTGAGCCAATTGCTGCCCAAAGTGGACGAGTAGATGCCGCTGAAGCATATCATTTTCAAACCTTACCAACCTTTCAACCATCCCTATGATCAGTTACAATGCAGAGGGCGTGGCCATGCCCAACATCAAAAGACGCGCCACTACGGCGTGGATCAAGGCCGTTGCTGCCACCTACGGTAAGCGGGTGGGCGAAATAGGCTATCTGTTTGTTGACGATGAGCATATCCTTGACGTTAACAACCAATACCTTGGGCACGACTACTACACCGATATTATCACTTTCGATTATTGTGAAGGCGACGTTCTGAATGGCGACTTGGTCATCTCATTGGACACGGTTCGCTCCAATGCCGAGCTCTTTGGAAAACCTTATGAGGAAGAGTTGCACCGTGTTATTATACACGGTGTGCTACACCTTTGTGGCCTCAACGACAAGGGACCCGGTGAACGAGAGTTGATGGAGGATGCGGAAAACCGTGCATTGGCATTGCTAAAGACGGAGTAGGTGACAATGTTGCAGTCCGTTAGGCCGTTCTTCTTCTTGGAATTCTTGTGATTTGATGATAAAAAAGAGTGCCTTTTCCTCGATGAAATCGGTGTTTTTTGCAAATCCCCCTTCATTTTTGCGGTGAACGCAGCAGTGATTTGCTACGACGAGAAAACGCAAAAATGAAGGGGGATGGCCGTTAAGTGAAGTAGGGGATGGCCGTTAAAGTGAAGTACTGGATGCCCTTTGGCAACCCAAGCCTCAACCGCGCAGCGCCATGTTGTAGTTATAGTAGTCGGTGCGCCCTGTGATGTCTTCAATAACACGCAGGAATGGCGGGAACTTCACGTCCTCATGGCACTTCATACCCTTTGTCTCCAAAATGGTAAAGTTGCCGATGGGCTGTTGATAGGTGTCCAACTCGAAGTACTGTCCCTTCCAGATGAAGCTCTTGCGTTGCTTGACGATGGTCTGACGATAAGGATCGGCCTGCTTGACAAGCGACTCGTAAAGGTTATTGTCCACCTGTCGTTCCGTTTCCAATTGTTCGGTCTCTGAAATCTTCTTCTTCGTGGTAAGGATGTTGACGAATTTTCCCTTCCAGTCGCGACGGCGAAGGCGCATTTCCACGCCCGGCTCAGCGACCAGATACGTCTGCGTGATGATGCTCTCACTGCATTCAGGAATCTCTCCCACCACCTCGACGAGGTATTTACGCTCCTCTTCAATAGGTTGGGGCAGACCTAGCACGTGGGCAATTTCCTTCAGGACGCGGTTCAGCTTGGCATTGAAGTCGTCGTTGTTGTTGATCACTCGCAAATGAGGATGTCCTGTCCACGCCTGCACCACCTTCTTGTCCAGTTCGCGGGCAATGCGTAGGCCCTCCTCGTTCATCTGCTCGTAGCGCGTGGCATTGGTAGCCGTAGTGTAGTACTTCTCGGCACCGTCGGCTGCTGAGACGAGGTGAAGCACAGCGTCGTAGCGACCGCGTAACTGGTTGGAATCGGTTCCTGCCTTACGTGTGATGTCTTCCCACATCTCAGGCGTCATGTAGGCCGATATGTCCATTGTGCCTCTGTCGCACACGATGAGCGTCGGCTTCGTGCACACTTCGGCCATGCGCATGAACATGTCCTCCAAAGCCAACTGCGTCTCCAGAATGGCACGTTCGCCCTCGTAGTAGAGGTCACGATTAGGAGTGAGGAAGTTCCAGCCAGCTTGGCTGTAGAGTGTTGGCACCTCTGGAATTGTGAAAACTTTGTAGCCATAGTTAGAAAAGTAGTCGACAATCTTCACCAAGGCAGTGGTTTTGCCAGCACAAGGTCCTCCTGTAAGGACGATTTTCTTGATTTCTTTCATAAGTTACGAACCGCTTTTTGCGTGGTGGAAACGTTATTTTTGGATTATTCTGTGCAAAATTACGAATTAAAACGGAATTTTTACGCTTTTTTGTTTGAATTATCATTAAAAAATAGTATTTTTGCAGTCAGTAAAGGCTGTGACCTACCTAAAAGATGGTAAGCCACAGCAATGTCGGCGGCTGTGACAGCCAGAAAACATTGATAGGCCAAGGAAAAGACAATCATCAATAATTCAATAACAATCTAAAAAATCAATCAATCATTTATGTGGTTAATCAATTCATCAATTGGTAGGAAAGTGGTCATGTCGGTTACCGGCTTGGCGCTCATCCTGTTCCTGACGTTCCACTGCTGCATGAACGTCGTGGCTCTCTTCTCGGGAGAAGCCTACAACATGATTTGTGAATTGCTGGGAGCCAACTGGTATGCCGTGGCGGCAACACTCGGCCTTGCAGCTCTTGCCGTGATTCACATTGTCTATGCTTTCATCCTCACTGCGCAGAATCGTCGTGCACGTGGTGCTGAGCGCTACGCTGTTACCGACAAACCTGCCAAGGTGGAGTGGGCTAGTCAGAACATGCTCGTGCTGGGTATTATCATCCTGCTCGGTCTGTTGCTGCACCTCTTCAACTTCTGGTACAACATGATGTTTGCCGAGCTGTTCCCCTCAATCCACTTCGACGCTGCTCCTGCCGACGGATTTGGTAAGATTGTGAACACCTTCTCCAACCCCATCTACGTTGTTCTCTACATCATTTGGATCGTGGCCATTTGGTTCCACCTCTCTCATGGTTTTTGGAGTGCTATTCACACTCTGGGTTGGAACGGTAAGATTTGGGAAAAGCGCTGGAAGTGCATCGGTCTCATCTACACGACACTGCTCATGCTGGGCTTCCTCGTAGTCGTTTTGGCCTTCGCTTTCGGTTGCGCTCCGTCGCTTTGTGAGGCTTGCAATAGTGCCGCCGCTTGCTGCGGTGAAGCTGCTGCTACCTGCTGTGAGGCTGCTGCCGACACTTGCCAGGCTGTTGTTGACACGCTTGCTGTTGTAAAATAACGTTAATACCTAAAGAATAATTCGCTATGACAAAGCAATTAGATTCCAAGATTCCACAGGGCCCAGTAGCCGAGAAATGGAAAGAATATAAAGCTCACCAGAGACTGGTGAATCCTAAGAACAAACTGAAGCTCGACGTCATCGTTGTTGGTACAGGTCTGGCCGGTGCATCGGCAGCTGCTTCGCTCGGCGAGATGGGCTTCAACGTCATCAACCTGTGCATTCAGGACTCGCCTCGCCGCGCTCACTCCATCGCCGCACAGGGTGGTATCAACGCCGCTAAGTGCTATCAGAACGACGGTGACTCGGTTTATCGCCTGTTCTACGACACAGTGAAGGGTGGCGACTATCGTGCTCGTGAGGCCAATGTCTATCGTCTGGCTGAGGTGTCGAACAACATTATCGACCAGTGTGTGGCTCAGGGCGTTCCTTTCGCACGTGAATATGGCGGCATGCTGGCCAACCGTTCATTCGGTGGTGCCCAGGTCAGCCGTACGTTCTATGCCAAAGGTCAGACCGGTCAGCAGTTGCTGCTCGGTGCCTATTCATCGCTTAGCCGTCAGGTGGAGCTCGGTAAGGTGAAGCTTCTGACCCGCTATGAGATGGAAGACGTGGTCATCGTTGATGGCCGTGCACGTGGTATCATCGCCAAGGACCTTACCACGGGTAAGCTACACCGCTTCTCTGCCAATGCAGTGGTCATCGCCACTGGTGGTTATGGCAACACCTACTTCCTCTCGACCAACGCTATGGGTTGCAACTGCACCGCTGCCATCCAGTGCTTCCGTAAGGGTGCCTACATGGCTAACCCCTCTTACGTGCAGATTCATCCCACTTGTATTCCCGTTCATGGCGACAAGCAGTCGAAACTTACACTGATGTCGGAGTCGTTGCGTAACGATGGTCGCATCTGGGTGCCCAAGAAGCTGGAAGATGCCAAGAAGCTGCAACGCGGAGAGATTCAGGGTTGGGACATCCCCGAGGAAGATCGCGACTACTATCTGGAGCGTCGCTATCCTGCATTCGGTAACCTTGTGCCTCGCGACGTTGCTTCGCGTGCTGCCAAGGAGCGTTGCGACCACGGTTTCGGCGTGAACAACACTGGTCTGGCTGTGTTCCTCGACTTCTCCGAGTCCATCAACCGCCTCGGTCTCGACGAGATTATGCAGCGCTATGGCAACCTCTTCGAGATGTATGAGGAGATTACCGACGTGTTCCCCGGTGAACTTGCCAAGGAAATCAACGGCGTGAAGTACTACAAGCCCATGATGATCTTCCCTGCAATCCACTACACGATGGGTGGTATCTGGGTCGATTACGAGCTGCAGACCACCATTCCCGGTCTGTTCGCTATTGGCGAATGCAACTTCTCCGACCATGGTGCAAACCGCCTCGGTGCATCGGCTCTGATGCAGGGTCTGGCCGACGGTTACTTTGTGCTGCCTTACACCATCCAGAACTACCTGGCCGACCAGAGCATCTGGGGCAAGATTTCTACCGATCTGCCTGAGTTTGTTGAGGCCGAGAAGGGTGTCGAGAAGGAAATCGATCGCCTTATGGGCATTCAGGGCAAGCGTTCCGTTGATTCCATCCACAAGGAACTCGGCCACATCATGTGGGAGCATGTGGGTATGGGCCGCACCAAGGAAGGTCTGGAAGAAGGTCTGAAGCTGATGCGCGAGCTCAAGAAGGAGTTCGATACCAACCTGTTCGTGCCTGGCACGAAGGAAGGCGTCAACGTCGAGCTCGACAAGGCTATCCACCTGCGCGACTTCATCCTGATGGGTCAGCTTGTTGCCTACGACGCACTTCATCGTGAGGAATCCTGCGGTGGACACTTCCGCGAGGAGCACCAGACCGAGGAAGGCGAAGCCAAGCGCGACGACGAGCACTTCTTCTATGTTGGCTGCTGGGAATACCAGGGCGACGACACGAAGGCTCCTGAGCTTATTAAGGAACCGCTCGAGTATGAGGCAATCAAGGTACAAACACGTAACTATAAGAACTAACAACTATGGCAAAGAATATTAGTTTCACGATAAAGTATTGGAAACAGAATGGTCCGAAGGAGAAAGGTCATTTTGAATCCCGCGAGATGAAGAATATTCCTGACGACACCTCATTCCTCGAGATGCTCGACATCCTTAACGAAGAGCTCATCAACGAGGGCAAGGAGCCGTTCGTATTCGACCACGACTGCCGCGAGGGTATCTGCGGTATGTGCTCGCTCTACATCAACGGCACACCGCACGGCAAGACCGAGCGTGGTGCCACCACCTGTCAGCTCTACATGCGTCGTTTCAACGATGGCGACGTCATTACTGTAGAGCCTTGGCGTTCGGCTGCATTCCCCGTCATTAAGGACTGCATGGTCGATCGTGGCGCATTTGACAAGATTATCCAGGCTGGCGGCTATACCTCCATCCGCACGGGTCAGGCTCAGGATGCCAATGCCATCCTCATCCCGAAGGAGAACGCCGACGAGGCTATGGACTGCGCAACGTGCATCGGCTGTGGTGCCTGCGTAGCAGCTTGTAAGAATGGTTCTGCCATGCTCTTCGTCTCTTCGAAGGTTTCGCAGCTTGCTCTTCTGCCTCAGGGTCGTCCCGAGGCTGCCAAGCGTGCCAAGGCTATGGTAATGCGTATGGAAGAGCTCGGCTTCGGTAACTGCACCAACACCCGCGCTTGCGAGGCTGTCTGCCCGAAGAACGAGTCTATTGCCAACATTGCCCGCCTGAACCGCGAGTTCATCAAGGCCAAGCTGGCTGACTAATATTGACTTCTTATAAATGGGATGATTTGATGATTACGGTCAGAGAATCATCCCATTTCTTTTTTATGAATGGGGAACAACTCTGCTAAACGTATCGTTCAGTTTGAATTACTCCGCATCTTGGCGATGTGTGGAGTCGTTTTGAACCATGTGTTTAATAACGGGCTTCTTATATACGATGATTTCAGTATAGACGCCTCCACCCCTTTGGGTTTCATCCTGTGGAGCCTCCTCGAACTTTTGAAGCTCATAGCCCTTCCAAGTGTCAATTGCTATATACTTATCACAGGCTATTTCCTGATAGAAAATACACAACTGAGGTGGAAAGGCATTTGGAAAGTGTGGAGCGAAACGTGGTTCTATGCCGTCGGCCTTTATTTGCTGTCAGTTTGTTTATGCATAAAGTCCTTCAGTTGGCATGAATTGTCAGGATATGCCACCCCGATTCTCTCCAACATCTATTGGTTTGTTACGTCTTACCTTATTCTTATAGTGCTGGCTCCATTTATTGCCAGAGCAATGAAGAACGCCACAAAGCGGCAATATCAGGTTGTGCTGGCTGTCGGGGCGGTTGTGTGCTTCCAGCCATTCTTGGGGCAGTTTTTGATGGACAGCCAGAACATTATCCTGTTCGTTTATTTGTTCCTGATAGGCGGTTACATCCGCCGCTACTGTCATGCGAAGGGCCATGCCCATATCAGCCCGTTTCTCATCTATTTAGGAATCATTATTTGCATGTACGCCTATACATTATATAAAAATATAGATGCGGGCGATTCACCATACACGGTTTATGCGATGGCATATCATGGGTTGGTTTTGCCTTTGTCTGTAGCCCTTTTCCTATGGGTGAAAGATTGGAACATACGGAGTGGCATCGTGAAGCAAGGCATATATGTTCTTTCCCCGTTGTCTTTTGCGGTTTATATCGTCCATTCGCATCCAGTTGTCAGCGAATTGTTGTGGAGTTTTGCAGGAGATTGGTTGCGTTCAGTTCATGAGTTGGCTCTGCCCATTTGTGTCTTAGCAGTCACAATCATAGTCTATTTCGTCTGCGTTGCAATCGATTCTGTACGAGCCACTATAGTTAAACGCCTGTACTCCATACGCAGTTCAGCGAACTCCTGACCGTCGAACGTCAGGCTACGACCGAATTTGCTTTCATGATAGCGTGAGTTTGCCTTACGAAAACGCCTGTAATGAAGCGAAAAATGCACGAAAAATCGCCTATCTGTTTGCAAAGCTTATGTTTTTTTGTATCTTTGCATCGAATTATAACGATTTTATGTTTGTATGAAGGAACTATTCTCAATACGTTGGACGACAAAACGGTCCGACTTACGCGCACATATTAGCTAAACTAATAATAACTTACAAAACTAATGAAGAGACTATTATTTCTTGCCATGTGCTGTCTGGCAGTCGTATGCTGCCATGCCCAGCAGGCGTTGGGACAGCGTCCTAACGTGAAATCGCCCATCGTCAACAAGGATGGGTCGGTGACTTTCAACTTCTTTGATCCCACGGCCGAAAAGGTCAGCGTGACGGGCGACTTCGAGGAAATCAGGTGGCAGACACTTCCCATGACGCGTCAGGAAAACGGCGTGTGGACAGTTACGACGCAGCCCCTGAATCCCGAGCTCTATTCCTACAGTTTCTCGGTCGACGGGCAGCGCATCATTGATCCTGCCAACAGTTACGTGAATCGCGACATTTCAACCTTGAGCAACATCTTCATCGTAACGAAAGGAAAGGGCGACAAGGGCGATCTGTACCAGGTAAACAACGTTCCCCACGGCACCCTTTCGCGTGTGTGGTACGACAGTCCTACGCTCGGCCAGCAGCGTCGCATGACGGTCTATCTGCCTTCCGCATACGACGGCAAGAAGAAGTTCCCGGTCATGTACCTTCTGCATGGACACGGTGGTGATGAGACCGCATGGGGCGACCTTGGCCGCGCTTCGCAAATCATGGACAATCTCATTGCTTCGGGCAAAGCTGTGCCAATGATCGTGGTGATGCCCAACGGCAATCCCACCTGCAATGCGGCACCAGGCTGGTGGCACGAAGGCATGTACACGCCCGATGGTAACGCGTTCAACGACCGTGGTGCAAAGGCATCTATGGAAGAAAGTTTCATGGACATCGTGAATTTTGTCGACAGCCATTATCGCACCATTCGCAAGCGTTCGGCACGTGCCGTGACTGGCCTCTCGATGGGTGGCGGTCACACGTTCGGAATCTCGCGCCTCTATCCCGAAACGTTCGACTACTATGGCCTGCAGTCAGCTGCTGCCCGTATGAACAGGGATGCCGATAAGCTCGATGCCCAGCTCAGTCGCCTGTTCGCATCGAAGCCCAAGCTCTATTGGATAGCCATTGGCAAGGAAGACTTCCTCATGCCTATGAACCAGCAGCTGCGCCAGTATCTCGATGCTCACGGCTATCCCTACGAGTACTACGAGAACGACGGCGGCCATCTGTGGCGCAACTGGCGTATCTATCTCACACTTTTTGCACAGCGTTTGTTTAAGGAATAGGAAAAGACCATGGAAGAGAAGAATCGCATTGAAACGCCGCAGGACATGGCATCCTGCGAGGAGGTGGAAGGTCGCAACCGGCGGAAGGTTGCCATTGATTTGATGAAGGCAAACATCTTTGCCGTGGTCATCATGTGTGTGGTTGGCATCGTGCTTGTTGCACTGTTTTTCCTGATTTGGCATGACCGTCGCCCCATCAGCGGACTCTTGGGCACCACGTCAACTAATATAATGCTGTTCCTTGGATTGATAGTGGGCATCGCCGTTCACGAACTCATCCACGGCATCACGTGGGCATGCTTTGCCCAACGAGGTTGGAAGAGCATCAGCTTCGGCATCATCTGGAAATATCTCACGCCCTACTGCCACTGCGATGAGCCTATGCGCATTAGGCCTTACCAGTTGGCGTGCCTCATGCCATGCTTTGTGCTTGGCGTCATACCGTCTGTTTTCGCCCTTTTCATCGGAAGTCTGCCCCTGCTGCTCTGGGGCATCTTCTTCATCGCTGCGGCAGCCGGCGACATTTGGATGGCGTGGCTGCTGACGAAGGAAAACTCGAATAGCCTCGTGCTCGACCATCCTTCTGAGGCTGGGTTCTACATCTACGACGAATAAGAGTAAAGGCTGATAGCATCGTTTTTTTTATCTTTATAACAGCAAAAATGAAACTGAAAGCATTATTCCTGACCATGCTCCTTGCTGGGAGTTTTGGCACGAAAGCACACGCCAGCGACGTTGGCGACACGTTGGTTTTGGAGAAGGTAGATCGCGTGATGATTGAAACCCGTGATACCGTGCAGCGCATCGTTATCACTGGCATGCGCGATGATCCCGAATTCCTGTACACGCAACGCATCAGCATCCCTGATACGACGGCAGTGAGGCGCACGACATCGACCTTGAGGGATTTCAACAGAATCACGGTGAAGAACAAGGATGGCAAGCCCAGCAAGTGGGATGTTTGTGCAAATCTCTACCTCGGCTTAGGTACCATGAGCGGCGCACCTCATGGCTATTCCATGTGGCCGACTTTTGAGGCTGGCATAGGCGTTACGGGCGAGTATCACCCCTTCGGACCCAAGAACACGTGGACTACGGGACTGCTCTTTGGCGGCGTATTCATGCACACTCCCTCCAATCGTTACTGGGCGAAGCAGGGGCAGACGGGCAAGGAGATGATGCTTGTGCCCTACGAGGAAGGCCTTGAAAAGACCTACTCTTCGCTGAATGTGGCTCGCTTCGCGGTGCCTCTGCTCTATAAGCATAGCTTCGACAAGCGTTGCCGCTGGTCGCTCACGTTGGGTGCTATGGTCAATTTCAACATTGCCGGTAGTGCCTCCCGCCACTTTACGGTTGGCGACGAGGATTACGACATCACGCTCAACCATATTGGCGTGCGCCCCGTCACCATTGAGCCCGTTGTCATGTTCAACGCGCCCTACGTGCCCACCATCTACTGCAAGTACAGTCCCATGACGATGTTCAAGGATGGTCGTGGCCCGAAGATGAAGTTACTCACGTTTGGTATTTTCTTTTGATGCGATGAACATAGGTGTTTTCTGCTCGGCTAACAACAATATCAGCCCCGAATACTTTGAACGCACGGCTGAGCTGGCTCGCTGGTGCAGCGAACATGGGCACAGCATCGTGTTTGGCGGATGCAACATGGGGCTGATGGGCTGTCTGGCCGATACGTTTGCCAGTGCCAAGGGTGCCGAGAATGGTACGAAGGGCCACCTGATAGGCGTCGTGCCCAGCATCGTCGAGAAGGGTGGGCGCATGTCCGAACACCTGACGGTTCACATCGCGTGCGACAACCTGAGCGACCGCAAGGACCTGCTGTTGGCTCATAGCGACGTGGTGGTGGCACTGCCTGGCGGAATAGGTACGCTCGACGAGGTGTTCACGGTGGCGGCTGCTCATACCATAGGCTATCACCACAAGTCCATCGTGCTTTACAATATCGGTGGCTTCTGGGACACGCTCATAGCCATGCTCGACGACCTGCAGGCACGTGGCATGGTGCGTGGCCGTTGGAACGACTACATCCGCGTTGCCTCGACATTCGACGAGCTGACCCTCCTGCTCAGTCAGGCCGAGTAGTCGCCCCCACGGATGATGATTGGGTTGTAGGTTCTTGTCAACCATTCGTAGAGACGAGTAAAAACAATGTCAACCATCATCAGGAACAGCAAAATGTGACATTTTGAAAGAGAACGTTCTAATTGATTGATTATCTTTAATTTACGAAAGTGTAAATGTCACAAGGCCACAAAAATAGTCGCAAAACAGCTCAAAAACGAGCAAAAAAGTGGCTTTTTTAGTGAAAAATGTGCAGGGAACGGCTAAGAAATGGTCAAAATCGGCCGAAAAACGTGCAGTTTTGCCCTAAAAAACGCGGAAAACACGGCTAAAACGGAATAGTATATATATGCATTTTCGGTAAGCAACACGAAGGATTTTCATGTTATTCAGGACGCCGTTCTGCCTTTTGACCACGAAAAAAGGGCATTTTTGGCGCTCCGCACCGCTCGAAAAGTGCATTTTGTGAGCATTTTTGAGCCACTTTTGCCCTATTTTTGAGCATTTCTGCCTCATTTTTGCACCTCTTCTGCCCATTTTTGATGCTTTTCTATGCCATTTTAGTGCTTTTCTCCGACCATTTTAGTGCTTTTTCCCGACCATTTGGGTGCTTTTTTGTGCCCAAACGGCACCTTATCAATGCGCGAATGGTGGTTTTTGGGGTGGTGTGAGAAGTCTTCTTTTGGTGCTGTTATCAAATTCTGCTGCCCGTAAGCAACGACAAGAGCCGCGGGAAACATCTTCGCATGACGTGGAAGGCCATGAGGCAAATGGCCACGGTGACGACGACCGAAAGCAAGACGAATAGGATTGAAAGCGAAGAGTCGTGGAATAAAGGCAAATCGCGTTTGGCAATATTCATAAAGGCTGACGACACAAATGGGTGCATGCAGAAGATGAAGAAACTGCTTTCAGCCAGCCTCAGCCTCTCAACCCAACGGCAAGGCTTACACTCCGAGCGGCTATCGGCTTTTTGATCGTTTTCTGTCGTACGATTCGCAACCCATGCTAATGCCGCCATGATGAACGAAAACTGTTCGACGAGAATGGCGACATTCATCAATATGCTTCGCGAAAGGGGCGGCATCCAGGCCATCAGCGGTGTTACCACAGCCAGCACGATGAGCACCATGGAAGCCAACGTAAGCAAAGTGAACGGCACTCGGTGGCGGTAAAGGCCGTCGAGTGAAATGTGGCTGGCGGCGAAGGCCATTCCCAGCGTAAAGAACAGGACGGAGGCGGGGTCGTGAATGATTGTCTGCTGATAGGGCAGGGGCGTAACGCAAAGGGCGGCCAGCAGCAAGGGCCACCACCATCGAAAGTGTTTCAATGGGTAGCACAGCAAGGGCGACGCGATGACCAGAATCATCAGCTCCTTCAGAAACCACAGTGGTCCCAGGAGTGGCCCTGGCCTGCCAGCGATGTTCTCTACCTGGCCCAAGTCCCAATAGATAAAGAAGAAGTCTTTCAGTTGCATGTCGGCCACCGACTTGTGAAGAAGCAGCCTGAAGTCGGGTTTCATCAGCTGCAGAGCCACCACAAGAAGGAAGCAGATGGTGTTCCACAACAGATATGGAACCAGCAGCGACTTCACTCGTTTTCGCAGTTTGAGCCCGTACTGATTCCACGTAAAGACATCGTTTGCATAAAGAAGATAGCCGGAAATGAAGAAAAACGCGGGTACGGCCACTTCGGCCATGAGATGAATGGCAACAAGGCGAAACCACTTGTAGCCATACAGATGGCCTGCTGCCACATTGTAATCGCTGATGTTGCAATGTATCAACACCACTGCCACAATAAGCGGAAAGCGCAGCTTTGCGATGGCGTTCGAATAGTGGTCCTTACCCATTTTTTTCTTCGTGCAAAGATGATATTTGTCCTCACGCAAAGCCGCTAAGGAAACGGGGCGCCCGTGCTATTACCATTGGATAGGCATCCCCGTGCTTGGCAAGACTCTGCGTGAAGACTGAAAGCGATAGGAAACGCTATGCCTGGCGAAGCCGCTCGGCAACGGCCTGTCCAAGAGCCACGCACTGCTGGCGCACCTCTTCGCTGAGACCCTGCTTCATGTCAACAGGTTGGCCGACGGGCTCGAAGTGAAGTCGCTCCTCGTTCCACTTCTCGATGGCAGCAACGGCCTTTGATGCCCACGAATGCGAGCCGAACCAGCCGAGCAGGTGGTTGCCTTTGATGTCGCGACCGGCAATCTCCGAGAGCAGCACGTCCATTTCATGGTAAAGCCCGGTGTTGTAGGTAGGAGCACCGACGATGAGTGCCCGATAACGGAAGATGTCGCGCAGGATGTAGGAATGGTGCGTCTTCGATACGTTATAGACAACGATGTTTTTCACGCCTGCCTCGCTGGCTGCCTGAGCGATGATTTCGGCCATGCGTTCGGTGTTCCCATACATGGTACCATAGCAGATGACCAGACCTGGCTCGGTTTTGTAGAGCGAGAGGCGGTCGTACAAGTCGATGACCTTCTGAAGATATTCGTGCCACACGGGTCCATGGGTGGCGCAGATGTAGTCAACACGTTGCCCGGCCAGCTTCTTCAGTGCCTGCTGCACTGGCGTGCCATACTTGCCTACGATGTTCGAGTAGTAGCGCACCATCTCCAGCCAGAACGTATCGCAGTTGATTTGCTCGTCGATAACACCACCGTTGAGAGCACCAAAGCAGCCGAAGGCATCGCCCGAGAATAGCACCACGTCGCCAGTCCCGTCGGCCTGTTGGCAGAGCGTCATCATGGTTTCTGGCCAGTGCACCATGGGCGTGAGGACGAACTGCAGTTGCAGGCTGCCAAGGGCGATGGAATCGCCGTTTTTCACCTCTTGGGCACCTTCTTCGCCTATCTTGTAGAAACCCTGCATCATCTGGAATGTCTTCTTGTTGCCCACAATCTGCACCTCAGGATAGTACTTGCGCAGCAAAGCCAGCGAGCCGCTGTGGTCGGGTTCCATGTGGTTGATAACAACATAGTCGATGGGGCGTTCACCGATGACGGTACGCACGTTTTCGAGGAACTGCGAGAAGAATGTCACTTCGACCGTATCGATGAGGCAAACCTTCTCGTCGACGATCAGATAGGAATTGTAACTCACACCGTTGGGCAGCGGCCAAAGGCCTTCGAAGAGTGCCTTCTGCCGGTCGTTTACGCCCACGTAGAAGATGTTTTTGGTAATGTTCATATTATTCTGTTAACTGTTAAATATCTATTTTTGTTCAAGCTATTATATTCAGGCGATTTTTTCAGGCGATGAGATGGTACGCACCGCCAGCCAATGCCCGTACCTGCCCTTTCATTTCCAAAGCGAAGAGCACAGCCGTCAGTTGGCCTATGGGCATGTTGCACAGGCGGCTCAGTTCGCCTGTCTGTGTGTCATTTTGCTGCCGCAATGCTTCCACAACCCTTTGCTCGTCTGCCGTCAGGTCGGGGAACAGCTGCCGTTCGATACCTTGTTCCTGTGCTTTTTGGCGTTGTTGGTCAGAGGTCCAACCCATGGTTTCCACAAAGTCTGTGGCCGAAGTGATGAGAGTGGCCTGCCCCTGGCGTATCAGTTGGTTGCAACCCTCGCTGAACTGTGCTCCAATGGCACCAGGAAACGCCATGACTTTTCGCCCATATTCATTGGCAATCCGTACGGTGACAAGCCCACCTCCCTGAGAGGCACTCTCCACTAGAATGGTAGCATCGGCCATACCCGCCACAATGCGGTTGCGACGCAGGAAGTTCAGTCGCTCGGCACGTGTGCCAAACATATATTCCGTTAGCAGTCCGCCATGGCCGACCATCTCCACTGCTGTTTGCCTATGGGCGTAAGGGTAAAGGTCGTCAAGACCATGGGCTAACACAGCCACAGTTTCGTAGCCTTGGCGCAAAGCTTCCCTGTGGGCACAAATGTCGATGCCATAAGCCAACCCACTCATCACGAGTACTTCAGGGCATAGCGTACGCAACTGGGTCATGAAGCGCCCCACGAGGTCGATGCCGTAGGGAGTGGCGTGACGTGTGCCCACGATGCTGACAACACGGCGGGCATTGAGGTTGGTCGTTCCCTTGAAATATACCACCAATGGCGCATCATTGCACTGGCTGAGTCGCTGCGGATAGTCGTCGGAGTCCAGCAGAAGCACCTTGATGCCGTGCTTTTCGGTTGCAGCGAACTCCTGTTCGGCACGCCTCAGCGCTTCGGAAACATCGCCCATTGCGTCGACGAGCCGGTTGGAAGCAGAGGGCAATACGTCGCGGACATTCTTGCCCAATGCCAGCACATCGGTAGCCGTTCCAACCTTTCGGTAGAGCGTGTTGATGGCTTCCGATTCGTACGGGCTGACGCGTGTCAACGCCATTGCATTGATGATTTCTTGTTGATTCATGCTCATCAGGGCTTGATTAGGCTGGGCAAAGTTACGAAAAATCGAGCGCAGAACAAAAGAATAATCTTATTTTTTTACCCTGCATGATAGCCGCCCCTTATGAAGGGACTCTAAATATGCTGAGATGGAGTAAGTTCGCACTTTAAGCGCAAAGATATGAATAAACGAGCGAAATGCAAAACAAAAACAAAAGATTTTGGTTTCGTTTCAAAAAAAGAGGCGCATCCCACGACGGGAGCACCTCTCTTTATGTTTGTCGGTGAAGGACAGACTCTTGAAAGCCCGTCCTTTACCTTCATTTTCGGTTTACTTCACTACTATCTTCTTGCCACCTACGATGTAGATGCCCTTCTGCAGACGAGCGTCGGCCTTCACCTTCATACCGTTGATGGTGTAGACATCCTCACGGCTGATGTTGGCAGTGCCAATCTCGTTGATACCGACAACCACTTCAGTTGGTTCGAAGAACCACTGGCTTTCAGGACGGCTTGCACCCTTGTCGGCCCAGCAGAGAGGCAGACCCTCGTTGTTGAGCTCAGCATCTTTCTCGATACCTACGTGGTGGGCAGGGTTCGAGACCTTGTCGATGGTGTAGGCGCCATTGGGCATGAGGGTGAAGCGCCACGGCGTGGCAGCGCTGGTGCGCATAGTCCAGGGATCGCCACCGGGCCAGCCCACATACAGGCCGTCCTCGCTGGCAAGCATGTACTCACCCTCAACCTCGGTCTTCACGAAGTGGATCGGCGTGGGCTCTTCCTCCTGGCTTACGTATACATACTGGTACTCAGCATCGAGAACCATGTAGTAGGCAGGATCTGCATTGAGTGCATTGCGCAGCTTCCAGTACTTCGTCTCATCGACGTCGACAGTTGCATTCTTGTATGCTTCGGTAGCAGCCTTCAGATCCTCGGTAGCCTTCGTTACTTCATCGTTGGTTGCGCTGGCATTGTCGTAGACGCCCTGAGCAGCATCGATGGCACCCTGGAATGCATTCGTGTCTTCCTCGCTCTTCTGGAACGGTCCGTCGCCAGCATTGTCGAGCAGGGCGTTAGCCTCGTCGAGTGCCTGCTGCAGCAGTTCCTTAGCCACGGCGGTATTATCCTCTGTTGTGCGGAGGATAGGCTGTGTGAAGCTCATCCACTGGTGCTCGGCAGTAGCCGAACCACCCAGCGTGACGGTGACAGGTGTCGTGCCATCGCTCTCGAACTCGACGTAGCGATATTCCCAACCGCGTCCAAGTCCGTTGTTGGCATATGTGGCATCCTCGGCAAACGTAGGAGTACCATCGGTGGCAATACCGAAGCCCACATCACCCTTGGCGGGGAATACGACCTTCTCTTCGCCGACCATCATGTAAGCCTCGACAGCTTCGCCACTCGACGAACGGCCGGGAGTGAGAATCAGATACTTGCCTGCAGGCAGCGTGAGGTTGACGCTTGAGCTGTTCTCCCAAGCCGACTGGCCCCACTGTGCACCGGTCTGCTCGTAGTAGACGGACGACGATGTGCCATCCCAGTGCTGGCCGTTGTTGCTGACCAGTCCACCTTCCCATGCCGAGAAGTCGGGCACGAGTGCAGAGACAACCTGCGGATACTTGGCCATCACGTCGAGCACATCCTGTGCAGGATCTTCGGGCTTAGCCACCACGATGAAGCTGGTTTCAGCCGAAACATCAGGATTCTGTTCGCCCACTTGCTCTCCAGCGGCATTGGTGAGGGTAATCTCGTTGAGTGCCACCTCATACATGAAGCCAGCCACAAACTCGTATTCGATAGCAGTAGCCTCATCGAGTTTGGCAGTGCCACGGATGTACTGCGTGTCGCCATTGCCTTCCTCGTCGGTCTTGACAATGTTGGCAGCATAGTTGACAGTCAGGTCTTCAGCAGCAAGGTCACCCAGATCGTCAGCCGTGAAGGTGACGGTCAGTTCAGTGCCTTCCTCAACCTCGCTCTCAGGAGCAATGTTGAAGGCAGGAGCCACAAGGATGGACTTCACTTTTTCGATGAACCACTGACTCTCAGCACGGCCGGCAAGTTTGTCGGCCCAAACGCGGTTGTTACCCTCAACGTTAGCCTCGGCACCTACGTGTTGGTTGGTGTTCGTCACCTTGTCGATGGTGTATGTACCATTGGCCAGGCGCGTGAACATCCAAGGTGTCTGGTCGGTGGCGTTCATGCTCCAAACGTCGTTTCCGTTAGGTGTATGACCCAGGTAAGCATCATCGTCGGTCTTCAGCAGATACTGACCTTCTACCTCAGTAGGAACAAAGCTGAACTCCGAGAGAGTCTCCTGCGAGACATTTGCCGTGTTGGTCTCTGTGTCCAGATAGAGATAGTAAGGAGGCTCAGTCTCCAGCGACAGGCGGAAGGTGTACTTGGCATCGGCCTCGGGCTGAACGACCGGAGCAGCATTGAAGGCGGCAACGGCAGTAGCAAGAGCCTCGATGGCAGCTTCCATTTCCTCAGTTGTAGCTTCAGCGTTGTCGGCAACGGCCTGAGCAGCCTCGATGGCCTTACCCAGTTCTTCAGCAGCCGACGATGGCTTCATGAAGAGTTCTTCGCCCGTTATGGTGTTCTCCTTCAGGATTGTAGCCTTTCCAATTGCTGTGGCCAGGTCGGCAGCAGCCTTAGCTTGAGCCACGAAGGCGTCGCGCTCTTCAGCCGTATCGAACAACTTCAGTTCAACATCGTCGAACAACACCTTTGCATTGGCTGTGGAACCACCAGAAATGGCTGAACCACCAATCTGCAAGCGAGCTTCCTCAACATCGTCGGCAAGGTCGAAGGTAATGAAGTCGGACTCCCAGACGTTGCTGGCGAAGCTGTTCTTTTCGGAGGTGAAGCTGTTACCACCGCCAATGACACCACATCTCGACTGTAACTGCGTAGCAGCATCGAAGATGTTCAGGGCCTTGTAGCTCATAACGTAGTAACCAGCGGGCAGGCTGACGGGCTGTGAATAGCTCACGGTGCCACCCCAACCAACCGACACGCCGAGTGCGGCCGTGCTGGGACCTTCGGCAGGAATGGCCGAACTGTTCAGCTGAGCCTGAGTGCCGTATGCGAACGAAGCACCTACCGACCATGCAGCACCGCCATTGCTGGTCCAGCCAGTGATCTCTGCGTTGTTGGCACTGCCCGAAGTAGCCAGATTGTCAGTAGCGTCAACACCATAGGTGACACCCTCATCGAACGACGGATTGACAAGCTCAGAAAGCACCACGGGCAGCTTCTCTGCAATGTCCTCGGTCTTGATGGGGTAGAGCTGGATGTTCTCTTTGTAAATCGTTACGAAGCCAGAGACTTTGTACTCCTTCTCGGCATCGACGGCAAACTCAACAAGGAAGTTGTTGCGAATGAAAAATTCATTTTCACCGACGGTGAAAGGAACGTTGATTTTCGTTGATACTTCCTGCGATTCGGCAAACTTGGCGCCCTTCAGCGTGACGTATTGGCTGACAAATCCAAGCATGTCGGCTTTCAGTGCATCGGCAGCCACCACCTTAGGAGCCACAGCGTTGTCGCTGGACAGCACTTCGGCGTCAATCTCGGCAGCACTTGTCTTCACCTCAGGCAGACCGTTGTACAAGGTAGCCGTACCCGTCAGCGAACCCTTGATGCGGTCGCCGGCAGTCAGGTCGGTGGTACCAAAGAGCAATAGGCCGACCTCGCCATCCGTCACGTAGGTGTTTGAACCATTCACATAGGCGACAAGCAGGTCGTCGAACACGAGTTTCATCGGCGTATTGCCATCCACGGTGTTTCGGTTGATGTCGTCGAGTGATGTGTAGACAGTTGCAATCGTGAAAGTAGCCGAAGTCTTTGCACTGACGTGCTCGCCCTTCTTGGCCACAGCCTCCACCTTGGTGGTCTCGCTCAGTGTGAAGGGAGCCACGTAGAGCGTCTCTTCGCCACCATTGAGCGTGTAGTAGATTTCCGTGCCTTCTTCGGCCGTGATGGTCACGTCGGTAGGACCATAGTAGATGCCAGCCTCGGGTGTGATCACGGGAGCTTCGGGAGCCTCTGTATCGACATCCTGGCCATCGTTCCATGTGAACTTGACCTCGTCAAGATACATGGCGCCAGAGGCAGAACGAATGCCCACATAGGCATAGGTGCCGTCGATTTCGAGCGTTGTTGAGCTACCATCGTTGACAATGGTGCCAGCCAACGTAGCATCGCCGCCATAAAGTTCGGTAGGATCTTCAAAAGCGGTGTTCGAAACGTACACCTGAAGGGTGCGGTTTGCGGAAGTATTGCTATTCCACGTCACTTCCACTTTGGTAATTGTGCCACCTGAAGCTGTAGTCACAATACCACTGTTGCTGTTGTTGCTACGAAGTTGAATGGAGCTATAGCTACCAGCACACTGTCCGGCATAGACGGCTTTTGAGGTGACGGTAATGCCACTGAACGAAGTGTACGAGGAACCGGTGATACCCGTAACGCTTTGGTTCAATACGTCTGTAATGTCGGCAGCGGATGATGTTGCTACAACGGCGAACATTGCGAGCAACGAAAGTAAGAACTTTCTCATGCGCTTAGATGTTTAGATAGTTAATAATTTGTGAATAGAAAAATTGATTAGTAATGTCTTTATCTGACGACCACTTTCTTGCCTCCCACGATGTAGATGCCCTTTGGCAATTGGCCGTTGGCCAATGAACCCGTTGAGAGTTGGCGTCCATAGAGGTCATAGACGGCAGCTGGAGCCTGTTCGGCGGCATCAACTGTTTCGACGGGTGTCACTTCTTCGATGCTATGTGAACCGTAGTAGTAGAGTTGGAAGTTGTCGAAGCATGTCCAGAAGTAACTGCTGGCCGACTTGCAGCGGATACCCAGCTTCAGCGAGGCTCCGTCGGTGGCCACACTCGTGACGACTTTGTTCTGGTAGAGGCCTTGTGCGAAGTAGGCGGCAGCAGACTTCATGTCGTTAGGCACGTACATGACGGGATCGCCCACACTGCTCTCATTGCCTTGGCCGAGTGCCTCATTCAGTCCTTCGATGCAGATGTTCTTCAGGCGTGTCGACTTCGTACCGGCATAGAGGTAGGCGTTGACGCGCGTGGTGGAGTTACGGTTCTGGTAGGCTATCTCCACCTTGCCCGGACGCTGGAATCCCTGTGCGCACAGCATATAGGTACCGGCAGGCAGGTTCTCAATAGTCTGGTTGAAGTCGAAAGTCACCTCATAGAACTCGGCACACGAGTAGTTCATCGTGGGTGCTGACGACCAGCCCTTGCTGTCGTCCATTCCCGGATTGCTGATGAGCAGTGAGACGTTGAACGGGTGTTCGATGTCGCTAGGCGTTGCATTGGCCAGGAAGTTGAACTCAGCCTGACGGGCTTTCTCCATCAGAGCAGCCACCTCAACAGCACTCTTTGCGTCGCTGGCTCCAGCCTCAATCTCGCTGATGGCATCGTTCAGTGCCTGGTCGGTGCCTTCCTCGTCCTCGGTATGGGGCACGTCGCGCAGTTCGTAGAGTTGCGAAAGGATGTCGTTAATCTCAGCCTTGAATGCCGAAAGACCTACTCGGTCGACGTCGGCAGCCTGCTCGGCGGTGAGGATGAGCCACCGCTGTGTGGTTGACGTGTTGCGAAGGTTCAGCACTTCCGTAGCCACAGCGCCATTGGCGGCAGCCGACAGTCCGCGAGGATTGCGTGCGGCATGGTGCAACAGCCAGTAACCACGTGGGTTAGGGGCTTCGGTGTGTGTGTCGACGGCATCGACGCGCGCCTTCATCAGGTGGAAATCGGTGTTGCCCGACAGCGATGTAGCTGTATTGGCAGTCTGTCCAGCCAGGTTCAGGTAGTGACCTGTTGCGGCATTGCGGAACTGGTAGAATTGGTTGTCGGGTGTGAACGTCACGTACCAGGCAGCCTCATCGGTGGAAGCCAACTGGTCGATGGCCACTTCCTTCCAAGCCAGCGAGCCGTTGGGCTGCTCCACGAGGTAGGAGGTGTAGAAACCGCGGCTCTCGTCTTCGTTCTTCAAGTAGTACTTCACTCCCTCTTCAACGTCAATGGCGTAGTAAGGGTCGGCAAAGTGATTGTTCGTATGCTCCAGTCCATCCTCTCCCAGTGCCTGGCAAATCATGGCATTGCCAAGATAGAGTGTTTCGGCGCCAGTGTCCTCGTGAGCGCCGTTTATGCCGTAGGGCCACATGTGCTGATAGTCGCCGTTCAGTTGCTCGAAGGCCACGTTGTCCCAGAACGACAGAGCTTCCGTCACGCGGTCGCCTAGCCAGTGGCCGGTGCCACGACCGCTACCATCGACGTTTTCGCGCAGTACCTGATAATACCACTGCGTGGAGTAGGGGATCACTCCCAGTCCATGCTCCATCTCGTGCATGATGGTTCCGCAACGTTGGTACGACGTGTTCGGTCCCACGTTCATCCAAGGCTGTGCCTGATAGTTGCAGTCAGCCGTCTGTGTGCCTGCGCTGTAGGTGACGTCGAAAGTCTTCACCACCGACGTCATGTTGTTAAAGTAGTTGCAGGCTGCATTCACGGCATCGGTGATGCGCTTTTCCGTTGCAGCGTCGCCCTTGTTGTGGAAGTTCCAGGTGATGTTGCCTTTCGGAATGGTGTAGAACTTCACCACGTCGCCATAGCTCACGGTTCCATCGGCTCCGATGACGTAGGCACGCATGAAGTATTTCTTGCAGGGAGTAAGTTCCTTCAGCCAGTAGATGCGACCATTGTTGTTCAGGTATTCTGTCGTACGGCTGTCGTCGACGGTCGGTTCAGCCTTGTCGATGGCATAGCAGAATCCCTGCTCTTTGATCTGCGAGTTGCTGATGCCGCTGACCGTCATTCGGCCGAAGGCCATAGTGGCTCCACGGACAAAGCGCTTGTCGGTAGTCACGTTGGCGGTTTGTGCCATCATGCTGGTGCACATAGCCAATGATAATACTAAGGTAGTGAGTAAAGATTTCATGTTCATTTGCTTGGTAGTTTAGGTTGATGTAGGACTATTTAAGCCTATGATTGCTGCAAAGATACGCTTTTTTCAACAACTAACGAAAAAACATCTTACTTTTTTCTCATTTTTAGTATAAAAATGACTAACTTTGCCAGCGAATAATTTATAGTTTAGAGATGATAGTTGATAATTGATAGTTCTTGCTCCGCAATGCTCTGCAAGTGAGCCTTAGGGCTGAGCGGTTAGCTATGATTACCCTCCGTGGCTGTATCATCGTCAATCAATCACTATCCATCATCCACATAGTCCAACATCCATCACCCAAACAACAATGAGAAAACTACTAATCACTGCATTCGCTTTCATGGCCTTCTCCGCAGCCTCTTTTGCCGAAGAGGTGGAAGCTACCTTCTTGGTAGCAAAGCTGGCATCGGGTGCCACAGAAGCACAGCAACTTACTAACGACAGCACTCAAGTTGGCCCTATGGTTTACAACAAGGAAGGGCTGTTGGTCATCAACGGCAATGTCTATCAGACCAGCGAGGTTGTCTCTATGCGCATTGAGAAGCGTATGATTGACGGCATTGAACAAATTGAAAATGGAGAATTGAAAATTGAAAATGAAGCCGTTTACGACCTCAGCGGACGCCAAGTTTCAACGCTCAGCTCTCCTCTCTCAACTCTCCCGAAGGGCATCTACATTGTCCGCGGCAAGAAGTTCATCGTCCGTTGATATTGATAATTGATAATTGAGATTGACAGTTGATAATTATGATTACCTTTCGTGGTAGCAAAATCAGTGCGGCAAGCCGCATATTTATCACTATACATCATCACCCAACACCCATCACTTACCACCCAACAATGAAGAAAATCCTTTCCATCGCACTCCTCTTGGGCTTCACGTCCATTCTTCGTGCACAAGATACCATCTGGGTGAAGTTCGACAATCGCTTCCTACCCAATAAGTCCATATCGCTCATTCGCAACGACTCTGTTGAGTTCCGCATGAACGAGCGCAACGCCACCTATCCCGTCCTGCGTCAGTATCGCTCTACCTACGCCAAGGGCTATTCCGAGAGCCGCCTCCAGAGTTTCTTCGGCGATGACAACTTTGCCGGCGACATGCTCTTCGAAAACCCAGGACGCATCCTTTGGCATCCCAGTACCTATCAAGGCAACAACTACCTCAGCGACGACAGCCAGTGGAGTTTTGCCCGTTCCATGGAGAGCGAGCACTTCGTCGTGTTCTGGGAGAAAGGTTTCGGTGCCGACCCCACACGTGCTTCCTCCACCTATCGCTTCAACCCAAAGACCGTGCTGCAGAATGCCGAGAAAATCTGGAGCGTCTATGTCGATGAACTGGGATTCCTTGAGCCTGGTAAGTCCACCACCGACACGTACAAGATACAGCTCTACGTGCTCTACCAGACCGATTGGCGTGCCGACGCATCGGGTGTTGACAGCAAGATGGGCATCGGCCACATGAGTCTTGGTGCCATCGGTGCCCGTGGCGGCCATACCGTGGCTCATGAGATTGGCCACACCTTCCAGTATCTCGTCTCGGCCGACCTCGGCCAGACCCATGGCTACAACTACGGCTACGGCGACGGTGCCTCGGGCGGCAATGGCTGGTGGGAGAGCTGTGCCAACTGGCAAGCCTATAAGGTCTATCCCGCCCGCCAGTTCACCGATGGTGAGTACTTCGAGGGCCATCTGCCCAAGTGTCACCTCAACCTGCTCCACGAAGACTGGCGCTACGAGAACTGCTTTGTGCAGGACTACTGGTGCATGAAGCACGGGCGCGACTTCATCGGCCGTCTTTGGCGCGAGAGCCGTAAGCCTGAGGACCCCGTCGAAACCTACGCACGCCTCAACGGACTCACGCAGGCTCAACTCTGCGACGAGTTCTACGAGGGCTTTGCCCGCATGGCCACGTGGGACATCGACGGCGTTCGCGACGCAGCCCGCCACCGCATCGGCCAGCACCAGAGCCAACTCACGCTCACAGCAGACGGTGCTTGGCGTGTGGATGCAGCCCGTTGTCCGGAGAACTATGGTTATAACATCATCAACCTGAACACTGCAGCCGAAGGAAAGCAGGTCAAGGCTCACTTCCGTGGTATTGCCGGTGCCTCTGGCTATCGCTCCATCAACGTCGACAAGGCGGGCTGGCGCTATGGCTTCGTGGCTTATACTGCCGATGGGCAGACCGTCTACAGCCCCACCTTCAGCGATAAGGAGGGAACGGCCACCATGACGCTGCCTGCTGCTTGCAAGCGGCTGTTCTTCGTCGTCATGGGCGCTCCTACCGAACACTGGCGCCATCCGTGGGACGACAACACGGCCAACGACGAGCAGTGGCCCTACGAGGTTACCTTCGAGGGCACCGACCTTTATGGCCTGTTCGATGAATACCCCGACGACTACCAGCGTTGCGACACCACTGTCTACATCGATGCTGAACTGGCTTACGATGCCTCGTCGTATACCTCTACACGCGTACAGTACGACATGGTTGCCGTCTCGCAGGCACTCGGCCTCTCCACCAAGCAGCTGCAGAGCGTCGGGCGCACCGCAACAGCCAATCCGCGCTTCGTTGGCGTCGATGCCAATGGCACCATTCACACTGGCACTACCACTTCGACATCGTCCAACACTTGCTTCGGCCATTGGTTCACGGCACAGGGCAACGTCTGCAACTACGACTCTTCGGCGCGCATCTTTGCCGAGTTCTACCCCGATAAATACGGCTGCTATGTCGGACAGTACCCAGGCCGACTCTCTCGTGGGCAGACCTACACCATCCGTCAGGCCATCCAGTATACGCATCAGGGTCAGCAGCACACGGCCACCATGGTGGTCCGCCTGAAAGTGAAATAATATCCACCCTCAAAAAACAACGCAATGAAAAAATTGATCATCCCCATCCTGATGCTGCTGCTGACTGTCAGCGCTCAGGCACAGATTCCACAAGAAGTGATAGACGTGCTGACAAAGTGCAGCCAGAAGATGGACAACCCTGCCGGCGTACAGTGCGACATGAAGGCCAGCGCTGGCATTTCCTTCGTCAAGGTCAACGTCAACCTCACCCTCTACTCGAAAGGCGAAAAGTCGTTTGAAAAGACTTCGATGAAGATTCTTGGCAAAGAGATCAAGGCAGAGTCTGGCTTCGACGGTGTCCAGGAGTGGGAGTACCAGCCGAAAATCAAGAAGGACGACAAGGACACGCTCACCATCACCAAGCGCGTGAAGAAGTCGAAAGGCGAATACGACATCGACTTCGACCTGCACAAAGACTATAAGACCGCTAAGATGCAGGTGAAGAACGGCTTCTACGTGATCACCTTCACCAACCCGAAAGACAAGGAAGCGCCGAAGAAGACGGTGATGAAGATCAACAAGGACAACTACGTCTTCCAGGAGTTGTCGGCCTCTGACAGCGGCGTCACCATGAAGGTCACGCTCATCAAGATGAAGATCGGCGTCCCCGACAGCGTCTTCAAGTTCGACCCCAAGCGCTATCCTAACGCCGTCATCGTACGGAAGTAACTATTTGAGACGTACGACAAGACCCACCCCTACCCTCCCTAAGGGAGGGAGTGAATAGCTTTGAAGGGAGCGGTCTTGTGTTGAAACAGCCAAAAAGGCCAAGGGGCAACTCCTTAATTGCCCCTTGGCCTTTTAAAATATTGTTCGTATGTGTCGTTTGTCTGAAAAATGCTGCCTTCAGGACTATTAGCACCCTCCCTATAGGGAGGGCAGGGGGAGGGTCTTCAATGCCTTGTTTTCGGCAGCCTCCATCAGTTCGCGCTCACCCGGCCCCTTGTCGTTGATGCCGCAGAGGTGCAGCACACCATGAATAATCACACGATAGAGTTCCTCCTCGTAAGTCTTATGAAAGAGTTCCGCATTCGTGCGGACGGTGTCGAGTGATATCACCAGGTCGCCGTTCAGCATCTCGTGGCCGCAGTAACCTCGGCTGAAGCCGATGGTGTTCGTTGTCACCGTCTGCACGCCCCACGGGTCGTACTGCGCCGAGTGCTCGGCGACATCAGGAGACGCTTGCGGAGCATAGCGGAGCAAGAACACCTGTGCGCCGTTGGAACGGATGATGCGCGTGACGCTGCCGAGGTGGTCATTTCTGACAATCTCCATGATAGCGACATGACGAACCTGCTGGGAACGGCATTCCTGTTCCCAAAGCACTGCGTAAAGCTCAAACCATATCAGCTGTACTTTCAACATACTTCCCTATTCATACACGTTTAAGCAATGAAAACCAGACAAACCATATTTAATAATTTTCGCAAGTGTGTCTTTACCAATGATAATTAATGGATAGGCATCTAACGCCCCTGCAAAAAAATATGGCTCATCCGACAAAAACTACGCATTTGTCGGATGAGCCATTAATAATGTGTCGCTTCATGATGGGGGAATCGTTACTCTTGCTTCAGCCTTGTTCGGCATTGCTCGAGGATGTCGAGGAGCTCGTCGGCAGTCTCGGCGCGAAGCATGGCGATGCGTGTCTGGCGAAAGTCGGGAATGCCTTTGAACACAGGTGATGCAGCCAGGTGGCGGCGCGTGTGCAGGATGCCACGGTATTCGGCGGAGTGGCGTCGCTGTCCGTCGTCGGTGTTGCTTCCTTTCATCTCGCCGATGCGGCGGATGTTGATAAGGAGTTGCTCGCGCAGGATGTCAATCTTTTGGTCGATGCTCAGTTGCTCACGGCTGAAGAGCCATGGCTGTCCGAACGTGGCACGTCCTATCATTACCGCATCGACGCCATAGCGCTCGAAGGCAAGGTCGGCCTCGTAGAGCGACGTGATGTCGCCATTGCCAATAATGGGGATGTGGATGCGTGGATTGCGCTTCACCTCGCCGATGAGTGTCCAGTCGGCCTGCCCGGTGTACATCTGCGAACGTGTTCGGCCGTGGATAGTCAGTGCCTGAATGCCACAGTCCTGGAGCTGTTCGGCCAGAGTGGTGATGATGAGGTTCTCCTTGTCCCACCCTAGGCGTGTCTTCACGGTGACGGGCGTATGGACAGCCTTCACCACCTCGCGCGTGATGTCTAACAAAAGGGGAATGTTGCGCAGCATACCTGCACCGGCGCCCTTGCCCGCCACCTTCTTCACGGGGCAGCCGAAGTTCAGGTCGATGACGTCGGGCCGTGCCTCTTCGACGATGCGGGCCGCCTCGACCATCTGTGGAACGTCGCGACCGTAGATCTGGATGCCTACGGGGCGTTCATCATCGCTGATGGTCAGCTTGCTGACGGTGGACTTCACCGAGCGAACCAACGCCTCGGCCGACACAAACTCCGTGTAGACCATAGCGGCACCAAACCGTTTGCACAACTGACGGAAGCCTATGTCGGTGACGTCCTCCATCGGTGCGAGGAAGAGAGGGCGTTCTCCAAAGTCAATATTTCCTATTTTCACGTTGCAAAGGTACGAATAAGCGAGCGAAAAGCAAAAGGAATAATCGAGTTTTTGCATCTTTCATCCTTCATCCTTTCATCCTTCATCTTTTTTTTGTATCTTTGCAAGCGAAAACCAAGTAAAATGAAAGGACTCATGAGAAAAGGACTTGCAACAGCATTGCTCTCTACGATGTGCATCGTAGCCATACCTTCGTCGGCACAGGTAACCCCAACGAGCCAGATGGAGAAACTTAGCCGTGGTCTTGTGGCACTGCCAGGCAAGGCGTCGGGCTACTTCGTCAGTTGGCGACTGCTGGGCGATGAGGATACAGACGACGTTAGCTTCGACCTCCTGCGCGATGGCGAAGTGGTAGTGGCTAACCTGACCACATCGACCAGCTATACGGATATGCGTGGGACTACTTCGAGCCAATACACCGTCGTGAAGAAGGTCGGCGGCGAGGTGGTGGAGACGTCGCCAGCTGTGACGCCTTGGTCGCAACCCTACATGCAGTTGCACTTGCAGCGTCCTGCGGCCGTGGGCGACTGTACCTACTCGCCCAACGACTGTTCGGTGGGCGATGTGGATGCCGACGGCGAATACGAACTCTTCGTGAAATGGGATCCCTCGAATGCCAAGGACAACTCGCAAGGCGGCAAGACAGGCAATGTCTATTTGGACTGCTATCGTGTGGACTGGCATCAGGGCGGTACGGAACAGCAGGCTGAGTTGCTGTGGCGTGTAGACTTGGGCGTGAACATTCGTGCCGGTGCCCACTACACGCAGTACATGGTCTACGACTTCGATGGCGATGGGCGTGCTGAGATGATGTGCAAGACCGCTCCAGGGTCCAAGGACGGCAAGGGACAGTACGTCAACCAGGCTGCTACTGAGGCAGCTATAAAGAGTGCATCGAACACTACTGACCACCGTAATAGCGACGGTCGTATCGTGGGCGGACAGGAATACCTCACCGTGTTCAATGGTCTCACGGGCGCAGCCATCCACACGGTCTATTATCGTCCTAACCGAGATGCTACCTATGGCGGTGCTGCCACGGGTACCTTCAACTGGGACGATCGCAGCGGAAAGACCGACAAAGCCAGCTACGGCAACCGCGGCGAGCGCTATTTGGCTGCCGTGGCTTGTCTGGACGGCCCTGAAGGGCCTGCCTACGGCATCTTCTCACGTGGCTACTACACTTATGCCTACGTCTGGGCAGTGGGTTTCGACGGCAAGGAACTGAAACAGAAGTGGTATCATGCCTCCTCCTCGAAGACAAATTATAACCTGACCGACAACCTCGGTAAGACGCGCACCTATACGGCACCGAAAAGTGCAGCAGGACTGGGACGCAACACGCTCTATGGCAACGGTAATCATAACCTGTCGGTGGCCGATGTCGACGGCGATGGTTGCGACGAAATCATCTGGGGATCGGCAGCGCTCGACAACGACGGCAAACTGCTCTATGCCACGGGCTTTGGTCATGGCGATGCCATCCATTTGGGAGATCTGGCTCCCGACCGCCCAGGATTGGAACTGTTCGACATCCATGAAGACAAGGGCACTTATTCATGGGATCTGCACGATGCATCAACGGGCGAAATCATCTTTAAGGGGGGTAACGCGGGCATTGACAATGGACGCGGCATTGCTGCACAACTGTCGGACAGCCACCGCGGCGCATTCTTCAGCTCTGCTGACGACCGTAGCCAGCGTAGTGCCACCACAGGTCAGGCAGTTTCATCGGGAAGTACATCGATGAACTTCCGCATCTTCTGGGATGGTAACCTGCAGGAGGAACTTCTCGATGGAACGTCGATAGACCGTTGGAACGGCAGTGGCACCACTCGCCTCTACATTCGCGGTAAGAATCCTTACGACTATGGCAACTCGTCGTCGTGCAACGGCACCAAGAACACGCCTAACCTGCAGGCCGACATCTTTGGCGACTGGCGCGAGGAAATCATCCTTTGGGATAAGAGCGACGGTGCCACGCTTAACGTGTTCTCGTCGAACGAACCCACCAACTATCGTGTTCCAACGCTGATGCACGACCATACCTATCGCATGGGTATCGCATGGCAAAACGTGGCCTACAACCAGCCGCCTCACCTTGGCTACTATCTGCCCGACCGCTATGCGCCACATGCATGGATTGCCGAGGGAACGCTTATGGAGCAGACAGTTGCACTGGACAGTGAAATAGTACCCATTGTAATCGACTACGATGCCAATACCAAGACCATCGTTGCCGACTCCATCTACACGCCAACGACCAAGCGCCGTGGACTGACCTCTGAATTTACGCGTCGCAACGTAACTACTGAGCGTCGAATGACCATCACGGGCACGCCGTCTAGCCTAGGCGACTACACCATTCTGGTGAAGGCCTACAACGACTTGGGTGCTTGTGTGAATCCCGTCTATCTGCGGTTCATCATCCACGTGGTCGAAGAGACGGAGGGCATCATTCAAATTGAAAATGGAGATTTGAAAATGGAAAATGAAGTTGTCTACGACCTCAACGGACGACAACGATCAACCCTCAGTTCTCCTCTGTCAACACTCCCTAAGGGCGTCTACATCGTCAAAACTAATGAAGGCGGCCAGGCCATACAAGTGAAATAAAATAGACATAGTAAAACGATAAAGATTTTGAAGACATTTGAAGAACTAGGCGTCAGCGAAGATATTCGTCGTGCCATCAGCGAACTGGGTTTCGAGCAACCCATGCCTGTCCAGGAACAAGTCATTCCCTACCTCTTGCAACGTGGCTCATCTAGTCAGCAAAATGGTACGGAGGACGAGTCGGCTGAGTCCGATCTCATTGCCTTGGCGCAGACGGGAACGGGTAAGACAGCCGCCTTTGGCTTGCCTCTGTTGCAATGCCTCGACACCAACAACCCTGCAACGCAGGCTCTCATCCTCAGTCCCACACGTGAGCTTTGCCTCCAGATCAGCGACGACTTGAAAGACTTTGCCAAGTATCTGCCCGGTGTGCGCATTGTGGCCGTTTATGGCGGTACATCGGTCATGCAGCAGATTCGGTCGGTAAAGAAGGGAGCACAGATCATCGTGGCTACACCTGGCCGACTCATTGACTTAGTGGGACGAGGCGTGGCTGACCTGAGCGAGGTAAGCAACGTAGTGCTTGATGAGGCTGATGAAATGCTGAACATGGGATTCTCGGAAAGCATCAACGAGATATTCGAAAACCTGCCTGAAGAGCGTTCTACACTGATGTTCTCAGCCACCATGAGTCGCGAGATTGAGCGCATTGCAAAGACTTACCTGCACAACCATCGTGAAATCGTGGTGGGTTCGCGCAACGAAGGGGCTGAGCACGTCAACCACATCTATTACTTGGTGCATGCCAAGGACAAGTATCTCGCCTTGAAACGTATCGTCGACTTCCACCCACGCATCTTTGCCATCATCTTCTGCCGCACGAAGATCGAGACACAGGAGATTGCCGACAAACTTATTCACGATGGCTACAACGCTGAGGCTTTGCATGGCGACCTGTCGCAGGACCAGCGCGACCTGACCATGCAGAAGTTCCGCCAACATACCGTGCAGCTACTCGTAGCCACTGACGTCGCTGCACGTGGTCTGGACGTCGACGACCTGACACACGTGATCAACTATGGTCTGCCCGACGACATCGAAAATTACACCCATCGCTCCGGTCGTACCGGTCGCGCGGGCAAGAAGGGTACGTCCATCGCCATTATCCACACGCGTGAAAAGCACAAGGTGCGCCAGATTGAAAAAGAAATAGGCAAGGAGTTTGTCGACGGTACGCTGCCAACGCCGCAGGAAATATGCACGAAGCAGCTTTATCGCGCCATGGATAAGATTGAGAAAGTGGATGTCGACGAAGAGCAGATAGCACCTTTCATGGACGAAATCAATCGCCACTTCGAGTACTTCGAGAAGGAAGACATCATCAAGAAGATTGTCTCGATGACGTTTGGACGTTTCCTGGCTTACTATGCCGATGCACCGGAGATAGAGAAGCCCCAGGAAAAGCGGGCCGCTAAGGGCAGCGAACGCAGCACATCGGCCAAAGGTAAGGGTGGCGCAACTTCGCCACGCAAGCCCGAAAAGGGTTACGAGCGACTGTTCATCAACTTGGGCAAGTCAGACGGATTCTATCCAGGCGAACTCATGCAGATGCTGAATCGCTACATTGGTGGTAGGCAACAGGTGGGGCACATCGACTTACTGTCGAAGTTCAGCTATTTTGAGGTGCCAAAGCAAGATGCACAGCGCGTCATGCAGGCGCTGACAGGTACACAGTTCAAAGGGCGCGAGGTGCGTTGCAATGGTGCTGACGATACAAAACCGGCCAAAGGAGAAAAGGGTGGACGTCGCGGACGTTCTGAAAAGCCTGCCCAAAGCTACCCGAAAGATTTTACTAAACCTGCTCGTAAGCCTGCCCGTACATCAAAAAAACGTGATTCCATCGATGATTTTGGTGCTGTGACGGGCGACTGGCGTGAACTGATGAAGCCTCATAAATGGGACTTCAAGGACAAGGAACCCGACTTCACCGAAGAAGGTTGGGCCATTCGCAAGCCACGAAAGAAAAAATAGGGTGTTGGGTGATGGATGATGAGTGATGGATAATGATGGATAGCTTCATCCATCGTATAGAAAAGGGCGACAGAGAGTAGGCCGTGTGGTTTCTCTCCGTCGCCCTTTGTTTGTCGAACCATGAAGGCAAGAGACGTCAATGTCCCTGCAACACGTCGAGGGCTTTCTTGACGATATGGTTTTCTTCGTTGATAATGGCGAAATACTCGCTCATGTCCCACAGGTCGCGGGCTATCAATGCCTTCACCTGTTGGCGCAACATGGGCATTGTCTGGCGCAGTTCATTGTCGTCCTTTGGCTCTACTTTCTGCTTTTTGGCATCAGCCAACATATCATCGATCATCGATTGTGGCACTTGGAAATGCTTGTTGAAGATGTCGAATGTGGCATATTGCCGCTTCAACTGGTTGCGATGCTTGTCGATGTAACGCAGATTGGCATTGATGATGATGCTCTTTGCCGCTAACTGGCGGTGGAAACGAGTGTACTGAGTAGTATCGAGGGGTACAAAGAAGTCGGGCATGATACCACCTCCACCGTAAACGGTACGCTTTAGGCGCAGCGTCTCGAAGCGCAGCGAGTCGGCAAAGTGGATGCTATCGCGCGAATAGAGTTCTCCATGCTTGAAACGCTTCTCGATGTCTTCCTCATATTCCTTCTTTTCGCCCTTCACATAAGGCTTCTGAATGCACCTTCCGGATGGGGTGTAGTAGTGAGCCACGGTGAGTCGCATCATAGAGCCGTCGGGGAATTCGATGGGGCGTTGCACAAGACCTTTACCGAACGTGCGACGGCCCACCACCTGGGCACGGTCCTGATCCTGCAGGGCACCCGTGACAATCTCAGCTGCTGAGGCTGAATACTCATTGACAAGCACCACAACACGATAACCTGTGCGTAGTCGGCCGTTACCCTGTGCGCGAAACTCCTGACGAGGTGCAGAACGTCCGTTGGTGTACACGATGAGATCGCCTTTCTGCAGGAACTCATTGGCAATCTGGGCAGCTGCCTGCAGATAGCCGCCGCCGTTGTCCTGTAAGTCAACGATGAGGTCGGCCATGCGTCCCTGCGAACGGTTTTGCAATGTGTCGAGAGCTGTCATGAACTCATCGTAGGTGGTAGCACCGAACGAACCGATGCGGATATAGCCAATGGTTGGACGTATCATGTAATACGCATCAAGCGTATGGACGGGTATCTTGTCGCGAGTGACGCGGAACGTAAGCACGTCGTTAATGCCACGTCGCACTACGCCGAGCTTTACCTTTGTGCCTTTCTTGCCGCGCAAGCGCTTCATGATATCCTCCTTCGACATCTTCACACCGGCAATAGAGGTATCGTTGACAGTAATGATACGATCGCCAGCCAATATACCCACCTTCTCGGATGGTCCGTTCAGAGTGGGTTGTATTACCATGAGCGTGTCTTCGATGATGTTGAACTGCACGCCAATACCCTCGAACGAGCCTTGCAGGGATTCTGTCATGGTCTTTGTCTCCTTGGCCGTAGTGTACGACGAGTGGGGATCGAGTTTCTCGAGCATGCCTCTGATAGCATCCTCCACGAGTTTCTGCTCGTCGACTGTATCTACATAAAGATTGGTGACGGCCATTTCGGCCATCTGGAGTTTCCTTATCGGCGAGTCATTACCCAGGTTCAGGTGAAACTGGGCGGTGGAAGATAGGGGGAACAAAAGGAGAATACCTATCCCAACAACTAAGACTATTTTTTTCATATTATTTTTTTGACATACGTTTTAAGTATAGACAAACGAACAAACGAAACATTCTATTTTGTTTCTGTGTTCTATGTCTTGTTACTCCTGTTCTTCCTCCGGCAGGTCCTCTTCGATGACGAGGTTATCGATGATGAAATTCTGGCGTTCCATCGTGTTCTTGCCCATGTAGTACTCCAATAGTTTCTGCACCTGGTCGGTTTTGTGCAGGGTTACCTGTTCAAGACGAATATCAGGGCCGATGAATCCTGAGAACTCCTCAGGCGAAATCTCGCCCAAGCCCTTGAAGCGGGTGATTTCAGGGTCGGGACCCAGTTCGCGGATGGCCTGTTGGCGCTCTTCATCGCTATAGCAATAGCGCGTGATGAAGTCCGATCGCTTGATGTTGGGATTCTTTTGTTGCTGTTCAGCAATCTTTTTGTCCTCGGCTTCCAGCACCTGTTTGTTCTTAATCTTCGTGCGACGGTTGCGCACACGGAATAAGGGAGTCTGTAGCACGTAGACATGTCCCTTCTTGATGAGGTCGGGGAAGAACTGCAGGAAGAACGTAATGATGAGCAGGCGGATGTGCATGCCGTCGACATCGGCATCGGTAGCCACGATCACCTTGTTATAGCGCAGTGTGTCGAGTCCGTCCTCGATGTCAAGGGCTGCCTGCAGGAGGTTGAACTCCTCGTTTTCGTAGACCACCTTTTTGGTTAGTCCGAACGTATTCAATGGTTTGCCGCGTAGCGAGAACACAGCTTGCGTGTTTACGTCGCGACTCTTGGTGATGGATCCGCTGGCCGAGTCACCCTCAGTGATGAAGATGCACGACTCCTCCTTGCGCGAATCCTTCACGTCGCTGTAGTGGATGCGGCAATCGCGCAGCTTTCGGTTGTGCAAGTTAGCCTTTTTGGCCCGTTCGCGTGCCAGTTTCGTCACGCCAGCCATAGCCTTGCGCTCGCGCTCGCTCTCCTTTACCTTGTTCTCGATGGCTTCGGCCACATCGCCATGAATGTGCAGGAAGTTGTCAACCTGCTGTTTGATGAAGTCACCCACGTATTTGTTGATGGATTCTCCACTAGGAGCCATCAGCGTAGAACCTAGTTTAATTTTCGTCTGGCTCTCGAAAACCGGTTCTTCCACATTGATGGCGATGGCTGCCACCAGACCGTTGCGAATGTCGCCATATTCGTACTTGCCGAAGAACTCCTTGATGGTGCGTGCTATGTGTTCCTTGAATGCGCTCTGATGGGTACCGCCCTGCGTGGTGTGCTGTCCGTTGACGAACGAATGGTATTCCTCGCCATACTGATTGGTATGCGTAAAGGCTATCTCAATGTCTTCGCCCTGCATGTGGACGATAGGGTAGAGGCCGTCGTTGGTCATGTTGTCGGTGAGCAGGTCTTTCAGACCGTTGCGCGAAAGGATGCGGCGGCCATTGAAGACGATGGCCAGTCCGGTGTTCAGATAGGTATAGTTGCGGAGCATCGTTTCCACGATGTCGTCGTGGAACTGGTAGTTCTTGAACAATGTTTCGCAGTTGTCGGGCTCGAAATAGATGTAAGTACCATTCTCGTCGTCGGTCTTACGTGTCTTGTCGTAGGTGAGCACACCACGTTCGAAGTTGAGTTCGCGCACCTTTCCGTCACGGAACGACTTCACTTTGAAGTGGCTGCTCAGGAAGTTCACGGCCTTCACGCCTACGCCATTCAGTCCCACCGACTTCTTGAAAGCCTTCGAATCGTACTTACCACCAGTGTTCAGCTGGCTTACGGCTTCGATGAGCTTGCCTTGCGGGATGCCTCGGCCATAGTCGCGCACTGAGACGCGCAGGTTGTCCTCGATGTCAATCTCGATGCGTTTGCCTGCGTTCATGCGGAACTCATCGATGGAGTTATCGATGACCTCCTTCAGCAACACGTAGATGCCATCTTCGGGCAGCGAACCGTCGCCCAGTCGGCCTATGTACATGCCTGGTCGGGTGCGGATGTGCTCCATGTCCGACAGGTGTCGTATGTTTTCGTCGTCGTATTCCGGAGTGGTGGGTGATGGTTGTTGGGTGTTGATGGTTTGCTCTATATTATCCATTATTTATTATTTGCCATTAAAGATTTTCTCAGTCCTGCTAATTGTTTGACAATTGACAAGATTTGCTGATCTAATTGATTCAACTCCTCGTCAGAAATATATCCGTACGCTTCAGCTAACTCCAATTCACTGGAAGTTTCCATCAAAGAGCCATTGGCAATCTCTAGAAATCGCAATCGGTCGTTGATAGAATACCGTCCAAATCCTTCAGCAATGTTGAACATAACAGAAGTAGATGCTCTTCTTAGCTGACTGCTCAACGCATAGCGTTCTTCTATAGGGAAAGACTTAATCAGGTCGTTTACGACCATTGCAAGATTCTTTGAATGTTGATAAACTTCTAAGCGTCTATAATAATATTGTTCCATTATAGTCCATGCATCTTTGACTATCCGTCACCACCCATCATTCACCACCTATCACCTTCTTGAAGCATCTGCGGCGCTTGTGGTTTTCGGTATGGAAGTAGGACCATTGCCCTTGTACGTTCTCGTTGCTCTCCATCTCCACTTGGCTTTCACCCCATTCAATGCCATATTTGTTGTACCAGGGGATGAGGTGATAGAACATCAGCGCGTTGACGCCCTTTGCACGATACTCGGGCAGCACGCCGATCATTTCCAAGTCGACGATGTTGGTCTTATGCATCTTCAGCGAACGCAGGATGTGCCACCAGCCGAAAGGCAGCAGTCGGCCGCGACGGCACTTCTGCAGTGCGCGCGACAGCGAAGGGATGGTGATGCCCACGCCAACCAGCTTGTGCTCGTCGGTAGTCCAGTCCTCTACGATGGGGATCAGGTTCAGATCGGCCAGTGGAAGATACATGTTGACATATTGGTCAATCTGCTTGTCGGAGAGATGGGAGAAGCCATAAAGGTCCTTGAACGTATCGTTGATGAGGCCGAATATCCGCTTGCCCATGCCACCTTCGAAGATTTCTTTCTTCGACAGCGTGCGTACGTGCAGGTTGTAGCGCTTCATAATCATCTCCGAAATCTTCATCATCTTCTCTGGCACCTGTTCGGGTACGTAGATCTTGAACTCCACGTAGTCATTGTCTTTCTCCCAGCCGCCCAGCTGTTCCATGTGCTGTGGGTAGTAGGGATAGTTATAGATGGTAGCCATGGTGCCGAGTTCGTCGAAACCGAAGGTAAGCATGCCCTCAGGGTCGAAGTCGGTGAAGCCCAACGGGCCTATCACCTCGGTCATGCCTTTTTCGCGTCCGAATTGCTCGACTGCTTCGAGCAGAGCGCGGCTCACTTCCAAGTCGTCGATGAAGTCAATCCACCCGAATCGCACGCTTTGGCGCTGCCAACGCTCGTTGGCACGATGGTTGATGATGGCTGCCACGCGTCCCACGAGCTTCCCTTCCTTGTAGGCGAGGTAGTACTCTGCCTCACAGAATTCGAAGGCGGCATTTTTATCCTTGCTCAGCGTGTTCATGTCGTCGCTGAAAAGCGTCGGTGCATCGTAGGGATTGCCTGCGTATAGGTCGTAATGAAAGTCGATAAAGGTCTTCAAATCCTTTTTCGTTTCAACCTTTTTGATTTCTATTGCTGACATAGCTGATGTTTTTTTGTGTAATAATGGGCAAAGTTACGCATTTTCAACGAAAAAACCGACGAAAAATTTGTTATTTTAATTGAGAAAAGTTAAATTTGCATCGAAAATCAAAACACTAATGTATAAATAACTAATTTCCAAGGTATGAAGAAACTACTGACAATCGTTGCCATTGCCATGCTTACTGTCCTCTCGGCAAATGCACAGGGCAACGACAAAGGACGACTGAAGTCCTACTCCTTTATCGAGGCTCAGGGTGGTGTGCAGCTGACGTCGACCGATGCACCCATGGACAAACTCATCACGCCGACGGCTGCCTTGTCGTTCGGCCACTACTTCTATCCCGCTGTGGGCGTACGTCTCCATGCTAATGCATGGCAGTCGAAGAGTGGCTTCCAGTCACTCGACCAATACTACAAATGGAAGTATGTGACGACTGATGCAGACCTGCTGTTGAACCTCACCAATCTGTTCTCGAAGAACTATAAGCATGCGCTGAACGTCATCCTCGTAGGTGGTTTCGGACTGAACTATGCCTGGGATAACGACGAACTCAGGGCTATTACTGCACAGCATCGCGACCTGAACACCGAGTTGGCATGGGACAAGAACCGCTTCTCGCACAACATCCGTGCCGGACTGCGCTTGGAGACTGACGTTACCAAGCCCATTGGCCTGTCGCTCGAGGTGGATGCCAACAGCCTTTCCGACCGTTTCAACTCGAAAATGAACAACAGCGACGACTGGATGTTTACCGCTATGCTCGGCCTGAGCTTCCGCTTTGGCCATAAGTACAAGAAGTGCGAGTGCAAGAAGGAAGAGCCTGTGGTTGTGCCAGAGCCCGTTCCCGTCGTTGAACCGGAACCCAAACCCGAGCCAAAGCCAGAGCCTGTTGTTGAGAAGAAGCCCGAACCAAAGGTGGTAACCGTCAAGGAACAGCTGCATGAGGAAATCTTCTACGTCATCTGTAAGAGCGATCCCGAGGTGGGCAAGCGCCAGATGCAGAAGGTTGCCGACTTCATGAAGCGCAATCCTAACGCAAAGGTACGTGTAGTGGGCTATGCCGATAAGGGCACAGGAAACCCGCGTTTGAACATGGGTTACTCACAGAAGCGTGCCGAAAACTGCCGTCAGGAGCTCATCAATGGCTATGGCTGCGACGCTTCGCGCATCTCAGTCGACTATAAGGGCGACACTGTTCAGCCGTTCGACGAGAACGACAAGAACCGTTGCGTCATCATCGACGGCGATGGCTCACACGAAGAGACGAAGTACGAGTAACTGTTTGAGCCTCTCTTGAGGTTCTTTACAACAGTAAAAGAAAGCATCAGGAAACTCAATTTTGGGTTTTCTGATGCTTTTTCTTGTTGCTTTTGTTCTTAGAACTCACTGCCTTTGTCCCATTAAAGCATAGGTTTCATCGTTCAAAACCATAGCTTTCGTACTGCAAAGGCATAGCTATTCAATATGGTTTATCTATCGTTCCCATCGCTGGAAGTCGTTGCCTTTTGGCAGATGAGCAGTTTTCTGGTGCCGTCGGCAAAGGTTGTCGCGAAGATATAGGTATCGCCACCGTCGCGCAGTTTCAATCGGCGACGCAGTTCCTCGGCTTTCATGGGGAAGTTACGTGTGGCAATGTTGGCCTGAGTGATGCCTTTCATGTTGGTTTTCAAGTCATGCTTATTCATCGATGAAACCGCTGAAATTTGAAAAACACGGCCCGGGAATGCTTCGTTGCTCCGTTGTGCTGTTGGGGCGTTGACAAACAGATGACTATTGGGCCCCACGGCAACAAGACCGAAGTGTTGGCAGAGTTCAGCAAAGCAGCCCGCCTTCATAATGGAGGCATTTGGGATGTAGAGGAAAGGTGATGGAATAGCAGAACCAACAGTTCTTCCTTCTACAGGCTCTCCCCCCAATTCCTCCCTATGAGGGAACGGAGCGATATCTTTTTCTGCTTGCTTCCCATCCTTTGGATAGTAATTAAATACTTGATGGTTATTGATGCAAAAGACTCGGAGTTGCCGCGCCTCAGAAGACGGTTGCATGACGATGAGCAGCTCCTTGCACTCGTTGTCCACTGATACAATATGCACCTCGCTGACACAGTCGGGGCCTAAGTCGCTGACAGCTTTGCGCCAGTCGAGCATGGGCGACAACTTCAGCACGACATAGTCTGCCTTTCCCAACAGTTCGTCGCGCATTTCCAACACGTTTGGTGTGCAGTCGGCCAATGCATAGGTGCGCCCTCCGTGGTCGTCGCGGCGGGCAGGGTCGAGGAAAAGAAGCCCACCCCCATCCCCTCCCCAAGGGAGGGGGGCTTGGTTAGCATTATTGGCTGTGTGCATTCTGACGAGAGTATTCAAACTCCCCTCCCTTGGGGAGGGGATGGGGGTGGGCTTGTTGGGTTTAATTTCCCCACACACTACCTCTACCTCTCTCAACCCAAGGAGAGGGAGGTTGTGACTGACGATGTCGCAAAGGTGAGCATTGCGCTCTACATAGACAAGATGGGGATGAGGCGTGCCGCAACTCTCACGAAAAGCCTGAGCCATCCAGGTGAAGTCTACGCCAAAACCGCCTGTCAGGTCGGCGAAGGTGGTGAGTGGAGTGGCATGTTCTTGACAGAGACGACCGACGAGCTGAGCCTTGTAGCGTGCAGTGAACTCGCTGGAACACTGTTCCATAGAGATGTGAGGCGGATAGACAATGTCCTCGATAGCCGACCACGACGGTAGCTTATGGCGAGCCATCTGCCGACCGCTGATCTGGTCGAGTACAAAAGGCAGTTCCGGCATCGAAGCATACTTCAATGCCAGTTGCCGCACGTCTTCGTCGGCATGTTCTCGTATGAATGCTCGTGTCTTCTCGTCGATGGTCATTGTTTTCCTAAGATAATGTTCACCAATGTTGTTACATCGGCAATCGTTATGCTCTCGTCGCCATTCAAATCGGCGGTGTTCTCATGACCGGCGGTGTTCCCTAAGATGATGTTTACCAAGGAGGTCACATCGGCAATGGTCACCCGCCCGTCGTCGTTGATGTCGCCTTTTGTATGGGTTTCGTGTCTCTTTCGGTAGATTTGTGGCTTGAAAACCGTGCTGGAAGAGGCTTCGTAGCAGCTGAAGAGACCACCGTTCGTAGTGAACATAATGATGTTGCGACTATGGTTGCCCAGGAACTTGATGGTCGCTATGCTTTCTGAATTGATGCTTATGGTTGCCTGCGAATAACTGTTCACGTCGGTACTGGTCTTCATGATGTTGCCAGAACTGCTGCCTGCATAGAGATAACCCTGCGCATCGCCATTGGTAACCCGAAGCGTCCACTTGCCACTCTCACCTCCTAACACGATGATAGCAGCATCGCTGGGTGGCGTGATGGTTCTGTCGTCGTTGTATTGGCATACTGTTGCTGGTCGGTTGTTTGTTGCTTGCGTCGTGCTGATGGTGCGCAGTCCGACATCACTTCTATAAGCTACGACGATGATCGTATCGCCTGCTGCTAATGATGAGGCATCGGTGACGAGCTGGAACTTGTCCGTTTGGTTCTGCGCTGTGGCAGAAACGGCACTGGCCGCCAACATGATGACGGCCAGTGCTGCTATGTTTATGATTCTTTTCACGGTTTATAAGGTTTAAGACAGAGGTTTCTGGCTACTTGACGACCACCTTGTGACCACCAACGATGTAGATGCCCTTCGGCAAATGACCGTTTTTCATTGACCATTTGCGTCCGCTGAGGTCGTAGACGGCTTCATTCTCCATTATCAATTTTCCATTATCAATCTGAATAATGCCCAGTTCGGGATTCTCATTGATGATGATGGTGTAGCTGGCAGAACCAGGCAGATAGTCGTCGTTGCCATCGAAGGTGGCCGTGATGACCACCGTTCCGACATTGCTGCCGATGGTTACCTGTCCGGTCTGAGCGTCGACGGTGGCGAAACTCTCGTCAGACGACGAGTAGACGACAGCTACGTCGTGCGGATTGATGAGCGTTGGAGCCACAAAGTCTTGGCATTCGGCCACAGTCGTCACCTCAGTTTCGCTGAAGGACAACTCTGCCTCCTGCTGGGGCTTTGGCAGAACCTCGAGTTGATAGCTGGCCGATGCGGCATTGTAGTAGATGTTGCCGGCAAAGGTGGCTGTGATGGTGGTCGTTCCAGGCTGTCCGACGAGCGTTACCTCACCCGTTTTGGCATCGATGGTGGCAACACTCTCGTCCGATGACGTGTAGCTCACCTTCAGACCTTCTGGTTCAGTGGTCAATGTGGGTGCTGTCCACTCGTCGCCCAGCGTGACGCTGACCTCGTTGGCGCTGAAAGCCATCGAAACGTCTTGCTTCTCTGGGAGTTCGAATTCCATGTACAAGTTGGCACGAACCATTGAGACGTTTGGCGATGAGGTATAGGTGGTGAAACGAGGACTGTTGACGTTGTAGAGCATAGTTCCATAACTGCCAAAGGTCATCACTACGCCGCTATCGTGGTCGCTCAGGGTCCATTCGTAAGGCTCATCGCCATAGCTCAACTTCTTGATAGCCTTGGCATAGAGGTACTGTCCCAGTTCAGTGCAGAACGAGAAGCTGTCGTCGCTGCCTTCCACATAGAACAACTGTACGTTGTCGTTGATGGTGATGACATCTTCGTCAACGTCAACCTCCTCAACCGAAAGGAATTCCTTCGTGCCTAAGGGGGCTGCTGCGCGCTTCTTGCTGCTGCAGGCAATGATGTAGTACTTGCCGCTGACCATCTCATCGACGCTGTTGACGCGGCGGAAAGTGTTCACCTTGCAAGGTTCTATCGAGCGGATGACGTAGCGTGCGGAGGCTATCGGGCTGGTTTCTTCATCGGCATTGATGGCAATAGCCTTCACAGTTGTGCTCTCGCTGATTTCAAAGGGGCCTTCGTAGAGCGTGCTTTCAGCAGTGGGGTCAGTCCCATCGAGGGTGTAGTAGATATCGACATTGGCAGAATCGCAGCTGATACTGACGCTTTGCGGTGTCTCGTAGAGCCCTGGTTCCGGCGTGAAGGTCGGTTTGGGTAGTGTAGGCATTCCCTTGAAATCAAAAGAGATGGTACCATCGCTGTTCTGAGTGATGTTCTCCACGGCAAAAGGCACGTCGTAAGTGCCGTCGCTGGTCTTGTTGAAGAAGGCCTGCGTCGTCTGTGCATTCAAGCCGAACGAGTTTACTCCTTTGCTGGGGTACAGGTCGCTGAGCAATCCGCTTTCGCTGACGTAGATATTGCCACCGTACGAATAGGTTTCAATCTTGCCGTCGGCAGGAACCCACGACATACGCTGATGGCGTGGGTCGTCGTTGGGTTGGTTATTGGCCCACACGGTAGCATCGTAGTCGCAGTGCACGATGAGCATTCCGCTGCAAGGCAGTCCGGAATCCCAACCAACCTGCTGTCGGTTCTCCAGCATGAAGAATTCATCGGGGTGGGCATCGTTATAGATGATGTAGGACTCGCCACCGTCAGGCAATGCTTTCAAGTTGCTGACGCTGGTCGTCTTCTTCAGTTCAACGGGCTGACGCCATCCTGCAACCCAACGCTCGTAGCCTGTGTAGCCGGCAGGCAGAAAGCCATCGCCATTGTAGGAGCCCATGTCCATCAGGTCCCAGCAGTACATGCCAGGTCCACCGGAGTAGTCGGTGTCGTAGAAGTCGGGATAACCCAGGCAGTGGCTGAACTCATGGCACATCGTGCCGATGCCGTCGATGGTTCCCATGCCATTCAACTCAGCACCGCAGGCATAGGTGTCGATGCGTACACCGTCGAGAGTCTGTGCACCAGTACCGTCGCCATAGTAGGCAGCCGATGAGAGTTCCCACTCGTGGGGCCAGATGGTGCTCTTTGCACCACCGTTGGCTTCGCCCTTTCCACAGTAGACCACGTAGACCTGATCCACCTCGCCATTGCCATTCCAGTCGTAGTCGGCATAGTTAACATCATCATCGGCCAACTCCAAGGCCTCAATGACCATCTCGGCAGGATACATGTCGTTGCCCTGCGAGTCGTTCTTTCCATAGTAGGAGTAGGGTTGCGACACGGTGTAGGGGCCCACAACGTCGAAGTTCAGTTCGAAGATACCTTCGCTTTGGGCATAGAAATAGTCGTACATGGACCCTTGGAACGAGCCATGGTTGAAATTCTTCTCGTTGGCGATGCGCTCGTAGAGGTCTCTGTCATTCTCTTCCTTGAACTGGGTTGTGCTGAAGTTCACTAATATAATGAGGCCTCTCTTTTTGCCCACGTAACTGCTAACCTCACCAACCTTCTTGCTGCCAAGACGTTTGGCACGGCGTGCGTTGGATTGCTCACGGCGGGCTTTTCCACGCAGTTTCAGTTGTTGCAGGTCGGCGCGTTCGAACACGTTGTCAACAGAACTCTCCACGTAGGCGCGGCCATCGTCGGCCAGCCAGTAGTGGACGTGCTCATCGCCAGTGAGTTGTGCTGTCACGGTAGTGCCGTCGGCCAATGTCAGGAGTCGCTTTTGACCAGGCTTGGCAGGTACTGCACTCACGCTCAGGGCTATGAGCACCATGACGAGACTAACAAGAATCTTCTTCATTTTCTGATGGGTTGTTGTTGGTTGTTAAGATGGGTTCATTTTGAAATATATTTCCGACCGTTCTTCACGACGATGCCACGCTGATGGCGACGGCTGCCGATAGGACGCCCTTGCAAATCGTAGGTTTTCTTCGACTGGAAACCTTTGACTTTTGTCGTTCTGATGCCTGATGCTTCTCCCTTTTCTTTGTAGAGTACGACAGATTTCTGTGACCCATTATAGCACCGGAAGATATTGGCACTGTTGTTGTACTGCAGGAAGCGACCCTTGTGTGCGGCATTTTCTATCTTAGCGTTTCCGCCTTCGAAGGTGATAATCCATAAGGCATCGTCGCTAACAGTTTCCACTGTGTTCAGGGTATTCGATGAAGACGTCAGCGCAAGATAGTAACCATGGGTTACATCGTAGAGGGTCCATTGCCCGCTGGCATTCTTGCTGAGCACCAGACTCGTAGCTTTGTTGCCACTTGCCTTCATGTCAATCTGCCCACTGCTGATGGTTACATCGCCAGGATTGCCTCGGCTGTTGTCACAATCGTAGTAGGCGGCACCGCTAACGTTGTCGCTTTCGTAGACGATGAGATAGTTCTTGCCGCTCTCCAGATTGGTTGCAGTGGTAATCTTCTCATAGACACCCTCAGCAACAGGGTCTGGTTGCTGGTCGTCGATGGTATAGACAGCCGTTGCCACGGCACTCTTCTTGTCGCCCTTCGTAGCAATGGCCTTCACGGTCGTGGTCTCGCTGATGGTCAGCGGCTCGCTGTAGCGGGTACTGCTGGCCGATGGCGTGCTGCCGTCGACGGTGAAGAAGATGGAGGCACCGGTTGTAGAACTGGTGATGGCTACGCTGATGGGCTCGCGGTAGGTGCCGCTCGGCAGACTGAAGGTAGGCGTCTTAACCGTTGTCGTCTCGCCACCCTGTCCCTTGGTGTAGTCAAATGCTTCCGTCTTGCGGTCGCCCCAGATGAGTTCTTCCAGACCTGGATAGTCCACGAAGGGGTTGCGGTTGTTCTGCACTCCGTAGACGGCATTATTGCGGTCGCGCTCCACATTGTCCACAGGATCCTGTTTCGACCAGCGCATGAGCATGTCGAAAGTCCATTGGGAGTAGGGCTGGTACTTTGTCCCGCTGATGACGCTCGACGATGTACCGTTCTGCCAGTTCAGGATTTTATCCTCGTAGCATGTAGCCATGTAGAAGTAGATACGGGCGATGTCGCCCTTTATCTCGTCGTTGGGCTCGAACACGATGCCCGAATAGCCTTCTGTCTTGCAGCGGCCCAGCTTGCTGTACTTGTTCTTCGACTGGTAAGTCACCTCGCCAACTTCGCCGAACGGATAGCTCGAGCGGCGGTTGTTCACATAGCCGTCGGTGGGTATCACGTGGACGATGTCGCTCTTCATAGGACTTGCCTTTGAGAACCAACTCTGCGGAATGGAATGCTCGCGGTTGTAGCAGTCGCCTTCTTCCGAATAGCTGCCGGCCTTGTCGGTGCCGTGGCGGAAGTTGGTCGCATTCGAGTACCAATCGCGCACATAGCCGTCGGCACGGGTGTCGGTTTTCTCATAAGCCTTGATGAGGCCGTCGTAGCTCACCACCGAGGGATTCTTGATGATGTTGTAGAGGGCAGTCTTCAGAGCCTGTCCGCTTTTCCCATTGGCAGGCTGATAGTAGGTTCCTGAGTTGTTGGGACCCTGAGCCCACGTGGTCAGCGTGGCCACGATGAGGGCAAAGACCAATGTAACTGAGCACTTGTTCATATTGAAGTTTGTAGTTTGTCGATAAGAGTTCAACCTACAAAAGTACGGAAAAACCTTGATAATCACCATTATTCGCGCTTGTTTTTATGATTTATTAAGGCACAACCGGCAAAAAGCATAGCTTTTTTGCCTCTAAGACTATGCTTTCTTGCTTCTAAACCATTGCTTTGCAAGTCATATCCCAATGCTATATTGATCATATCCCAATGCGATGGAAACCATAACTCAATGCTTTGCAAGCCATAACCCAATGCTTTAGTATTCATGACTCATTGCTTTGCCGCATACGGAGCATTGCCTTTACGCCTCTAGAGCATAGCTCTATACCCCTACAAAGCATAGCTCTATGCCCTACAAACCTATCATTTGTAGAATGTTTATAATTAGCCTATGACATGGGTCAATAGTCGTTCCTCGGCAAACAGTTCCTGCGCCACTTGCTGAACGTCCTCGGGCGTAACGGCGTCGATATCGGCAAACAGGCGGCTGAGGTGGCGCTCGGTGCCATGGTGTAGATAGCTGCGGCCGAAGTCAAGTGCAAACTGCTCGTGGTTGTCTACGGCAATGCCAATCTGTCCTTTCAACTGCTGTTTGGCGGCTGTCAGCTGGCGTGTCGACAAAGGTTTCGACATGACGCGGTCGAGTTCACGTCGCACCAAACGCAGGCAGCGCTTTGCATCAGCATGGTCGCAGCCGAAGTAGATGGCCCACGAACCTGTGTCGGCATAGCTTACCATGGAACTCTCAACGGTATAGACCAATCCATGACGCTCGCGAAGCGAAAGGTTCAATCGTGCACTCATGGCAGGTCCGCCCAACAGGTTGTTGAGTACGAAGAGAGCCATGCGTCGGCGGTCGCTATGGGCGTAGGCCCGAGTGCCTATCATGACGTGCATCTGGTGATGGGTGTTGGACGAAGGGTGTTGATCGATGGGTGTTGGGTAATGGGTGTTGGGTAATGGGTGTTGGACGGTTTCTTCTGTGGATGAAGTGGCGGCCTGCTCGATGTCGGCCGTCAGTCTAGTCAGCCGACGCACCAGCCAGCGGAAGTCAATGTCGCCATAAACGAAGAACACGGCATTCTCTGGGCGGTACCATCGGCGCGCAAAAGCCATGAGGTCGTCGTGGCAGAACTGGCGAACACGTTCGGCAGTGCCCAGAATGTTATGCCCTAATGGTGTGCCAGCAAACAGTACATTCTCAAATTCGTCATAGATGAGCTCGGCAGGTGAGTCGTTGTAGCTCTCTATCTCGTCGCACACCACATCGCGCTCGTGCTCCAACTCGCTTTCAGGGTAGACAGAATGGAACACGATGTCGGTCAGCAGATCCACTGCCCGTCCTGTATGCTGCTGCATCACAGCCGCATAGTAAGTCGTTGTATCCTTTGTCGTGAAGGCATTCAAGTCGCCACCCACACGTTCCAACTCGCTAATCACTTGCAGGGCCGAGCGAGTGGCTGTGCCCTTGAACGTCATGTGCTCACACAGATGAGCCAATCCTTCCTGACCGCTGGCCTCATTGCGTGAGCCCACAGCCAGTTGGTATCCTAAATAGACCACGGGCGAGCCTGAAGGCAGGTGGATCAGCCGCAGACCGTTGGGTAGTGTTTCTGTATTGTAATTCATAAGCGAGTGCAAAAGTAAGCAATTCCTATGAGAATACATGAAAAGATGCTACAGCGTGCGATGTTTTTAACATTTGGTTTCGTATTTTGCATGTTTTTTATAGCTGAGATGGGTTCAAAAAAGAGAGGCGCATCCAACGACGGATGCACCTCTCTTTATCTTTATCGGTGAAGGACAGACTCATGAAAGTCCTCTCTTCACTTTGTTTTCGGTTTACTTCACGCTCATCTTCTTTCCGTTGACGATGTAGATGCCCTTCTGGAGCTTAGCGCCCTTCTGGATCTTCACGCCACCGATGGTGTAGATGTCGGCATTCTCAAGGTCAGCAGCGTTCACACCATTGATGCCCACGGTGCTAACAAAGTTGATCACCACGTCGATGACGACAGCCTTATCAGTGTCGGGATTCACAAAGCCCCACTTGGCGGTGTAGACCTCGCCAGCCACATGTGTATCGTCGAAGCAACCGATGTAGTCGATGATACCACTTGCCGGGTCTTTGATCTTCACGCAGACGCCACCGGTAGTTCCCCAGCTTGCGGCATCGCCATTGGCGTCGCGCCAGCCGTCGGTTGTGTTCAGCACGAAGTCGCCCGTAGTCACGTTGACGATGTACTGGTCAGCATCGGCAATGCTGGTCAGGCCCAGAGCTTCGGCCACTTCAGCGGGATCGAAGGTCTCGGTAGTTTCGCTGTAAGCAGTCTTCTCTTCTTCATCGTGGTTCACGGTGATGGTCTTGACGATGTCGAAGTTCTTCACTTCGGGTTCGACGAACGTCACGTTGATAGCAAATACAGCCATCTTGTCGTTAGCCTTCAGTCCGTACTTCACGGTGTAGGTGGCACCAACAACGTCGGCACCGTTCATGTCGCAGATCTCATACTGAGGAACAGACGGGAAGAACTTCACGCAGATCTTAGTGGCATCCTGGCCCCATCCTACGAAGTTACCGTCGGAGTCGCACCATCCGTCGATGCCACCAGGTCCAGGAGCAGCCTCCTCAGAGCCGTCGGCATTGATACCTACAAGCACTGCGTCGGTTTCTTTCTCGATTTCCAGGTAAGCCAGGGCTTCGGTGAAGACGGGGTCAAACGTTGTGGTTGTGTAACCCATACCTGTAGGACGCTCAACCTCGATGGTGTAGACGGGAGCCTCTACCTTGACAGGTTCAACGAACCAGAAGATGCGTCCGCTGGAAGCGTTCTTGTCGGCCCAGCACTGGGTGTTCTTGTTAGGATAGTCGGTCTCAGCACCGAGGTGCTTGGTGGCGGCGTCGATACGGTCGATGGTGATGGCACCGTCGGCCATGCGGGTGAAGGCCCATGCCACCTTGTTCTCAGCGAGGACAGAGGTAGCCCAGTCGTTCGACTTGCGACCGACGTACATACCATCGGCGCTGGCCAGATAGTACTGACCCTCAACCTCGGCAGGCTCGAAGGTGAGCTCAACGGGCTCGAGGTCGACACCCACAGCGTCGTTCTCGACTTCGAATGTCATGTAGTACTCATTGTCGGGATCGAAGAACGTTTCGTCCTTGGCCAGGCGGAAGGTGTAGTACTTGCCAGCCTCAGGCTGTGTCTTCGGTGCGGCGGCAAACGTCTCGCCGGCAGCCTTCAGCGTCTCGATGGCAGCACGGATCTCCTCAACGGTGGCATCGGGGTTCTCCAAGACCTCGAGAGCAGCGGTGATAGCCTCGAGATACTCGTCGGCAGCACTCTGCGGGATGGCAAACAGACCTTCGCCTACACCCTCAGTGCTCTCGAGCTGCAGCTCGGCAGCAACGATAGCGGCCTCAAGGTCGGCGCGAGCCAGGTCAGCATCGCTGACGGTCGTGATCTCAACCTTGTCGAAGAACAGGTGAGGCATAGCGCCAGAACCGCTGTTGGTAGCGGTGTAACCCAGCGAGAGCTTACCATTGGTCTGCTCGGTGAGCGTGAAGGTGACAACCTCGTTGACCCACTCGCCTACCTTACCGAAGTTAGCAGCGGTGGACAGATACTCAGTACCGTCATTGGCAATGAAGCCGATGAGGTTCTTGGCAATGTTGCCAGTACCACCTGCATTATAATAAGGAATGGTGAGCACATAGTTGCCTGCGGGCAGCGTGACGTTCTGCTCGTACGAAGTCTTGGCACTCCATACCGACACAACACCCAGAGCCTGGTTAGCCTCGCCAGCCTTCACGACCAGACGACGTGCGCCAGCCTCGGGCTCGGCAGCAACAGGACCAGCCTCGGGAACGTTGTAGCCAGCGCCACCGAGGAACTTGCCAGAACCATAAGCGAACAGACCGGCAGCGCGGGCGTCGCCATTCTCATTGCCGAAGGTCCAAGAGGGAACCTCCTGCATGCCGCTGAGCGTGGTGTTGTTGGCAGCCACGTCCTTAGCATAGGTGCAGATACCGGCGTCGTCGCCAGCAACGGGAGCACCCTCCTCGAAGTCGAGGTTGGAGGTCTCATAGTAAGGCATGAACTTAGCGTCCTTGATGGCAATCCAGTTGACGTTGGTGCCAGCGAGACGCACACCGAACTTCAGCACGCCGTCCTCGCCAACAGTTCCCTTCAGGGCTACGTTAGCATAGACGCCGTGGATGGCATTGTACGTGAAGGCAGTGCCCTCAGCCACGAGGTCGGTGGTGGCATCGTTGACGAAGAACGAGATGCCGGCGGGATCGTTGCCAGCCTCGCTGTTGGCACGTACCAGGGCGGTCACCTCATAGGTGCCTGCGGGCAGTGTGCCTGGAACGACGTAGTAGATGTCGCCATCAGCAAGTGCGCCATTACCACTCCATGTCCAGTTCTCAATGAACGGAGTCACCATACCTGTGCCGTCGCTGTTACCCTCAGTCGACCATGTGTTCACGTGGAAGTCGCCGAACTCAGGTTCGCGTACCCAGTGGAGCATGCTGTTGTTGGGCACAACGCCAGTAACGACGATGGTATTGTCGGCAATGAGTTTCTTAGCCTCATCGATGGCAGCCTGCAGCGTAGCGATGGCAGCCTTCAGGGTCTCCTCGGTCTTCTCGACGTCAGCAGTAGCCTCAAGGGCGGGATCGATAACCTCGGCAACAGCCTCGTTGGCATACTGGTCACTCTTCAGGGCTTCAGCTTCGTTGCGGAGTTCCTCGATGGTCTTGAGGAGAGCAGCAAACTTCACATCCTCAATTTCGCCCTCAGTGCCATAGTACTTCAATTGGAAGTTATCCCATATACACCAGATGGTTGTATTTGCCTCGTTCTTGGCACCAATGGTAAGAGTTCCATCATTTTCTATCTTCACGAATAATGGATCGATGGTGTAACTACCTTTGCTGAACGAAGCGGAAGCGTCGCTCATAGAATTCTCCGTACCTGTCTTCAATGGGAAGTTGCCCTTTTCATCGTTCATGAAGAAGTATGGCAAATTCTCCTCATCGCTACCATCCTGGCGATAGAAGCCTTGAGCAGTGAGCGAATAGATACCGGCAGGAGCACCTTCAACTACTTGCGACATAGAGAATGTAGAGTGATAAGACTCTACGCAGAAGTTTTCGTTGGCACCACTGTTATTTTGATTGTTTGCCTCGAAAGTCCATGCGCTGTAGTCGCGGTGATTACGTGCGAAGTTGGGGTCTTTCACCAAGAAGGTTGCATCGACAGGATTCTCTTCTGAAGCCAGGGCCATTGCAGCCAAAAAGTCTTCGCGTGTCAGAATCTCCCATTGTGCTGCAGGAGCAGTTCCGTCCTCAAGATTGAAGGCGAGCACGGTGGTAGAGCCATCATAACCGATAAACATAGGCGTGGCATCCGTTCCATAAGGAGCAGAGATAGTGTAGTACTTACCTGCAGGTGTGATGGTCAAAGGCAACGGGTCGTTGTTGTCCATGTAATAGTTCTTACCCAAGTAGTGACTTTCACCACCATTTGTGACACGAGAGTCAAGACGATAAGTACCGTCCTCGAGTCGGGTAAGATTCACATAGTCAGCCTGATCCATCAACGAAGCCTGTGTACCCCAGCTGTTGCCATAGCCCATATATTGGCCAGTAGCTACGTTGCGCACGTAGTAGTCGCCGTCGGGCAGCTCGGTCATGTCGTTGAACACGGCGAGAGCCTCAGTGGGGTCGAAGTCGCCGGCTTCCATCACCTTGTTCTTGTTGCCATCGTCCATGGCGGTCCAAGTGTCGATGAGCACCAGGCCAGAGCCGTTGATGTTGATGTTGTGCTCGTCGTCGAACTTGAAGAACCAGGGATAGTTGGCATCACCCGTCTCGACGATTTGAACCGGTGTGGGCTCAGCGTCGGTCAGCGTGTTGTCGGGGTTCAGATACTTCTTGGCACCTACGGAGTAGATGTAGAAGTTGTTGTCGTGGTTGATGAAGGCCACCTGCTGGTAGGCATTCTCCTTGTTGGGGTTCTGAGACGTGCCCATGGCCTCGTCGGTGAACATCCAAGTGCGGCGGGCGTTGGTCACCTGGTAAGCCTTCTGGTTAGAGAAGTCGCCCAGCGTGGTGACGTAGACCGGTGCCACATAGTCGGGGTTGTCCTCGACGACAATCGTGAAACCTTCCACCTGCACGTAGCGGCCAACGACCGAGAACGTTGTCGACTCGGCGTTGATGTTGGTGCAGCGCACACGTGAACCGGCAGGGTCGATAGCGAACTCCGTGCCGTCGCCAGTGGTTACGCTCATGCCCTCGCTACCGTCGCTAGGACGGGCGGTGAACACGTAGCTCTTGATCAGGTAACCACCTTCCACGCTGAGCGTGTAGGGCTGGCCACCATAGAGGCCTCCGTCAGGAACATTGATGTTGTTGACAGAAACCTTCAGCGTGACGGTAGGCGTAGCCGTCGACACCCACGTTCTGGCATAGGTGCCATTAGGGTTGGTCTCGGTGTACGTTCCCGTCTCAGCACTGTAGACGATTTGGTACTGATCTGCCAGGGCAGGCACAGACCAAGCCATCAATGCGAGCATGCTCGCAAGAAAAAGTTTAATTTTTCTCATTGCTTGTTGAACTTTTTGGTTAGTATAATATAATAGTTAAATAGATAAAATTGGCTTTAGGTTGCAAATATACCTTATTTATATGATATTGCCAAATTTTTTCAGCGAAAAGTTATATCATCGGATGATAGTTACACTTTCAGCGACGATTTTTTCAGATATTCAAAACCGATACGGCACCGCAGACAGTCCTTGCGGTTGCAATATTCGTTTTTAAGTTGGATGAGTGCCTGAGAGTCGCCTGCCGACCTGACTTCGAGGCCGCACTCTTGCCACATGCGAGTGATATGGTTGTGCTCGGGTTGCAGTTGTTCGAGCAGATCGAAGGCTCGGTCGCAGAGTCCTTCATCATATTTATGCCGTCCGTAGGCAAATAGTATGGGAATGGCGGTATTAATGATGACAAGCAACAGCGACGACCTTGAGAGTCGTTTCTCATTCTTCGGGCTGTCGACCCCGAAGGCATAGTGGGTTTGCCAGTAGGGAGTGACCTGCGTGGCAAGGGTTTCGCAGAGCTGATCGACGGTCTTGGCGGCAACAAGTTGCGATAGTCCGGCGCGCCGCGAGTAGTAGAGGTTGGCCAGTTGGGCGATGCGAATGTGTGGGAAGTTCTGAGGACGCAGGCGAAGGAATCGCCAAAGTTGGTGGTCGATAGGGGTAAGGTTGAACTTATGCTGCAAAAACAGATATTCAGAGCGCATGCGCTGATAGTAGCTGTCGGCAAGTGCTGCTTCACGATGACGTTCAGGCAGTGCCTCTGGGTTCAGTAGTCCAGCCTGTCCCATGAAAAAGGATTCTACCTGAAAGAGGTCGTCGCGGTGATGGTCCACACTGTGTAGTGGAATCTGTCGGGCCCACTGTTCAAAGGCCTCGCCGTTGATGCCAAAGCCGAAGTTGCGCGCAAGCGTCATGAAATAGGCAGCCTCCCACGAACCTTCGCACCGACTGACGCGTTCAGCGATGGCTTGCGTCTTCTGTTCCAAGCGTTCGGTTTCGAGGGCACTCATCCAAGAATGGACGATCAGTGGCGACAGGCTGGGTATGATTTGGTAACAAGGTGGATAATGGTCGGTGGCCAGTAGTTGACGATAGTTTTGACGAACCCCTTCAGGCACGTCGAGCTGCAGTTGTGGCAACCGGCGTCCGCTCAGCGTTACTGCTTCTGCATCAATCACTCCGCAGACGTGCAGCACCACGTTGTCGTAGGCTGGGTCTTTCTGGTGTCCATGGGCATACCAGTCGCTGGCGCGGTCGTGTATTTCCACATTACCCACTTCCGTCATACCATCGATTTTCACCTTTGCATTGAAGAAATCGGGACCTGCGTTATGGTTGTGCAGACCTGTGTCGACGACTTCCACCCGTTGGCCGTCGGTGGTCGTCATCTCTCTGAGCGGAAACATCTTGTGTTTCCAAGTGTAGTGCAGTAGTTGTTCCATGGTGTTCAAGAGCCTCTTTTTGCTGTCAAACCCGCACTTACGGGCTGACAAAAGTACAACTTTTTTTGCTGATTATGATGAAAAATCGCGAAATAATCGACATGGAGCGTCAAAAAGTTGTCGTATCTGCCTTTCTTATGCCATCTTTTTCATCCCCTTAACTTATCGTTGAGGGCACTTCCGCTAGGAAAAACTCAAATAAATTTGGTTTTTCGCTCACTTATTCGTACCTTTGTCGCACTTTTTCAACAAACATTCAGCAAACGTATGAAGATAGCACTGATAGGCTACGGCAAGATGGGACGCATGATTGAGCAGATTGCCCGCGACCGTGGCCACGAGATTGTAAGCATCATCGACATCGACAACCAACAGGACTTCGAAAGCGAAGCCTTCCGCTCGGCCGATGTCGCCATTGAATTCACCAGTCCTACTGCAGCCTATGGAAACTACTTGCGTGCCTGGGCTCAGGGGGTGAAGGTGGTAAGTGGCTCCACAGGATGGATGAAGGACCACGGCGACGACGTGCGTAGAGAGTGCACCGAAGGTGGAAAGACGCTGTTCTGGGCCTCAAACTTCTCTGTGGGCGTGGCCATCTTTTCGGCTGTCAACAAGTATCTGGCAAAGATCATGAACCGCTTCCCGCAGTATTCACCGCACATGGAGGAAACCCACCACGTGCATAAACTCGATGCACCCAGCGGAACGGCCATCACGCTGGCCGAGGACATCATCTCCGAACTCGACCGAAAGACCGATTGGGTGAAGGGCCAGGAGAACCGTCCTGACGATCCAGCCCTGCTGCGCATCGACTCGCTGCGCCGTGGCGAAGTGCCAGGTATCCATACCATTCGCTACGATTCCGAGGCCGACTGCATCACGATTACTCACGATGCCCATTCGCGCAAAGGCTTTGCCTTAGGTGCCGTGTTGGCTGCTGAGTTTACCAACGATTATCAGGGACTGCTGACGATCGGCGATATGTTTAAGTTCTGACAAAGAACATCAAGAGATCTTAAATATTCATGGCTGGCGCAACCTGCATACCGCTTGATTGCGTCAAGAGGACATGAAATCAACAAAAAGAATAATGGAAAAAGGAAAAACAAGTAAGAAAAAAGTGAATATGGCGGCCCAGTGGGCTAAGTTTCTGGTAGTGCTGGCACTCTACCTGCTGTTCCTCTATTGGGTAAAGTCATGGCTTGGACTCATCGTCGTGCCTTTCATCTTCGATGCCTACATCACCAAGAAGATTCGTTGGCAGTGGTGGAAGGATGCCGAAGGCCCCATTCGCTTTATCATGTCGTGGGTAGATGCCCTTGTGTTCGCGCTTGTCGCCGTCTACTTCATCAATCAGTTCTTCTTCCAGAACTACGTCATTCCCTCGTCTTCGCTTGAGAAGTCGCTGTTGACGGGCGACTACCTCTTCGTGTCGAAGGTCAGCTATGGTCCGCGCATCCCGCAGACACCGCTTACCATGCCGCTCACGCAGCACACGCTGCCCCTCATCGGTACGAAGTCTTACATTGAGTGGCCCCATTGGGACTATCGTCGTGTGAAAGGTTTGGGTAATGTAGAACTGAACGACATCGTGGTGTTCAACTATCCTGCCGGCGACACCATTCTGACGGAGTTGCCCTACCAGACGGAATACTACCACATGGTATACGACTACGGTCAGCAACTGTATGCCCAGAACATCGGCTTGCCCGACTTCTCCACCATGAACCAGCAACAGGTCTATGAGATGTATAAGGATGTCTATGCCATGGGCCGTAACTACCTGCTGAACAATCCCGTGCAGTTTGGCGACATTGCCTCACGCCCCACCGACCGCCGCGAAAACTATGTGAAGCGTTGCGTGGGTCTGCCCGGTCAGACGCTGCAGGTGAAGAATCGCATTGTCTATCTTGACGGTAAGCCCAACAAGGAGCCCGATAACGTGCAGTATACCTATCACGTGAAACTGCGCGAGCACATGCCCGACGAACTCATGCAAGAACTCGGCATCTCCATGGAACAGCTCACCCAGCTCAATCGCGATGGCGTGATGCCGCTCACGGCCCAGGCAGCTAAGGCTTTGGCAGCACGTACCGACATTGTTGACACTATGGCTCTGAACACCGAAATCCGTCTCGACGACCAAGTCTATCCGCGTAATGCTGCTTATGGCTGGACGCGCGACAACTATGGTCCTATCTGGATACCTAAGAAGGGCGAGAAGATCGACCTGAACATGAACAACATCGCCATCTACGAGCGCCCCATCAGGGTCTATGAGGGCAATGACCTGCAGGTGAAGAATGGTCAGATCTACATCAACGGACAGCATGCCACCAGCTATACTTTCAAGATGGACTACTACTGGATGCAGGGCGACAACCGCCACAATTCGGCCGACTCGCGCTACTGGGGCTTTGTGCCCGAAGACCACATCGTGGGCAAGCCCATCTTCATCTGGTGGTCAAGCGATCCCGATCGCCACGGCTTCTCCGGCATCCGCTGGAACCGTCTGTTCCGTATGGTCGACAATATTAAGTAAGGATGAAACTTCCCACCACCTACTTCGGTCCCATCAGTTGGTATCGCCAGCTGCTACAGAGCGAAGCGTTTCTTACTTGCGACAATCTCGCCGGTGCCGTTAGCAATGCCATCGACACCGGCGAACGCTATGTCAAGCAGACATTCCGCAACCATTGTCTCATCGCTACTGCCAATGGTGTCCAGAAACTTACCGTTCCTGTCGCCGTTGATCATCATCCTGCCCTGACCAGTGAGGTTCGTCTCAGCGACCACGGCAAATGGCGCAACGAGCATTGGAATGCCCTCTGCTCTGCCTATGGCGAAAGCCCTTTCTTCGACTATTATGCCGACGACTTCCGTCCTTTCTTCGAACGCCACAATTGGGAAATGCTTGTCGACTTCAACCAGGCCATAGTCCTAAAGGTGCTGGAACTTATTGAACCCACCCCCAACCCCTCCCGAAGGGATGGGCGTTTGAATACTCTTGTCAATAATAATACTTTAGTTACAAACAATACTCTTGTTAATAACGATTCTAACGTTGAGGCTAACCAAACCACCCTCCCTTCGGGAGGGGTTGGGGGTGGGCTCGTAAGACCCTATTGGCAGGTCTACCAGCAGCGTCATGGATTCTTGCCCGACCTCAGCATTCTTGACCTTCTTTTCTGCATGGGCCCCGAAGCACCTCTCTACCTTTAATGTCCTTTCATCCTTCATCTTTCATCTTTCATCCTTCATCCATATCCTTCATCTATCACCCTTCAAACGTTAAATATTGTAAACATCTTATGCTGTTTGCAAATAAATCGTTATCTTTGAAGCCGCAATTTGTTTAACTTCCTAAAAATAAGTAGTATGAAAAAGGTAAATCTTAAGGTAGTTGCTTGCCTTCTGGCAGGCTGTTTCATGATGAACTCGTGCATCGGCTCATTCAGTCTTTTCAACAAGTATGCTGAGTGGCAGCGCACCATGACCAACAGCAAGTTCGTCAATGCCATCGTTGGATGGATTCTTATGCCTATCGTTGGTTCCATTACGCTCGTCGTCGACTGGCTCGTACTCAACACCATCGAGTTCTGGAGTGGCAGCAACCCCATGGCTGAGAACGTAGGTAAGACTCAGCAGGTGATGGGTAAGGATGGTCGCTACTATGCCGTGAAGACCCTCATCGACGGTTATGAGATCACAACTCCCGAGGGCCAGCTCATTAAGTTCGTCTACGACCAGGAGAACGATGCTTGGCTGCAGGTACAGAATGGCGAGACCAAGGAGATGTTCCGCTTCAACCAGGATGGTACTATTAAGGTGAACACACCGCAAGGTCCTATGGATGTTGCTCTCAACCAGGATGGTCTCAACCAGGTCGAGATGGCTATGAACGGCTGCAACTACTGGGCTTGCCGTTAAGATATTCCCATTTCACAGGTGCCTGATGCGTAGCATCTGAGGCACAACAGCATTTAGCAAAGAGGGCAAAAGCATAACGTCGCTTTTGCCCTTTTACTTGTTGAATAACGAGTAGTCCGAGCAAAATGAGGTCTCCTTACTCCTTTACTACCTTACAAAGCATTGCGTTGTATGTGCCGTGGCAATGCTTTGTGCGTTACGAAGCATTGCTTTATAGGAGTATAGAGCTATGCTTTAGTGCCATAAAAGCATTGCTTTTCAACCGTCAAAGCAATGACTTACCACCTGAATAGCATTGCTTTGTATGTGGCAAGGCGTTGTTCTGTAAGTACCGAAACATAGTTCTGTAAGTATTGTATTTACGGTTTATTCTTGCATATTTACGTTACGCCGTAGGCAAGAAATAAAGAATTCCGCGTTCATTAGTGTTTTTTCTTTTGTTTTACTTCGGTAAATTCCTCGGTTGATCGTATTTCTTCTATTCGTCCTTATTTGTTTCTTCTTATTATCGGGAAACAAATTCGAATAGTTATCATAATTATCCATAAGTGGTTTTTTTTCTGTGTAAATCTGTGTAATCTGTGGGCAAAACCATCCGTATCATTCGTGGTTACAAAAATCCCCCATTTCATCGGTGTTTTTCACTTGTCCATTTGAAATGGACAAAATGGACAAGCAAATGGACAAACTTTTTTGCGCACTCTTTCATTCTTTTCTTTATCTTTGCAGATGAAAAAGCAAAACAACTGGCATAGCACGTAAATGTGCTGTAGATAAATAATCGATTATGATCTAGCGTCGGGATGCAGGTAGAGACTTTTTTTCAGTCCGCCTGCATCCTAATTTTTATGGGAATGATATAGCAGTTGACCCACCGACCTCGAAGAGGTCGAATAATCAGAAACCCCAGGTCTACCGACCTGGGGATAGGAAATACCGTGTGGGAATGTCGACTTCGAAGATGTCGCACGAAATTATTTCTTCATGATGTGACTGCTCTATATGATATGCTTTGTTCTATTAGGTGCGACATCTTCGAAGTCGTTTTTTATGTTTCGGGTTGCACCTGTCCCCAGGTCAGTAGACCTGGATTTCTTTCTCCGCTACGCTACGAAAGGCTACGGGTAGGCGAACGAAGTTCGGGAATGAGCGTCCCAAAGGGCCGAGCGTCCCTTACAGGGCGACGATGGGTGGTTGCACCCCAGCCTAAGTAGTTTTTCTTCTAATTCGTTTCTAAACTTTTGCAATGCCATTTCAATTATCAATTATCAATTATCAATTTTCAATTTGCGGCTTGCCGCACTCATCCGTGGTCGCAAACCCGCGTAATCTGTAGAAAAAGTGTTAATTTTTAGTTAAATCTCCGTTTACTGCCATTGCTGCCACATTGTTGCCATACTGTAACACACTGTATGTCAATGACTTTTGCAATATGGCAGCAGTTGCAGCAAAAATAAACAATTGGTGCGCGCGCACGCGCGCGAGAGAAAGCGCGGTAAACTGATAGTTCTTTATCGGAAATTATCATAATGATCATAATTTCGTGCAGAAAAGTATAATGTAATCTGTGGAAATCAGTGTAATCTGTGGGCAAAACAGGGTGGCAAGCCGCAAATGGATAATTCTTTCTTTGCTATGCTACAAAAGCGGGAAAAAAGGGACAGCACCCAACCGTAGGGGCAGACCCCCGTGTCTGCCCGAACTATAAGGAACGACCTGCATGTCCATACATCTCAAAAATCACGGGCAGACACAGGGGTCTGCCCCTACTGCTGGCAACAATGCCCTAATGGGGTAAAAGCGTTTTAACATAATGAGCGAAGGAAGCAAAAATTCTTGATTTTTGCTTTGCATTTCGATCACTTATTTGTAACTTTGATGTTCATCGAAGTTCTTGGACAAGCCAAGCGAAACAAGTTTCGAGTCCTTTCGTTCGGAAAATCTCAAATATATTTTTGGTATTTCGCTCACTTATTCGTAACTTTGCGCATAAAGCGCGAACTTACTCCATCTCGGCATAAAAAAAACGAGATTCTTTTGTTCTGCGCTCGATTTTTCGTAACTTTGCATATTGTAACTTAAATTGGTTGCTATTCATGAAGACACAAGAACAGGCAATTGAACAGTTGCGTTTAGCTGTAGAACGCAAAATTGGTAGGAAGATGCAGACGAACAAGGACTTCGACTGCCTGTCGGATAGTGTCTATGACCAGACGCATACCAAGATAAGCACCACAACTCTGAAGCGCATCTGGGGCTATCTCTCAGAAGGCGTCACCCCTCGCCGATACACCCTCGACCAACTGGCTCGCTTCATAGGCTATGACGACTTCGATGCCTTCTGTGCAAGCCTTGAGACAGATAATAAACCAAAATTCGACTCTTCAAATATTGGGACCGAGGTCACTCCCCGTCCGCAAGAAGACACCACGACTGAGGAGGCACCCTCTGCTGTCCCCTCCTTCGGGAAGAAGGGGTCAGGGGTGGTAGCGAAAGATGGGGGTGTCTCTTCTCCCTCCCTACGGGGGAGGGTTGGGGTAGGGCTCCTCGCCATAGCTGTTGCCTTGTTGTTTTTCTTGCTCCGCTCTACCTTCGGCACCTCTGCCGACAACGACCGCATTTTGAAGAAAGGCCAGGTCTTCGCCTCCTACGATGATTTCCTGCCGCTGTTCGGCATCGATGCCACAGAGAGCCGCCACTATCAGTTCGTGCCAGACGAAGAGCATATCGTTGTTTGGTCACCAGAATACCACAACCCCTATTATCACAACGACGGCAATCCCGACAGTCTGATGCCAACCATCACCGAGTACTATCATCCCGAGGACTGGCCAACCGATTCCGCCTCGATGGCTCAACTGGTCGCAATGCATAAGCAAGGTTATTTAACTGCGCTCAAAGAGAATCAAGTGCGCCTCTGCTTCATGAAAAACCTCGTTGACTCCAACTTCGTTTTTCTTGGCGCCTATCGTGTCTCTGCCACCCTCTCCGACACCACCAAAGTTGTTTGGGCTCGTGCCACCGACGAGTGCGACCTCGACAACATCTCCTTCCTGAACAACTACAGGAACTAAAATATAGGTAATAGGTAACAGGTGATAGGTAACAGGTTATGATTACCTTGGCCTATCCGTGTCATCCGTGGTCGCAAATGTTAAATAATCTATTTGTTCACAACTTTGTGGACCACAACTTTGTGAACAATGATTATTTTTAGTATCTTTGCCTCGAAAAAGCAAATTAAACATGGGAAAAGCATTTGTCTATGGAATGTCGGTTGGAGGTGAGAATTTCACGGACCGAGTAAAGGAAACAGCACGGCTGAAGTTTAATTTTGAGAATGGCATGAACACCATTCTTATCTCTCCACGGCGAATGGGCAAGACCTCCCTTGTGAAAAAAGCAATGAGCGAAGTCAGCAATCCATCCATTAAACTTGTCTATATGGACATTTATGATTGCCGCAGCGAATACGACTTTTACAATCGGTTTGCTTCTGTCCTACTGAAAGAGACAGCGTCGCGTACCAGTCAGGTGGTTGACAACATTAGGCAATTCTTAGTCCGTGTGTCACCAAAAATCTCGTTCAGTCCAGAACCACTTTCTGAAATCTCATTCTCTCTCGGAATTACGCCAAAAGAGTATCAACCTGAGGAAATACTCAATCTGCCAGAGGTGATTGCAAAAGAAAAGGGTTTCCACATTGTGGTATGTATTGACGAGTTTCAACAAATAGGGGAATTGCCCGACTCGTTGACTGTGCAAAAGCGTATGCGCAGCATCTGGCAGCATCAAGAGAATGTCTCCTACTGTCTGTTTGGCAGCAAGAAGCATCTGATGACGAACCTGTTCCAAAGTAAGAGAATGCCATTCTATCAGTTTGGTGAGATGATGTATTTGGGGCGCATTCCTACCGAAGACTGGGTACGGTTTATCGTTGCCAGGTTTGAAAAATATGGTAAACATCTTTCACCGGAATTGGCAGAGAGAATCTGCAGCACGGTAGATGGCTTTTCCTCTTATGTACAGCAACTCGCTTGGAATCTATTAGCTGAAACAACCGAAACGGCAACAGAGGAAAATTTCAACAATGCAGTTGATGCTCTTCTTGCCCAGTGCTCGGGATTATTTGTTGAACAGACTATCGGGTTGTCTGCCTATCAGCTTAATTTTATCCGTGCCCTTTGTGCAGGTATCCATACTGATTTCGGAAGTAAAAAGGTAAATGATGAATTTCCGTTAGGAACCCGATCAAACATCGCACGTATAAAGAGTGCATTGATAGAGCGGGAACTGATAGAGGAACGCCCAGAGGGAACCTTCCTCACCGATAGCGTTTTCGAGCGCTGGTTTATTCGTGAGATAGGAAAGAAATAACCGTCATGATTTTATCGGAAAGAAAGCTGAGCGACCATCATTTCATTCAGAAATGAAGTTCGCTTATCTGTGGTACAGATGTACGAGATTACTCTTGCCCTTTGAATAAACAACTCCCAAAGATTACGATTGACGAGGCTATTCTCGCACCACCGTACCCCGAAATATTAATAGCCTAAATTAATGGGCAATTAATGGATGATTCGTGGTAATTACATGTTTTCTTTCATTCAAAGCGTCAATCTGTGGTTGGTAAAAATCGTAAATCGTCAATTTGGACTCGAGCTCTGCTCGCTCTTGTAATGCAATGGAGAAAGAAATCGTAAATCTAATAGTCCGTGTTTTCAAAAATTGCCCATTTCATCGGTGTTTTCCACCTCTCTATTCAAAATGGACCAACGGCGAGAGTCAGGTGCTGCGGAGCATCCTCGATGGCATGACCGAAGGCAACTTAGGTGATGACTGGCCTGTTGACGATGAAGGCACTACCTACTATGTTCCGAAGAACATGGCCGGTGTTGCCGCAAGGTTTGCCAGGGATATGTACTGGAACGAAGTGCCCGTGACGGTCACCGATGGTGAGCTGACCATCGGCGTGAAGCTGGACAACTATACCAACAGCTGCTGGGTGATGTTCGACGAGTTCCGCCTGATTCTCCTTGAGCCTGAACAGCAGCCGGTTGTCATCAACGTTACCGACGTGTCGCAACTCGACAATGCCATCTACATGAATCCCCAAGTTCAAGATAGAAGTGCAAATATTGGATGAGGGAAGAAGAATGTTCCGTGGGGGGGGAAGCCTCTCGGAGCGTAGCGGAGAGGGTTTCCACCCCCCACGGAAACGCCCGTTTCAACAGGCAATGCAAAAAAACAAGAAAGGGAGACCGCCGTCTCCCAAAAATCAGTTAAATTTGCATTGCTTATGTACAAACAACTGACTTCGGAGCAAAGGTACACAATTTCT
>CACYJV010000015.1 GCA_902774815.1 uncultured Prevotellaceae bacterium | reverse complement strand
CCAAAGGTACAAAAAAACTTGGACATAACAAAGCCCTGGCTTGAGAAAGTCGGGGCTTTGCGATAAAAAAAGAGGATGTGCCTATTTTGACACACCCTCCCTCCACCTCCTTCCACCACTTCACCGACAACCACCCCGACCGCAGCGGCACCATCCAAGCCACCGCAGGCTACAACATACCGCTGGGCGAGGGCTGGCGCTCCATCCACGCCACCTACTACTTCACCCACAACTGGCGCCACCGCCGCTCGTCGCTCTACCTGCTCGACCGCCTGAACGAGGAACCTGCAGCCATCGACGAACTGCCCTCCATGACCGACTACCAGCAGGTGATGGACAGCACCAACACTTTCGACAGCCGCATGCGCGAGAACAGCCACAGGCTCGACATCAACCTCGGCTATAAGTTCAACAAGGCCAAGTATGGCCAGATATGGACGCTGCTCAACGGAAACATCACCCTCCACCAGCAGCACCTCGACTACCAGCGCGGCAGCATCGACACCACGCTCTGCCGCACTGCCGTCAGCATCACCCTCGACGACAACACCTTCCTCGACTTCAAGAACGGCCAGATAGGGATGACCATGGGCATCCGTCAGGTGCTGCCCGCACTCGAGCAACGCATCGACCTGCGCGACGACACCGACCCGATGAACGTCCGGCTGGGCAACACCCGTCTGCATCCGTCAGTCACGCCCGACTTCGGCGTAAGTGGCAGCTATAGGTTCAAGCGAGGCTATCACTACATGGAATGGCACCAAAAGCGCACCTTCAACGCCATTGCGATGGGCTGCACCTACGATAACCGTACGGGTGCACGTACCTACCGGCCGGAGAACGTCAACGGCAACTACACCACTGATGCCGGCTACACCTTCCACTGCGCCCTCGATTCGGCCAAGAAGTTGAATCTCGACGTCCCCTTCCACGTCACCCACAGCCAGAGCGTCGACCTCGTGGGAACGACGGCCGGTGATGCAGCGATGTCGACTGGTCCCCAGTGTTCTAAAGTCAAACGCCTCGCCATCTCGCTGTTGCCTTCCTTTAAGGCCAACATCGGCAAGCACCACTTCGACTTCGTCTGCCAACCCGTGTGGGAACGCCTCAGCAGCGACCGTCAGGATTTCCAGGACTTCAGCGCCTTTACCTGCCGCACCTCGCTCGCCGCCATCCTGAAGTTGCCGTGGAAGCTCGACCTCTCGACCGACCTCACCCTCTACTCGCGCACGGGCTATGCCGACGAGGCACTGAATACCAACGACCTGGTGTGGAACGCACGCCTCTCGCGCCCCTTCCTCAAGGGCCGGCTCCTCGTCGTGTTCGACGGCTTCGACTTGCTCGGCCAGTTCAGCAACGTCACCCGGACCCTCAACGCCCAGGGACGCACCGAGACCTGGACCAACGTCATGCCGCGCTACGCCCTCCTGCACGTGGTGTACCGACTGAACAAACAACCGAAGAAGCAATGAAGCAACCAAGAATCATCCTCTTCCTGCTCGCGCTGTCGCTGCTCCCGCTCGGCAGCGCCGTGGCACAGACCTTCCGCGAGGTGCCGTTGCTCGACGCCCTGCAGAGCATCAGCCGCAGCCAGCCGGAATACACCATCGACATCCTCTCCGACGGGCTCGACCGGTTGCACACCACGGCCAAGGTCACCGGTCTCGCGGCACCCGACGCCGTGAAGCGCCTCTGCCGGGGGCTGCCCGTGAAGGTGAAGGTGCGCGGCCGCCACATCGCAGTGCAGATGAAGAAGCGGCAAGTGCCGAAGGTGCAGACCGTCGACCTTTCAGGCGATGTGGAGGACAGCTTCCTGAAGCGGCCCCTCACGAAAGCGAAGGTGTCGGTGCTGACGGCCGACTCGGTTGTCATAGCCGACTCGTTGCAGATCATCCATTTCCTCAACGGCGACAACCGCATCATCAAGGCCCACTTCGGAATCAAGGTCAGGACGGGGCGCGACTATCTCGTCCGTGCCCAGCTCAAGGGCTATGACGACGCGTGGAAGCGGGTGTCGGTAGACCGTCAGGCAACCGAAGACATCAACATCGGCACACTGCAGATGCGCAAGACGCGCAACCTGGACCTCGACGAGGTAGTGGTGACGGCCACCCGTGTGAAGTTCTTTTATCGCGGCGATACCCTCGTCTACGATGCCACGGCCTTCCAGCTGCCCGAGGGCTCGATGCTCGACGACCTCATCCGCCAACTGCCTGGCGTGACGCTGAACGACCAGGGCGAAATCTTCGTCAATGGGCGCAAGGTTGACGAGTTGCTGCTGGGCTCGCGCTCGTTCTTCGGCGGAAACAAGAAGGTGCTGATGGAGAACCTACCTTACTACACCGTGAAAAACCTGAAGGTCTACGAGAAGCAGACCGACAAGAGTGAGGCCTTGGGCTACGATGTTGATCCGCGTCGCTATGTGATGGACGTGAACCTGAAGGACGAATATAGCCAAGGCTACATTGCCAACGTGGAAGCAGCAGGCGGTACCGAAGAGCGATGGCTGGGGCGCGGCTTCCTGCTGGGCTTCACCGACAGGCTGCGACTCACCGTGCTTGCCAATGCAAACAACGTGAACGAGACGCGGCATGCCGGTCAGACGGGGCAATGGAGTCCGGCGCGCATGCCTCGCTCCATCATCACCACGCGCAGTGCGGCTTCGGAACTCAGCTACCACTCTGAAGGCGACAAACTGAAGGAGACCCTGCGCGGGGAGTACACCTCTACCACCGACGCACAGACCATGAACCAGCATCAGGAGCGCTTCGTGGGTGCTCTTACGCCTACGGCTTTCACGGAGTCGTTCAGCAAGATGGGCAACCGCCGGTGGTCGCTACATAACACGCTGACGTTGAAGGCGCCCACGTATTTGTACATTGAAGCCGACTTCAACCACGCTCGTCGCAACGGTGCTTCCCACTCCGCCTTTGAGGAAACCACCGACACGCTCAGCATCGCCCAGCGTTCCGTAGGCATCAGCCGTGGAACAAAGTGGACTGCCAGTCTCAATGCTCAAGGCAGCGTCAGGGTAGGGAAGAGGAACCAGCACCTTGACTTCTTCACCCATCTGGAACGCAGCAACGACGAAGGCGAGCAGGCTGATTTGTTCAAAGTAACAAGGTTCCAAGGTGACAAGGTAACAAGGAATCAAGATGCTGCATCGAGTGTGGAGACACACAATGCTAACAGCCTCTACTCACGCACAACCGCAGCTCTCCTCCAGCTCGGCTTCGGCAAGGAAGTGGCTCAGAACCTGCATTTCGGCATCTCCGATCTTTTGTCCTATCTTCGCATCCACAGCCGCGACAACCTCTACCACCCGGCCTCCACGGTTGGCCCCATGGGAGAGGCGGAACCTGCCGACCCGCTCCTTCCTTCTGAGATTGATGCTATCGCAACCACCCTCGACCCTGCCAACTCCTATGAGAGCCGTGCCGTCACGCGACAGAACGACATCACGTTCAGCCTCAGTAAAAAGGGGAATTACACCCATAGTATTGCCCACATGAAAGTGAACTACGACCGCTGGCGCTTAGAGCTGAAGGTGCCCATGCACTTCTACAGGCTGCGCTACCGGCGTGGGAGCCTCGACACGCTGGCACGTCAGACGGTCATCTTTCCCAATCCTTCCTTCCGCTATCGCAACGTGTGGAAAGACTCACGTCGCGACCTGCAGGTCCGCATCAGCTACCGTCAGACGGAAACCGAAATACTGAATCGCATCAGCTATCGCGACGACAGCCAACCGCTCGTCGTGAAGTTGGGCAACCCCGACCTGAAGCCTTCTGCACAGACGAACCTCAGCCTGGACTACTACGATGGCAAAGAACCGGGTGGTGGCATGTACCACGCTTCAGCCTCATTCAGCTATCATCATCGCGACATCGCGCAGATGCTGGCCTACGACCCCGCGACAGGCATCAGCACCTTCAAACCCATGAACGTCAGCGGTGCCTACACGGCCCACGCCAACTTCAGCACCGACCATAGCATCGGCAAGATGCGCTATTGGACGTGGCACGTCAATGCGGGCGTCGACTGGAACCATGCCAAGGACCACGTCATGCTGGCAGGTATGACGGCGAGCCAGGTGAACACCGTGAACACGCTCGCGCTCAGCAGCGGCGGCAACATACGCTTCCACCGCAAGACGCTGAACATCCGCGCCGTAGGCTACGTCAACTGGCGCCACAGCGACGGCAAGATGTACGATTTCACCACGCTCCGTGCCCTCGACTATCACTACGGCCTCGAAGCCACCTACACCACGCCTGCTCTTTGGGGAACGAAAATCGGTGGTCTCACGCTGGCTGCCGACGCCACGATGTACGGGCGCCGCTACGGTAGCGCTGAACTCAACACCAACGACTTCATCGTCAATGCCTCGCTGAGCCAGCCGTTCCTCAAGGGCAAGCTGATAGCCCGCCTCGAAGCGTTCGACCTGCTGCACCAGCTGTCGGACACCCACTACGAAATCAACGCCATGGGCCGCACCGTAACGTGCTACCGCTCGCTGCCCCACTACGTCATGCTGCATCTGGTGTTTCACTGGTCGCGTCAGGGCAAACAATAGCCAAAACAAACTCGACGCTCGGCGCGAAGCGACGCTTTCGTAGCATAGCGGAGAAAGAACTAGAAACTATGAATTCGATATGTAAGTAAAACGTGCCCCGTTAGGCTTGGCACTGATTAGTTAGTAAAAAAAGATGCATCAATACTCAGTCCCTGTCTGGCTCGTGAGAGCCGGGCAGGGGCGCTCTTTGGCCCTGCAGGGTTAAAAAGTGCAAACGGCTCTTGTGTTTCGCAATAATTTGTTACTTTTGTAGTCGAAACCTATAAACCAGAAACTATAAACTTGAAACTATGAAGTATCCGAAGATTGGCATACGCCCGACCATCGATGGACGTCAAGGCGGTGTGCGCGAAAGTTTGGAAGTGAAGACCATGGCATTGGCCAAGGCAGTGAAGGACCTGATTGAGAGCAACCTGCGCAATGGCGACGGCTCACCGGTGGAGTGTGTCATTGCCGATAGCACTATTGGTCGCGTGGCTGAGAGTGCTGCCTGCGCTGAGAAGTTTGAACGCGAGGGTGTCGGTAGCACCATCACCGTGACTTCTTGCTGGTGCTATGGTTCGGAAACGATGGACATGAATCCTCACTACCCAAAGGCCGTGTGGGGATTCAACGGTACGGAGCGCCCGGGTGCTGTCTATCTGGCTGCCGTTTTGGCTGCCCATGCCCAGAAGGGACTGCCCGCCTTTGGCATCTATGGTCATGACGTTCAGGATTTGGACGACAATACCATTCCAGAAGATGTTGCTGAGAAGATTCTGCGCTTCGCCCGCGCCGCTCAGGCTGTGGCTACGATGCGTGGCAAGTCGTACTTGAGCCTTGGCAACACCTGCATGGGCATCGCCGGAAGCATCGTGAACGCCGATTTCCTGCAGCACTACCTCGGCATGCGCACTGAGTATGTGTCGCTCGTGGAAGTCCTCCGCCGTGTAGACTTCAACATCTTCGATCCCGAGGAGTTCAAGAAGGCCATGGAGTGGGTTGACAAATACTGCAAGCCCCAGGAAGGCCACGACTACAACGAGGATCGTCCGCTCTTCCCTGGCACGCCCATGACCACTTTCAATGGCAAGGGAAAGGGAAAGAACCGCCAGGAGAAGGACGAGGATTGGGAGTTCACCGTGAAGACGATGATGATCATCCGCGACCTGATGTGTGGCAACGAGCGTCTGCGCGAGATGGGCTACAAGGAAGAGGCGCTTGGCCACAACGCCATCGCCGGTGGTGTGCAGGGACAGCGTCAGTGGACCGACTATAAGCCTAATTTCGACTTCCCTGAGTCGATGATGTGTACGTCATTCGACTGGAACGGTCCGCGCGAGGCTTACGTGCTTGCCACGGAGAACGACTTCCTCAATGGCATGACGATGCTCTTCGGCCATCTGTTGACCAATCGTGGTGTGATGTTCAGCGACATCCGTACTTACTGGAGCCCAGAAGCTGTAGAGCGTGTGACGGGTAAGCGGCCCGAAGGCATGGCCGCTGGCGGTTTCATTCATCTGATCAACAGTGGTGCCACGACACTCGACGCTACGGGCGCGATGAGCGACAAAGATGGCAATCCTACAATGAAACCCCACTGGGAACTCACGCAAGAGGACGTGGAGGCCTGCCTGAAGGCAACGAGTTGGATGCCTGCCGATCGCGACTATTTCCGTGGCGGTGGCTATTCAAGCCATTTCGTGAGCCGTGGCGGCATGCCGATGACGATGATGCGTATGAACATGGTCGAGGGACTTGGCCCCGTGCTGCAGCTTGCTGAGGGATGGACGGTGGAACTGCCTGCCGAGATTCATGATGTCCTCGACCGCCGCACCGACCCAACGTGGCCTACTACTTGGTTCGTGCCGCGCCTTGACGAAAAGAAGGACTGCTTCAAGGATGTCTATTCGGTCATGAACTGCTGGGGTGCCAACCATGGCGCCATCGCCTATGGCCACATAGGTGCCGACGTGCTGACGCTGGCTTCCATCCTGCGCATCCCCGTCTGCATGCATAACGTCGAGGACAAGGACATCTTCCGTCCTGCCGCATGGAACGCCTTCGGTATGGATAAGGAGGGTGCAGACTATCGTGCCTGCAAGAACTTCGGTCCGATCTATAAGTAACCCACCCCCAGTCCCTCCCTAAAAACCCCACTCCCAGCCCCTCCCCAGTAGGGAGAGGGGCGCTGGCAGGCAAGGCTAACAGGGAAGTGCCCCAAAGGGGCAGCGTCACCTAGCCCAGGGCATCGCCCTGGGTTTGCAAGCGGGAGAGAAAACTACGCCCTGTAAGGGCAGAATCATTCTAAAGTTGCTGCCCATATAGGGCGCCATGCTCCTATCCGCCCTTTACCCAGGGCGCAGCCCTGGGCTGGCTGGTGTTGGCCTTGCAGGCCGTATAAAGCGCTTCCGAAACTTAAATTCATTAACTTCTGAAAGTTAAATAAATAATATGAACCAACCAGATAACAATCCGCAGCCAAGAGTATCTACTCCCCTCCCTCAAAGGGAGGGGCAGGGGGAGAGTCGTCTCGTCCCTCGCAAGTACCTCTTGACGTTCATCCTCATCACATCGCTCTTTGCCCTGTGGGGATTTGCCAACGATATTACGAACCCGATGGTGGCTGCATTCCAGACAGTCATGGAGCTGTCGGCAACGAAAGCTTCGATGGTGCAGTTTGCCTTCTATGGCGGCTATGCTACGATGGCTGTGCCGGCTGCACTGTTCATACGTCGCTATAGTTACAAGAAGGGTATTCTTCTTGGACTGGCTCTCTATGCCATCGGCGCGTTCCTGTTCATTCCTGCAGCCCAGCAACAGAGTTTCCTGTTCTTCTGTCTGTCGCTCTACATCCTGACGTTCGGCCTGGCTTTCCTCGAGACAACGGCCAATCCGTTCATCCTCTCGCTCGGTTCGAAGGAGACTTCCACGCGTCGACTGAACCTTGCGCAGGCTTTCAACCCAATGGGTTCGCTCTGCGGCATGAGCGTGGCCTCACTCATCGTGTTGCCACAGCTCATCTCTGACAAGCGCGACGCAGCAGGACAGATCATCTTCCCCTTGCTCTCCGAGGCAGAAAAAGCAGACATTCGTCTGCACGATCTCGCTGTGATACGCAATCCATATGTGGCCATTGGACTCGTAGTGGTGTGCATTTTCGTCATCATCGCATTGACTAAGATGCCTCAGACACAGAGCGAGGAGCAGAAGGCATTGGGCCATGTCCACTCAGCCCGCCTGACTCTCTCGAATCTCTGGCATAACCACATCTATCGCGAGGGCGTCGTGACGCAGATGTTCTACGTGGCAGCACAGATCATGACGTGGACTTTCATTATTCAGTATGCTGACTATCTGGGTATCAACAAGGCCACGGCACAGATGTACAATATTGTTGCCATGTCCCTGTTCCTCTGCAGCCGTTTCATCTCCACGTTCCTCATGCGCTATGTCAACACGCGCGTACTGCTCTCGTTGTTTGCCATCGGCGCAGCCCTGTGCTCGCTGGGTGCCATCTGTATTGTCGGCATGGTGGGACTCTACTGTCTTGTGGGTATCAGTTTCTTCATGTCGCTCATGTTCCCCACCATTTATGGCATCGCACTTGAGAATGTCGATCCTCAGGACACCACGCTCGGAGCAGCCTTCCTCGTGATGGCCATCGTCGGTGGAGCCCTGATGCCACCCCTGCAAGGATTGATTATCGACCAGCAGACCGTCTTTGGTCATCCTGCCGTGAACGTCTCCTACATCTTGCCGTTCATTTGCTTCCTGATCATTATGGTCTATGGCTGGCGCAGTCATAAGCAAAGTATCAAAGTAACTAAGTAACATGAAAAAGATTCATATCATAATTGCCCTCTTTTGCCTTTGCGGCTTGAGTGTGCTGACGAACAGTTGTCAAAAAAAGAATGCGGACCTCCGCCTCGTGGCTGGTACGCTCGATGAGGCACTGCCTGCCGACTCGGCACCGCAGCACGTACAGGATGCTATCGTGAAGGCCGTGAAGGTCCATCCGTTTGAAATCATGAACGATGAGGCCAACAGCATCAGCGTATCAGGCCTCGGCGAGGCCGAAGCAACATCGACCGAAGGCTATGGCATCATGATCACGAAGGGTGCCATATCGACCACTTTCCCCAACATTCGCAACGTGCGTCAGCCTGTGGCTCGTTACGATAGCGCAACGGGCAATCTCTGGCTCACCAGCAGTGCCATGGAAGGCTCGGGTGTGCGTGTGGAGTGGCTCTATCAGATTCGCTTCGGCGACAACGATTTGGCCTATGTGGCAGCTGTCCTGAATCCTTTCGACGTTCAGCAGGCGCTTTGCCAGCGGTTGGGTTTCAACATCAACGGGCAGAACATTACCTTCTTCGACGGTAACCGCCAACTTGGCACTGCCACCAATACGATGACCGACATGGGCGGCTTCGACGAGGAGCAACCTCTCTGGATTGGTGAACAGTTGTTCTATGACCTAAGCGGCGACAATGTCCTGCTGCAGGTGGTGCCTGGCGTGAAGTTCACGACAGGACTTGTGCTGACCTACGACGATATGCCTACGCTCTCACTGCCAGTCGCTATTGCCTCCGACGGTACTCCGACCTTTGGTGAGATAGCGTCATTCTAAAGGACGTCATGAAATACAAATAGCTATACTTCATAAGCAACATCGAACCATTCTTAACCGCGACAGAGTCGCATATACCCAATCTTTATGACTGAAGGTAACTTGATGAAACAGTACAACGGTCCAGTGAAGCGCTATGTGCAGACGATGGACTTGAAAGACGAACCCGCACTCATCGCTGAGTATCGCCGACGCCACAGCCGTGGTGAGGCCTGGCCTGAGATTCAGGCAGGCATCCGCGAGGTGGGAATTTTGGAAATGGATATTTATATATTAGGTACGCGACTGGTGATGATTGTCGAAACACCGCTCGACTTCGACTGGGATTCGGCAATGGCTCGTCTCGCCACGTTGCCTCGCCAGCAGGAGTGGGAGGAGTACATGGCCTGCTTCCAAGACTGCGACCCTACCGCCACCAGCGACGAGAAGTGGAAAATGATGGAACGCATGTTCCACCTGTATGAGTAGTTCTTTATTAGGACAATAAAGACACGGCGTGTCGCGTTTTTGGCTTGCGGCACGCCGTGTCCTATATTTGGCGAATCTATTCCTACTTATATTCTCCCTGCGTGATTTCCTCGATGGAAAGCGACCTGTAGTCGATATTAAAGACTGTAGGTCCTTCTTCCCACAGGAAGCCTAACCGATGGTCGTGCTGTAGGGTGAAGGTGCTGTAGGCCGATGACTGATGGCTTACCTGCAGTCCGCGCTTCCAATTGGAAGCAAACTCGGCTGCTGTCTCATGTCTCTTCTTCAGTTCGTGGTAGAAGAATCCCACGTTATGCCTGCCAGGCCCGAAGGGTATGCTCTGCAAGGCCAGCCACACCTTCTTGCCGTCGGCCGCACGGCGAGCTTTAAGCAGAATGATCTCGCCGTTGCATTCATTCTGTATGTCGGCCATGTCGGCGGCTTCTGCACGCGTGTCCCATTTGCCTTGTGTCTTTCGGGCGTTGGTGAAGGTAAAGATGTTGTAGAGCCGACCGTTGAAGCGTGAACTCAGGATGACGCTACCATCGGGCAACTCCTCGCATTTCGGCTCGTCGCCATCGCGGGCAGGCGATATGTTGGGGTCGCCCAGCACGTTCCACGTGCGTCCGAAGTCGTCGCTGTAGATGACAAAGTTGCCCGATAGCGAGCACAGCGCAGCGTAGAGGCGGTAGTAACGTCCCACACGTACATAGCGGCTCTGATGAATCTTGCCTGAACCCACGAACAAACTGTTCACGGCACCTGCCTGACGTTTGTCTAAGAGTCCATATATCTTGTCGGTCAGTTCCGTTCCAAGGTCCCATTTTTTACCGCCGTCGCGACTACGGAACAGCACTACACGATTGGGATTCTCGCGTGTAGCTCTGGCATAGACGGTCTTTCCTCCCACGCACATTGCAATGACCTCATCGCTACGGCTATCGGCTACGAGGGCGCAGTCGCCGAAGGCATAGCGCCAGGCTGTCCGCGGGCTCATCACGTCGTGTTCATCACCCGTTCCGTCGGCCAGTGTCTGCTCCTCGCTCCACGTCAGTCCGTTGTCGTTACTCAAACGGTAGCGCAGGTCTATGGGGCCATAGCCAATGTCGCTCTCGCAATAGCGATAGTCGGCGACAGCGATGAGCGTTCCCCGCCTAGTCGTCGTGATAGCTGGGATGCGGTAGGGCACTTGTCCTTCCGTTGTCGTAAAAAGACGTTGGGTTTCTCCTTGTGCAAATCCAGTTGTTGCCAGCATCAGCGTAAACGCCAATGTCGTTATGCGTCGTTCCGCATTTGTGAATAGTCTTGTCATATATTACTTTGTTAACTTGTTACTTTTTCATGCTCGGGGATGTCGGCGAGGAACTCATAGCTATTAGCCTCGTAGTTCATGCGACAGCAATAATGCTCCAATCCGTTCGAAACGATGAGGTAGTCAACGTGCAACAGCAGGTTGTAGACCGATATTTGCTCGAACACGCGTTGCGTCAGTGCTATGGTCGGTGCCTTATATTCCACTATCATGCGTGGTTGCAACGAGCGGTCGTACAGCACCGTGTCTGCACGAAGCCGTTTGTCGCCCACCTGCAGCTTCACCTCGTTGGCCAACAGCGTCTGCGGGTAGCCCTTTTGGTTGATAAGGAACTGCACGAAGTGCTGCCGAACCCACTCCTCGGGCGTCAGCGCTACATAGCGACGGCGCAGCACGTCGAAGATGGTAGGCCGTTCTGACGTTCCAGCCAGCCGGACAGGGTAGGGGGGCAGGTTCAGTTGTGTCAGTTGCATGGGCATTCGGGTTGCGGGTTACGTTCTCAATGATGACGCAAAGTTACGAATAAGTGAGCGAAATGCAAAGGAAAAACAAAAGTTTTTGATTTCATTTCCGAACGAAAGGACTCGAAACTGTTTCGCTTGGCTTGTCCAAGAAGTTCGGCGGAGCCAAAGTACGAATAAGTAACCGAAATGCAAAGCAAATGCCATGCTTTTTCTTTCCGTCTTTACGACTGTGAATGGCTTAATAGTCATCCTCAGTCTTGTATTAGATAGAGATGGATGGTACAATCAATTGTTAAATAAGTATAAAACGTGAAACTTTTTGTCGTGTTTGCTTTACATTTTGAAAAGAAAGCATTACTTTTGTGGCGTAATGATGGTTGAACTGCGCAGCGACCATGATTACACAGCATGCTGATGAGTGAAAGAATAAGATTCAGAAACGATTAAAAAACAAAAAAAACGATGAAAAAGGACTATCTGTTTCCATACCGATTCAAGTGGATTGGGTGGAGCCTGTTTCTGCCGTTTGCGCTGCTGTTCTTCGTCGGAGGGATGTGCCTGAATGGCATCGACGACGACCTGATCAGCTTTCCCACGCTCGTGATTGGAGTAGGGTTCGAGCATAATGCAGAACCATTCGCCGGTGTGCAGCGTGAGGGAATGTTCGACGAAATCTGCATTGTTGCGATGTCGCTGGGCTTACTCTTCGTGGCCTTTGCGCGTGAGAAAGACGAGGATGAATACGTTGAACACCTGCGCCTGCACTCGTTCGCCTGGGCCATCAAGGCCAATACCGTGCTGCTCATTCTGGGCACATGGTTCCTCTTTGGCGGCCTCTACCTGTGGTTTGTGTTGTTCTGGCTCATCTCGCTGTTCCTCATCTACATTGCGAAATTCCAATGGGAACTGCGCAAAATGAGAAAGGAGGGCGGTGATGAAGAATAACATTCGCGTGGAGCGTGCCATCCTGCGCATGACGCAGCAGCAGTTGGCTGAGCGCATTGGCGTCACGCGACAGACGGTGAACGCCATCGAGGCAGGCAAGTATGTGCCATCGACGGTGCTTGCGCTGAAGATGGCTGCGGTGTTCGGCAAGAGCGTCGACGATGTTTTTCAACTCGATGAGAATGACTAAGTTTCGCAAGGCACTTCGAACATAGCACGAAGTGCCTTGCACCTTGCACCTTGAACATAGCACGAAGCGTTTTGAACTTTGAACATAATTTATTAACCAATAGCAATGAAAAAACTACTGACAACAACAGCCATGCTGGGCCTTGCCTTCACCATGCAGGCGCAGGTGCGGCTGAATCAGGTGGGACTTTCTCCGCAGCAGGAGAAGGTAGCCACGGTGGAAGGTGTGGTGAAAGCCTCACAAGTAAAGATTCTGGATGCAAAGACGGGCCTGCAGGTCGTAAAACCACACGTGCTGCGTGTGGTCACCTCGCCGTTTTCGAAGAAAAAACGTACTGTCATCGACTTTAGTTCGTTGAAAACAGAGGGTGACTATCTGGTGATTGCAGGGAAGCACCTCCAGCCGTTCTGCATACGTCAGCAGGCATTGCACGAGGTGTCTCGTGGAGCGCTGAAGGCATTCTATCTGGTGCGTAGCGGTATGCCGATAGAGGCACAATATGCAGGTGAATGGGCGCGTCCTGTGGGGCATGCCGACACACAGGTGAAGGTTCATTCGTCGGCAGCATCGCCTGGACGGCCTGAAGGCACCATGTTGAGTTCGCCCGGAGGATGGTACGATGCCGGTGACTATAATAAATATGTGGTGAATTCATCGTACAGCATTGGCTTGATGCTATGCGTCTACGAGCAATGTAAAGACTATTTCGCTGGGCTGAACGTGAACATCCCTGAGAGTGGAAACCGTACGGCCGATCTGCTCGACGAATTGATGTACAATCTCCGATGGCTGCTGACGATGCAAGACCCGTGGGATGGTGGTGTCTATCACAAACTGACAACACCGAAATTCGAGGACTTTATCCTGCCTACTGACTGCCATCAGCAGCGTTATGTCGTAGCAAAAAGCACGGCAGCAACGCTCGACTTCGCAGCCGTGATGGCACAGGCTGCACGCATCATGCAGGGAAATGCCGACTATCCCGAGTTCCCAGAACAGGCTCAGCGCGCGGCATTGGCTGCCTACCATTGGGCTGAACTGAACCCACAGGTGCTCTACCGACAAGAAGAAATGAATAAGCAACACCAGCCAGCCGTGACCACTGGTGCTTATGGCGACTTTTTCCTCGGTGATGAGTGGTACTGGGCAGCAACGGAACTCTATCTCCTGACTGGCGACGGGAAGTTCATGCGTGATGCCGAACAGCGACAGCCGCCGATGTTCCGTGCTCCCTCATGGGCTAGCGTGGCTCCGCTGGGTGCTTACGAATGGCTGACGTCGAAACCCGAAACCCCGCTTGGACAAACCTGCCGCAAACAGTTGCTTGAGTATTGTGATAGCTTGTTGAAGGCCGTTCCTACGTCTAGTTTCCAAAGCCCTTCGGGCAATAGTGCCCATGACTTTGGCTGGGGATGTCTCGGTGGTTCGTTCTGCTCGACTGGCGTGGCACTGCTCTTTGCCCATAAGCTTACGAATGACCAGCGCTATCTCGTGGCAGCAGGCGAGAATGCCGACTACGTGCTGGGACGCAATGCGTTGGGCTTTTGCTTCGTGATGGGCTTCGGAACTAAGAGTCCGATGCATCCGCATCATCGCATTTCAGCTGCCGACTCAGTAGAACAGCCCTTCCCTGGCTTGCTCGTTGGTGGTCCGAACCCTGGCCAGCAAGATAAGGCCGACATCAAAACGACGTATCGATCGAGCCTGCCCGACGAATCTTACCTGGATGTCGTCGATTCATACGCCTCGAACGAAATCGCTATCAACTGGAATGCCGAACTCGTCGCCCTCATGGCTTGGCTTGACGCGCTGGAGTGAAACGTAGAACAAATGATTGAAATACAACAAGCGCGGCGAGAGCAAGCTGATGCGATAGCAAGGCTCATCATGATGGCTATGACAGACGAGTGCTGCCAGAACTTTTGTGGCGAGGGCAGGGGACTCGATGACTTCCTGAGGATGATGACGCTATTGGTGGAGCGCGATGACTCGCAGTATAGCTATCGTAACACGCTGGTGGCTGTGGAGGACGATAGGGTAGTGGGAATAGCCGTGAGCTATGACGGTGCTCAGCTGCACCAGTTGCGCCTGGCGTTCATCACTATGGCCAAGGAATTCCTGAATAGTGACCACTCGGGAATGGACGACGAGACGCAGGCTGGCGAACTCTACCTCGACTCGTTTGCCGTTCTGCCCGAATATCGCAGGCGGGGTATCGGCACTCGTCTGCTTTTGGCTACTGCCGAGAAGGCCGAAAGGATGAACATACGGCAGGTGGGGTTGCTCGTAGACAAAGGAAATCCAACTGCCGAGCAACTCTATCTGGCTGTCGGTTTCCGCTATGAAGGCGACAGTCATTGGGGTGGGCATTCGATGAAGCATCTTGTCAGGCCACAATTCAGTGCTTTTAGTGTGATTTAGCAAGAATAATGAATACAAAGACAATGGGAACAATGAACGAACAGACAGCTCGTATCCAACAAATGGAGCAATATTTGGATTGTGCTTCGGTGGCAATAAAGGAACTCTCGGATGCTCTCGAGAAGTATTTGAAGGCACAGACGGCCCTTTCTGAGCTTGGAACCTACTATGGGAGCGAACTGTGGAAAGAGGACTTTGCCGCTGATGAGGCTGGCTTGCTGCCAAGCGACCTGAAACGTGGTGTACTCTCTGAAGATGGCATCTGGAACGTGCTCAGCGACAGCCACGAATTGAACATACGACTCTCGGAAGTGCTGACATATTTGTTACGCCATCATCAGAAAATGTGAACATGATGACAGCAAAGGAAATCATTAACTACATGGAGTCGCTGCGCAACGAGGAGCAGCGGCAGGTTTTAATGCGCTTCTTCAAGACAGGCGAGGGCGACTATGGCGAGGGCGACGAGTTCTTGGGGCTGAAGGTGCCGCAGACGCGCGAGGTTGTGAAAGCTGTGATTGAGCGAGAGCAGACTCAAGCTGGCTTGGACTCTGCCGAGCGTAAGCAGGATCGACCGAAGGCCAAGGCCATCGAGCGTGATTTCCCGTTGGAGGAGGTGCCTGAACTGTTGCAATGCCCGTGGCATGAGGTGCGCCTGTGTGGATTGTTGCTGTTGGTATCGCAGTTTGAACGTCTGGCAACGAAAAGGCTCACAAACGACGAAACGGCCATCTCTGGGCGTGATAAAATAGTGAAAATGTATTTGCAATATGCCGACCGCGCCAACAATTGGGACCTCGTTGACCTGTCAGCCCCGAAAATCCTGGGCCATTGGCTGATGCTGCCCACGCACTTGGGCAACAAACTGGCTATAATGGACTCTTTGGCTCGGAGTAGCAACCTGTGGCGGCAACGTATGAGCATGGTCAGTACGTGGAAGACGTCACAGATGGGCGATGCTTCGTGGTGCCTTCGATATGCTGAGATGCATCTGCACCATCCACACGACCTCATGCACAAAGCCGTGGGATGGATGCTTCGTGAGATGGGAAAGCGCGTTTCGATGGATTTGCTGCGCGATTTTCTGCGCCAACATGCCGGCGAGATGCCCCGGACGGCATTGCGTTATGCTATTGAGAAGATGTCCGACGACGAACGTCGCTATTGGATGGCGTACTGAACGAAACAATCTCTTGAATTATAATCAGTTTTTCAGTTATGAACAGAGTTAAGATTACCGCCATTCGGCAGACGGTCTATACTGACCTGATGGAAAAATATGAGAACCCCATCGAGCACACATGCGATGTGACGGAGGGACAGCAGTGGATATCCGAAAATGGCCAGTGTCCTCAAGGGATGTGTCCGTCTGCATGGTCCTCTATGCGGGAGTTTGTGGAGTCGTTGGCCAGAGGCGAAGGAAACTTCTACGATGGCTGGATGCAAAACCCGATGAGTGCGATGATCAGCTGCAACGATGGCTTTCGCCCGTTCAGTTTCTATATAGAGGTGATAGCAGAACAAAGCGTATGAGTTACGATTTCATGGTGATTGACAGCCACAAACGCTTCAAGAACAGCAAGGAGTTTTGGGGGTGGTACTCTGGCGTAGTAGAATGTAATGACGATGTCGACTATAACGACTACCGTCATGCCACTCCCGAGCTGCAACAATGGTTCCTGAGCATGAAGGAATGGGTACGTCCGATGAATGGGGAGTTTGCTCCGGCAGCTGAAGAGGTAGGAATGGGAGAGTTTGAGGAAGCCGACTATAGCATTGGCCGCGATTTCATCTACGTGGCACTGGCCTATTCAGACGTGAAGAAAGTTGGCCCTATTGCCTTTGGCCTCGCAAAAAAGCACGGACTCAGTTTCTTCAACGTCAGTGGTGACGGCATATTGTATTTTTCCGATGGCAAAACAATGAAGCCGACTCTGGAAGAAGCTGAGCGGGAAGCACTCGAGGAAGAGAGTCAGAAAGAATTTAGTCGGAGGAATCTTCTGTCGCTGCTTGCTGTCGTCCCTTTCCTGCTATTGTATTTCGTCTGCATTTATTATATGGATTCTTGGGGAGCCATCGCTTTGGTTATTGCCTTCCTGGTCTTTCTGGTTGTTGCTTACTATTCTAAGCGTTGGATTAACAGAACCAATGCCGACGTACTGGAGCGGCATCGCCAGCAGGAGGTCAGCGAGGAGCCAAGGCCGTTGCTGTCGGAGATTTCTTGGAATTTTAGATTAGGGAGTTATTCCTCAATGGATGATTTTAGAAAAGCGGTGAATGATTACAACATGCAGGAAAAGAAAGCTCGTGTAGACAATCTGCTTGATGCACCAATTGACTGCGTGGGCATCGAGACAACCTTCATTTTGCCAGATGAGTTTTCTGTTCATGGGAATGCAGAACAACCTTCGGCTCATTTTGTGGCTGATGATGGTAAGGCATTCACAGGATATGAGATTCTGTATAAACTGAACGAGTGGCTTTTCCCTATTCTGATGGATTCTGATGCCGTCTACTTTAAAGGTTTCAATTGCTACTCGCTCCTTAATGGCCCAACCACTTGCCGCGTTCTCTTAGGAAAGCAGGTGAGATGATGAACAAGAGTGTCCCCACCACGTCATCGCGACGCAGTGGGGACGGTTTTATTGTCTAACAAATAATTAAGAAAAATTATCATTTAAATCTTATCGGATATCATACTACCAGATTTTTTCTTTTTTTGCTGCAATTGCTGCCACTGCTGCAAGACTTGTTGATAGTCAGCGAGTTGCAGGTGGCAGCAGTATGGCAGAGTGGCAGCAAACTCCGATCTTAATACAAATATACCCCCAAATGTAGCCTGTGGGCGGTCAATTTTTCTGATAAACCTGCAATGAAAATAAGCTCTAACCAAGGTCAACCAAACTTACAAATAAGACTAGAAGTAGCCAAGCGAAATCGTTCAGCAGAAACGCAACCGCGTCCCTGCAGGTTTTCTTTTTACTACCGCTTCGTGGTAAAGGTGTTACCACAATGCGGTAATGAATCTGGTAATGTCAGTTGTGTGCGAGATAGGCATAGGGGATGTCATCGCAGAGCATGGAGCAGCCTGCGGCAGGGGGCGTTTCGGCAGGCAGTTCCTTTTGCTCCGCTTGGTTTAGTTCAGCTTGTTTTAGTTTCGTTTGGTTCTGCTCTGCTTGGGCAACCATCGCCTTTGGCTCTGCACTGACCTGGACGACGCGCGTCAGGTAAACGGTGTCGCGGACGACTTCGCGCTGGAGAATGGTGTCGGGCATTGCCGTTGGTGTCGGTTCCTCCTTTTTCGCTACCAACGAAGTGTTTTCTTCCTTGGGTGAGGGGATGTCAGCCAGAGGCAGGCTGGAGGGTAGGGCACTTTTCACCGCGAAGCCTGCGATGAAACCAAGGAGGCATGCGGCGGCAGCCCACCAGCGGGGACGTTTTGCAGGGCCGTGCACACTGGAGTGCTGGTGGTAGGCAGACTGCTGACCTAATGCTGCATGCGGCGTCCCTATAGTGTCAGTGTTTGGGGCGATTCCGATGAGCTGGTCGAGGTGCTCCGCAGAAATCTGAGTGTTCTCTTCGTCGCGCAGCTCGTGGGCAGCGCTGATAATGTCATCAAGAGTAATGTCTTGCACTCCTTTGACTCCTTGAACTCCTTGAACTTCTTTATCCTTCATATTGCTTCAGTTTTTTACGGATGATGGTTATGGTTTTGTGCAGGCGCGACTTCACGGTGCCTTCGGGAATTTCTAGAATCTGCGCCACCTGCGGCACGGTGAGCTCTTCCTCATAGCGCAGCGAGAACAGCAGGCGGAGTGGGGATGGCAACTCATCGAGCACTTGGCGAAGGGCATTGAGCAGCGTCTGGCGGTCGAGGTGCAGTTCCACGTCGGTGGTCTCCAACGGCTGGCGGTCGAGCGAGGCAAGGTAACTGGCTTCATAGGCTTGGCGGCGGTAGCGGTTGCGTAGCAAGTTGTAGGCTATGGTGAAGAGGTAAGGAGCCTCTGCTACTGCTGAGAGTCTTCCATGAGAGGGAGTATCCATGACACGCAGGAATACTTCGTGCGTGGCATCGGCAGCCGCCTGCGTGTCGTGGTTGAGTTGTCGCAGGAAGAAACCGTAGAGGCGGCGGGCGTAGCGCTGGTAGAGAGCCGCATACTCCATGTCTTTTACTTCTTCCATGAGATTTTCGTCTGTCTGTTACTGGTGGTGATGTTGGTCTTGGTAACAGTTTTGTTGCCGTTTTCGTCAACGGATTCCTTCACGGTGCTGCCCCCGTTGATGCTGTTGATCATGTCGTCGATGGTGACACCCTCGGGCAGGTCGTAGAACTGCCATGTGCGCGAGGTGCCATCGTCGTAAACATCGGTGCGTTTTTTGCCGTCAGGGTTGTAGATGTACTTAACCGAAGACGTCTCGCCTGAGGTATTCTTCATGGTCGTGGTCTTTACTCTGTTGCCGTCGGCATCGATGTCTTCCTCCACGGTCACGCTTGTCACCTTGTCCTCCTTGTCGGGATTCTTCTCGCTGTAGAATGCCAGTCGCGGCAACTTCAGCATGGGTGGAATGTCTTCATCGGCAGCATCGGTGTCGGTGTTCTGCTTCAGGATGCGCTGGATGAGGTGGACCAGACGGTCGTAGCCCTCAGGGTCGTTCTTTTCATACCACGGCAACTGATCCTGCAGGAGCATCACATAGTTCAGCGCTAGGTAGGTTTGGTCGTCGTTCCACCGCTGCCCCTGTACGTCGTGGTCGGACTCAAAGGAGTAGAGCAGGTACTCCAGGAGGTAGCGCTTGTCGATGTTCTGGCGCTTCACCTTGAAGTTATCGTAGGGCGTGGGAGAGTAGCGCATCGTCAGCCCCTCGTTGTAGAGGCAGGCCTTGAGATCGTCGGTGAGCCATTGCTCGGCCATGAAGGCGATGCTGTTGGCCGAGAAATAGACGGGTTGGGAACAGTTGTCGCAGAGCCATTGCACGCTCAGGCGGTTCCATACCCCACTGGAACGGATCCACTTGTCGTAGTCGGGCTCGGGGATGCCCAGTTGGCTGAAGCATGCAGCGTTGTAGATTTGGTCGTAGCAGAAGTTCTGGTCGTAGAGCACCTTGTCGCGATGCTGCCGCAGGACATGCTGGATGACGAGTTTCGGGATGATGTCGCCCTCGTGGGTGCCGATGTAGACGGCGTTCTGCTCCATGCCCTGCAGTTCGTTGAAATGGTATTGCAGCACGTAGGACGGGCACATGTCGCGGTCGAAGTAGATGTTCAGCAGTTGCTCCAGGTTTGTCGTGTCGCCCGTCTGATAGAGCGTGCTGATGAGCAGTTGCAGGTCGGAGGCGCGGGCGTCGTCGGGAAGGCGTTCGAGTGCATTGGCAGCGTATTTGTGCATATGGTCGCGGCTGTGCTCCTGGTCGCCAGTCATGCTGAACTGCTCCAGCAGCGCGATGATGTCGTAGGTGTAGGTATAAGGAATGCCGCGCGCCAGCCGCTCCTGAAGGTTGGTCTGCTGGGCCAGTTCCTGCTTCGTGCGGCCCCCCAGGGCGTTGAACGAGCGCAGGTAGTAAGCCTCGTAGACCTCATAGAAGTTGCGCCACGCAGCCTCGTCCTGAGGATGCTTGTCGACGTATTGGTTCCACTGTCTGAAGAGACGGCTGATCTGCGCCGTGTCGCAGTGGAGCAGGACAGGGTAGTAGAGTTGCTCACCAGCCTCTAAAGCTGTCGGCGAGAAATCCTTGTTGAGCATCAGCGTGCCGAGTTCGGGCTTATTCTCCTGAGCTGCAACCGTCAGCAATAGGGCAGAAATGAGGAGAAGGGTTGTCAGTATTCGTTTCATTGTTGTTCGTTTGTCTTTTTTGTTGTGAGATTCATTTGTTTTGTTTGGCGCGAAGGGCTTTTGCTTGTCATGACTCCATTCTGTGTTTCGCCATTCATATAGGCATACACTTGAAATCAGGATTCGTTCACAAAATTATAGATAAATTTTTGTTTTCTGCGTGCAATGGTGCTTGTATCGCAGGATATTTTGTAAATTTGGCTTTGCCGTAAATACTATATTCTTCGTATCTTTGGCGTCCGTCGAAGATACTTCCGTTCTTTCTCCACTTCGTTCCGAAAGCGTTCTTTTGACTCCTAGCTCTGAAATGAAACCAAAAACTTCGGTTTTTGTTTTGCATTTCGCTCACTTATTCGTATCTTTGCAAGAAAATAGCATCAGAATAAATCCTATGGCAGGAAAGAATAACGGACCAACATTTGAGGCGATTATGCGCGATTTGCAGGCGCGGAAGTTCGCACCTATCTATTTATTGATGGGTGAGGAGCCTTATTTTATCGATCGTATAGCCGATTATATCGCCGAAAATGCGCTCGATGAGGCCGAACGCGACTTCAATCAGACTATCGTATTTGGCCTGGACACGACGGCAGCACAAGTGGCCGATACGGCGCGCCGCTATCCGATGATGGCTGAAAGACAAGTGGTCATCGTGAAGGAAGCCCAAAACCTGCGCTCGCTGGAACCGTTGGCTAAATACGCTGAAAAGCCGACGCCGACGACCGTACTTGTCCTCTGCTTCAAGAATGGTTCCCTTGACAAACGAAAGAAAGCCAATGGCACATTGGTGAGTATGACTGAGAAGAATGGGGGAGTGGTATTCGAGAGCAAAAAGAAAAACGATCGCGAACTGTTGGCTTTCATCGAGGCTTACCTTCGTGATAAGGAAGTGGGTATCGACTACAAGGCAACACAAATGATAGCCGAACACATTGGAGCCGATCTAAGCCGTCTGACATCTGAACTCGACAAGGTTTTGATTTCTTTAAGTGGGGAGGGTAAAAAAATAACACCGGAAATAGTTGAGCGTGAGATTGGGGTGAGTAAAGAATTCAATCTTTTCGAACTTCGTTCGGCCATTGTCAACCGCGATGTTTACAAAGCAAACCAAATCGTGAAGTATTTTGACAGCAACCAGAAGGCTGGTTCGCTGTATTCAGTTCTTCCGTTCCTCTTCAGTTATTTCCAGAACCTAATGCTGACTTACTATGCTCCAGACAAGCGAAGCGAGAACGCAGTAGCCCAGTATCTCGACTTACGTTCGTCATGGCAAGCTCGCGACTACGTTACGGGACTGAGAAACTACAGTGGCACGAAGACTCTCCAGATCATTTCGAAGCTGAGAGAAGTGGAAGCAAGAGGGAAGGGTATTGACAATCCCAATACAGCTCCTGGTGAGCTCATGAAGGAACTCGTCTTTTTTATCCTCCACTGATTTCGTCGACCGTTTTTTGACAACCTCTGGTGGTACCTCCGATTGGGTCTTTCTCGCAAGGCGGGAAAGATCCATTTCTTTTTCTGCCAAAAAACGTTTCAAAAAAAGCCGATTTTTGAGCCGTTTTTGCGATTCTGAAATCGAAAAAAGCACTTTTTTCGACCATTTTTGACTTGTTGTACCACGAAAAAGCCGTTTTTTCATCGGTTTTCGTTCAAAAACGAAAACCGATGACGATCGTGATTTTTAGTGCTAACTGCAATAAAATCAGTAAATTAGGTTGTTTTACCCCCTCTCATTTTGAAAGAATTTGAAAATGATCGCCCCTTTGCTCGAAATTCTTTCAAAATGGGGATTTTTTGAGAAAAACGGCGAAAACTAGTTCGAACTTCACTTTTATTAAGATTTACCTTTTCAAAATATTATTTTTCGAATAATATAAAATAGTAAATGTTTTAGATTTGGCAAGATAAATATTTGGCATTATTTTCATTATTTCATTTTGCGAATTTCATATTCGTAAATTGAAAATCATAGATTTAGAAACGCAAATGCATAACTATACGCACCATATTTTGCAGGCTTAATGCACTAAAACTCAGTGATTTACGCGAATTTGTGCGATGATTAGGAGCCTTAAACGACTTTTTGACACTTTCATTTTGCATAAACCTATTTATTCAACGTTGTATGGTGCTAAATAGTTGGTTGAAAGCCAGTAAGTTCGTCTTTTTCCGTTCATTTCTTTGATTGTAATGGATTTTGGCATTTGAATTTACATTTACGTTTTCAAAGTTAAAGCGTTATTCTTTCTGGTTTTGTGATTTGAATTTGCAAACGAAAATTCAAACATTTAATTATTAAGATTTCTGTTTAATTTCTTGCACGAGTCAAAAAAATGTTTTACCTTTGTAAAATCTAAGGTCGATGTCCCCTATCGGCTGAAAATGGTACTTGTTATGTAAATGAACATTAAAATTTAGGAAGATGAAAGATCGTATTCGTCATATCATGGAGAGTCAGCACATGACCCAGCAGGTGTTTGCTCAGTTTATCAATATTGCCCCAGCTACCCTCAGTGGAATTTTTAATGGACGAACTAATCCATCACTTAACATCGTTCAGGCTATCAAAAATAGTCTGCCTTCTATTTCAACTGACTGGTTGTTGTTTGGAACAGGTCCGATGTACATCGATCAGAAAACTGACGAAGGTGCAGCTCCATCATCAAATGCACCCTCATCTTCAGAACAGATTCTCGATTTCGATTTCAACTCTTCTACCCCATCAACGATCTCAGGAACATCGGCGACTCGTCCTGGGATGTTGCCTAATGTTCGTCGTCCTGATCCATATATAATAAATAAGGTGGAGAAACCCCAGCGTCAGATTACTGAAATCCGTATCTTCTTTGATGACCAGACTTGGGAAAGTTTTGTTCCAAAGAAATAGTTTGTTTTATTTTTTTCGTTGCATTAAGATTATTTTTTTAGTAGTATTAATGTTCTTTCTAAAATGAATTATCGAAAAAATCTTTAGTAGTGTAAAGACGAAGAAACAACATAGCAGATTCAGCAGTTCTTTTTTGTAAAATCGTAAACAATCATTTTGTCATAAACTGCTGAATCTGTTTTTTTCATTTATTTCATTTTGTTTTTTGCTCACTTATTATTATCTTTGCACATCAATATATACGAGCATCTACACATGAAAAAGTATTGCTTAGATTTGACTGTTCGCAGCACGGAGCATCTCCATGCTCGGTACGTGCTTTTGAAACTTGCCTATGAGCGCCCACTCCCCCCGATGTGTCCTGGGCAGTTTGTCGAGGTACGCGTCGATGGTAGTCCTACTACATTCCTGCGTCGCCCCATTTCAATTAACTTTGTCGATTACGAACGCAACGAGCTATGGCTCTTGGTGGCAACTGTCGGCGATGGAACACGCCAACTTGCGCGACTGAAGGCTGGCGATAAGCTGAACTGCATGCTTCCTTTAGGCCATGGATTTGCCTCATATAGCGACATAGCACCCGTAAAACCCGAAGGGGCTACCCGTTTTCTGCTTGTCGGCGGAGGTGTTGGAGTGGCTCCGTTGCTCTATCAGGGGGCGAAGCTCACTCAACCTGGCAATGATGCCGACGTCACTTTCCTCCTTGGAGCCCGTACAGCGTCAGACCTTTTGTTACTAGACGAGTTCGAGAAGTATGGCCGCGTCCTTGTTACTACCGAGGATGGCTCAGCTGGCGAACGTGGCTTCGTCACCGACCACAGCGTGTTGAAAGGTGAATCCTTCGACATGGTGCAGTGTTGCGGTCCCACGCCGATGATGAAAGCCGTGGTTCGTTACGCTTGGCAGGTGGGTGTTGAGTGCCAGGTGTCGCTCGAGAACATGATGGCCTGTGGCTTAGGCGCCTGCCTGTGTTGCGTGGAGAAGATTCTGCAGCGCGAAGCTGATGGGTCCGAGGCCGTGCATAACGTGTGTGTATGCAAAGAAGGACCTGTGTTTAGCAAAGAGCAAGTCACGTGGGAACGGTAAAAAGGTAAAAAAGTAGAAAAGGAAATGGCAGAACTACAAGTAAACATAGGAAGATTGTCGCTGAAGAATCCCGTCATGACAGCATCGGGAACGTTTGGCTACGGGTTGGAGTTTCAAGACTTCGTGCCGCTTGACGAGTTGGGCGGTATCATTGTGAAGGGTACGACGCTAAAGCCTCGCGAGGGTAACGACTATCCACGGATGGCTGAGACATCAAGTGGCATGCTCAACTGCGTCGGCTTGCAGAACAAGGGTGTTGACTACTTCTGCGAGCACATCTATCCGCAGGTGAAGGACCTGGGTACAAATGTCATCGTCAACGTCAGTGGTTCGTCGCCCGAGGACTATGCTGAGTGTGCAGCACGTATCGATGTGCTCGAGGGGATTCCCGCCATTGAGCTGAACATCTCCTGTCCGAACGTCCGTCAAGGCGGTATGGCGTTTGGAACTACTTGCGAGGGAGCTGCCAGCGTGGTAAAGGCAGTTCGTGCCCGTTATCACAAGACGCTCATCGTGAAGCTATCGCCAAACGTCACGAATATTGCCGATATCGCCCTCGCCTGCGAAGCCGAAGGAGCCGACTCCGTTTCGCTCATCAATACGCTCATGGGCATGGCTATAGACATCGAACGGAGGCGCCCTGTGCTGAGCATTGGCACGGGCGGTCTGTCCGGACCAGCTGTGAAACCAGTCGCCTTGCGTATGGTTTGGCAAGTGGCTCGTGCGGTAAAGATTCCCGTGGTGGGCCTTGGAGGCATCATGACAGCCCAAGATGCCATTGAATTCCTCATGGCAGGTGCTACCGCCATCGAAATAGGCACCGCCAACTTCCTCGATCCTGCTGTTACGATTAAGGTGCGCGACGGTATCAAAGAGTGGCTCGACAAGCATGGTTGCCACTCGGTCAGCGAAATCGTCGGGTGCATAGGATGAGGGTATTGTTAGCTGCGACAGAGTCGCAGCATACGTGGACAGTGGCTGAGTTGTAGCATATAAAAAAAGATTAGCTAAAAGACTTGAATCATGGAAAAAGAACTGAAAGTAGGAATCCTTCAACAGCACAACGTTGCTGACAGGACAGAAAATATGCGGCGTTTGGCTGAAGGTATCCGTCAGCTTGCTGCAGAGGGAGCACAGCTCATCGTTCTGCAGGAGTTGCACAACGGCCTATACTTCTGCCAGACAGAAAATGTTGACGTTTTCGACCAGGCAGAACCCATTCCCGGTCCATCAACCGAGTTCTATGGCTCGTTGGCCCGTGAACTGAATGTCGTCATTGTCACTTCTCTGTTCGAGCGCCGAGCAGCAGGACTCTATCATAACACGGCGGTAGTTATTGAGCGTGATGGAAGTATTGCTGGGCAATATCGCAAGATGCATATTCCCGACGATCCTGCTTACTACGAGAAGTTCTACTTCACGCCGGGCGACCTTGGTTTCCACCCCATCCAGACCAGTGTGGGGCGGCTGGGTGTGCTCGTCTGCTGGGACCAGTGGTACCCCGAAGCATCCCGCCTGATGGCCCTGCAAGGTGCCGAGTTGCTCATCTATCCCACCGCCATTGGCTACGAGTCGTCGGACACGCCCGACGAGCAGGAGCGCCAGCGTGAGGCTTGGACCACCGTTCAGCGCGGGCATGCTGTTGCCAATGGGCTGCCCGTTGTCACGGTGAACAGGGTGGGCCATGAGACCGACCCTTCTGGCCAGACCAACGGCATCCAGTTCTGGGGCTCGTCAATGGTGGTTGGCCCGCAGGGAGAGTTCCTCTACCGGGCACCGAAGGATGAGGAAACGCGCCAGGTGGTCACGGTCAGCCTCTCGCGCTCTGAGCAGGTGCGCCGCTGGTGGCCGTTCCTGCGCGATCGCCGCATTGATGCCTACAGCGACATCCTGCGCCGGTTTGTTGATTGAGGAGGTAAAGTATATTAAAAACAATACACTATGAACAACTTCGACTGGGCAGAAGATATCGATGCTGCCGTCACCGTGTGCGATACTGAAGGTACAGTACTTTACATGAACCAACGCTCGCGCCAGACATTCTCCAAGGATGGTGCCTCGATGGTGGGACAGAACCTCATGCCCTGCCACAACGAGCGTTCAAAGGCCATCATCCGCGATATGATTGAGAATAACCACCCTCACTGCTACACCATCAGCAAGCATGGGCAGCGCAAACTCATCTATCAAACTCCGTGGCGCGAGGATGGCGAGGTGCGCGGCTTGGTGGAGATTTCCATCGTGTTGCCCGACGAAATGCCTCATTACGATCGAGGCTAAGAATTCCGTTCCTACCCCATGACACAGACATTCGTTCTCTATCTCGTCGGAATCAATGTGCTCACGTTTCTCGTCTACGGTCTTGACAAGTGGAAGGCGCGTAGACGTCGCTGGCGCATCAGCGAACAGACACTTCTTCTGCTGGCTGTTCTTGGCGGTAGCATCGGTGCCTTGCTTGCCATGCACGTGTTCCACCACAAGACACTCCACAAGAAGTTTCGCTATGGAGTACCACTCATTCTCCTTTTGCAACTGGCACTCTGTCTGCTTATGTCGTGTGCATCGCGGCAGAAGTTCGCAGCTGTCTTTCCCGCAAAGGAATTGCCCGACCCACGATTGGTGCCGGAGCACAATCCCAACGTGTTCCTGCTGACCTACGACCAAGAAACGGGACGTGAAGCGGTGCTGAAAGCTGTCAAAGCCATCGGTGCCGAGATTGTTTACGACTACCATTCGTTTGCAGGCATGGCTTTGAAGAAGCCCGCCAACAAAACGCTCGAAGAAACAATGAACTATTTTCGCCAGGTAAACGGTGTTCTTTCAGTGGAATACGATCAAGTCATTCATCTTACTGACCCCGTTCGGCCTGTATTGGAGAAAAAGTAGTCTCCAGACACATCCCAAGATTGGAGCAGGACAATCGGTGCAATCATTCAAAAATGCCCACCATCAACCCTCAATTGGAGGGGAGGTGGGCTAATCTGTTCAAGGGAGCAGGACTGCTACAATGTCTTCTTTACTCTGTGGGTGCCACTTTCATAGACTTTTTCCTCCGTTTCGCCAGGTAGGCTGACGGTGGCGGTAGCTCCCTTCGGAATTGTGAACTCCCACGTCCATTCATCGCCGTCGTAGTGCCAGCTGCTCTTGATGAGGCCAGCTGCCGACTTATATTCGGCGCTAAGTCGTCCAAGACGCTTGTCGGGCACAGGTTTCATCACGATGTGGTGGAAGCCTGGCTCTGCCGTATCAGCTGCTATTCCAGCGGCAGTTTCCCAAATCCACTCGCAAACAGCACCATAAGCATAGTGGTTGAAACTGTTCATGCCTTGTGGTCCCATGCCTTTGTCAGCCATATAGCTGTTCCAGCGTTCCCAGATGGTTGTGGCTCCGTTGTCAATGGAATACAGCCAGCTAGGATTCTTACGCTGCAGCAGCAGGTCATAAGCAATGTCAACCATGCCGTTTTCGGTCAGCGTAGCCATCAGGATAGACGTTCCAAGGAATCCCGTCTGCAGGCAGCCGTCGTGGTCTTTGAAGTTCTGGCGCAGTCGGCTGATCATGTTTTCCTTGGCCTTTCCGCTGACCAGTTGGTTCTTTAAGGCAAAGAGGGCTGGCGTCTGCATGGTGTTGAGTATCTCAGTCTTGAACGTTCCGTCGGCGTTCAGGAATTGATTCCTTAGGTACTCGCGAGCCACTTCAGTCATTTGGCGATAGCGATTGGCATCGCGTCCCGTTGCGGCTGCCATGTCTGCCATCATCGAAGCATCGATGGCCCAGTAGGAAGCACCCAGATAGTTCCAGTAGACAATGGTTTCGGGCTTTGGTCCATTGCTGCCGAAGGCTGCTCCGCTACAGCTCTCCAACGGCTCGTAGCTCAGCCAGTCGGCCCACTGGTAGTTACCGTTCTCCGCCCGTAATGCCTCGTGGTCGTAGCGCGTTTCGTTGATGTGGTTCATGAACTTTTCCATCGCTTCCCAGTTCTCGTCGACAATCTGCTTGTCGGCAAACTGCTTCCAGACAGTCCAAGGCACAACGATGCCGGCATCGGCCCATCCCAGCCGCATGCACTCGCCACCATACTGAGCCAACGGAGCTACGCCTGGGAAGCCGCCCTGCTCATCGCGAGAGTCGCGCATGTCGCGCATCCATTTGTGGAAGAACGCACGCGTGTTGGCAAAGAAGGTTCCCGTTTCACAGAATACCTGCGTATCGGCAGTCCATCCCAGTCGTTCGTTGCGCTGTGGGCAGTCGGTCGGAACAGAGAGATAGTTGGAGCGTTGTCCCCACATGGTGTTTGCAATGAGTTTGTTCACGAGCGTGTTGCCAGTTTCGATGGTACCCGTCTCCAACCATTTGGCAATCGAAGTGACCGGTGTCGAAACGATGGAGCGTATGTTCACTTCATCGGTTGCCGTAATGCTCACAAAGCGATAGCCGAAGAACGTGCAACTTGGTTGATAGTCCACGTAGTCGGTGCTTGGGCCGAAGGTGTAGTCGATACGGATACCAGTCTTCGGGATGCGCAGGTTGTCGCGGTGGCAGCTACCTTCTGGGCCGTCCATGCCGCGCTTCTTGGCACCGTTGCCGTCGTTGAGTAGTTCGGCGGGCAGGCATCTGAGTTGTGTACCTGCCTTGGCTTTGAAACTGAACAGCGGAACAGCTGCACAGTTCTGTCCGAAGTCCACGACGAGCGTCTCGCCGGCATTCAGCGTCATCACTTCGCCGTTTGCGTATTCACGGAGTATGTTTACCTTTCCATATTCATCGTCTGTAGCACCCGTTACGTCTTTCCACACATAGGCGTGCACAGGACTAAGGTTCAGGTCGGGACGCAGGTAGACCTCAGCGCCCTCTGAAGGAAGGATGTCGCCCTTGAACTCGGTGTTGGTCTCAGGCCGCAGCAGAAGTCCTGTCTGCGTGAAGCCCTGAGGCAGTCGTGCATCGAACTCTTCGCCATCGAAGATGCCTGCATGTCGCACAGGTCCGGCGATGCCTGCCCGCCAGTGGTCGCAATCAGTACCATAACGACGCGTGGCACCATCGGCGAATGTCACTTCCAGCACGCCTCGGAAGGCACATTTGCGGCCTCGCATTCCATCCCACCCCCATGGCGTTACGATTTTATCGGCCCACCAGCCTGGTGTCACCTGCACAGAGAGCATATTCTCGTCACCAGCCTTCAGATTCAATAGCGACGTAATGTCGTAGGTGAACGACCTCTTCGTTTTCTCATAGTGGGTAAAGCCAGGCTTCAGCACTTCCTTTCCCACGCTCTTTCCGTTGACGAACAGTTGGTAGACGCCCAGGCCGGCAGTCATCCAACGGGCTGACTTTACCTTGTCCTCGTTCTTCAACGTACAGGCAAACCAACTGGCACCATCGGCAGCGCGTCCGTTTTCGTGGTCGTCGATTTTTGCCGTGATGACAGGTGCGTTAGCCACCGATATCCATTCCGACGATTCCCATGCTGCTGGCTCTAGTGCCTTGACCATTGTACTCTCTTGTTCGGCCGAGCGCTTGCCAGCGCAGCCGATTGTCAGCAATACTGCCATACCGAAGGCCGTAAAGCTGCCACTTATGTAACGTAAATGATAGGTTTTCATGTCGTATTCCTTTGTGTTAGTAGCCTTTTCTTTATGGTTTCACGGCTTTGCGCGTCCAATTGGCAAAGAAGCGCATCACCTTTTCCTTGTTATAGCCCTTTCCCTCCTCGAGGAAACTGGAGTCCTGAATGTGCAACACCTTACCTTCCTCGTCCAGTACCACCATGACAGGGAATCCGAAGCGGCCCGCATTGTTCAGCCGCTTCATCAACTGTTGGCCTCGTTCAACTTCGTCGGAGTTGCCCGATTGGCGCGGCCTGTAGTTCACGTGTATGTAGACGAAATTTTCGTCGACGAGCTTACTGATTTCCTCGTCGTTGCTCATGAATTCTGCGAAGCGCAGGCACCAAGGACACCAGTTGCCTCCCACTTGGCAAATGACGTGTTTTCCTTCGTCCTTGGCCTTTGTCACGGCCTTCTCTATTTGTTCCAAGGGGTTGAGGCTTTCGTCGTAGACCTTCTTCGGCGTGGTTTGCGCTTGGCTGACCGTCGTGAAGATGCAGGTCAGCAGCATGATAGTGGTTAGGATTCTTTTCGTCATGTCGTTTTTGTTTTGTTTGTTGATGTCTGTGTCAGGGGCATTCTCCAATAATAATGGCCAATGTTGCCGTTTTCCAATCTTACAGGCTGATGCTTTCAATGCGTAGGCGCAGCAGTCCGGCAGGGACACTGATTTCGACCACGTCGCCAACCTTCTTGTTCAACAACGCCTGTGCAATAGGCGACTTGATAGAGATCTTCCCTTCATGGATGTCGGCTTCATGCGGGCTCACGATAGTGTAGCTCATCTGGCGCTGGTTGCCCAGGTTGGTCATCCCTACCTTGCTCAGTAGTTGCACGCTGTCGCTGCCCAAACGCGACATATCGATGACGCGTGCATTGGCCAGCACCTTCTGCTTGAAGCGGATGCGGCTCAGCAGGCGAGCCTGTTCGCGTTTGGCGGCATGGTATTCGAAGTTTTCGCTGAGGTCGCCCTTGTCGCGTGCTTCGGCAATGGCATCGCGAACCTGCGGCAGTTCGACGCTCTCCATTTGGTGTAGTTCGGCCACGAGCTTGTCGTAGCCCTCTTGTGACATGTATTCCATAGAGTTTCTTTTGATTTTTGTGGGGATTAAGTGATTGCGGCCATTGCAGTAGCAGCGATATTGGCCTTGGCAACGTCTGGCTTCATTGCTTCCGCGAGTGGCAGGCCCTGGGGGTTGATGCAGGCTACCTGTTCGAAGCCAGCGTCGAGTAGCGACTGGCGGTCGGCAATGCGACCAGCCAACAGGCAAACGCTTGTCCCTTGTACCTGGGCTCGCTTGAGAATTCCATAGGGAACCTTGCCCATCAGCGTCTGGCGGTCGGCCGATCCTTCGCCGGTGACGACCAGCCTGGCATCGCTCAACAGACGATTGAAGCCCACGGCATCAAGCAGTAAATCAATACCCGGTCGGCACTTGACATTTTCTTGGTTGTGACCACCCAAGTATTGCATGAATGCATAGCCCAGTCCGCCAGCAGCTCCTGCGCCTGGCACATCACTACGGTCGAAGCCGAAGTGGCGTGCCGATAAGTCGGCAAACAGCCGGGCTCGCTCTTCGAGTCTCTGCACCATATTGGGTGTGGCCCCTTTTTGTGGTGCAAAGACGTGTGCGGCCCCATTTTCGCCGCAGAGCGGATTGACCACGTCTGTGGCAATGGTGAAACTGATGCCGTCGAACTCCCGGATGTCGTCCCAACGGCCATAGCTGCCGAAGCTGTCAATGAGGGCATGCAACATACCAATGCCGCAATCGCTAGTGGCACTGCCGCCCAGTCCGACAATGATGTGGCGACAGCCTTGGCGCACGGCATCAGCCACGAGTTGCCCCGTACCGTAGCTGGTGGCCAGCAGTGGATTGCGTTCTTCCGGAGCGAGTAGCATGAGTCCACTGGCCTGTGCCATCTCAATGATGGCTGTGTCGTCGCTGACGAGGTAACGAGCCTTGACAGGGCGCATCAGCGGGTCGCGCACTACGATTTCCACCTCCTTGCCTCCAATGGCACGGCGGAATGCCTCCAGCCAACCCTCACCGCCATCGCTGACGGCTACCTGCACAACTTCTGCAGCAGGCATCTTGGTGCGGATTCCTGCTGCAGCTGCTGCATTGGCCTCGATTGAGGTCAGGCAACCCTTGAATGAATCGATGGCAACAAGGCACTTCATGTTCAAAAAAGGTGCTAGGTCGAGGCCCTACATCTTTTCGTTTCGCTCGATGGTCCAGCCTGGGCGTTGCAGCAGACCACAATCCTCGCCGACGAACATCTTTGCAGCCTCTTTGCAGCCCTTCAGCTGCCAGTCGAGCCATGCCAATGCTGGGATGGTGAACTCGCCGCCATGAGGCTGACGGTAGGTACCGCCGTGACCAACAGGATAGTTGATGGCGCAAGCCGGTACATGGTGGATGCGGTGGAAGTCGTCCATACCATTCTCGTAGGCGATGTCCTCCTTGCCGCCCAAGATGTAGATCACGGGCGTATGGATCTCGTTGAGTTTCTCCTTTGGAGGCATAGGCATGCCGCCCACGGCCTGATTGGCATTCTGACGGTTAAACAATCCACTGTTGCAGATCATGAGTGCCGTTATGCGTTCGTCGGCACAGTTGAACAGCGTTTGCAGTCCTCCACACGACATACCGGCGAGGCAGATGTGCTGCGTGTCTATCTTTTGGTAGAGGGGCGACTGTGGGTTGGCATTATGTGCGAAAGCCCAGTCGATGCTCTCTATCTGCTGTTGTGTTGTTGACATTGGACCGCGGTAGGGATCGTCGTTCTCGGGCAGATAGCCTGTGGCCAGCACCAGATAGCCATGTGAGGCAATCTCGTTCAGGAACTTGTAGTGTTCCCATGGCGAGTTGGTGCAGGCTCCGTTGCCCCACACCAGCACAGGCAACTTTTGTCCTTCGCTGAGCGACGCGAAGTCTTGCGGTAGGAACACTGTGTGGGCAGGCAGGTCTTTCGCCTCTGTCATTACCACCTTGAATGGTCCCGTGCCGCCATCCTCGACGATGCGACTTTTCGTCTGTGCCGAAGCCATGAGCGCCATGCACAGCATGCTCAGGATGAGCGTTGTCTTCTTCATATCTTTACGTTTGTTTTTATTGAAACTACTCATTTATAGAGGCCGGTTGTCGGCTTCGGGGTATTACGGCGAATCGCCGTATTTGTTGAAGCCGACCTGGCTGTCAATGCACATCAGGACCAGCATGACGATTTCATAGAGTGACACGATGCCTATCAATCCCAGGTATTTCACGACGAGGAATGTCGGGAAAGCATCGCCCACACCGTCGTTTAAGTAGGCCGACTGCATCCCACGCAGGTAGTCGCGAATCATGTACCCCGGACGGAACATCAGGTCGCGCAGGCTTCTGAACATGCTTCGGTTGCCGATGCCCCAAACATCGAGGAACAGCAGCAATGCTTTCTTGAAAGAGAAACGTCCCACCTCCGACGGCTGTCCGCACGCGGACAATAGTTGCCAGTGAACACCGTCTTGCACGACGAGCACTCATGGCTTTCCTCCGAGAGCGGGGCTACCTCATACGGGCGGCGTTGCCAAATGCGGAATGCACGTAGCCATACAGCTCGCTTCTCTTTGCTTTTCAATAATTCAATGCCTTCATTCAACTGCAAAGCTAGGCAAAAATAACAAGACTACCAAATAAAACGCCCAAAAGTTTAGTGAACCAGTAAGATTAGCCTACTGGTTCCCATCGTGGAACTCATTCTTTTAGAGGTCTTATTCCACTCGTTTCCTCATCGCAAAGGTGTGGTTTCTAACTGTTGAAATAGCCGAAGCCTATGATGGTGTCAACGAAGCGATGAACATAGTCGCGGGCTGTGATTGACCATTGGAATCCAAAGCGGTAGAGCACTTGTGTCGTGTAGTCGTTGTCGGCTTCTATCCAGCGCATCTGGTGGGTACTGCTCAGGTTGTAGGCCATTAGCGGTCGCAGCAGCGTGACGAGATCGGGATTCTCCATCATCCGTTCCAACGCCTCCTGGAACTCTTCTTTCTCCACGCGTTGCAGCGCTATGCCCGCAGCTGCAAAGCCATTGAGGATGTCGGACAGATATTGGCGGTGTATGTTATAGGGATGGAACACCGTGCACTCCTTTGGAGTCGTTGCCAGCATCATGATGGCAGTTGCCACTTCGTCGATGGGCGAGAACTCGAACACCTGGCTGAGTGCTTCGTAGGGCACCATGCCAATAACGACATAGGCGCGAAGCAGTGCCAGGAAATTATTGGTGTTGAAGTTGATTTGGAACTCGCCGTCCCTCTGGCGTGCCGACAGGTTGCCCACACGCATGATTTTCGCATCGAGTCCGTGATGGGCGATGGCTTCAAGTACCAGTTCCTCGGCCTTATACTTGGAATATACGTACTTGTTCTCGTCGATGTTCTGCCCGAGCCACAGATTCTGTTCTGTAAGCTTCACGTCAGGTCCCGGCACGCCATCGACGCTCAAACCTGCAATGCTGGTGGTGGAGATGTGGATGAGTCGCGATTCCGTTCGCAGACAGAACGTAATCAGGTGGCGTACACTCTCAATGTTGACCAACTCGATGTCGTTTCCAGCCGAGAAGTGCTTCACGTTGGCCACGCAGTTGACGACGGTCAGCCCGCGGGCTTCAATCCCGTCGAGGGCATTGGGTTGTGTCACTTCAGCGGCAAACACGGTCACCCGCTCGTCGATACGTCTGAAGGCTTCCGTTTTGCCAAAATAGTAGAAGAACAGCGTCTTGAGTCGGTGCATCGGGTCATCGCCCGCCTTACTGCGGAGAGGACAAAGTATATGGCCGTCATAGTTGCTTAGCAACTCGTTGAGGATGTGCATGCCCATATAGCCGGTAGCACCTGTCAGCAATACGTCGCCAACGGGCCGGCGTTCGCCTTTTCGGAACACGTTGAGGGTGTTCTTGCTGAGCAGCGCTGTGAAGGCCGAGGAGTCGCGCGTGCCTTCATTCTGCAGCGACGCTTTGCTTTCCGACTCATGCGACTCGTTCCCTTGGTCAGCCGAACGGGTTGCCACGAATGCAGCCAAGGCCCTTGGCGTCTTTTGGTTGAAGAGGTCGTTGAAGACAATCTGCACGCCGCGCTTGCTGGCTTCTACAATGACTTTGATGGCGTTGAGACTGGTGCCGCCAATCTCGAAGAAATCGTCGAGTGCACCTACTTGTTCAATGCCCAGCACCTCGGAGAAAACGCTGGCAAAGAGCTGTTCCGTCTCGCCTTCGGGAGCCACGAAGTCGATGCTTCGTTTCAGTTCGGGCATGGGTAGCACCTTGCGGTTGATCTTCCCGTTGGGAGTCATTGGCATGGCATCGAGGCGCATGTAGGTATCCGGCACCATATATTCGGCCAGCGACGATGCCGTAAGGGCTGTTCTGATGGCTTCGTCGTCGATGGACGAACCGTCGTCCGCCGTGTAGTAGAGCACCAAATGCTCGTTGCCCATCACCTTTCGCACCTCGGCAGCAGCTTGTCTGACGCCTTCGATGTTGAGCGCCTTGCTTTCAATCTCACCCAGTTCGATGCGGAAACCACGAAGTTTCACCTGCGTGTCGATGCGCCCCATGTACTCTATCTGTCCCTCCTCGTTCCAGCGGCAGAGGTCGCCGGTGTGGTACATGCGGACAGGACGTCCCCAGCGGTCGTTCTTCACGAAGGGACAGTCGACGAACGACTTTGCCGTCCTTTCAGGCAGGCGCCAATAGCCGCGGCCAACCTGCACGCCTGCAAAGCACAGCTCGCCAGCCACACCTTGCGGCACCAGGTTGCCTGCCGTGTCGACAATGAAGTTCCAGTTGTTGGGCACACTCTGGCCGATGGGAATGTTTTCAACGCGGGTTCCAGGTTCGATGCTAAAGTAGGAGGTATCGTCGGTACACTCCGTCGGGCCATAGACATTGATGATTTCTATATGGTCGCTGTAGACGCCGTCCATCTTCTCGCCACCACCCGTCGTGAAGCGGATAGGCAGGTCATCGAATGTGTTGAGCAACAGGCTCGTCATCGCCGTCGAGTAGCCACCACCCGTTATCTGATGGTCGAAAAGGAATTGTCGGATGGCATGAAGGTCTTTGCGAATCTCTGTAGGCATGATGTGGAACGATCCACCCAGCGTGAGCACAGGATACATGTCTTCGATATGGGCATCGAACGAGAACGAGCGATGACCGCTGATGCGATCAGCTGCGGTCAGTTTTTCCATGTCGATGACCACGGCGATGAAGTTACGCAGACCGGCTTGGTGAAGCATGGCACCCTTGGGCTTGCCCGTTGAGCCTGAGGTGTAGATCATGTAGGCAAGGCCGTCGGGCTTCGACAGGTCGATGGGTTCGCACGTGCCGCTCTGGCTGCGCTCCTCAGCCATGAAGTCGTCAATGAAGAACGTGCGGGCCTGGGCGGTGTCGAACTTGCCTTCCGCCTGCTTGGCCTCCAGCACGTCGTGCGAGGTGATGAGCACCTTCGACTCTGAATTCTCGAGCATGTAGTTCAGTCGCTCGTTAGGATATTCGAAGTCGAGGGGTGTATAGGCGGCACCCGCCTTGTGAATGGCCAGTACGGCCAGTGGGAATTCCTTGGTGCGGTCGAGCATGACGCACACGAAGTCGTCGGGCTTTACGCCGAAGTCAATGAGCTGACGGGCGAGCGCATTCGAATAGCGATCCATCTCGCCGTAAGTCAGTTCGCTGTCCTTGTCCACCACGGCAGGAGCATCGGGTGTTCGCCGAGCCTGTTCCGTGAAGAGGTTGGCAAAGGTCTTGTTCAGGTCCACGTCGATGTCCTTGCCTGTTCCTATCTTGATGATTCGCTCGGCCTCTTCGTCGCTCACGATACTGATGCTGTCGATGGCATCGTCGGGATGGGCCATCATCTGTTCCATCGTAGCCTTGATGGCATCGGCCATCATACGCATGGTCTTGCGGGTGTTCATGGCCAGACTCGACTCCATACGGATGTCGTAGAACTCGCCCTCCGAAGGCGCAGCGCCGGCCACAGCTGCTCCGACGATGAAGATGTGTGCCAGCAAGTCATAGAATACGTCGCCGCGGTCTTGCTGCACAAACGGGCAATGTCTGTCGCCGAAGTGGTATTCCTCTTCCCAGCCGGGCAGGGCAGTGAAGTTGAACGAGATGCCGGGCTGTACTCCCAGGTCGCGGCAGAAGTGCGAGAAGGGGTAGGCCAGCTGCGACAGCGTTGCTTTCATCTCCGTGTGAATGGCGTCGACGTACTCACGCACGGACTGTTCTTTCTTTATTTCCATCATAAACGGGATGGTGCGCACAAACATACCATAGGCCTGGCGCACTCGCGGGTCGCGACGCCCGTGGTAGATGGTCGTGTAGGCCACCTTCTCCTCGCGCAGCAGGCGGGCCAGCACGTAGCTGAACGCAGCCTGGAGTAGCTGGTAAGGTGCAAACCCGTTCTCCTTGCACCAATCGTCGACCTTCGTCCTGCTGATATAGGCCGATTCCTGCCCCATCTCGCCCACGGGGTTCTCTGGTCGTGCCGAGAGCGTGGCCAGATCTACGCCCGCATATTTCTCCTTCATCAGCTCCTTTGCCCGCAGGTATTCCTCGTCGCCCAAGCGTGCAAACTCGTCTTCGGCAGCCTCCAGCATACCGTATTCCTGGACGGGCAACGGCTTGCCTTCGTATGCCAGTGGTAGGTCGCGCTGGGGGAACAGCACCAGGTAGCTTGTGCCGTCGGTTACCATGTGGTGGATGTCCACCAACAAGTAGCTTCTGTCTGGTGTCGTTACGATTTCTGCCCTTATCAACGGCTCATCGCCCATGATGTCGAAAGGTCGGCAGAACTCGTGATGGGCATACTCCTGGAAATCGGCTTCTGCCATCTCGCGACGTCTTATGGTCAGCCTCTTGTTGTCGTCGACAAACTGTCGCGGTTCGCCCTTCTCGTCGATGAAGAAGCGGATGCGCAGTTCCTTTCTTGCCGCAAAGATGGCCTGAAGAGCTACCTCCAGGCGGTCGAAGTCGATGTCGTCTGTCAGGGGGACAATACAAGGAATATTATATTGCTTTACCTCTGGATATTTCAGGCAGTCGTAAAAGACGCCCAATTGCGACTGGAGCAATGGATAGGACTTCATAATAGAATGGATTAAGTTGTTCAGTTCTAAGTAATAACGCTGCAAATATACACAAAAAAAATGAAAACCTCACTCTATTTTACCCAAATAATTGTCAGTCCGGCCACTTTTTTAGGTTTTTGGGGAAATGTGACAATAACAATGATCGACCCCTACTATGCAAAGAGATGGGCAGACCCTTGTATATGGCCGTTTGATTGGGTTTTTGTTGGGAAAGGGCGGGCAGACACGGGAGTCTGCTCCTGCACGTGGGGATGGGAATCCGCTACAGGAACTGCACGCAGACGGCTCTGCTGACGGGAATGTCGTTGCCGGTGTCGGTGAGCAGTCCGGTCGTCTTGTCGCGGCGGAACACCTGGATCTTGTTGCTGTCGCGGCAGCAGCAGAGCAGGAAGTGGCCGTTGGGGGTGATGTTGAACTGTCGTGGATGGGCTGCCGTGGGCTGATAGCCGACAGGCGTGAGCAGGCCTGTCAGTGCGTCGACGGCGAAGATGGCGATGCCCTCGGCCTTCAGGCGGTTGCTTGAGTAGAGGAACCTGCCGTCGGGACTGAGGTGGATGTCAGCGCCGCCACGTGCGCCGACGCTGTCGGAGACAATCTCTTGCAGCGCCTCAAGCCGTCCGTCGCTATAGCGGAAGACGGTGACCTTGCCCGACAGCTCGCTCATCAGGTAGGCAAAACGGCCGTTCGGGCTGAACACGAGGTGGCGCGGACCGGAATCGGCACTGACCTTGGCGGCCAAACCGTTGGCGATGACGTTTTGCCCTTGCAGGCGATAGGAAAGGATGCGGTCGGCGCTGAAATCGGTGGCCAGCGCATAGCGGCCGTCGGGAGCGAAGCATGCGCAGTGGACGTGCGGGGCCTGCTGACGCGATAGGTCGGGGCCTCCCTTGGACCCGAGGAAGCGCGTGGTGAGGCTGGCCTTCGTGCCTTCATCGCTCAGGCTGAACACGCTCATGGAGCCGCCGGAGTAGTTGGCCGTGAGCACCGTCGTCCCGTTTGTGGCCACATAGCATGGGTCGCCTCCCTCGGTGGCTGCCGAGCTCAGGAGCGTCATCTTTCCGCTGCTGGCGTTCAGCCTGATGGTGTTCAGCGAAGCCTGGGCGTCGTTGGTCTCGCTCACGGCATAGACAATGTGCTTGCGGGGCGAGACGGTCAGGAACGACGGATTGGTCATCGGCAGCGAGTCCAGGGCGAGGGCTTCGCCCGTCGAAGGGTTGAACCGATAGGTGTAGATGCCGTAGCTGCCGCCGTCGGTGTAGGTGCCGACGATCATCGTCAGCCGTTCTTGTGCCTGCAGATGGCCTACGAGGCCTGTAAGTGCGAGCATGCACCCCATGTGCTTGGCGATGGATTTTCTGTAGATGTACATAGCGTGATTCGTAATTATAGCCACAAAAATATAAATAATTGGACAAAAATGAGTATCTTTGCAGAAGAAATTTGTGAAACGGGCTGCACCTCGGCAAAAATGCCGGTACACGGCAGGCGAAAGCCAACGCGGGGAATGCCCGACTGACGATGCGTATGGAGATGATCAGAGCAACAAGAACGGCTGAGCAGGCTGGTGCCTACTACGTCCGCATACAGGCCATGGCAAGGAAGCATCGGATTCCGCTCGACGTGGAATTTGACGAACACGACACGCCGCAGACGAAGTATGTCGTCATCGTCGACGACTTTCTGCCTGTGGCCACCTGTCGGCTGTATGCCATCGACGACGCGCACGTGATGCTCGGCCGAATCGTCGTGCTGCCGGAGTATCGCCATCGGGGACTTGGCACGACGGTGGTGCGTGAGGCTGAGCAGTGGGCGATGGAGCTGGGCTATCAGGTTGCCGTGGTCGAGAGCCGCGACAACAAGATTCCCTTCTATGAGGCACAAGGGTATGTGGCCGACTACTCACGGAAGATAGTCGGCGAAACCTTCACGTGCTTCAGGATGGAGAAAAAGCTGGGTTAGCCGAATTCTTCATTCGGTTTTTGCATCGTCTTTGACAAGTCTTTCGGTAAGGTTTGGAAATACTACAATCATATAACAAAGGGAAATTATGACTTACAAAAAAATGCTTCTCATGGCTGGATTGGCTGCCTTTGCGGCTACAGTCCAGGCGCAAGTGACCATCGACATCGACGCCCAGCAGCGCGGTCCGAAGGTGAGTCCAATGCTCTACGGCATCTTCTATGAAGACATTAACCATGCTGCCGACGGCGGCATCTATGCCGAGCTGATACGCAACCGCTCGTTCGAGGACGGTCCTCGCTTCGGTGCGCCTGCAGACATGCAGGGATGGTCGACGTATGCTGCCGCTCCGTCGCAACTCACGGCAAGGCTCATACAGCCTTCGAAAAAGACGCCACTGCTCAACAGTGTGCAGCACAACGCCTTGGAACTAGACGTCAAGGCTTCGGCAGCGATGCCTGTCTGCCTGGTGAACGAGGGCTATTGGGGCATCAACGCGGTGCAAGGTCGCAGCTATCGCCTGTCGTTCTGGGCCAAGGCTCCAAAGTACAAAGGCACTGTGAAAGCCACGCTCTGCTCGCAGGACGGCTCACAACTCTATGCTGAGACGGAGGTTGGAGCATTTCCTGCCGCCAAGGCCAAGGGCTGGACGAAGTACGAGGCAACCTTTACCGCCAACGACAACGACCCGCAGGCGCAGTTTGCACTGGTGTTCGACGGTGTGGGAGTGGTGCAGATAGACATGGTGAGCCTCTTCCCGCCAACGTTCAAGAACCGCGCTAACGGCATGCGTCCCGACCTGGCCAATATGCTGTGGCAGATGCACCCGAAGTTCATGCGCTTCCCCGGCGGTTGCTTCGTGGAGGGGCAGGAGAGCCCCGACAACGCTTTCCGCTGGGAACGTACCATAGGACCGATAGAGGAGCGCGAAGGCCACTGGAACGTGAACTGGGGCTATCGCACCACCGACGGACTGGGCTATCACGAATACCTGCAGCTGGCCGAGGACCTGGGTGCCAAGCCTCTCTATGTGGTCAACGTGGGCTTGTGGCATGGTGGCATGACACCCTACGACAGCATACAGCCGTGGATTGACGAGTGCCTGAGCGCCATCGAGTATGCCAACGGCCCCATCACGACGAAATATGGCGCCATGCGTGCCAAGAACGGACATCCGGAGCCGTTCGGACTGGAATATTTGGAGGTGGGCAACGAGAACAACCAACCCGACCCGCGCCAGCAGAGCGACCACTACTACGAGCGCTACGACCAGTTCTACAAGGCCATCCGAGCCAAGTACCCCGATATGAAGATTGTCGGCAACGTGGTGGCTTGGGGCGACGACAACCCGAAGTGGAACTCTACGCTGCCCGTCGACCTGCTTGACGAGCACTACTACCGCTCGCCCGACTGGTTTGCAGCAGCCTTCCATAAGTACGACAGCTATGACCGCGAAGGGCCGAAAGTCTATGTGGGCGAATATGCCGTGACTAACGGATTCGGCAACCTGGGCAACATGAACGCCGCCCTGGGCGAGGCCGTCTATATGATGGGCATGGAGAACAACTCGGACGTGGTGCAACTGGCCTCGTATGCACCCATCTTCGTCAACGAGAACGATGCCCGCTGGCGTCCGGACATGATACGTTTCAGCAGTAGTCGCGTGATGGGCACCCCCAGCTACTACGTTCAGCAGCTCATGCCTCAGCACATCGGCACGCAAGTGGTGAAGGTGGCACAGAACGACCCCTACAAGGACAAGGTCCGCAAACAGCTGACGCCCAGGCAGAGTAGGGTGGGGTTCGGAACGTGGGGCACACGCGCCTCGTTTGAAACCGCCAAGGAGGTGGAATACGTCAATGGCGACTGGAAGAAGGACGGCAACACCGTCAGCCAGACGAGTCGCAAGGAAGCCACCATCTGTCTGGAGAAGGACCTCGTCGACAGCGACCATTACACCTGTAAGTTCCGCGCCCGCAAGGATGGCGGTGCTGAGGGTTTCCTGATCATCTTCAACTATGTGGACGACAAGAACTATTGCTGGCTGAACTTCGGCGGATGGGGCAACACTCAGCACGCCATCGAGCAGATCAGCAACGGCGGTAAGCTGCAGACTGTCGAGAAACGTGGACGTGTGGAGTCGGGACGTTGGTACGATGTCACCCTGCAGGTGGCTGGCGACAGCGTGAAGGCCTGGCTCGACAACGAACTGGTGTTCGACACCGTTCTGAAGCATGATGTCACAAAGGGCATCTTCTCGTCGGCTACCATCGACGAGGCCAGCAGCGAGCTCATCGTGAAGGTGGTCAACACCGGCGACGTGGCAACCACTGCCCGTGTGAACCTGAAGAACTTCTCCCCGCAGTGCGCTCGTGTCGTGCGCTTGGCAGCCAACGACGGCATGGATGAGAATACGCTCACTGCCCCCACCACGATTCATCCCGTGGAGCAACTGCTCTCGCCCGAGGAAGGTGGCGTGCTCCTCGACGTGCCCCCGTATTCGCTGAACATCGTCAGGGTGAAAGGATCTAAAACGAAGTGATGCCCGGCGCTACATTTTGCACCCAAAAGATGGGCCAAGGGTGTTTTCCCTACTCAAGTTTAGGGAAAACACCCTTTCGCTTTAGGAATATTCCTTTGTGTATGTCGCAAAAAATGCCGTACTTTGCAACATGAATAGAAGCAATAGTGGTTAGGAAAAGGTTAAGAAAGGGTTAAGAAAAGGTTAAGAAAGGGTTATGAATTGGTTAGGATTTGATTATGAACTTGCTATGAACTGATTATGAACTCTATATATGCCTTGGCAAAGGACCTGAGGGGAATCTCCAGAAATGGGGTTCCCCCGTTTTTTTTATTCTTTCAGACGCTGTTTTACTTTGCCCCAGGCATGATTTCCGAAAATGAAGGGGCTTTTTGGGATGACATGAGTCTTCTGTCTCTGTATCATGCTCTTTCAGGAGTGTATTTGAGCGCATCAGACGGCCAGCCCGTTACGTTCCTGCCCGTATCAAGCAAGCGGATGGCGCGAAGGTCTTCCTCGGACAGCTCGAAATCAAAGAGGTCGATGTTTTCAGCCATTCTTTCTTTATGGGTGGTCTTGGGGATGATGATGACATCATTCTGAATCAGGAACTTCAACGCGATCTGGGCAGCGGTCTTTCCATATTTCTCGCCAATCCCACAAAGAATGGGATTCTTGAAGATGCCGTGCCTGCCCTCAGCCAACGGACTCCATGCCTCAAAGGCAACATCGTAAGGCTTCAGGTATTCCAGCATCTTCCGTTGCTGGTAGAACACGTGCGTCTCACATTGGTTCACAACAGGCATGACTTTGGCACCATTCACAATCTTCGGAAAGGTGTTAGGATAGAAGTTCGAGACGCCGATAGCCTTGAACATGCCTTGTTCGTAGAGTTCTTCCAACGTGTGCCACATGACAGTAGGATTCCCTACAGGCCAGTGGATGAGCATCAGGTCCACATAGTCCAGGCCCAGTTGCTTCATGGAATGGCTGACAGAGCGCAGGGTTTCTTCCCTCGTGTAGCAGGAATCGCATATCTTCGTCGTGATGAACAGCTCGTCGCGCAGAATGCCACATGCACGGACGGCATCGCCCACGCCCTTCTCGTTGTAGTACATGGCTGCCGTGTCGATGCTCCTATAGCCTACGGAGATGGCGTCCTCCACCACTCGCTGCGTTTCCTTCTCGGAGATGTTATAGACGCCCAGTCCTACCATCGGCATCAGCAAGCCATTGTTCAAGGTTTTGTATTTCTTCATGTTCATTCCTTAAAATTGTGTCCACAAAAGTACGGATAATTCCGCAAATATGTGTATTTTTGCATCCATAATTAAGTGATTTTAGAACAAAATGGAACAATTTGAAGAAAAACTACGTCAGGACTTGCACCAGTTTCTGCTGTCTGTTGATGAGGTGGACGAGCGCTTGCCTGAATGCCCCGACGTGGAGGACAAATGGGAGGCGATAGCCCGTGCCTACCTGCCCGATGGCATCCGGGAGTTTCAGGACTTCCCCTCGGCATCGCTCGGCTGGATGATGTACATCGGCATGGCCTTGGCGAAGATGTGGGACACGGAGTGGGAAATCTATTCCAAGATTGACGACGTCTATGCCTACATGCGAGGTAAGCGCGGCTACGACGGCTTGGACGAATACATCCGCGAGGAAGTGTTGCTGCTGGCGGGTGCCGACTATGTGGGGCTGGAGAAACTGGTCGGCGAGTGTGCCTCGCGCGTGTACAACGCCCTTCGCCGCCAGAACATCGAGCCTGGAACCCGCGAGGCCTTCAACGCCTACGTGGCGTGTCTGCACCAGCTCTACCTGATGGGCATTGCCGTTCAGCTGAAGCGGATGGGCTACCACATGACACTGCAATCGTAATGCGCTCAATGCCACCTGATGCGGTGCTCTCAATGCCGCCTGAAGCCTCTTCTGCCACCTGAAAGTTTAATGAAGTTTAAGGAATTGTCAGCATTGTTTATCAAGGTTTAATTTTCGTGCCATTTTGTCCACCAAAGGGAGTCATCTTGGCAGGAACTGCCGACAGGCACGGATGTTGTACTTGGTAGGGTGAGAGCCGGAGCGAAAGCGAAGGCAATCAACAACATAAGTTCAACTTAAAAAATAACTAGGAGGTATTGATTATGTTACCAGTATTGTTTAAAAACAGTTGGTTCCCAACAGTATTTGACGATTTCCTGAACACTGATTTTATGCCTCGCGCCAATACAACGGCACCTGCAGTCAATGTCAAGGAGGATGAGAAAGCCTATACAATGGAGTTGGCAGCACCGGGCATCAAGAAGGAATATTGCCGGGTGGGCATCAACGACGACGGCAATCTCACCATCGCCATAGAGAATAAGATGGAGCATAAGGAGGGAAACAAGAAGCACCACTACCTGCGCCGCGAGTTCTCGTACTCGAACTACGAGCAGAGCTACACGCTGCCTGACGACGTGGAGCGAGACAAGATCTCGGCCAAGGTGGAGAATGGCATCCTGACGGTTGTCCTCCCGAAGGTGGAGAAGGAAGAGAAGAAAATGGCTAAAGTCATCGAGCTCTCATAAGGTACCATCTCTATAGTGCAACCAAGGAGCAGCATCCCGAGAGGGGTGCCGCTCCTTTTTGTTGTGTTGAAAGCCCACCCCTTCCCTGCCCTCCGTCGCGAATGAGGGATTCGCTCCCCTTTGTGGGGCCGCAGCCACATCGGTGGCTGCTCTGAAGACCCCAGTCGCCCAAAGGGAGGGGGCTTTGAATAGCCTTGGGAGTCTCACCCGAACCCCATCCCGAGCAAGCTCGCCTCCCCGTAGCCTTCCCGAAAGGAGGGGAGCCACGTGTAGGGGCAGACCCCCGTGTCTGCCCGAACCATGCAACGAACTTTTATCGGAAAGAAATTGCCATCAATTACCAGAAATTTTTATTCAGAAAATAATGTAATTCTATTACTGGGAATAATTTTTGGCAATTTCCGACCATTTCTTTCCGATGGCAACGCGTAGGGGCAGACCCGGATTACACGAATTAGACGAATTCTTGTCCTCTGACATGAAAAGTGAAGAATGAAGAATCCGTGTCATTCGTGTAATCCGTGGTGAAAAAATACGTGAGTCTCTTTAGCCGATGCGCTCTGCGCCGTCATTTGACAAGCAGTTTGCTACCTTTCTTGACGACGATGGAACGATAGGATTTATCGACGCGTTGTCCGGCAAGATTATACAAAGGTCCTTCTTCAGCACCCCTCTCAAGGGCGACTTCAGGCACGGACGTCGGTTGTTCGAGAGGGTAGAAGTCCTGAGGCGTCGTCTGGCTTTGAGAGACGAAGTAAGCATGGTGCGCGGGATTGACAAAAGTGGCACCGTCTGGCGCGTTCCATTTCCATCCTGTTTCCTGCACGTCCTCGTACAGCACGTAGTAGAAGTTGCCTCCGTACGTCAGCTGATCCTCGTCGGAACCTCGCAACTGATTGAACACGTCGACCGCCTTCTTCCGCGTCGTGGGGACCATGACGTATGTACCAGGTTCGGCTTTCAGGAGCACCCCCTGGCCGGCAGGGAGAACCGATCCGGCTTCGTTGAACTCCCGGCTGACGACGATCGTGCCGTTATTCTCTTTTAAGGTGCAAGCCTGCATGCCTTCGGGGAGCAGGAAGCTCTGGTTGCTGTAATAGAAGGTCGTATAGCCGGATGCAGGCACTTGCACCGTGACAAATGGATTCTTGTAAGTGAGGGAGAAGCCTTGGAAATTCAGCCACTGGTTGCTGCTAGTGACATTGGCAGACAAGGTCATCTGATGGTCTGTGACAATGATGTCGCTGAGTATGGTCTGTGCCTTGTCGCTGGTCAGAGTTTGTGCGGCCCCTGCAGTAGTTTCTCCAGTGTTCAGCAAGACTTCGTTTTTCTGAATATCTTGCAAGGTGGTCAGATTTCCCTTGATGGTATTCTCTGCTGTGGCAGAGACGACAGGCAGCTGCCCTGTACCATCGTTTCGGTAAAAAGCGTGGAACACCGCTTCGTATATGCCATTGGGAAGGTCGGTTTGCGTCTGCTGAAGTGTGAAAGACTGGTGAAGCACTTGGATGTCACCGTCGCTGATGGTGGGCTGGATTTCCGTCCAGTCGGATGTCGTAGCATTGCCCAACATGTCGGCATTCGTAAACAAAGAAGTCGCGTCGACAGGCACGGTGAGGTCGCCGGCAGTGGCCAGCAGCAGTTGTCGCGTAGCCGCGCGCAATTCCGTCACTGATGCGCTCGCGTCACTATAGACCGAATACGCTTGCTGCAGCTCCGATGCATGATCCGTCTCCTTTCCTGATTCAAGAATGGCTTGCTGCAGCTTGAACAGCTGTTTCCGTTCTTTGTATTTGGCATAATTCCCATTGGTGATGTCACGCGTGGGAATGAAGGCCCAGTGGACATAGCCACGTCCATGGCTCGTCGTCAGCGGTCCGCCGTAGGCGTAGGCAAGGTCGAGACACGCCTTCTGACTCTCGGACTTGAGCGTATAAACGGTGCCCGAGGGAGAGTTCAGAGGTTGATAGACGAATGCGCCTTCGGCCATCGAACGGTCGCTCCAGACATTGCAGGCATCGGCCAGGCAACCCACATAGACATTCGGCTTATCGTACATGGAGACATACAACTTGTTGCCCGCCTGTCGCTGCACCTTGACGCGGTATTTCGAACTGAAAGTCGTGTCGCCTTTGGGCAGACGCTGAGCCAGCGATTGCGTGTTCCAGTCCATTCCATAAGTGACAAAAGCGTCGGCGTCGACATTGTACAGGAGAATCGACTCGGACGAAGTGATTTTTGTCACATCCTTGCCGGGCAAGGCCGGAGGGTTCCATCCGTCGGTCTGTCGCGGCTGAGCGATGGTCTGGCCGATGATGTCGTTGATTTCATCGGCAGACAGCGCATAGTTGTAGATCCGCAGGTCGTCGATGAAACCATCCATCAGTGGCACGTCTTCCAGTAGGTTGGCACCTACGCTGTTGACCACAGGACAGACATCCGACAGACGCACCGCCACAGGAGCGCTGGCCGCTTCCACGCCGTCCACGTAGATGGCCACACTTTCTTCGCCGATGGTCAGCGCCACGTGGTGCCATCCTTCGGTCAGGCTGCTTGCTTGCAACGTTTGCTCGGTTTCGCCGTTTTTCATTCGGAAAACGATATTTCCGCCGCTATTCAAGGACAGATTGGCATAGTGGTTGGCATCCGAAACAAAGTCATACAGACAACTGTTCTCGGCAAAAGAGCCAGAAGCCGCGCAAACCCATACGGCAAAAGTAGCATGAGGAAGGCTGCAGGCCGCGACGGGCAGGCACAGATAGTTCGACACCCCGTCCAGCAGCAGCGCATTCTTGCCAGAACGATACTCGGTGGTTTGAGTGGCCAGACTTGACGGGTCATTGACCACACCGTGCAGTTGGTTTTCGGTCATGTCACTTGCCGACAAATCAAATTCATAGCGCGCTATCAGCCCTTTCTCGTCAGCAAGTGATGCGCTGACTGGAGCAGACAGGGCAGAACGGTTTTGCGAATAATCAACACTTTGCACAGCATAATAATAAGTATGACGGGGACGCGCCGTGTTGTCCAGGAAACGGTTGGTCAAAATACCTCTGCCAATGACATCATACGCAATTTCCCCCTTATCGTCCAACTCCCCACGGAGTACGACATAGCCATTGAAATCTTTGTCCTGGACATTGGCATCCCAAGAAAGAAGAATGGAATGACTACGTGGCGTAGCGACAAGATTGGCAGGTGTCAGCGGAGCATCCGTCTCACAAGGCGCGTCGATAGGCAGGAATTTCCATAACTGATGGTCTTCCTTGGCATCTGCACACAACGTTACCAAAGCGTTGTTTCTGGTGCTTGCACCGGTTGCTTCGAGATATAAGCCCGACTGATAGTTACGGATTCGATAATATCCATCCCCAGCGTATTCAAACGTCCAACGTTGGTTCTCCATTTTCGTCACAGGATAGACGCTGACAGTACCGCCCACCTTGACCTGGAAACCTCCCGTCTCCATGTTCATGTTCGCATTGCGTAGGCTATGAACATAGAACCCCGTAAGGTCGCCGCCATTATCCGATAGTGGTTCCAGCGTCCACTGCTGGTAGTTATAACCCTTGTTGTCATACAGCACCACGGCTGCCGAGTTGCCCGTTGCTCCGCTCTGAATTGTCAGCAGCTTTTGGCTCTTCTTGTTGACAATGATGTAGTTGCCATTGGTCAGCGGACAGAGAGGCACGTCTGCTCCCTCGCAGACCTGAACACTCCGCTCAGCGCTCTTCTGGAACGCATCGCCATACCGATAGCCACCCGGCAACGAAATGGCAAAAGAATATGCGGGGCCGTAACCGTCAAAATAGACAGGTTTGTCTCTGCACACATATTCATAACTACTGGGAGAGGCCTGACGCTCGCTGGCACCGGCAAAAGCCTTTATTCTGCCGTCTGGCAGACGGTAGACCGCCGCACCCGACCAGGCTGCGCGGTTCTCGCCATAGCCCAGACGCGCACCACCCTCGCTCGTGGCCAGGCAGAAATCGCCACGGCTCGGGCCTACGGTTCCCCACCAGATACCGTTCTCCATCCCATAGTTGGCACCGACGATTCCCTCCATCACATTGTGCAGCTCATCGTTGGTCGCCATGTTGCCGTCGGCCTTGACGTGCGTGTAGAAGTCGGCGTAATGATTGAAGTCGCCCGCCAACTGGTGCGTATTTCCTTCGTCCACGTAAGGCTTCATGTAGTCATACCACTCCGTCGCCCCGTCGTTGTTACAGGTATTGCCGGCGCAGATGCGAATACCCTCAAAGAAAGGGTCTTCCTTTATCAGCTTGGCTACGGCTTTGAAGTCGGCCTTTGTACCCTGGTTGCTGGCTGTTACGTCCGGTTCGTTGAAGGGTGCGATAGAGACCACTTTCAGACCATAGTCCTGCACATATTTCAGTGTGGCCTTGATGACCTTGTACCATGCTTCGGGGTGATGTGTATAGACTTCCGTATTGATGTCCACGGGATCAGAATTGAGAAGAATCCCATCAGGATGAGTGAGTGAGATGTGGCGAAGGCGATTCTTCAGATAATTTAGCTGTCGTGTGGACAGGGTGCCATCTTCATTCAAGGCATCCATCACCTGAAACGAGACCCTGCCATACGTCAGACGGTCGCGCCCGATGAAGTTGATGCCGCGCAGCACGTTGCCCTCGTCGTCCCAAGCCGTGTCCATGCCCCAGTGGATAAGGGTGGGCGTACCAGGGTCGGCAGCAGCGAAAGGAACTTTCACAGCCTGTCTGTTCCACGCATGAAGATACATGGAAGCATGAGGAACATCGGCAGTTCCTGAAGGATTCTGTGCACAGGCAAATGGGGCACACAAGAAGGCCCCCATCGTCAGGAGGCAAGTCAGACTTGTTTTCATCAGTATTTGTTTCATAAAACCATGGAAGTTTGTTAAGGTGGGTTCTATCAATTAGCTTTACATTGCTTTTAGACTATTTTCGAACAGATTTACTTTCAAGGTCGAAGGGCGAAGAGAGCCTATGGCGACGGAGGACGAAGCGGGCCGCTCGGCGCTTGCAAAGATAATTCATAGAGAATTTTATTAATAAATAGAACACACCTTTAAGATAGTTTGCTGCAAAGTTAGCACGTATTTCGGAAAGTCGCAAAAAGGCATACGATTATTAAAGATTTTTAACGCTACATCCGAATTTGATGCCCTATGAATCCCGTTGCCGTCCTACTTCTCCACCAACGACAGCAGCGCCGCAGTTCAGCGTCCCTGTCGATGTGGCCAGCCATACCGGAGCCATGCAGGCACAGGAACATCGCATCCAGCGCTGGGCCGTGGCGACGAGGACACGCAACCCCTCACAAGAGGCTCTCATGTCTTGTTTTTCACAACGAATTACACGAATTAGACGAACTGAGTCCACTTGAAAAAGTCCTGAACCACGGATTACACGGATTACACGAATTCTTCATTCTTCATTCTTCACGTCAGAGTTCAAGAATTCGTCTAATTCGTGTAATCCGGGTGCGCCCATGTATGGGCAGACCCCCGTGTCTGCCCGCAAAAGAAAAGTAAAACAATAGGATTTCTTTCCGATAACATCATCACGGGCAGACACGGGAGTCTGCCCCTACACGTGGCTGCGGGCAGACATCTTCCCTTTCTCTTCGGGCAGACACGGGAGTCTGCCCCTACAAGTGGGGCCAGGGGCTTCTGGCTATCTCCTCAGTTTCTTCACTCGCTTGGACAGGCCGATGGAACCCGTTGGGCAGACCAGCCGGCACAGATGGCAGCCTACGCATTTCGTACCGATGATGAGGGGCTTGCGCGTCTCCTCATTGAAGGCGATGGCCTGATGACCGCCGTCCTGGCAAGAGATGTAGCAGCGTCCGCAGCCGATGCACCGTTCATGGTCGATCTTGGGATAGACAACCGTGTCGCGATCCAAATCGGAAGGCAGGTAGAACTTCGGCAGCAGTTCGCCTACAAGGTCGCCAACATGCTCGATGCCGCGCTCAGCCATATAGGTCTGCAAGCCCAGAATCAGGTCGTCGATAATACGATAGCCATACTGCATGACCGCTGTGCAGACCTGCACATTACGGCAACCCAGCTGGATGAACTCCAGCGCATCCTGCCAGTTCTCGATACCTCCGATGCCGCTGTACTGGATGTTCTTCATGATGGGGTTCTTCGCCATGGCCAGGATGTGGCGCAGGGCGATGGGCTTGACGGCTTTGCCCGAGTAGCCTGAACCCGTCTGGTGGTCGCTCACCTCCGAGCCCTGGCCCAGCGTCACGCTCTTGATGGTGTTGATGGCCGAGATGGCATCGGCACCGGCGAAATAGGCACCCATGGCGGGCTGGGAGATGTGGGCGATGTTGGGCGTCATCTTGGGGATGACGGGTATTTTCACATTACGCTTGACGTAGGCCGTGAAGAACGTCACCAGCTCAGGGTCTTGTCCCACGTCGCTACCCATGCCGCTCTCGCGCATCTGGGGGCATGAGTAGTTCAGTTCCACGGCATCGCAGCCGGCATCCTCGGCCATCTTCGCCAGATCAATCCAGTCGTCCTCGCTCTGTCCCATGATGCTGGCCACGACCACCTTCGTCGGGTAGTCTTGCTTCAGTCGGCGGAGAATGTCGAAATCAACCTCGTAGGGGTTTTCGGAGAGCTGCTCCATGTTGCGGAAACCAATGAACGACGTACCTTCCTTCACGGCATCGAAACGGGGCGAAACCTCCCTGATTTCCTGCTTGCAGATGGTCTTGTAGAACACGCCTGCCCAACCGGCTTCGAAGGCCCGCGCCACCATTTCGTAGTTGGTGCATACGGCCGATGAGGCCAGGAAGAACGGATTCTCGCAAGGAATTCCACAGAAGTCGATGGCAAGGCTGACGGCCGGATTGGTAGCGGCAGGCTCGTCGGCGGGTTTCGCGACGGTGTTCAGCAGTTGCCTGATTCGAATGGGCTGATCGTAGTGAATGCAAGCCTGTTCGGCACGCTCCAAGTCGGCTTCCGAGCAGTCCTTCACCCAGCGCCAGGCATTCTTTGAATTGTTAAATCTGATGGCACGGACGGCTCGTGCGGGGTCTCCCTTCCCGCATGCTTTTGTGCAAGGCGCGTCCTTGCATAACAGGCATCGTGCTGCCTCTTCGTGAATGTGTAACATGTTTTTTAGTCTTTTCTATTTCTTAAACTCGTCCAATGCGGCCTTGACGTTGGCGATGGACTGAGCTGCATATTTGAGCATGTTGGGTGCACCGAAGTGTTCCACGCAGAACCACCCGTCGTAGCCCGACGACAGCAGTTCCGAGATGACTTCCTTCAGGGGCATGATGCCAGTGCCGACGACCAGCGAGGCCGAGTCGTGCATGGCCTTCCTGTCCTTGAGGTGTACGTGGCTGACACGCTCGCGGAAATGGCGTAGCGCCACCATCACCTCCTCGCCGCAGTAGAGGTAGTTGCCCGAGTCGAACACATGGTTGAGTTGTGGCGACGCGGCAAACAAATGGTCCAGGATGGGCGTGTTGTAGCAGATGGCACGGGGATTGTCGTAGTCTTCGACCATCACGTCGATGCCCTCGCGACGTGCAGCCTTGACGAAAGCCGCTATGCGGGTGCAGGCGGCATCGATGAACTCACTGTCGGCATCCTTTGGCAAGAACCCCGGCAGGAGCAACAGCCGCGTGTACTGGCGGTGATGCATGAAGTCGAGCACCTTGCGGGCCACCTTCGGTTGTTCGCCCTCGATGAGGTTGATGTCGGCAATGGCGCAGGCATGCTGAAAACCGAGGCTGTCAAGAAGGTCCAGTTCGGCCTCGCTCATGTTCACCCTCACGTCGATGCCCTCATAGCCAAGCTTGCGAACGCGTTCGGCCGCCTCCCTGATGCTGATTCTCTCCTGTTTGGCTATTTCAGCCACATGGTCGAAGAAGATGGAGATTCGGTGCTGGGCATGAGCCTGCAAGGCGGTCGTCAGCGCCACCGCCAGCAAAACCGTCATTCGTATCAATCTCTTCATAGCAAGTGTTGTTTTAATTACGATTAGCTTGATGCAAAGATGTTTGAATTCTACTTAGCGTAGGAAGCGCGGACAAAGCGCTGGGACTTCAGGTACTCGGCACAGCGCCTCACGCCTTCCATCGAGTCGATGGTGCCGTCGTTGCCTTCCATCTCGACTACATAGTCCTCCAGACCGGCTAATTCAGCATTGCGGAAGATGGCGTCGAAGCCCACGAAGCCACTTGCACCCAGTTCGTAGATGTCCTTGATGTGCAGCATCTTGAAGCGACCGGGATACTTCTTGAAGTAATAGACCGGTCCTTGCTGAGCCATCACGGCCCAATATACATCCATCTGCCAGAACATGTTGTCGGCGTCGATGTGCTGCATCATGTAGTCAATCCACACCTGGTCCTCCACCTTCTGGAACTCGTGCGAGTGGGTGTGGTAGCCGAACCGCAGTCCGGCCTCCCGGCAGCGACGCCCCACCTCGTTGTAGAAATCGCAGATGGTCTGCCCGTCCTTCAGTGTCTTCGGCACCTCGCACCAAGGGCTGACGATGTACTTCATGCCTGCCGCCTTGTGGGCCTTGATGGCCTGGTCCCACCACTTCAGGGCTTCAGTGAAATCGTGGTTGGCCAGCTCGTCGGCGCTGAGGTTGCGCGTGGCATGCGACGAGATGGGGTTCAGTCCGGCCGCCTCGCAGTCCTTCTTGTACTGCTCAGGCGCTACGCCGTAGAACTTGCCGTCGTTGTAGTTGGCGGCTTCTACGCCCGTATAGCCCATTTCGTGCAGGCGTTGGAACACCTCGGCATGATTCTTGGCGTAGGTCTCGGCATTGCCCAGAATGTCGCGGATGCTATAGAGTTGCAGGTTCATCTGCTTCACAACCTGGCGGCCCTGCCTTTGGCCCTGCTGACGTGGCCTTTCGACGCGTCGCCATTGTGCATCAGCCTGCTGGAATGTCAACAGGCCGATGCAAAGTGCTATGAAAAATCGACAGTATCTCATCAGTCGCGGATTTTGATTCTCACATTACGATACCACACATCGTCGCCATGGTCCTGGAAGCCGACGTAGCCTTCGTGCTTGTCGCCGCCCATGTTGAGCAACAGCTTGTAGGCGATGGGGAAGTCGCCCGTCTCGTTGAACTTGCTGTTCTGCAGCATCTCCTTCCACTTCGGGGTCCAGAGGTGATATTCGAGCACGTTCTCACCGTTCTGCGCGTGGATGACGGTGCCCTTGAACACGGTAATCTTGCCCTTGTTCCATTCGCCGGCCTTCTTGGCATTCTGCGGCTTGGCGGGAATCATGTCGTAGAGCGAGGCAGCCTGACGGTTGCCATCGACGCCCAGCTTGGCATCTTCGTGGCCGTCGTTGTCGAGCACCTGGAACTCCGATGCCGACTGCCAGATGGGCAGATACTCGCCCTTGCTCGTCACCTCCTGAGCCAGGTAGAACACGCCCGAGTTGCCGCCTTCGGAAATCTTGTATTCGAACTCAAAGTCGAAGTTCTTGAACTGATGGGCAAAGATGAGGTCGCCGCCACCTTCGACCTGTGCCTCGCCGGTGCCCGAGCCCTTCAGATGGATGGCCCCGTCCTGCACGTCCCAGCTCGTGGGAGGTTCGTCCATGCCGTAGCCGCGCCAGCCCTTGAGCGTCTGACCGTCGAAAAGGGTGATGTAGCCGTCCTTGTCGACGGCGAAATCCTTCAGGTCAACCTGTGCCTTGTCTACGACTTCAAAGTCGAGGGCGGCAGCGGCCGACGTGTCCTTGGAACATTCGCAACCTGAGCAGTTGCAGTTGCACTTACAGTTGTTATTGCAGCCCCACGCAAAGAGCAGGATGCCGATGGCTGCAAGGAATAGGTTTTTCTTCATGTTCGTTTTTTTTGATGTTTTGTGGATTGATAGTTGTTTCGGAAGTTCTTTCTCCGCTGCGCTACGAAAGCGGCAAAGCCGAGCGAAAGAAGTTAAGGGAAGTTCTTTCTCCGCTATGCTACGAAAGCGGCAAAGCCGAGCGACGGTCTTCGACCGTTTGGGAAGTTAAAGGACAATACTCTTTTTTCCTGAAAAACCCCTGAGAGGAATTCCAAGCAGCAGGGCAAATGTCCTTTAACTTCTTTAACTTCCTTAACTTCCTTAACTTCATTATCATCTTTGACTTCATTAACTTCCGATAGTTGAATGAATGTGGCATCGCTCGCCCCGCCCCCTGGCATCACTTCAGTACCTTCACGCGGATGTTGCGGTACCACACCTCGTCGCCATGGTCCTGCATGCCGATGAGTCCTTCGTGCTTGTCGCCGCCACAGTTGTTCAGCAGTTGGAAAGCGGCAGGCCAGGCCTTCTCCGAGAACTTGCTCTGCTGCAGCATCTGCGTCCATTCGGGCGTCCAAAGCTCGTAGCTGAGCACCAGCACGTCGTTCTGCCAATGCTCCACCTTGCCGTCTTTCACCACGATCTTCACCTTGTTCCACTGCCCCCAGGGATTGGCGTTCTGCGGCTTGGCTGGAATCATGTCGTAGAGCGACGACGACTTGCGGTTGCCATCGACACCCAGTTTGGCATCGGGGTGGTTTTCGTTGTCGAGCACCTGACACTCGGGAGCCGAGATGTAGATGGGTTCCATGCCGCCGTCGGGCCGCGCCACCTCTTGCCCCAGGTAGAAGATGCCCGAGTTGCCGCCCTTCTGGATTTTCCATTCCATCTCGAGGATGAAGTTCTTGAACTTATGGGCGAAGATGATGTCGCCGCCCTCGCCCTGACCGCGCTTGAAGTGCAGGCAGCCGTCGTCGACCGTCCAGCGCGGGGCCAGATAATCCTTGCCATAGCTGCGCCAGCCTTGTGTGGTCTTGCCGTCGAAGATGCGGATGAAGCCATCCTTGTCCACCTCGAAGCTCAGTTTCTTCGTCTCGGCTCCCTTCAGTTCGGTCGAGACCTTCAGCGTCTTTTTCTTTGCCATTGTCGCCGTGGAGAAACCCATCAGCGCAACGGCCAGCAGTATCACTATTTTCTTCATGATGTCTCCATTCTTCGTTTGTCGTTATTTGGGCATGTCGGGCAGCTTGTAGCCGTTGTAGTATTTCGGAATGATGAGGCTCTGCGCATATTCGTTGGCATCGATGGGCTCGCTGTACTTTCGGTCGAACGTCGGATGTCCGTCCTTGATGTTGAAACGGTCTTCGATGACCGCGCGAATCTTGGCGTCGGCAGGGATGTTGGTGAAGCGCATCTGCTCGGCATCCCAATGGAGCCACTGGTTGAGCTCTTGCAGTCGGACGGCAGCCACACCCATGACGATGACCTCGTTCATCGGGCCTGAGTAGCTGAAGTCGGCAGCCGATTTCACGCGCGTCTCGGGCGATTCCTTGCACGCGCGTATCCAGTCCTGCTGATGGCTCAGCGTCACCACCCGCTCGAGTTCAGGCACCTGCGGGTTGCGGCCGGAAACGAGGAACGGGTCGCGGCCGTATGTGCCTACGACCATGATGTCCTTCGTGCCGTAGAAAACGGTGGCTCCGTCGCCGTCGAACTTCTTGCCTGCGGGGATGTTGAACGGCAGGTTCGGGCGCAGTCCGCCATCATACCAGGTCAGCTCGCACTCGGGCAGTGCCAGGCGGGGCAGGTTCGGTCGGGCAGGGAAGCGGAAGGTAATCTTCTGGGCCGTCGGGCAGGCATCGGTCATGAGCATCGTCGAACTGCCGATGACGTCGGTCGGATTGGCCAGATGCAGACCTTTGAAGGCCACTTGCAGAATGTGGTTGGCCATGTCGCCGAGGGCACCAGAGCCGAAGTCCCACCACCCGCGGAAGTTCCACGGCGTGTACGACGGGTGATAGTCGCGATACTTTGCCGGTCCGATGAAGGCATCCCAGTTCATCGTGCTCGGGATGGCGGGCTTGTCGGTAGGTGCAGCCATGCCCTGCGGCCAGATGGGTCGGTTGGTGAATGCCTCGATGCGCGTCACCTCGCCGATTTCGCCATTCCAAAGCCAGTTCAGCGCCTTGCGCGTACCTTCGCTCGAAGCTCCCTGGTTGCCCTGTTGCGTGGCCACCTTGTACTTCTCGGCCAGCTTCGTGAGCAGTCGGCTCTCATAGGCGTAGAGCGTCATGGGTTTCTCCAGATAGACGTGCTTGCCGGCGGCAATCGCCTCGGCAGCGATGACGGCATGCGTGTGGTCGGCCGTGGCTATCATCACGGCATCGGCCTTGTCGAGCAGCTCGTCGAACATCTTGCGGTAGTCGCTGTAGGCCTTGGCCTGCGGGTACTTCTCGAAGACGTGCTTGGCATACTTCCAGTCGCAGTCGCACAGGCCGATGATGTTCTCGGTCTCCATAGCGGCCAGATTGGCGGCTCCACGACCTCCGATGCCCACGCCGAGGATGTTGAGCTTGCCGTCGCCCGGCTTCTTGCCTGTCTTCTTCTTTTTCTCAGCCAGGTCGTTCAGTACAGATGCCTGGAGAATGGTCGGGGTGGCGATCATTCCTGCTAATGCGGCACTTCCCTTCTTCAAAAAATCTCGTCTTGAAATGTCAGCCATAAGTAAGGAAAAAATTAAATTGTTAGTAATAATAGATGTGTTAATAGTTTTTGCTGAAAGTCATGGCACAAAAATACAAAATTTTTTAACAAGTCCGCACATTTTTGAATGTTTTTTTGCGTCGGACGCGCGTAAAGTGAATGGATGGTCCGCAAAGCGGTGCTCTTTCCCCCCTGTAAAGCGGTGCGTTTATACCCTGTAGAGCAGTGCGTTTATACCCTGTAAAGCACTGCCATAGCACCCGTAAAGCAATGCATCACCACCATAAACCATCCCTCTTGTGGAATAATACCACCCACGTGTAGGGGCAGACCCCCGTGTCTGCCCGCCATGCACAAACCGCAGGGAAACCGCCGATACACGGGCAGACACGGGGGTCTGCCCCTACATGTGGGAGACGCCCCTTTGGGCCGATTCTGTGCCCGCTCGGCCCATAGGGACGCTTGCGTAGAGTAATATTATTTCTTGACATAATGCCCGCGTTGGACCCTGATGAGGAGGTTGAACTCTGTGTAGAAGCTGCCCACATAGCGCTTTGCCGTACGTTCAGGGATGCCCATGCTTTGAGCCGTCTCTATGAACTCTGCCGTCGTGAACTTTTGGGGTAGTTCTTGCCAGAATGCCTGTTCGGGTTGTGTCATGGCACGTCCGTTGCTGCTCATGATCAGCTGATTGTGTGGCAGCAAATGGGAATAAACCTGCACGGTATGGCTGATAAGGCAATCGGCGATTGTGATGGCCGTTTCGAAATCGGTATCGTTGCAGACCAGCGGTTCGTCGAGAGGGCTGAAACAAGGTTGCTGGCTGGCCCGCCGAAGAAGGGTGAGCACCATGGCAATGCGGAAGGTGACCAGTCCGAGTCGCTTGACAAAAGCATCGAGTTCGTCGCCGAAGAGTCCCGTCTGCTCGTTGTAGAGCGGTGCGAAGAAGGCATTGAAGTTTTGCTTTTGTTCTTCGTTGAAAGTGAAGACCAGCTTGCCCGGTCCCTTGGCCTCCATCTCGTGATACAGTCGGAGGAAGCGCTGCCCCAGTGGTGCCAGTTGTTCCTTGAGCGACTTTTCGCAATCTTCGAAAACGTTACGCCATTGGTGGCGGCCAGCCTGCAGATAGAACAGGAATCGATTGGCGAGTCCGTTCTCGGTGTTTTGCGGCGAGAGCATCAGCGGCACCTGCCCGGGCGTGCACGTTATCAGTGCCGAGAGTTTCGGCTCAGCGATGTAGACGTGCTCGCTGTCCCTGCGGCGGCTGTATTCTATCGGTTCGTGGTGGAAAGCCTTCCGGAGTCCGCTCGTGTAGTCGCCGTAGTCTTGCTTGATGGTTTGAGTCATGGTGTCAGCCTCCGTCTCGAAGACTGCTCCCCATCCGTTGTTGGCTGCCAAGTCTTGATAAAAGGCTGTTGCTGAGGCGTTGACGGGAATGATGGCCGAGCGGAAAGGCGGCTCTTCCGGTTCTGTTGCCGTAGCTTTCTGCTTGCGGTCGAGTGCGTCGTACTTTGCTTTGTCCACCCTGTACTGACAGCGTTCGGCCTCGTTCGAGCTACGTATTTCGTTGGCGACAGGTTCCACCAAAGCGAGACAAGCCGGCAGCATGCCCTTGTCGGACCCCGTAGGGGCAACGACAAAGAGATAGAATGGCGGATAAACCACTCGCTTGTCGTAAACCGCCTTGACGTTGTGCATGAACCCCGAAGCCAACGTGAGCATAGCCAGGACGACCATGTCGCGCCCCTCTGCCGAGTCCTGAGTCATCATGGCATCGCGCAGGAGCGGAGGTAGGCTGTCAGGATTGAGCATGCCGCTAAAGGTAGGCCCGACCAGATGGCTCGCCTCCTGTCCCGATGGCGTTTGTGCCACTTGTGCCATCGTGCCACGGCTCTGCGTGGATGTTGCTCGCTGCATGGCGGAGATGTTGTTTTGTTGTTTAACAGATTGATTATCAGAATAATAAATCATTGATGCACAGCTACTGCCGCCGTCGTTCCCATGCTGTGCAGGGCCGTGGCACGATGGCACAAGTGGCACGAACTGCCTGTTGACGGCACCCAAATCTACGCCCGCCTGATTGGCCATCTGGTAGTAGGTGGCCAGGGTGACGCGCCCGTCGGAGGTCTTCAGGCATTGCTGCCACTTCTTCTCGCACTCGGCCTCGCTATATTTAGTGCTTTGCGAGCACAGGCGGTGGTAGAGTTCGCGGCCGTCGGGCCCGAGTCCCTGCGCCAGGGCAAACCCCAGACGCAGGTAGTCGTCGTAACTCTCGGCAATGTTGGCACCACGGGCCATCAGCTCATCGCCTACGGCCAAGGCCTTTGCCAGTTCGTCGGCAGAAGCGTTCGTCTGACTGTGCACGGTCGTATCCTGTGCGTTCTCGTTAGCGGCAGTATTCGTGTTGCCGTCCATGCCGGCCCAGGCCAGCGGGTCAAAATTGTTGATATTGTTCATTTCTTATTAAATACTTTTGGATTTGACAATCAGTTTTGGATTCAAAAAAGCCTGCGGGTCGTGCCCAAGGAAACAGGCGCGCGAGGGGTTGCCGCAATGCACGTCGACCTGCTCGGCCCTGAGCCCGTAGGTCGCCATCAGGTAGTTGCGTACGGCGCGGAACCACGTACGGTGGTCGCAGCGCCCGAGGTCGATGTGGACGAACCACTTCAGTCCGTGCCCGCTGGGCGAGCGGAAAAGCAGCAACGTCTCGAACATGGGGTCGGCCAAAAGGCTGTCGAAGTATTTCTCAACCAGCTCGCCCAGTTCGTCAAGGTCTATGCACAGCAGCTGCGAGTGCAGCACGAGGTTCTGGTCGGAACAGTAGCCAAACACCCCCGACGGAGTGATGTAGTCAAAATGCTCCTGCTTCCACGCTCGTGCCTCGTCGTGGTTCTCCAGACGTTGCAGCTCGTACGTCTCCGGTATCGCCTTCGGGCTGCACAGATAGTCGTACACCCAGGCCAGCGTCACGGGTTCGGCCGTGGGCCATTTGTTGCTGATGGGCCTGCGGAAGAAGCTCATCCTTGCCTCGGCAGCATTCCACGCTGCCTGAGGCACTTGATTTGTTGTGGTTTCCTTCATACGATTCATATGTTTTTATTGTATGAGGTTTACACGCTTGCACTGACGGACATCTGACATAGCGGTTTCCGATTTCATCTTGTCCGTCCCCGCGGCCCGTGCTCAGTGAATGCCGAGGGAGTCGAATTCTGGGAGCAAAGGTAGGGAATGAAATCCTGATTGTCAAGGGAAATATAAAAACTGAATCCCGCCAATAGGATTCAGTTTGCAAAACTGAAAGAATTGTTGTAAAAAACAGCCGCGTCAGTCAGGCATTTTTAGCAGATGGAGCGACTTTAGCCTGATGACCAGTGCTTCTTGCGATACCTTCAAGGCACGAGCCATGTTCATGACCACATGATGGTAAGAAGGTATCGTCTCGGGTTGCCGGGGATTATAATATAAGGCCTGTAGGGGGTCGCCATAGCGCTGATGCACGTACATCTCATAGAAATGTCCATAGAGAGCGCATACCAGCTTCTTGGGCATCAGCAGGTACGAGGCAAAAAGATTGGCCTGATACTCCAGACGGCGCTGCTGAAAATCTGTTATGTTTTTAGTTGACGTGAGCGTCTTGTCGGATTCCTGAAGTGAAACCTCTCCGCAACGTTTGTACAAGGGGACATGTAGGAGAAAGTGCCCCAACTCGTGAGCCATTGTAAAACGATAGCGATTGTAGTTGCTCAGGCCTGATGAATTAAGTGTGACTTGGCGCTTCGCGACGTCGAGTCTCCCTAACGTCAGATTGTCACTCAGATGGCTCGTCTCATACGCTAAGCCTTTGTCATGAGCAATGGCAAACGGGTCTACCGAACAACTCAGATTCGCATCCCACGAACGATAAATGTCAAGGCAACCCTCTACAAACGGTTCCGACAATCGGTTTGCCATTGATTCTATCGCCTTTTTCTCCAGGTATGGGACTTCCAGCATGATGTTAGATTGAACGGCAACGCCATGTTTCGACAGCACATCGGCAAGCGACGTGGTGATGTTGTCGGCATCCATAATCAGTATAGGCGAAGTCATTGCGGCGATTCCAAAGAGAACGTCTTGCGCCTGCCTCTTTTTGTCGTAATTATCAACAGAACGCGGCAGGATGTACTCCGGTTTTTCAGGATTATGAGAAGGATTCAGCCTGACGTAGCCCACATTGTTCGCTCGCGCCAAATGGCAGACATCGGGACGTAATCCCATGAGGGAAACCACAAACAGCCTTAGCTTGGTCACGCTATTATACTTGCCGATGAGTTCATACAACTTGGACGGTGTCAGCTCTTCTTCCACAAACTCGTAGGCTTCAACGCCAGAATACAATTGCTTCTTGCGTAAGTCGTCCGACAGGTATGTCTCAACAGAAAGAGCAGGGATGCCGTTGCCATACTGTTTCCTGAAAAACAGGGCAGAACTCCGGCCTCCATGATGACTGCCTTCATCACGGATTTCCTTTTTAAGAAAATAAGACATCAGGTCGACCATCGAAGGAGGTTCGTCGTCGGCTTCATCTTCTTCCATCTGATGGCTGTCCAATAAAGCCTCCACCTCCCTCACACGAGCCAGGGAAGTACCCGAAGGACCAAGCCTATAGGCATTTTCCATGATGTAGTGCTCCATACTACTGACCAATTTGCTTTCCGTCTCATCCTCATTCAGGGCTTCGGGGCAAAACGTGATGAGAACCTTGGCAAACTCTTTCCGAGTCAGTTTAGCTATGTCGCCGTTCTTTTTTCGTTTCCCAAGGATACCGCGCTTCTCCGTGGCATATTTCACAATCTCCCAATGTCCTTTGTTTCTCTTGGAAATCCATTCCTTTATCTCGTTGTTCACCTTGTTTATCCAATGCACAGCCTCCTCTGGGCGAAGAAAGAAATCCGCCAATTCAACATCAATATCCCTTATGTCTGCAAATGTTTTTATTATCATGGCATAGAGCAATCCTTTTTATCCCCCAAAGGTACGAAGAATAACGCATCTATGCAAGAAATGGAATGAAGATTATTAAAGTTTTAACGCATTTCTCGTTTTCGTGGTGCAGCCGTTCGGTATTATACGGAAAAAGAGGGTATAATACCGACTGCCTTGGCATGGCAATCCACCAATAACCACACTTTTCTTGAAGAAAACCACTTTTCGAGCGTGTTTTGTTCTTCGATTCAAAAATAATTTCTTACCTTTGCAATCGGTTCGGGGAGAAATCCGGACTACTTAAAGCATTCGCTATTATTTCGCGTTCAGCCAAAAGCCTCGGAAACTTATTGGAAATAAAAAACGCACAGAGATAATATGTGATAAGACGCTCGTATGGGCATCTCTCGCAATCTTGTATATAGGAATGCATTCACGCTTCGGCGTGGTGCATACTTGTAAAAGATTGCGGAGGTTTCCATCCGAGGCTGCCTCCAAGCTGGACGCAAAAGGTGCATCACGCCTTTTTTGTGTTCAGTGGCGTGATTGATAGTTGGGTGCAGACAAAACGAAAACTATCAATCTATTATGGCTAAAAGAAATTTAGACAAAGCAAAAGTTGCAAAGAAAGACGAGTTCTATACGCAGCTCGCCGACATCGAAAATGAATTAAGACATTACCGTCAACACTTTCGCGGAAAAACTATCCTTTGTAATTGCGATGATCCATACGAAAGCAATTTCTTCAAGTATTTTGCTAATAACTTCAATGCGTTTGGATTGAAGAAACTCATTGCTACTTGCTATAATGGTTCACCCGTCGTAGGACAGGAATTGCCCCTTTTCGCTATTGACGAGGAAGGGAAAGAAAAGAAAGTAGCCTATAAGGTAGAGATTATAGAAGTGAAGGACATGAATGGGGATGGTCGTGTTGACCTTGCCGATGTTCGATACTTGATTCAGAATGACAATAACGTACTCTCCATATTAAAAGAGAATGGTGACTTCCGTAGCCGTGAATGTATAGAGCTATTGAAGGAAGCGGATATTGTCGTAACCAATCCGCCATTCTCCTTATTTAGGGAATACGTAGCACAATTGATGAAGTATGAAAAGAAGTTCATAATAATTGGCAATATGAACGCAATTACTTATAAAGAAATATTCCCATTGATAAAGAATAATCAACTATGGACAGGTCCCAGTATAACAAGCGGTGATAGGAAGTTTTGGGTGCCTGATGACTATGAATTGAGAGCTGCTGGTTGTGGTGTTGATGAAACGGGTAGAAAGTTTATAAGAGTAAAAGGGGTTCGTTGGTTTACAAATCTTGATCATAAAAAACGACATGAAGAACTTATACTTTATCATACATATTCCCCTGAAGAATACCCAAAATATGATAACTATGATGCCATCAATGTTAATGCAACAAATGATATTCCTGTTGATTATGATGGTGCGATGGGTGTTCCCATAACTTTTCTTGATAAATACAATCCAGACCAATTTGAAATAATAACATTGGGAATTGGAGAAGGAAATTTTACACCAACAAAAAAATATCAGAAATTCAGAGACCCTATAACCAAAGAGTATGTTTCGGACAAACGAGATTATTTACTCTATGTAAGAGATCCACAAGGAAAATACTTAACGTCAGAAGGATATAGATTAAATAAGGTTTATGCACGTATTATCATCAAAAAGAAATAACCCATGCAAATCGAATTACAAAAGATTACTGTCCGTGAACTGACAAATGGTTACGAGGACAACGAGGAACAAGGTGTTCGTGGCTATGGTGGTAAACTTGATATTCGTCCACCCTATCAGCGCGAGTTTATCTATGACGAGAAGAAACGGGCAGCGGTGATAACTACAATAAAGAAAAGATTCCCGTTGAACGTGATGTATTGGGCAACACGCGATGAAGATGCGGAAGTGCCGTTTGAGGTGATGGATGGTCAGCAACGTACCATCAGTATTTGCCAATACGTGAATGGCGATTTCGCTTACGATTTCCAATACTTTCATAATCTGACGGAAAGCGAACAAAAGGAAATACTGGATTATGAATTGATGGTGTATGTTTGTTCGGGTAACGATAAGGAAAAGTTAGATTGGTTTGAAACTATCAATATCGCAGGAGAACGGTTAACAGCCCAAGAATTACGTAATGCCGTCTATGCAGGACCGTTTGTGAGCGATGCGAAACGATATTTCTCCAAGTCTAATTGTGCCGCTTACAACATGGGTAAGTATTTGATTAACGGTTCGCCAATACGCCAAGACTATTTGGAAACGGCTCTCAAATGGATTGCCAACTCACAGAGTAAGCCAGGGCAGAAGATGACGATTGAAGGATATATGGCCAAGCATCAACACGACCCGAACGCCGTACAATTGTGGCAATATTTCTCGGCGGTTATCACGTGGATTACAGCTACGTATGACTTGAAGAAGCGAAAGCAGATAATGAAAGGAGTGGATTGGGGAAAACTCTATGATCGTTTCAAAGACGAATTGATTGACAAGGCGAAGATAGACCAAGAAATAGGGAAATTGATAATAGACAGCGAAGTGCAAAACAAGAAAGGTATTTGTTCATACGTGCTTACTCGCGATGAACACGACCTTGGTTTGCGTGCTTTTCCCGATGACATCAAGTTGGAAGTATATGAACTCCAACATCATCATTGCGCCAATCCCGATTGTCCGAATAAGGACGTTGAGTTTGATTTCAATGAAATGGAAGGCGACCATATCACCCCCTGGCGCGACGGCGGGCGTACGGTAATAGAAAACTGCCAGATGCTCTGCAAGGAGTGCAATCGGAGAAAGGGCGCAAAATAAAGGGGAACTCCCAACCAATATTTCTCGATGCCCACTTTTCGGTAAAAGGGAAAGAAGTGGCGAACTTCAACAAACCACGAAGGCAGGCCTCCACGCCGGGGACCTGCCTTCTTGTCGACTTGTAGTCTCGTTGTCTCGTTGACTCGTAGTCTTATTATCTAAACAGAGCGTTCGAGGTTAAAGGGCGAGCTTAAAGGTGCGAGCGCCCACCTTCACCAGATAGACACGGTCGGACTCAACAGGCACAGTCACGTTGCCGAGTGCTGAGGGGACTACGGCCACCTGCTTGCCGTCGGCGCCAAAGACGGTCACCGTGGAGGGCTCGTCGATGTTGCTGACGGTAATCTCGTTCTGGTATCCCATCACACGCACGTCGTTCAGGCTCAGGGCTGCCACCGACGAGGGGTTGACCTCATACGAGATGGACAGCTCCGACTCGTCCTTGATGGGGGGAGTGGTGTAGTAGCCATTTGCCACCTGGTCGGTCACGTCAACGCCGTTGAACGTTACGGTGTTCACCTTGTTTCCGCCCAATGAGCCTATGTAGATAGTGTACGACTCGTCGGCCTTCATGGGCTGGCGAGTGTAGCCGGTCTCTCCCTGCTTGACGGTCAGGTTGGCGTAATAGACCTTACCACCTGCCGACATGTCCTCCTTGATTTTCGTGAAGTATCTCCAGTCGTGTGCCGACGCATACACTTCCTTGCTGCCCATGGGGACGTGAAGCGTCGCGTAAGTGAAGACGTCGTAGGGGTCGCGCAAACCATTATTATCACCCAAAAAAGTATTTAAGCCGCATGTTGGTGGAGTCGGATTGAGGCAGTAGATAGTGTGGATGCGGTAACATCTAGAAAAAGCTCTTTCCCCGATGCTCGTCACGCTGTTACCAATAGTGACGGTGGTCAGGCCAGAGCAGCCAGCGAAAGCGTTTCGTTCGATGCTCGTCACACCGTTACCAATAATAATGGTGGTAAGGCCAGTGCAAACAGCGAAAGCCGACGCACCGATACTCGTCACGTTGTTGGGGAAGGTGATGGAGGTCAGGCCTGTGCAGCCATTGTATTTGTAAATGCTTTTATATCAATTATTTGTGCTTTAAACGATAGAAAAGTGAAGATGTGGATTCTGTGATGGGAAATTATAATAAAGATTTAACACTTTTAACTTTAAAAAACACGATGTTATGAAAGTGTGCATATTTTGAACCATAATTATCCATTAGCGTTTCTGTGTAAACAGGGTAAAACTGCGACAGATCTGTCGTAGTTTTACCCTGTTTCCTGTGATTGGCCTTGCGTAAGTTCAAGAACGTTGATAATATCATTATTATATTACCCGTAAGAAGTCACGTTTAACAGTTGGAAGCGCGAGTTTCTATTCAATGTAATTACACTTTGTAAATGCACAAGAGGAAGAATTGGACTACAACTTCGAATTTACACTCCACGCCACATAGACAATGTTAGCTAATGAAGGGTTCTGAAGCGGTTTTTTATAGGATTCCTTGGCGTTAAAGACTCCATCTTTTAAGTTCACAAAAAAAACGACTCTAAATATCTTCGTCTATTTTCTCATTAATAGCCTTCAAATACGCATTGATATCTATTGCTGCGACAGTACCAATGGACTTCAAGTAGCTCACAAGCTGGAGAAAGAAAGTAAACAGCGACACGTCTTTATCACTGAACTTGATTTTATTAACCTCACGGCTTTCATAGACATGCTCGATATATTTACGGTTCTCCTCGATATCTTTAGTCGGCTCTATATTAGCAGGGGGCGTTTCTTTGTAGTCCACATAGAAGCTACCCGTGTCACATATACAGCCTAAATCCAAGGTCTGGTATCCTTTCAGTTTTTCCAGCTGGTTCTGTACCGTTTTGATGCTACTATACGAGCTAGTAGTGGTTAAAAAACCGCCTATAATTTTTGTTAATGGTCTGGCCGGAGTTCGTCTCCCAGAAGCCACCATCTCTATACTGGTTCGTTTCAGCCGTCGAACACTCTCCACCTTCTTGGCAGCGTAGTCAATATTTCCTTTCACGTCCTGTTTTACCTCAAACACAGCATAGACGCTCTCCGCAGGTATGTACATAAATCCATCTTGTTTGAATATAAAGGGCGTGTATATGGCATCATAGATTACAATATCCATCTGCTCACTCACATTGCCAGTAGAATCTATCACAATAGCCTTATCCACCTTATACCTGTCCGGCAAATAGGTTCTAAGAAAATCTATCCAACGTTGCTCCGTCGCATCCCCTTTACTACCGGGATGTCCTATATATTCTCTGTCAACATTGAGGCTTGCAAGCATTTGCTTCTGTAAGCCATTAAAAAGTTCCTTTAAATCTATCATCTTTTTATATTCAAATAGCTTATTGTCCTTATAGCAATAAAACGTATGTGCACTGAGTCCGCAGTTCCTCACTCCCGCAATCAGCAGAATCGGATTCTCAATAGCAATCTCCTTTTCAATATCTATCATAGCCGACAAGTCTGTACCGCTGTACTGGGTAGAACCGTTAGGATGGCTATGCCACTCGCCCACGTAGCGCAACCCTTCTTTGGCTAATTGTTTCCAGATCTTTTCTAATCCATTGGTATTGCGCATAAACGTTGTTCTGCCGGTCAGCTTCTCTACGGGCACAACAACCTTTTCTATATATACCGTATGTCTGTCGGCAGAATAACGGCCAGCCAACATCCCGCCGTTCTCGTTGGGATACTCGCCCTCAGCTTGCAGCTTTATCTGGTTGAACACCGAGGCTTTTATCTCTATATACAAATCATCACTTGGTAGATAATATCTCATAATCGATGTATGTTTAAATCCATTTCATCTTCGGTTATATAGAAGTTGCTCTTTGGCTCCACGCCGCTTAGCATCCTAATGATATGCTTCATCGCATACTGGGCTTTGCTTGATATGTCATTATATGATGCTTTAAAGGTCGGATTCCAACAACCTGTAGGGTTGTACATATCGGCATCCACATCTCGTTTCAATAAGCCATAGACCAACAGCACGGTTTCTGTCACATTAGGTGAGAAAGCACATATCAAGTCCTGCGCATGGTTGGTTATAGACAAGTTCACAACCTGGGCTTTCGTCTCTATGGCATCCATTACCCGCATCAACTGGTTATCAGTTGTACAGTCAAATATCACATCAAACTCATCAAACAACCCAGCAAGGGCAGTAACATCCTTGCTTGTTGCTGCATACCCCTTTATCGCCAAGTCAAACTCCGATTTCAAACTGGCACACTCCACGTGTGGCGAGATTTGCTTCAGTAAAAGTTCCAAGTCCAAGGTTTTTTCGTTTATACTCGTATAAAAGGGATATGCTGACCGGCAAACATTACCAGGCTCTTTAATGTCTATGTCATGTAGTGTGAGATTTTTAGCCCCACATCTCGTTAGGGTCTCAGCAATAATACTCCCTATTGCTCCGACTCCCATAATCAGCACTTTCTTGTTGGCAAGATCCTCGGGCATCGATCCGCGTCCAAAGAAATACTTATAGGAAATATCTTCGGTTTCCGCCCATTGAATTGCACCTTGTTTAAAATCGGTAAACCACAGTCTGTTCTTACCTGTACCCACTCGAATAGGAACAATAGGTAGGTCTTCCATGAAAATCATCATAGCTTGCCAGTGAACACCACCTCCGGGTATCCTATATCCACAGAACAACGGGAAGAAATCATACTTTCCCTTGTGCGCTTCTACAAAACTGTGGATATAGTTCTTCTGGCTCTGCGAAAACAACCCTTTGATAGCATCGTAGTCCTCAACAATAAACTTGTTATGCACCGATGGCACGTTATTAAGAAGACAGTAAACACCGTCAAACGACCGTAGTTTACGATAGAACAGGCTAATCCTACAGGGCATCTCTTTTTTCTTCACCTGCTTGTACGATACAAACTGTTGTACAATATAGTTTCTAACTGGTGAGTCGTTCTTTTGCCCGTTCTTAAGCACCGCGTAATGCACTATTCCAAAGTCCCCGTCAACAATATCTCCTTCGGTCTCTGCAAAGCAATAAGTATAATACGCATCGCGTATCAGGTAATGGTTCACCACAATATGCTCATAATGAGCATCCTTTTCCCCTCTAACATAGTATCTGTCCACCCATTCCTTCAGCTGTTTCAAGTCATTTATAAACTGACTCTCTGCATCTTCAAATTCAGCTGGGTGCATACAGAGATTGCCTCTCTGCATGATGTGAGGATAGTCTAGCAGACTTTTATTAAAGAACTGGATAGACTCCTGGCCCATAGCCTTAAACGGATATGTCGGGCTAATTATTACCTCCCAAACCAACCCGTCGCTGCCCACACCAGTAGCTACAGCAATCCGACCTGTCAACGAACCAGCCTTGTCGATGCTAAATTCACCAACAAGGCTTACTCCGTCAACAATTGTTATCAGCCCCTTTATTTTGTCTGCAGTCATCATATCTTATCCAAAACGTTTGGGACTGGTGGGAAACGCAGCCCCTGATTCTTTTTCCTTATACCCGCTGAACTTATCGTTCACCTTAAAGTAGTAAGGAAGGTAGAAATCAGGATTGCTGTCTATGTTGTTCAGCATTGATTCCATATCCGACTTAAACGACTGCCTGTCATAATCCGCCATTGCTGCCATCACATCGTTGTTCGAGTTGCCTGGGTCGTAAAGGTGAAAACTGCTGTCCGCTATATTGTCGCGCAGATACTCCATAACGTATTTCAATCTTGGCCAGAGTCCCATCTCACCTTTATAACCGTCCAAAGCTCTGATGACGGCCAGCTCAATAACGAACGATTTATACTTCTTGCCCTTCTGCTTTTTCCAGATTTTCAGGAGGCGTATTATCTGGCGTTCGCTTGTTTTACCTTCTATATGCGAAATCTGCTTCTGGATATTGGTTTTCTGGTAAGTGCCTTTCTTGAAGCCCCAATGGTCCTCATTGAAACACAGATTCAAATCGTGCGAGTTGGGATAGTCATCATCCTTTAACTCGCGCCCAGGCACAACGTCCAGTTCCACGGGTTTGTCGTCTCCTTCCTCAATCGGAAAGCTTACGCCAATGGAAACCTTCTGTTTGCGGATAGTGACGCCTGTATCTTTGTATTCCTCAGCCAGAAAATCGTGAACGCTGTCAAACATATCTTGCAAAGAACCGAAGGCGCTATGTTTGAAAGGCTCTACCAAGTCAAGGTCAAACTTCACATTAGTAGCGGTATGTTTTGCAAAGCTGCCAGAGCCAAACGATGAATATTTGTCGCTACCGTATTGGTCGTGCATCTTGACCTTTATCTCTTCTCTACGATTCTTGACCTTATCCACGAATTCTTGTACGTGATGCATCTTGTGTGTGTCTAGCACCTCTCTCAAATGTTTATTTTTATCAAAACTCATATTTTAAAATTTTATATTTTGTTATCGGCTGCAAATATACTATATTTTATATAATTCAACAAATAAAAACACAACAAAATGTGAAATAATCTCATTTTGCTACCCTTAATTAAACTATTTATCCAAGATTTCTTGCCTGAATGAGAAAAAATCGCTAACTTTGTGCCCGAATAAATAAGAACAAAGGTGGCGGCAACACCATTTAACATGGGGCACATATGTTACAGCAATTTACAGTAGAGAATTTTCTCTCTTTTAGAGACAGAGAAGTTTTCAAACTTCAGCCAGGCAAGGGATCGAGGAATAAGGAGCATAAAGTAGAGCCAGTAAAAAGATATTGGATTTTAAAATCTGCTGCGCTGTTTGGTCCGAATGCCGGAGGTAAGAGTAATTTCGTAGAAGCACTTGAGCTTGGAAAAAGACTCGTACTATTCGGTACCAATGCAGATACGTTGATAGAGTATCATCCTTTTCGTTTAAGTTCTGAAAGCAAAAAGAAAGATACGACTTTCATCTACCAGATATTATGTAATAACAAAAAGTATGAGTATGGTTTTAGTTATAATGCAGAAAGAATTTCAAAAGAATGGCTGAAGCAAATTACTCGAAAAACGGAATACTTTATTTTTGAAAGGGATATTACGTCAAAAGAGCCTTTCAATATTTCATATCTAATAAAGCTTAATCCAAAAGAGGAAGAAAGACAGTTTCTGAACTTTTTTGCTAAAGCAACCCCCCAACACCAACTGTTTCTTCATGAAGTAATTAGTCGTAATCTCCGTGATAACGTCTCAAACATAGAAGACCTTTGGGAAGTTATAAAATGGTTCGTTGATACCTTAAAAGTTCTTTTCCCAGATACTCCATATAAACAAGGTGGTATGTTGAAAGCAGTTAATGATGACCAGCTGAAAGAAGGCTTCGGTGAGTTGCTGCGGTATTTTGACACAGGTATTCTGGCTATTGACTTAATTGATGTCGATTTTGAAAAACTCGGTATAGCCCAAGAAATGAAGCAATTCATCAAAACAGATTTGTCGAAATCGAGCAATGCCGAAGCTTTCGGTTCACTTAGATTCGAAAATAATTTATACCTCATTACTTTTGTAGATGGTGCAATTAAAGCGAAAAAACTTCAAACCATTCATAATATAATTGACAATGATGAAAAAGAGTATTTTTCACTAGGTGATGAAAGTGATGGAACACAACGTATATTTGATTATATACCACTAATCTTAGATCTGATTCAGGGAGAGAAGGTTTTTGTGATTGATGAAATGGAACGCAGTCTTCATCCCGCATTAATGAGAAAATTGATAGAACTATTCTTCAAATATTCCAATAACATTTCTACACAACTTATTTTTACCACTCATGAAAGTACTTTAATGGATCAAGACCTACTACGAAGGGATGAAATATGGCTGATCGAAAAAAATAAAGAAGGTGTGAGCTCACTAAATCGCTTAGATGAGAAGTTTAACTTACGCTTCGACAAAGAACTTGAAAGAAGTTATCTTAAAGGACTCTTTGGAGCTTCTCCGGATTTTGGTTCAGATAATACAATATTAAAATTAAAGGCACTTTTGGATACCTAATGTCGCGATTGGCATCATTCAATAAACTCAAAATAGAAGTGATTAGAAAAATGGTAGTCCTCGTTAAGTGTTTGCCTTTTTGCGCTCAATGCTCTTCAAAAGAGATTTCTTTATCAATACTTCACTGGAGAAAAAGCCATCAATAGTTCCAGGCTTCAAACATTCTTTAGCTTCTGCCAGTTCTTCTTTTGTCAAATCTTCGACAGTGAGCCCCCACGGCTTTAGTTTTTTGTTTATTCTTTCGTTGATGGTCATACTATTTCTTTATTCTAATTGAATTACCTTGTTTGATTAGTTCCTTTGCATCTTTCAAGTGCGCTTCCAACTCTTCCGAAGGAACAAAATAAACACCAGGTTTTGTAGCTTTAGAGAAGCGATTGAAATAGGGGTCGGTAGAAATCACCCATCTCAGTTCCGCCATTTTGGGAAAGTTGGGCATTGCATCCCATAATTCAAATAGTTTGGACTTTGTAGCAACAGTAACGCAGCGTTTGCCCGTTTTCAAACGTGATACACAAATGATGTGTTGCTGAATTCTCTTATCACTATCCTGTTCCTCTTTAGTTGTACGGTGAGTGACTGAAAGATTACGGTTAAACTTTCGGTTTATCTCCTGCATCTTAGCGATGAAGAGTTTGCCATGTGGTGCCGTATCCTGCATCTGATTACTCATGATGTAGTAGTGTATCATCTCGTGGATAATCGTATCTTCCACTACATCTTCTGATAAATCCATCACTGTGCTAATCTTGAACACAAAGCCATAGTAATGCCATGTGTCATCTGGATTTTTCTCTCGTTGGAAGAATACTGCACCTAGAAATGACTTGGCATTACTGAGTTTGAAGGGGAGTGGTTTCAACTTCCCCTCAAACATCAGATTATTGTATTCATCAAACTTTTGTTTGATATATTCAAGCGTTGCTCTCATTTTCTTATTCCTGTTCTATACTGGCCAAATACTCTACATAGTTCTGTAGTTGCTCTGTGTCATCAGGAGTAAGTTTCTTCTCCAGAACCTTGTCAAGATGATATACAATGCTCCAGTTTCCAGCAGACTGATCTGTCACATCTTGCCCTTCATTGAACTCAGTATATACCACGTCCTGCTGTTCAAACGGACGACATACCATTTCGTATGGGTCATCCTCCTTCAACTTAATAATGGCTTGGCTTCCACTCATATCCATTGAAGTACGCAGATGTAAATACTTATAGCCTCTTACTTCAAATGGGAAGATGTTATCATTGACAGTTGTCAGGTCATAGTATTTTTCTGGGTCTGTCCCTTCAACCAGAATAAACTTTCCCATCAAATCCTTCTCTAAGAACATATTGGCCGTTGTCGGTTTAATATCACGACTTTCTTCTTTCTTGTAGTCAAGAATGATGTCGAAGAAGTGCTCCTTCTTGATAGTCAATGACAAAACTTCTTCCTTTGGATAATTGCCCAATGTTTCAAGAGTTATCTGCTTCTTTGCCTTACGGTATTTCTTATTACCATTGATGGTAAAGATACCGGCGTTCATATTCTGAGGTGTGGTGAGCACAGGCCAGAAGAATGCTGTTCCTCGCCACCCCAAATCCTTTAAGCCATTTTGTTTGAGCAGAACCAACACAGGACGGTCGATGGCATTCTTCTTGTCTATGTTGATTTCACCACCAGCCTCAGGAGCATCAATGAATCGACCTCGTTTGTCAAAGATGTTTTCACGCTCACGGCTCAAATTACGGTCACCCCTCACAGTGACAAGAACCATACCGTCAGTGTCATAGGTAAGATGTTCAAGTGGTGTCACCATATCATTAATGTCCCATTCTAACCCCACATTATTATACTCTATGGCATAGGTATATGATTCGCGGATAAGCGAAAGGATTTCCACAACGTCGTTGTAATGAACAAGATAGAACCCATCTTCGTTTGCCTCTTTTCCTTCTACGGCATGTTGAAGAACTTCCTCTATCTTCTTCGTCAACTTGTTATTCTCTGATGGCTCTATAGTTTGGAAGCCTACTGGATAAGTGCGTTGGAATGGCTTCAGAACCTTCGTGTTTGCAGGAGTGTATTTATTCTGGGCACTTGGACTGATACGACTGTCATATCCGATAACCATACTCGTAAACTCATCTGTCTGAACCGTATCACGGTGAGCCTTCAAATACTGGTAGAGATAATCGTCAAACACATTCATCGTCTTCAGCACATCATAGATTTCAGGAGTCGTGAAGAAACGGGTACAGGCCATGTCTTCCTTGTCACGGGCTCCATACATTCGAGCATGCTGGAGTACTGTGTCCATCTGGAATTTCTTCGGGTCACGTCCATAGAAGAAGCAGAGCATGTTGTCTATTGTGATGCCTCGGTCAAGAATAGAACCACCAATGAAGAAATTCAAGGCCTGTTCCAAACGGAGTTGTCCTTTGTCGTTAAGCATGGTTGCGACCTTGCCCGGCTCTTCGGAGTTCACCACATTGATAGTGTAATCGTTATATTCCAGAATACGCTTCACCTCTGCTTCCACCTCAGCAAATGTGGGGAATTTCTCATTGATGAGTCCTTGTCTGTTCCCCAATTCATTGCTGAGTTTAAGGCTCTCGTAGGCATCTGATTCAAGGTCGAGGATGTGAAGGTCGGAGTTTGCCTTATGCAAAAATGCTTGCTTAATATCCTCAATGATTTCTGTAATCAATTCTTCTTGCCAAGCGTGTTTGTGCTTGTTGATTTCGCAGTGAATCAAACAACTGGAATAATACTTCTTGTTACTTTTCTTCTTTGTCTGAATGCTGCGGACTGCTGTGGCAAACAAATAACTTACTACGGCAAAGTTCAGCGAATCAAGATTCTCCGAGTGTGCACGGGATTCTAGATAGAACTCGTTACGTGCCGACAAGATGTCGATACAGATTTGGTCAACAGGCTGATACAAGCAACCATACATGTTAGCTGGATGGAAAATTCCCTCATCGTCAATTTCACCCTCTTGGCTATCTACATAGTATTGTTTTCCACCAATGTACTTATCGTGGATGGGAACCAAGCCTGTATAACGAGGCAGCCAAGGCGATGCTTCCTGGCCGTCACGTAGCTGTATTGTTCCATCGGGTTGCAAATAAAGTGAGTATGGTGTGGCGGTAATCTGCAAGTAGCGGCAGAAAACTGGCAGAGTAACAAACTTTTCTATATGCTCAGCAATTCGTAGAAGCGACAGTTCTCCCTTACGCTGATAGTATGCCCGACTGGCAAAGTCCGCCTCGTCATCACATACCAAGACCTTTTTCCTGCGAAGTATCTCATTGTTTTCAAACAGTTCTATAAGGTCTTTCAAGTTCGTATTTTCTTTCTTGCAGACAATGATGAACTTGTTGGCAGGGTCATTAAGCTGATAATCGCTAAGTCCGCCTCGTTTATAGAGGTCAAGAATGTCATAGATGTATATGACAACCTTCTGACCGTAGGTGCCATCATCCTTGAAGAAGCGGAATTCCTTATTCAGACGTTCAATAGTCTGCTTTGTCAGCGTATTGGTTCCCTTAGTCATCACCACTGCAACATCAATGCCTCGATCAAAACACAGTCCCATGATGCTAAGGAAAGTGTCAGTCTTACCACACTGCACCTTTCCAAGCAACAGGCATGGTTGGGTGGCATTTTCACCTTCCATCATCAGTTGGTCAGTCATTTCACGCACAACCTTTTCCTTTTCAGGTGTCATGAACTTATTGTGTGCAGCCATTGTGCCAAAGACATATTCGTCTTCGTTCACGTTTTGAGCGGCTTCCAGCCTAGCTTTCTCTGCCAGCATTTCTGCATTAGGCTCTTGTCCGAAACTCCTTAATTGAGCTTCAAAGGCAAGATATGCGTCAAGATTGTCAAAATGCATAGTCGTAAGTTATTTGTTAATAATTTTTGGTTACAAATTCAAAGAATGGGTTGCTGTCAATGTCATCGTTCTCCGTGTATGTGGGATTGTTGATAACAAATGCCTTGCGATAAAGAGAAAGAGTAAATTCGCTATATCGTTCCTGCCGAATAACTTCATAGATGCCAGCCACAGGACGATTCAGCAGACCTGCCTCTATGAACATCGGCAGGACACAATAGAGGGCATTCGGCAAAGAACGGTTGGAACCATACTTGCTTGCCATTCGCTGTGTTATCAATGTGGTGTTCACTTGCTGTTGCACATGGAAATACTTACCCATGATGCTTAGAGTATCGAATCCAAAGGGATAAGCTGCACATATAACAGCTCCAAACAACAGCGGTCTGTCATGTTTGTTCTTCATTGCAGCCAATACTGCATCGGTATGTTCATGAAGATAGCCAAAGATTGGATTGCGAATGGTGAGTTTGTTGATTACCGACACCGCTTTCTTGATGCGGTTTTCTCCTTTGTATTCTGTTGCAGCCAGTTCACTGAAATATTCAGGTGAGGCATCATCCTGAAGAGCTGCGCATAAGGCAAGTTCCAGGATGTGAATCGGAATACGCTGATTGATACCTATAGTGATATTCTCCATATTTTCAATTTTTATAGTTGTACGAAGGGCACCACAACTTCTGTGAAGCTGCAACCTCCATGAGTAATGAGTGAGACTCCAGAACGTTCAAACGCTCCGAAATCTCGAACTGCCAACCAGTTATCACGCTTTAGCAACTTCATGCTTTCTGATGCGCTGTCGTAGAGCCTGCGCTGTTCGTCAGCATGGTTACTGTTATATATCAGGTGGCGTTTACCACGACTGCCATCTTTGTAGAGGAACACTTTTTCCACCTGTGTCAACGGACGTTGACCTGTAGCAGCAGTGCTACCGTGGTCGGATGTGAGATAGATGGTGAAGCCCATGTTTTTCAGCACCTTCAGTTGTTCACAGAAACGAGGAGCCCATACATCTGTCAGTACGGCAAGGTCGCGCATATCTCGTGAAGCGTGCATCTTATGATCCATTTCTACTGTGACGTATGACAGACGGTTGACACCTTCATTGATTGCAAACTCTTCGTTATCATAGAGGTATTGCAGTTCATAGGATGACATACCCACCTGTTGCCAGAAGTCGTGCCATAATCGACGTTCCGCCTCTGGTGATTGTTTGTAGTCCATCTGTGGACGGTCGCCACGGAAGATGGCCTGACGTGAGAGCATTGTGATGGTGGGTAGCCATGCTGTAGTAAAGTCTTCTTTGATTGTATAGTGATTCTTCTGCAAATATCTTGCAAGAATACACCACTGCCAGAAGGCAAGGCCGTCAACAACAACTAAAGCAATTTTATCGCCACTGCCAAACTTGTCTGCAAGATGTGGCAAGATACTATTTACACAGGCTGGTCGCAATAATGGATTGCTGTTTTGCAAGGCGAAATAGTTACTATCCAGCCAGCCTTGAAAGCTCTCGTTGACACGAGTCCATTCTTCTGTTAGTTGGTCATATACCCCGGCCAGGGCTGCTTCTGCGATAATATCGCTAACAGCTTTTACTGTCTGGCCCATCATCCCCCAGTCAAGTGCAACTGACTGTAGCTTCTGGCGATAATGTTCAGCAGAATGTTTTCGCTTTTCATTCTCTTCGTTACGGATGTCCTCTACCATACGCTTACCCTCTGCCATGTTGATACGACGTGTCCCCATCTTATGGCTGAGCATGACCAGTTCTTCAAAACTGAGTTGCTGCAATAGGTTCTTGTCTGCAAACAGAGGGAATAACTGCCCAATACCGAAATCAGTTATTCTCGCTTCCTGCACCATGTCCGGCAACAGAGTGTCTGTATTTGGACAAACATAAACGAAACGGTCATTCTCTGAAGCCTTGTAGATTAGCTCATAGTGGATGCGCAACTGGAGTTGTGAGCCAACTACGACATTCAATCCGCATTCCGAAAGGAGATGAGACTGTACGACAGGATTGGTGAGCACCCCGTCTGGGTTACTCACTATCGACAGACGGGTATATTCCGCTGTGATGCGTTCCGCAATCTTTTGTATCAGTCTTTGCATCTGAATTATAGTTTGCTCTGGGCGATGTCGTAAAATTGCAGCAGTACCTCGTCTTCGATCAGCAGGTTCTGAGGAATCTTGTTGCCTACTGTCACGATAGTCTGGAAATCCTTATCGACATAACACTGCTTAAAACCAGCACGAAGGGCTTCCACACGGGCTTCCTTTATTTTTGCCTTTGGCTTCTGTGCGACATCTACGTATATCTTGAACTCTTTGAGTAAAGCTTTTGTACGAAGAGCATTTACGTCCTTGTCGTCCTGAATGTTAGGCAGTCGCCATTTACCATTGGATTCCTCGATGAAGTTCTCTTCAAGAATCTGCTTTAACTCTGGTAGAATATCATTCTTCCTGAGACCGTTGATGGCTTGCATCCATTCTGGCTGTATATCCTGATAGGTCTTGCCACCATCACGTAGGAGGTTCTTCAACCACTGTATGCCATTGGCTTCGTCGCTCACGATGATACCCATAGGAGCAAAGTCAGGAACAGCCTTTCTTTTTGCTTCATATTCGACAACCTGACTTGCAGTAAAAAACATCTCATCGCGTTCAACATAGCGTTCTCTAAGACCCGACTGGAATTGCTGCGCATCTAATGGAACAGCAAGTCCACGCTCAATGTATGATGAGATTAACCGATCATAAAGAATTTTAGGACTTCTCTCAATAATTGATGTTAGCTTATTGCCAACCTCATTTACGATTGGGAGATGCTCTAAATGTTCATCTATAAAATCCCACACACTATTAGGCAATTCTTGGGTAAGACTATTACGTACACGCTCTGTACTTTTATAACAAGATATTACCAAATCTTGTTTTACCGCTGTAGATGTTGTTTGTGCGTTATAACTGCCTTGTTTCTTGTCCAGACCTCGTACAACAGAAACTATAAAGCCGGCTTTTGTTAATGCGCGTTGTATTGAATTCCAAACAGCAGCGGAAGTGTTTGAAAATTCAACCGTCATCCAACAGCCAGGCTTTAGAATCCTATAGTATTCGATGAAAGCGGCAGTCATCAAATCAGTATATTCCTGAACAGTTTTGTTTTGAGCGGAGTTTTCAATGGCTTCTTCCTTATTGTCTGTGAACACATTTAGCCACGCTTCATGAATGAAGTTTAGTTCAGAGTACATCAAATTATGTCCAAACGGTGGGTCGGTAAAAATATAATCCACGGATTCAGAATTGATGTTTTGTAAATCTGTAGCAGATGATATTTGGTTTACGCAGCGATGTAACGCCTCTGGATTCATCCGAAGGATATCGTCTAACTTACTTAAAAATAACTCAATTATATTTCTTTCAGCTAAAGCACTTGGCACAAAGAGCGCATTAGGAAGTGCCCCTGCTAAATTGATTTTTCCATTCTTAAGTCCAATATTGTGCAATAAAGACCCCGTTTTAACTAAAATGGAAGTTAATACAAAACGAAGAATAGGAAGGTCTTGCATTAGAGACCAAAGAGCAGAGAAGATAAGAAGATTACGCCTTGTATATAGAAGTGAAACATCCGTATAGCCAGCCCTTTTGAGTTCTGCTGTTTTTACTCCATCAGGAATAGTACCTTTTGGGAAAAAGCCATCAGGTGAAAGAGATTCTATTTCTTGTATAAGCTGAAAATCATAGTCGTCAGGTACTTTGGTATAACGCTTTCCATTGTATTTATAACAAATAAGGACAGGACGCTTCTTTGGAACAATAGCGACATCACCATTGATAGACACAACAGTTTCTTTTGCAATGGTATTCTGAGTCTTGTTAATAATAGAGCCACAATGAGGACAAATAATGCAATCCTTAATGTTGTTATCTTTGTCTAATGATTCCGTCCAATAAGACAACTCGCGTCCACAATTATCACAGATTAATTCGTCACTCCATATAACATATGATATTACTCCATATCCAAGGTTTTTGTGCTTGGTCTTATATAGATACCCGTATTTTTCATTAACTTGCTCAGCTACTTGTTTAGCTTTCGCAAGAAAAAAGTTATTGCTTACGGGCTTGTTAAAGTTGTATGTAATGAAGGAAGCTATCGGTGATAAATCACCTAAAATACAATGTCTGATTCCTGTATCACCCTGAATACTATATTGTTGTATCTCCGATACATCAGAGCATTTGCCAGCAGCAACTCCTGTCATGCCAGTTCCCGCAAATCCATCAAAAATAATATCTCCTGGTTGTGTGTAATGAAGAATATAACGCATGATGGCTGGGTGTGGAACTTTTGTATGATAAGAATGCGCCATATATATAGCATTACTCTTTCCTTCACTAACATCACTGGCATACGGTTCCTTCACCTCAAAATCTGCTTTGCGCTTTCCCTCACGCTCCAACTGTTTCTTTTCTTCTTCCCACTGCGCAATGAAATCATTAAGCCAAGGGTTGGGACAAGCAGTGTAATACGGAGGGTCGGATAATCGGATGATGTCCTCGTCCTTTCCGATGGGGAATCCCTCAATCTGTCGTAGCTCTGGCAACTTATTTCGCAATTCATCACGGAAGTATTTACGACGGGCATCGTCGTTTGGAAACTCCATACCTAAACAGGTGACGAGCTTATTCTTCTCTTCCCAGATGTCACCGGGTGTGATGCGTCCCATTTCCTCTGCATCGAAGAGGACTGGCTGCGGTATATTTTGGTCTTTCTTGCTCATATTAAAGTTACTTCAATATTACTCTTACATTTTCGTTTTCGTAGCCATTGGTCATCAAGTCGATGTACTTGCCAAAGGCTTTCTTTGCCTCCTGTGGAGTCATCGGATGGTTGAGCGCACGGCGAATATCGTCCATCGTAATATCTACCTTTTGAATGTCGCGGTGCAACTTGTCGATGATGACCATCAGACGGGCTGCGTCCTCTGCAGATGGCTTCTCATTGCGGTTGTCGTGGAACTGCTTAAATAGGCGCTGCTCGCTTTGGTCAAGCACAGAAGTGGCATTGCCTGCCAATTGTGGGTCTTCAGCCATTTCATGAAGCGACTTGATGATATTCTCATGAATCTGCTCCAGTTCATCACGCATGTCTGCAATCTGAGGTAGTGACTTGCCTTGGAATTGCTTGGGATTGAATCCATGATAAGGCACGTTGAGAATGGCTTCGCGTGTAACAGAAGTACTGGCTACCTGTAACTGGCTCATGCGACGGTTCCAGTCCTGATACTGGGGAACAATCGTGATATAACCGCCACGGTCGTTGCCACAAATGGCATCGCATACTTGTTTCTCCGTGCTGCGCATGATACGGAGCTTTTCCTGCTCCTGCATTCCCGTAATGTGTAAGCGGTTGTATTCTGCCAGATACCAGTCAGCATATTTGCCCATCAAGGAGTCAAGTTGACTCTTATAAGCAGAGAGGGCATCTTCGTCATTGACCATCGACGGTACCTCCTTCACACGGTCAAGTGCCGCATTGACATCTGCCTCCATCTGCTGGTCGGTCATATACTGCTTTGCCTGTACAAGGTAAGAGATTCGGGTCCGCAATTCATCTACCACTTGAAGCATATTATCGAGCTGATTCATCAGTGGAATGGCTTCAAAGACATGGCCAAGTTGTTCCAGAGTCCAAGGCAGATTGCTCATTTTAGCCTTTGTGCCATAGTTCTGTAACTTGTCACAGAATGAAGCCAAAACCTGAAGGCGGTTGGCATGGCTGCTACCATCGAATGGGGCAAGCACTTCCTCATTTTCAAGGAAGATACCTCCACGTACCTTCTGTGCCAATGTAACGGCATGCCCAGCTTTCTTCTGTGCTGCCACAAGGAGTTTGGTGAAGGTGTCATCCTTGTCAAGTTGGCGCGTCAGGTCATGGCCTTCTATCTTTACGAATATCTCGCGTACAAGCGGCAGATTCATTCCCTTCGGACGGCGAACATGTGAGAAGTTGTAGGCCATATCTTCAGGCAAAGATGTAATGTCAGCAATGTTGGCTGCATTGATCGTCTTATTTCCAGGCAGGCTGATTTCAATCTCGCCAAGGCTTACCATCGTGCAAAGTACAAGGAATTCCAAGTCTGCCTCAATCTCGAAGTCACGGGTGCGCCATGTCTGCTCGTAGTACTGGTAGAGGATTTCATCCCGATTGAGCACCTGTCCTTCACCTTTGTCCTCCAGCCTCTGTTTAACGCTCTGCGCATACTGCGATGCCTCAATACTCAATGTTCCGTCGGCAAATAGTCCAAGTGCAGCAAGGATGGCTTCACTATCGCGGTTGGCTTGTAAAGGATTTGCTATCCTCTTCTTGGCTCCTGCTATCATGGTGGCGCGGTTGCTTGATGTGATAGGCAGTCGAAGGAGTGAGAACTTTGGATAGTTGGGCAGACGCTGGCAGAAGTACTCTTCGAGTATGTTGGAGGCAATTTCGCTAATAATCTGTTCCTTTGCCATACCTGCAGCCCCTGTCAGATTAACGGTTTGCAGCTCTCCTTGATAGTATACCTCAGTACATTGGATGAAATCACGCTGGAACACAGGGCGCAACTTGTCCTCGTATGTTTTTCTATACTGCTCATAAAACCGCTTCTGCGATGTGTCCACACTCTTGATAAGAGCCTCAGATGCTGCATAGAGTGAAATAAGTTGACGCATTTCGTCACTCACTTTGTCCATGCGAATATAGACGCTGTCCGGCTCGGTGCCTACCTGTATTTTCTCTTTATTGAAGATAGGCATGAAGTAGATGTAGAAGTATTGCTCTGGCTGAGTCGTGCTACGTTCATCTGGGTTGCCCATGAAGATGTAGCCATCGAGTGAAACCTTATGACTCTTCCACTCTACGGAATGAGGATAGATTGGGAACTCCCTTCGATATTTCTCAACCTCAATAGGTAGATTCTCTACCAAATAACTGAAGAAATAGCTGTCGAGAGCGTCTGGCGCCATCGTCAGAACATAGTCTTTGATTTTCTGCTCATAGTTCACACCACCTTCGATGCGTAGGTGATACTCTTGATTCTGAGCATTCTTTTCAAAATACTGTCCTACGGTAGCCGATACGATTTGTGATGCGGTGGTGTTGATAACCTCGCCCAACATTTCACGGTCGAGAATGGTGGGGTTGAGATAGCAAAGACCGTCAATCAGATTTTCAGCTGTCACGCCATTGGTATGCTCCAACGTGTCTTGGAGAATCTTCACAGCACAGGCATTGGCAATGCGGTGAGCTAAAACAGCTTTATTAGCTCTTGCACCAGTAAAGTTTTCCGTAATCTTCTGATGGACGGTCTGCATGATGGCAGTCACACGGCGCACATCTGCATCGGTCTGCATTTCGGGAGCCTGAAGGTCTTCCCAATAATGGTCATAGCAGATTAGACCGGGTTCTGTTTCAGGAATATCTTTGTCAAAGATAGCTTGGAACTTACCCGTCAACGTTTTCAGCACCTCACGCTGTGATTTGCTGATGCGTATCTGTTGGAAGTTCTCAAAGAACGAAGGATTGACGGGGAAGAGCGAAACATAATCTTCCAGTTTGGCATGCATGTCAGTGAAGAACTCCGTAAACTTGGAAAGATGACGACGAATAATATCACGTTGAGCATCGGTTTTTTTCAACAGTCGCTGCTGAACCACAAACTGCACGTCTTGCTTGGTGATGGTAATGTCCTTATAGCGATCATTTACCTTGTTGAGCATATCGGCAGCATACTGAAACTCTGGCGAGTTATATATCAGTTCCTGCACACCGAACATCATGCGGAAGCGTGACTTGTCACTAGTCTGACCAAGGGCTTGCAACACACTAAGGTCACGATTCAAGCTAACGCCATTGGCACGTGATTTCAAGTATGATAACATTTCGTCAATGACAAGCATCAGCCCTTTGTCTGGGAATTTGGCTTCAAACTGTGCCATCATGCGACGCAGTTTGTCGGCATACATGTCGGGCTTGTTATCATTGGAAATACTGTAATCTACGCCCCATGCTGCAAGAGCTTTGTCTATCTGATAGCATACAACGCGCCACAGTTCTTCGTCGGTTCCTAACTCGAAGCGAATAACTTTGTACTTGCCAGCAATATTGCCGAGAACCTTACGGGCACTTTCGTTATTCACTTCAGGAAGTAAGGTCGCATCCTCAGCTACCAGTGATACAAGTGACATCAAGTGTGACTTACCTGTACCATAGTTACCGACAATTTGCATACCAAACGTCTCGTAACTGGCAGAATAGTCGAGGTTCTTGCAAATCGCGGGTATAAATGTCTTCTCGTATGTCTCTGAGAAAACAAAGTTGCGAACAAGGGAATGGCGATAGTCTTCATTCGACAGTTGATCGAACTTCACCACCTCGTTGATTGGCTCAAATGTTATCAGTTCTTTATATTTCATATGCTCGGCAATTATAATTCTATAAATGATAATCCTTGGAGATTGAGTGCAAAACGATCGTCATCCATCAACAGATAACGTTTTTCCTTGATTGAGCCATTAGATAGCAGAATCAAACACTTGTTGATGGAGAAAGATTCAATGATACTTCGCAAATCAAGTTTCAAGTCTGGCTCAAAAAGAATTGACCAGTTCGATAAAGCAAGGTATGACCCTACAACCTCATCTTTGTATGTCTGCTCGAAGATTCGTTTACAGGCATTTGAATAGCCGGATGGCTCTTCTTGTCCTTTGATAGCGGATGATAATTCTATGCCCACATCCACAAAATGTAGGTGGGTTATCGGTTCGTGGCAGAAAATGATTTTGTCAAGCCCTTTTTACACCACAAGAGAGTCCCTTGTTTCTTATTAGCCCATTTCAGGGCATATTGGTGGTCTTTGTTGAGCAATATCCATTCGTCTCTTTCCAAGAGACGTAGAGAAGCAAAAAGCCCTTCTATTTCACAGTTTCAGAAGCTATTTCTACCAGTTTTTGCTAAACAAAGTGAAAAAGAGGCATGTATAAAGTTAGTTTTCTTATTTAATAAGGTGGATTTTGCAAGAAAATAAGTACCTTTGTACCCAAATATCCGTCTCTTGGAAAGAGATTGAGAATTTTGCTAAACAAATCTCAATCTACAGCAATCCCAATATCATCTTGTTTGCCTTGTCAACCACCGACGTTTCCAAAGAAGCGAGGTATATTTGTGTTGTCGCCTCTGAGTCATGCCCCATGCCTTCGCTGATGACCGACAAAGGTACGTTCTTCGCTTTGGCTGCACTCGCCCATGAGTGACGAGCCACGTACATGGTGAGTGGCCGCTGAAGTTTCAGCATCGTGGAAAGTTCCTTTAGGCGATAGTTGACAAGATGCAGCGCATTGTCATATTGCCTTCGCTCATTGCCTTGCTCTTTGATGATAGGGAGAAGAAAGTCAGTTTGGTTTTCAGGGTACTTAGCAACTATCTCAGCCATGCACTTCTCCCACTTGATGGTCAGCTCTTGACCTGTCTTTCGTCTTCGATAGGTCAGAATACCAGATAAGCCATATCCACGAAAGACATACCTCGGGTATAGAAGCTGAACATGAACATATCACGGGCAAAGTCCAATGAAGGTTTCATGGATAAGTCCAACTCCTTCAGGGCTTTGATGTCCTTGATAGGTATAGCTCGTTTCACCGTCTTATCCACTCCTGTATAGACATGACGGAACGGATTGTTCTGTGGAGTCAGGCCTTTCTCCACGGCTCGATTATAGACAGCCCGAAGGTTACGCATATAGAACGAAATGGTATTCATGCGTACACCTCTGGCTTTCAGGTAGGCTTCATACATGAGCATCATGTCAGAACGACTTTACCCAGTTGCTTCAGTTGAGCAATGACACCATGCATAAAGGTAAAGAGGGAGGACTCCTTGGTCAGTTTATGGAACATGGTAATCACATCGTCTGCCGTGAAGCGACGACGCTCCGTTTCCAACGAGCGGACAACCTTTTCCAGACGAGCCACATCCCATGCCAGACGCTCTTGAATACCTGACAAGAGGTTGGAACGGTTACCATTTACGATAACGCTTTCCGACTCTGCATCCCATTCCTCTGAAAAGACCTTATAATCAGTGTTCAACTGACGGACTACCCTATTGTGGATAATCTGGAAATAGAGACCTCCCTCCTTGCCATCTACAGTAGATGGTCTGAACTTTACCTTTATTGATGTCATCATATTATTTCTTTCTAATGTTTTTCTATGGAGCTATCCTATACCCCAGCCAGTCTTTTTCTTTGTGCCATCCCAGTTGGTCAGTTCACCATTAGAGCCCCCTCCACCAACACCAACACTGCCTCTGCCGCCAGCGGCAAGGAGTAGATTCGCCATCAAGTCTTTGGTAACCGTCATCGCATCACAGAGTTGCCGAGTGCGAGATGCTGTTAGACCAGCTTTGAACTCGGACATACCAGTCCATGAGACTTTCTCTAGCAGATAGGCGGTAGCCATCCTGCGTTGCTTTTCGTCGGTAGGGTCAAGACCATATTCAACTGCTTTAGCAATGATGCCCCATGCAACAGCATTGCCCTGCTCTGCTTGGAAGTCGTTGTCTTTGCCATCTGCATAATTCCGAATGGCAGCAACACCAACCTCAATCCATTTGTCAATCTGTTTCCTGAAGGCTTCCTTGTTCTGCTGTATGCTCTCCCAGATTTCCTTGATTTCAGGGATGTCCAGCATTTCTCGGAGTTTTTTCTCGGCGCTTTCGGCCTTCTGATGCTCACTATATGCCTTGTTACCCGAACGGACAGTTTCAGACTCGGCTTTGCCAAGCCGCTCTTGTAGCTCTTTGATTTCTGCATCCTTCTTGTCCCGAAGTCGGGCGATGGCATTCTCGTCCATCGAGGCTATTCGCTTTCTGAGGATGTCGTTCTCTTCAGTCAATCGGCCATTTTCATTTTGCAGTTGCTTGTTCTGCTCTATGATGGCTCTCACATTTTGCATAGCTTTGTTATAGAGTGCTTTCCCCAGTTTAAGTATATCCTGCTTCTGGACATCCTTGGCCTGCATGAGTGCAGTCTGCATTTCGGTAAGGATGACCTTTATCGCCTTCCGCCGTTCCTCTCTCCATTCCTTCTGACCGAAAGCAGGGATTGGCTTACCAAATTCTTCTTTTATGGCATCCCAAGCATCCTTTACAAGTGGGTCTGTCTTTAAGGTTGGTACAATCAGGTCTTCCTCCTTGATGTCCAATGCTGCAGCATAATCTTCCAACTGGGATATATTGCCTTCCAGCCTTTCCTTATGCTGCTCCTTATGATGTATCTCACCCTCTAACTTGTCATTCTGTTCTTCAAGACTTTCCTTTTGCTTCTTCATGTCCTGCACCTCACAAGCCATCTTTTCCTTCTGACCTTCA
>CACYJV010000014.1 GCA_902774815.1 uncultured Prevotellaceae bacterium | reverse complement strand
GGTACTGCAATGCAATGTGGGAGAGTAGGTAGCCGCCTTCTTTACGAGAGAGCCTCACGGATCAGCGATGATGCGTGAGGCCTTTTTTTGTTTAGGTAACAGGTGATAGGTAATAGGTAACAGGTTATAGGTAACAGGTTATAGGTAACAGGTAATAGGTAATAGGTAAGAGGTGATGGGTGTTGATGGCTTGATGTGATGATGAAAAACGCGGAATTGTTTGGTGGTGTAAAAAATAATGTCTATTTTTGTATTGAATAAACACAACACGTGATGAATCTGGCAGAATGTATTCGAATGTCTTGGTGTAGATTGCGCCGAATAGGACATAGCAGAGGGTTCGGTATTCAGTCACCATTTGCATATAGGATGGTGACTGAGGTGTTGTGCCAGCGTAGACCATACCATTTGTATGCTGATCTGGTATCGCTCATGCCCGATTTGAAAGGCAACAGACTTAAGGTTTGCCGTCTGCTGATGCGACTCGCTAACTACTGTCAGTCGCCGGCTACCTTTGTGGCTGTCGACGTACCTGCTGAAGAGAAAGCCTATGTGTTGGCAGGATGCCGCCATACTCGTTTCATTGATAAGATGGATGGCTGTCGCTTGGTGGTTGTTCGTGCTACATTAGATAGTGTCAATAGTGTATTGGACGCCGTTCATACTGATATGGTCGTTGCCATGACCGACATCTCAGAAAAGGGCAAGCCGAAACCAGCCTGGCAGCAGTTGAAAGGGGCTGCTTCAGCCGTCGTAAGCTTTGACTTGATGGACGTAGGAGTGGTGTTTTTCGACCCTAAACTACCTCATATGAGCTACCAGATGAACCTTTGATGAATGATGTTAAATATTTTCGTCACTTTTCTATGAAAAATATTACTAAATTGCTTGCAAATACAAAATAATTTGCTACTTTTGCGCAACAAAATGAAAAAGCAATAATAACTAACAACAAAAACAATAAAAAACTATGTATTGGACACTTGAACTTGCGTCAAAACTTGAAGACGCTCCCTGGCCCGCAACCAAGGATGAACTGATAGATTATGCAATTCGTTCGGGCGCACCGCTCGAAGTTCTTGAGAACCTTCAGGAGATCGAGGACGAAGGCGATGTATACGACTCCATAGAGGATATTTGGCCCGACTATCCCACCAAAGAAGATTTCCTCTTCAACGAGGATGAGTATTAAGGAAATAAGCGGAGTGACATTCAAGTTACTTCGCTTATTTCCTTATTTAACGATATCCCAAATGCTTTCATAATTTCATTTTGTTGACGTCAATATCCCATGCGCGAGGTGTCCACGGTCTTCTTTTTCTTCTCCTTGAAGTTGCCGATGCGATAGATGGCGGTAAGGGATGCATTAGGAGTGTTAGAATTCCAAACGCGCATCGTGTAATCTTGATTGGCAAGTGTGGAGAGGACGCTGGAATAGCCATTGAGAATATTCGTGCCTTTGGCTATCAGGCTCCACTTGCCGTTGTCGGAAGTCCAACGGAGTGTTGCATGAAGACGAAACATCGGGTCGATGTCATAAACTCCCTGAATGGCTTTTGATTGGAAGAAAGGATTCAAAATGAATTGGATGTTGTGTCGTTGCGACAATTTGACTACAGCCGCACCACTGAGAATAGCTGAGAGTTGCGTGCGATTGAACGGCAGGTCGAAGAAGTCGTTGCTCTTGTCGTGTCGATAGAAGCCAGTGGCGGTGAAGGTTCCGTTAAGCCATTTGCCAATATGAAATTGCGCGGAGGCTTGCAGGCCGAAGTTGTTGGAATAGTCGAAGTTGGTCTCCTTCATAATGACAGCCATTCGGTCACTGGGTTGATAGGCAAGCTGGGCGAAATAGTCGGGCTCAAACTGTGCAAAGGCCGTGAAAGTGTATTTGCGGTTTAGCTGCCACATCAGGTTAAGATCGTAGCTCGCGGCTGTCTTCAGATCGGGATTACCCCATATTTCACTATATGCCGAAGAGTAATAGATGCTACTCATTGTACTCCAATAGGAGGGGTAGATGGTTTCGCTGCTGAATGAAAGATTGAGCATGTTCTTCGCATTGATGTTCCACATGGCGTTGAACTGCGGATAGAGGCGCCACTCGTTCCACTTGGTGGCATGGTATTGCTCAGCTGTCAGTGAGGCATCAACACTCAACGACTCGCCTATCTGCTTACTGAAACCCGCGTAAGCGTTTAGTATTCGTTCGTTGTAATCCACGTGCGATGTGGCATCGGCTATCGGTTGGCGTTGCTCGTCGAGTGTGGTCTGATAGCTGTTATTGTTAGTGAACTGTGCTTTTGCACCGTACGTTAGTTCCCAATGATGAGAAAAAGAATGGGTCTGGTCGGCAGTGAAAAGCCATTTGCTTACTTTTTGACGGCTATCGACATAGAGACTATGAGTCTGGTCGTACATCGTGCCATCAAGAATCTGAGTTCTTGGTTGCTGATAATTTGTATAGGAAGCTGCCAATTGCAATCCAAATGGAGTGGTGTAGCTGGCATCAACGTTGTGTAGATAGTCATGTTGGCGGGATTTCTGTACAGATTGCGCCGTACCCGTGGTGGTATTGGTGGAGCGGGTGTTGTTCCACTGCCCCGTGTAGGCAAGGCTCAAACGGTGGTTGTCGGCAATGGCATAGTCCATCCCAATATGGTAGTTATGGTCGATGCCGATGCTGCGATTGCGGGTCTTGTCCTTGTAAGGCACGCGTTGCTCTCCAAGCGGATGGTTAGCCTCATGCTCCACCTGCCCGTAACCCGTTCCTTTGGTATAAGTGTACGACGCATCTATTCCCAGCTTGTCGTGATTATAGATGATGCTTCCACCCGCATAGCCAGTACCATATTTGTGTTGCCGCCAACCGCTCATCAGTTGCCCAGATAGCTGGTTTGTCCCAGTAAAGTCTTTAGTTACGATGTTGATGGCCATGCCCCGCACATGGTATTTCGCAGGAGCCGCGGGCATCACCTCAGCCTTTGCAAGCATAGCGGCAGGCATTTGTTTGAGCCGTTCCACCATCTTTTCAGCACTGAGCGTAGTGGGCTTACCATTGATGATAAGCGTAACGGCTTGCCCAGAGAACATGATGTTGCCATTCATTTCACTCACACCGGGAATGTTGGTCAGTGCATCGTAGGCATTGTCGGCAGGATAAACTTGCAGGAGCATCGATATGTTGTAGACGAGGTGGCCGTTCTCGGTGCTCGACACGATGCGCTCGCCTTTCACCTGCACACCATTCAACTTGATGGTTTCAAGTTTGAGTGTGATACGGCCTACATTTCTTGTGTCGAGAATTGCATACCCAGTCTTGTAGCCTACGTATGAGATACGCGCAAGTACAGGTAACTGTTCACAAGGAATCACGAAGTGTCCGCTCTCGTTCGACACACCACCCGTAATCAACGTGGAGTCCTGTGGCGAGAGTAGGGCAATGTTGGCGTATACGATGGGCTGGCCTTGCTCATCAATAACGGTACCCTTGTAGCGTGGAGCGGCTTTTTGTGGACATTCCACAACAATTTCCCTGTCCTCAACGGTCATACGGATGGGATAGAAACCAATCATCTGACGGATGGCATCGGGCACGGATTTGCGTCGAATGGAGGTAGTGATGCGGAAGTCTTCCAATTCGTTGTAGAGGAAACTGATGGTGTATTCCTCGCTCTGCTCGTTCAGCTGGCGCAAAGCCTCGCTGAGCGACACATTATTATATTCGCGTGTAATACGCTGAGCTGTTGCCGCCATGAAAAGCATACAGCAGATGAAAGTGAAAAAGATTCTTCTCATGGCTTATTCTACTACTATCTTGTTATCTTTTAGTTCAATGGTGATGCTCTCGAAGAGGTTGAGCCGATGCAGCACAATATCAAGCGTCTCGTCCTGTTTCCATACGAAATAGAAACGGAGCTGACGGGCATTGGAATTTTGAAAAATTACTTCTTTATTATAATAGGCAGCTATTTGGGGCAGCATCTTATCCAATGCCACATTGTCGAAGACGACGGGCTTTGTATTGGTTGTCGTGTCCGTCTTGATGGTGTCTGTTGGCAAAGCAGAGATAGGCTTGTCAGATATGGTTTGTTCTGTCTGAATAGTCTGTGGCTTGGAATGGCTGACCATACGCGCAATATGGATGGCGGCGAATGCAACTCCTGCTGTAAAGAGTATGCCGATGATGCTTGCTGCCACCTTATAAGGGAGTATACCCATCAGTTTCTTAATGGTTGCAGTGTGTGGCTCGTCTTTTTCAAGGGCTTCTAATTCTTCAGCGTGTTCCGCTGCGAACTTCTGCCATTCATCTTCCACGAGGATAGCTTCTTCGTCGGCCTCTTGCTTCACAAATGCTTGCTTCGTCAGCGCGAGTTGTTCCAACTGTTCAGCTAATTCAGGATCATCGGCAATCATCTGTTGAAGTTGCTCGTCTGTATACTGTTCTGGATGTTCCTGCATCGAAAGCAGGAAACGTATTTTGTCTTGCTGTTCCATATTAGTTATCGTTTTGCTGTTTGTTGCTGAAAAATGTTGGTTTTACCTTCATTTCCTCGCCATAGCAGAGTTTAAGCGAGCTTTATTCTGCTTATTTGGCTTAACGGAAATGATCTTTGATTCGCTGTAGCGACTGTGACAGATGGATGTAAACCGTCACTTTGCTCACGCCTGTAGCCTGTGCGACTTCCTCATAGCTCATCTCGCGGAGGAATCGCAGTTGGAAGATTTGCTGGCTGAGTGGTGGCAGTTCTGCCTCTATGAATTGTATCAATCGTTCCAGTCGGTCATCGTCATTCCATGTAATTGGGTTGTTCTGTGCAGACTCCTGTAACAAGAGTTTTTCCACTCGCTCCCGTATCGACTTGTGGTTGAGTACGTCGCGACAACGGTTGCGAACGGCAGTCATCAGGTAGCCTTCGACCTTTTCCTTGTGCGGTAGTACGCCGTCCCGCAGTAATCGTGCAAAGATGTCGCTCACTACATCCTTGCTTTCCTGCGGGTCATAGAGCATTGTCTTCGCCAGACGGTACATCTGTGCGTAATACTGACGGTATATGTGTTCAAATTCCTTTTTGTCCATATTTTATTATTGGCAGACGCGAGCCCTTTTTCACGGAGCTTCAAATGTCATCAGCAGACCTTCAAAGAGCCATACATAACAAGGACGATTCAGCGAACCGAAAAACTAAGCAAAACACTCACTTTTTTCTCTTCTTTCTTATACATGCAACTAATAACGTATGCAAAGGTACATTTTTCTGTATATACATGAAACAAAATAAAAAAATATGATGGTTTTACCTTTTCTTTGATTTTTATTTGTACCTTTGCTGCAGAAAGAATAAGTTTGTCGAAACTGTTGACTAGACGCCTCATTCTATATGTCGAGAATGAAAAGACAAAATACAAATCATCAAATATCTTTCGAACTTATGAAAACCAAAAACATCATTATGACGATTGCTATTTCCGCAGCATTGACTTCTGTAGTAAGTAGTTGCCAGCAGGCACAACGCAAGAATCCTTTGTTAGAGGAAAGCAAATTGCCTTATGGAGCACCCGATTTCAGTAAGATTAAGACCAGCGACTATCTGCCGGCCTTCGAGAGTGCCATTCAAGAGCAGCGTGAGAAAATTGCGGCGATAGTCGACAATCCCGATTCGGCCACATTTGAAAACACCATTCTTGCTTATGAAGAGAGTGGTCGCATGGTCGACCATGTGAGTCGTGTGTTCTTTGCCTTGACCGAGGCTGAGAAAACGCCAGAGATTACCGAGATAGAAAAGGCGGTGATGCCTATGCTGACAGAGTTGGAAAACGAAATCTCGTTCAACATGCCGCTTTTCGAGCGTATTCGTCAGGTTTACGATCGCGATCACGAAACACTTCAAGGCGAGGAACAGAAACTGTTGGAGGAGACCTACAAGGAGTTTGTGCGCAAGGGAGCGCTGTTGCCCGACGATAAGAAGGAGCGTATGAAGGCCATTAACCTTCGCATCACTGATTTGCAGCAACAATGGGGCGACCTGTTGCTCGAAGCTACCAACAATGCTGTGGTTTGGGTGGACAGCAAGGAGAAGCTCGCCGGTCTGAACGAAGCCGACATAGAGCAATGCAAGAAAGACGCCGAGAGCCGTGGCGGAAAGGCTCCTTATGCCATTGTCATTATCAATACAACCCAGCAACCCCTGCTGGCCAGCCTCGACAATCGCGACCTGCGCCGGCAGGTATATGAGGCCTCTATCCATCGTTCAGACGGCACAGGCAAGATCAATACCTACTCTCTTGTCAGCGAGATAGCCAAGCTTCGAGCCGAACAGGCCGAACTCATGGGGTATCCAAACTATGCAGCCTATTCGCTGGAGAAGACCATGGCCAAGACACCTGAAAACGTCTATGCTTTCCTGAAGAGCCTAATTGCCCAATACAAGCCCGAAGCCGATACTGAGACCAAGGCCATTGAGGACTTTGCCCGCCAAACCGAAGGTGCGGACTTCCACTTGGAGCCCTACGATCGTTTCTACTATTCGGCAAAGATGAAGAACCAGATACTCAACATCAGTGACGATGAGATCAAGTCTTATTTCACCGTCGACAGTGTTCTGATCAATGGCGTGTTCTATGCAGCCAACCGCGCCTATGGTCTTACTTTCAAGCAACGTACCGACATCCCGACCTATCATCCCGACATGAAAGTCTTCGAGGTCTTCGACAAGGACGGCAAGCAGAAGGCACTTTTCTATTGCGATTATTATCGTCGTCCGACTAAGCGCGGTGGTGCATGGATGGATGGTTTCGCCAAGCAGAGCCGTCATTACGGCCAGTTGCCCATCATCTTCAACGTGTGCAACAATGCCAAGGCACCCGAAGGCAAACCTTCGCTGCTCACGTGGGACGAAGTGACTACGTTGTTCCATGAGTTCGGCCATGCCCTTCACGGTATTCTCTCCGATTGTAACTACCACCGTTTGAGCGGAACTTCCGTTGCCCGCGATTTCGTTGAGATGCCGTCGCAGTTCAATGAGTCGTTTGCCTCCATTCCTGAGGTATTCGACCACTATGCCCGTCATTGTGAGACAGGTGAGCCCATGCCTGCCGAACTGAAGGAGCGCATGCTGAAGAGCATCAACTTCCAAACTGCCTATGCCTTGGGCGAAAACCTCGCAGCCACCTGTCTGGACATGGCTTGGCACATGCTGCCTTCCAACAAAATTCCTTCAGCTGAACAGGCCGATGCCTTTGAGGCAGAGGCTCTTCAGCAGGTAGGCTTGCTCAACAAACAGATTCCTCCCCGCTATCGCACCAGCTATTTCAACCACATCTGGGGCAGTGGCTATGCAGCCGGCTATTACAGCTATCTGTGGACCGAAGTGCTTGCAGTGAACATAGCAGATGTCTTTGCCAAACGTGGTGCACTCGATCCCGCCACAGGCAGCGACTTCTGCCAAAAAGTGCTGAGCCGTGGCAATACTGGCGACCTCATGCAGATGTTCTCAGATTTCACCGGTATGGCCAAGCCCGATGCCTCTGGCTTGTTGAAAGCCCGCGGCCTTGGGCATTAAGTCCTGGAGTCGCATCGCCCGGCAGTGTGCGATGACCTGTTTGGCGATGGTGGCACTTCCATGTGCGGAGTATTTATAAATCAAAGAGTGAAAAAGAAAAGACAGACAAGCACAATCCGGCGGGTTATGCTTGGCTGCATGGCATTTCTGTTCTCGTCGTGTTTCGATTCTCATCCCTACGATGTAGACATCAGCGGTGAGAAGGGTATTAATGCGCGGAATATTGCAACCATCGAACAGAAATGTGCCAATAAAACCCTGTTGCGTGTGGCTTTCATCAGCGACACGCACCTGTGGCTTTCAGAGGCGCGCGATCAGGTGGCCGACTTGAACAAGCGGGATGTTGATTTCGTTGTTCATTGTGGTGATCTGACCGATACTGCTACCGAAAAGGAGTATGAATGGTCGCGCGATATCTTGTTGGGCTTGAAGCATCCTTTCGTCGCCCTGATTGGTAATCACGATTTCTTAGGCACTGGAGATCAGACTTTCAAGGAGATGTATGGCAAATTCGATTTCTCGTTTATAGCAGGCCGTGTCAAGTTCATTTGTCTGAACACCAATGCCGTTGAATATGACTATCTGGCCGCCGTACCTAATTTCGACTTCTTGGAAGAGCAGTTTTCTGTGGATACCGACAAATTTGATCGTACCATTATCATCATGCACGCAGCACCTTACAGCGACCAATTCAACAACAATGTTGGCAAGGCATTCCGTCGTTATCTCGACTTTGCTCCCGGTTTGATGTGCTGCGTCTATGGCCACGATCATGATGACCCCATTACCGACATTTATGGCGATGGCCTGATGTTCTATGCCATCGACTGCGCTAAGCATCGTAACTATCGCATTCTAACTATAACCCCTGACGGCTATGAGTTTGAACAAATTCGTTATTAGCATCATGATGCTGACATGCTCCGTGCATGTCATGGCTGACGACAGCATTAACGTGGCGCAAGAGGGGAATAGTAAATTCGAACAACGCTTGCGACGCAAACAGCAGTTTTGGGCATCGCTCATTCCTACCCATTTTGTCGTTCAGAATGCTGGCAATATGGGTGTCCTATCTGCAGGTATCGGATGGAGTTATGGTAAGCGCCGGCAATGGGAGACAGACTTGTTGTTTGGCTATATCCCGAAGCACGATTCTTCTCGCGGCAAGCTGACTACCACGCTGAAAGGGAATTTCATTCCTTGGGACATCGATTTGACGCACATCTCGCACAAGATTCCCGAAGGCCGATGGATATTCAAACCGCTGACTGCCAGTGTCTACCTGAACACGGTCTATGGTCATGAGTTCTGGAAGTCGCAGCCAGGACGCTATCCCGACAAATACTATCAGTTCATGTCCACTAAGTTTCGCCTGAATGTTGCCTTCGGACAGCGCATCACGTTTGTCATCCCTGAGAGCAAGCGAAGGAGAAACAGCCGCATGTCCCTGTTCTATGAAGTCGGTACCTGTGATTTGTACCTCCGCTCATTGATACAGGGCAGCGACGTAAAACTGAAAGATATTCTTGGGCTCTCAATAGGCGTGAAATTCCATAATTTGTAAAGGGTCATTCAGCCCCTTGTCGTTGTGGCGTGATGATGCGATAGTTGCCGCTCAGGTGCATGAATGCAAAGAGGCGGAGCAGGCCGTCGTAGTAGGCGTCGAAATAGCCGTCTTCGAATGGCACGTGCTTGGCATTCCACAGCGCATCGACAAATTCCTTGCTCTTGTTGTGTGAGCACATCATGGAGGCTGCAGCCGTCGTAGCCACTAGCCCTATGCTGTGTCGTAGTTTGCGGAAACCGCCCGCCTGAAGGATCTCATTGTCTTCGGGCAGCGTTCCGTCCACGCGATACTGATCGACAAACGTGTCGATACCCTGGGCGTAGAAGAAGTTCTGGATGGTCTCGCCATATTGCCGTTGCCATTTGCCGTCGGCACAACTCCATTCATAATCGAGCGTGATGTTCATGGGAACGCGCCACGAATCATACCGGAAGTTATTGTTTCCGTTGCGACGTTGCGTTCCCTGTGGGCGCTGGGGCATGCCTGGAAATCGCGGCATCTGCATCTCGCTGCCGTCGAACTGGCATTGGTCACCATTCAATCCCGTCTGCGGGTTGATGCATTTGTGCAGAAATTCGCGACTCTTGGCGGCGCACTCGTTCCAAAGGTCCGCACGCCCGTCGTCGGCCCAACGTGCCCACACCTCATAGAAGGCTGGGATGTGGTAGCTAGGGTCGGTGAATCGCTGCCCAAAGCCATCGGGTGTGAAGGTGATGAGTTTGGTTTCAGGATCGATGAGGTACATCATCTGCGGCCCGTTCTGTTGAGGCCCGAAGCCACCGAAGCCTCGACGGGGCTCAGGCGTGTACTCACGTGGTTGGATGCAGTCTAGGATGTGCTGCGCCTCAGCCTTGTAGTTGATGCCTGTTTCATCGCCCCAACGGTTCGAGGCGAAGATGAGAGCCGTGATGAAGTATAGCTCGCCGTCGCTAGCGGCCCCCTCAGAATTGCGCGTGCCATCGGTCTTACAACTCCACGCAAAGTAGCCCTTGCGGATTCCATCCTGATGCTGCATGTAGCGTTTACTCCAGCGCCACAGACGGTCGAATATGTCCTTCTCGCCAAACTGCACGGCAATCATTAAGCCATACGACATGCCTTCGGTACGTGCATCGTGGTTCTTGATGTCAGAGACATATCCCATCGAATCGCCCACCTCGAAGTAAACCTTGTTGGGTCCACGGAACACGTCGTTGAACACTTCTTTTAACTTTGCGTCGACATCAGCCTGCCTATAGCCCATCTCGACGAAAAGGTTACGATACTTGTTGGTTTCGAAAGCACCCTTTTTCCAGGGCTTGAGTGCCCATGCCGGTATGGAAAGCATGAGCAAAAGAAACAAAATCATTAAATTTCTCATATCCGAATAGTTTTTGGTGTTACGTTTTCTTTTATTACATGGATGCGGAATCTTGTTCCTCCCGATACTCCAGAATGTCACCAGGCTGGCATCCCAGCACATGACAAATGGCCTCCAAGGTGCTGAAGCGCACGGCCTTGGCCTTACCCGTCTTCAGAATGGAGAGATTGGCTAGTGTCAGCCCTACTTTCTCGGCCAACTCGCTCAGCGACATTTTGCGCTTGGCCATCTCAACATCTAAATTCACTACGATTCTTCCCATGATGTTCTCAGATGGTTAAGTCCTGCTCTTCTTTCAGTTTTAGTCCGATGGCAAACACCTCGGCAACAATCAGGCAGAACAACCCAAAGACGAAGTCGTCCATGTACGAGTTATAGACATTGTCGGCAGGAAAATGTTCCACCAGGTCGTGAACAGAATAGATGATGGCTGGAATCATCATTCCCCAACCAGCCCAGCGCAACAAGGGGATGTTCTCTTTGACAAATACTTTGTCATGGTTCACATTCAGGATGAACCTGACGAAGGCAATGAATGAGCGGATAAAGAGGAAGATGCACACAAGGCCCAGCATTGGCACCAGTAAATCATTACAAAAGTCGAACGCAGCCGTTGCATCAGCATTGCGGCCGTCATCCCAGCCTTTCTTGAAAGCCTGTGCTCCTTCGCTGAAGTTTAGCACGAAGCCAATGATAATCTGTACGGCCATCATCAGCAGCATCAATACACATAGCAGATTCAGTCTCTTTTTCATATTTCTATTGGTTATTTTATTATTTGGAAATCAAAGAAGTCAAAGAAGTTAAAGGACATTAGCCCTATTGCTTGGAATCCCTTTTTGAAGTTCAGGAAGAAAGAGTACTGTCTTTCAACTTCGTTAACTCCCTAAACGCCGAAGACCGTAACTTCCTTCATGTCTTTCATTTCTTAAAAGATCAAATCCTCCTACACTGTCAATTCCTGCTCCTCTTTCAGTTTCTGCGCGTCTTTCAGGATTCTGGGTATCAAGAAATAGCCGATAATCATCCAATACAGTGGACCTGTAAATAAGGTTGTTGTCATAGAGGGCATCTTTTCTATATTCTCCGTCTCGATAAAACCAAACACGTGTCTGTAGAAATGATTGGCTATCACGAAATACATCAGGGTTGATACACCTAATATATAAAATAGTCGGATACACCACTTGGAATATTGCTTATTGACATAAGTAAAAAACGCCATCAACATGACAATGCAGAAAAAATAGGTTCTTGCAATATTGTCTATCAGATAGACGAAATTCGAGTAATAATCATAGTTAGTGGTTGCCGTTTGCATTCTTTCGACATCGCCAACCATCAACCAAACCATCAAAACTGCCAATGCAAGAACGCATAATGCCCCGAAGACATTCTCTACTTTTCCAAAATACTTGCTTGTATTCATATTTTATTTATCGTTTTAATGTTGATATTTATCGATTTTCGATATGCAAAAGTAGATAGAAATCCATAAACAACCAAATAAAAACGATAAAACTTTATCGAAATACAATAAATTTAACACCTGTTAAGTGTTCGGTGCTACGACTTTACACTTCCCTCATCCAATATTTGCACTTCTATCTTGAACTTGGGTCTTTATTCGATGTTTTTTCTTCACAAACCGTTGCAAAAACTGATTGTATGTTGTATCTTTGCAAAAGTGAAAGGATACCAATATTAACCAATAAAAAGACAACACGATGAAAACGACGATGAAACGACTATTGATGCTATGCCTGCTGGCAGTGGGCATGGTCACGGCGACCCTCGCGCAGCACATCACGCCGATGGACCCCTATGAGGATAACACAGCCTACTACAACCTGTATTATTCCTATTACGACAACGGATACGGCGGAAAGTGGATGGAGCAGTACTATGCCACCATTTTCAAGTTCACCAGCCCTCTTTTGGGTTTCGCTAAAATTCCCGAGACCGTTACCTCCCAAGGACACACCTTCACGGTCCGCGGATTCGGTGACACAGGTTGGGTGAGCTCTGATGAGCAGAATGTCACCAGCCTTACCTTCCAGGGTGATGTGACCATGTGGAATGCCCCCGTCAACTTCAAGCCTGGTATGTTGGGCTTCACCACCCTCATTTTTGAAGGCCATTGCTACCCATTCAACGGTGATTATTCGCAGTAATTCACTAACTCCGTCGGTTGGGTTGATGTATATTTGGCCGACAAGACCGAAAAGGAAATCGCTGAACTGAAGAAGAATGCCCCCTGGAACCAGTTCCATTCCGTCAACTATCGCCCCGTGAAGCAGACGCTTACCTTGAACGTTACACTTAGCCCCCTGACCAATTATGGCGAGGAAGTGGACCTCTATGACATGGGCGACTACGGCAGTTTCGGTGAGGCTGGCTATGACCTCGGCAACCTGACCTTGCTCGACCGCACCAGCCCAAACACCTACGAGGTGACCAGATTCGGTAACTATTTACTCGTTGCCAGCTACGACCGCGACAAGGTGAAGCCCAACGTCAACTACGACGGACTCAACTGGAGCATGGACTCACACTACACGATTGATTAGCTTCAGCTGATGCCAGTGCGTGGCGACGTCAACATCGACATCTCCTTCCCCTCGCTCGGAGCCCACCAATGTACCCTCACCAACGCCACAGGCGGTATCGTCTTTGTGACCGACTTGCACAATCTCACCAGTTTTGGCAGCGATGGCTCGCAAGACCTGATTCCACTCTTGTACCTCGCTTCCGATGCCACCAAGACCGGTGCACTGACCATCGGCAACAACTACGCTACTGTCTATCTCTGCACTGACCCTGGCATGACACCCCACCTGAAACGCAACGGCGTGGAAGTAGACCTCAGCTACGTTACCCGCGGTGGTCTCCGCTACGCTTTCTACGACGAGCTCAAGCCCACCACCGACGTCACCTACCAATGGAGCTGCACCCGTAACTCCATCACGCTCAACTTCATTCGCCATGGAGGTGGCGACAACTATACGTGGATATTCTGGGATCACACGAATTATGAAGTTAACTTTGAAGACGGAATCACCCGTGAAACCATTCCCTTTGATCAGCTGCAAGAGGACTTGTCCTTGTGGATTCATGCAAAACCATACGAAACATTCCATGTCTACAAAAATGGTGTTGACATCACTTCTGGTTTCGAAGAATGGAACGATAACGAGTATTGGTTGGAAATCGATAAGGAATCGGCCACTTATACCGTTATCTTCGATAAGCCCGATGACCTCATCGAGTTCGAAGACCCCGCTGTGAAGGCCATCTGCGTTGCACACATGGACAGCAACGGCGATGGCGAGATCAGTCGCCAGGAGGCTGCCGCCGTGACAACACTCAGTGACTATTTCAAGGGCAACACCGACATCACCTCGTTCAATGAACTGCAGTACTTCACGGGAATGAAGACACTGACGGCTGAGGCGTTCCGAGATGCCACAAACCTCAAGAGCATCGTTCTTCCGCAATCCATGTACAATATTGCTAACAACGTCTTCTACGGCTGCCATAGCCTCGAGCATGTAGTCCTGCCCGACAGTGCAATCATTATCAATTCCAATGCGTTCTACCAAACTGCCATCCAGTCCATCACGCTCCCGCAGAAGGGCAATCTGGTTCTTGGCTATAATGCGTTAGGAGCGAGTAAGCTGAGGTCTGTCTATATTCCGGCCAATGTAACTCACATCTATGATTATTTCTTAAGGGACTGCTCCGACCTCATCAGTATCGCTGTTGATGAAAACAACAGCAGATACGATTCTCGCGAGGGTTGCAACGCTGTCATCGAGACGGCAACAAACACCCTAATCTTCGGCTGCAAGACCACTGTCATCCCAAAGAGCGTTACCGCCCTTGGCCAATACTCGATATTCCACAACAGCGAACTGACGACGCTTGAACTGCACGTAGGCATCGACTCCATCGGCAAATATGCCATCTCGGTATGTCCAAAGCTTACGAAGGTCATCGCCCACATGCCCAATCCACCAGCCATCACAGACACCAACGTTGGCAATTTGCCCTCCACTTGCGTCCTTTACGTGCCCAAGGGCAAGACCAGCGTTTATCAGGCTGCCGGCTGGACGACATCCTTCTTCCGCGGTGGCATCGTTGAGATGGATGAGCCCGCCTCCCCCGGCGATGTCAACGGCGACGGACAAATTACCATTGCCGATGTCACCAAGTTGGTGAATATCATTTTAGGAAAAGATTAGCCTATCCCTAAAAGCCCACCCTTCCTTGAGGAAAGAGCGGGCTTTGGGTGTGGGATCCTAATTTATCAAATAAATCTTCTTTAATCCTTTATACTTGCACGTCACCGTGGCACGACCTTCCACGATGGGACTCACCTCAATGGTCACATCAGGATTCTTGTCGCCCATGCCGGGCGCCGTGGCAACAACGCTGATCTTCGAGTCTGCCTTTAGCGGTGCATATACCTGATAGCGGATGGCATCGGTCAGACCATTCTGGTTCGAGCAGCGAATTGGTGTATTGGGGACGTTCAGACGCTTGCCATCCGCGGTGATGGTGATCTGCGGTACCACAGGCACGTTCACGGTCTCACCCGACTTCACGAAGCCAATGCCATGCAGGTCGAAGAGTCCTTCCGGCCGTTGCGGCTGCTGCCGGCGGCCCCACGGACCTTGAGGCTGTTCGGGCTGCTTCACCTCCGGGCCTTCTGCCACGAGATAGATGGCGTGCTTGCCCGTGAGTCCTTCTACGGCAGGAACCTTCGTTCCGAAGACGGCAGAGTTCCGATGGTCGTTTTCCGGCACGTCGATGGTCGCTATCTCCTCTCCCTTCCATGGGTCGTCCAACAGCACGTGAATCTTGAAAGCACCATGCTTGCCGTGTGTCAGGTTGACGAATATCTCTGTGCCGTCGCCCTTTTTCGTTCCTTCGAAAGGCATCACACCCTTAGAGCAGGCAGGCAGACCGCCAAAGCCGAAGTATTTGAAGCCTACGATGCCGCCGTTCTGGATGCCGGCCAGGTCCATCGAGTTGTTCCACACGTCGTGATTGTCTTGCATATACTGGTTGGCGTTCGGTCCGTACATAAAGCAAGCCAGACCAGCCGAATAGTAGGCGTAGGGAGGCAGTCCGTAGATCTGGAAGCCCTCGCTCGTCACCTCAGCTCCCGTGTATTCATTGCCGTTGCTGGCTTTCGCCGTCCACTCGTTGTTCACTACGAACGGGTCGTAGCCCGTGATGCGCACCTTGCCACCCTTGGCCACGGGCTTCTTGTCCCACTCAATCTTCACTGGAGCCACCATGGCTTGACGGGCATTGCCGAAGCCGCGCGGCGGGCGATGGTAGAAAACGTACCATTGACCGTTGATTTCCTGCAGCGATCCGTGCGTGTTATGTGCGGCATTCGTTGTGATGAGTTTCGAGCCATCCTCGTTGGGTACCACGCCGCGCGAGTCCACTAGCACACCGCCCGAGCGCCACGGGCCCAGCGGTGAGTCGCCGTAGGCATAGCGTAGGGCAGAGTTTGTGTTGCCCAATCCATATTCCTTGCCACTATAACCTGAGAATACCATCACGTATTTATTGCCCACCTTTCGAATTGACGAGGCTTCGAAGAAGTTGAAGTCCAGCGGATTCTGACCTTTGTACAGAGCCTTATAGACGCTGCCTTCCTTGTCGAGCAGCTTTCCGTCCTGGCTGCTTGCAGGTATGAACGGGTCGATGAGATCCGTGCCCTCGCGCTTAGAATACATCGTGTTCTGATCCAGCTCGCAAGCCGTTGAATGTTGGAACCCATAGAACACATAGGCACGGAAACCCTTGTCGTAGTCGGGATCTTTCTTGTCGGTGATGTAGTCGATGAACACCGACGGGTCGAAATCAATGAGTGAGCCCGGCACACAGCGCAGGCCGTCCTCCGTGAGGTTCACGGGCGTGAAAGGTCCGTTCGGGCGGTCGCCACGGCATACCATGGCGATGCGTCCCCAACCGCGGCTATGCGGATACAGCCAATAGGTCTTCTTCCCTGTCTTGCGGTCTTTCACTTCCACCAGATCAGGTGCAAACATCGTGTCCCACTGTCCACTGGCAAACCACGAGAATATCGGACCTTCGTCGCGCCACTGGCTGAGGTCCTCGACGGGTGCCGACCACATGCGGATGTCGTTGCCGCAATAAGCAGTGTAGGTGATGTCGTGTGAACCGATGATGTAGGCACGGTATTTCCCCGGCTGATCGGGGTCTTCAAAGACGCGGGGCTCACCGTCGGGCAGATGCTCCCACAAGGGCAGATAAGGATTTTGGGCTTGTGCCGCCACTGCTGCCACAGCAAGCAACACGTTTAGCAATAGTCGTTTCATATGCATTGAATTATATAGTTTGAACCTTGAACTTTGACCTTCGAACGCACCGCAGGAGCCTCTGTCGCATCGACCTGCAGCTTTGCTGCAAAGATACTCTTTTTCTTCCGTCTGTATTTGTCTGTATGTTCACAAGTTTTTGCAACCTGTAAACAATCCATTATTTGATACAATCCGTAAACTATTTATGACAATGCAGTGATATCGCTGCTGGCCCGGAGATTCCTTTCAGATAAACCTATTATTCATTTTTTTTGCGGGCAAACACAGGAGTCTGCCCCTATGCGTGGTTGCAGCCCTCGTTGCCACAGAAAAAAACAAAGGACTATGAGTTTGCTCGTAGTCCTTTGCCTTTAATTATCCATTTCATACGGCCCCCAGCATGTGGGCACGACGTGAGCCTCCTCCAGTTGGGGAAGGTTTGGAGGGGGCTTCTATTCTTTTCCTAAAATCACATTCACCAGCTTTGTCACATCGGCGATGGTCACGCTACCGTCGCCATTGGTGTCGTACTGGCTGCTCTGATAGACGATCTGAACCATTGCGTTGCCCGTCACCGATCCGAAGTCATACTTCTCGTAGGAGCCTGCCGCAGTACCCGTCGAGCCGCTCTCGATGAAGTATCGCGAGTCGTTGGTCACGTCCTCGCCGTTCAGTTTCACAGCCTTGATTGCGCTTCTGTTCGTGTAGGGCTGTACTACGAAAGAGCATCCTGCTGGAACCTCATACTTCCTCGTGGCACCATTGCCGTTGAACTGGTCACGTCGGCCGTCGAACGTCACGTCCACGTAGTCCACACCTGTGGTGTTGACGAAGAAAGTGCGCGTATCCTTTGAAATCTCGATGTACCATCCAGCCTCTTCCCAGACGTTGATATCTTCTTCAAACCATAACTCGGTACATTCCGGGTCTTCAACATTGAAGACGTAGGTGCGGTTCACCGCTAGCGGCGACAACTCAAACATCCACGTCACGTCCCTGCCGTCGCGCAGCACCTTCATCGACTCGCCGTCCTTCAGCTCGATGCTGATGGTGTACTGGTCGCCATCCTTCCATTCCGACAACGGTACCCACCTCGGTTGGCCGTCCGCCAGGGTGTAGGTCTTAGACCTTCCCTTCACTTTCTTTGTGAACATCACGGTGCCATCGCCGCCCACACGCGTGAACAGCTGCTTCGGTGCCGGCTTGAACGTGACCATATGCTCCCCACCTCCCTGGATGGTTGTCACTAGCGTACTGTCGTCCAGCTGCTCGAACGTTGCCGTGCTCGTAACGTCCATGCCGTTCCACCAGAGTCCGTCGAACTCATAACCATCCATCGGCGAGATAGCCAGTGCCTTGCTCTCGCCCTTGTTCAGCGTGAACACCCTCGACTGGCCACCCGTCACCATCTGATTGCCATTCAGGTCGAATGCCACCGTGCCTCCCTTGCCCGCGCTGATCGTGTAATGGTCGACAGTGCCGGCCGCTTTCACCCTGATATAGGTGTCGCCCGCAACGTCGCTGATGGTGTACTCCTTTGGATTGGCCGAATTGTAGAATGGATTTGACTCAGGCTCCGTCATGAGCAGCAGCATGTCTTTGCCATTCACGAACACCTGCCCGGGCGTCGCCATGCTTCCGTCGGCAACGTAGAAAGTCAGGCTGTTGTGAATCATCGTCTTGAACACCTTGCTACCGCTGCCGCTGATGTACCGGTCGTCGTCGATACGGAACATTACGCCCTCTGCAGGGTTGTCCTCCTCCACCGTCACGTAGATGTTCACGTCCACACCCTCAGGTTCGGGCATGTATAGGACGACGTCCTTGAACTCAATCCATATCGGATACTGTTTCAGCGATGCAATCTCGTCCGCCGTTTTGTTGGTCACATACGCAGTTATCCCAGAGGCCGGCGCTATGCAGTAATCGCTCCAATAGCGTGTGAACCCGGGCAAATTGCTGTTCAAGAAGTATATCTCTTCCAGATTTACACAGTTCAGGCGGTGCGAATAATTGTAATTCATATTCACTACATCGCCCTTGAACACGAGCTTGTGCAGGTACGGTAGGTCGAGAGATCCCAAGAGGGTGTATACCGTTTCCCCTGTTATGCTGACCCTTGGCAGCAACATGTGGAAATTTACGTCGCCTTCGAACGTCAGCTTATAGACGCTGTTATTTGTCACCTGCCCATCGATGCCCTTTACATAGTACGTAGACCCATTGTGTTCAACGGCAGCAGGCACCGTCACCTCGTCATTGTTGCCCGAAATGCCTTTGAGCACGGCAACATAACTATCATAAAGTTCAGTTTCGTAGTAATCATTGACCCAAGAACAATGATACAAGTCGAAAGTGAGGTTTTCTTTCACAACATCGGTGTACTTCAGACTATAGAAAACAGCAGAAGTTGCATGGGCGTTCTGTACACCTGCCATGACGATGCAGAGCAAGAGGAACCATGTCCTCAATAAATTTTTCGTAGTGGTCATGATCATAATTATTTAGTTTTTTTGCTCAACGGTCCGGAGCGGCCAACGCCTCCACGGCCCCATCTGCTCCACCCCGCAAGCACACTGTTAATGCTATTCGTTCGCTAGTATGTGTGCGCAAAGATACGAATAAGTGAGCGAAATGCAAAAAGAAAACTCGTTTTTTTGCAAATAACATAGCAGACTACACAAAAGCGGCCTAAAAGGCTAACTGCCACATAGTCCAGGTCAGCGCCCTTGGCTGTGTGAATAAGTCCTTGCAGGGCATCCTGTGGCAAATTCAATTTCTTTACCAAATTTTTAGCGTCAGGATTTGATGGTTTCATGGTTTTTTTGTAATTTTGAGGGCGGAAGTCGCTTTGCGACAGTTCAATGCGCCTGCGGCACGTACAATGTTAAAGATTATGGTTCAAAAGCCAAAAGCAAAGAGCTAAAGTCCAAAACCTAAATGCTACGATGCTACTATTACTAATAATATTTTTACTAACTATTTAATCATTTAACGACTATGAGTGTTTATCCAAAGAATGAAAAAGGTAGTGCTGATACCCGAGGGACAAGCAGCAGAAACAATGATTCCGCTAAGGTACCGGAGAAAGTGTACGAGTTTGTTGATTTAGGTCTTCCTAGTAGAACACGGTGGGCTAATGACTTCTTAAGGAATGCCAAGGGACAGGTGATGCTTTTGACGTATGACGAGGCTGAGCCCTTCCAGCTCCCGACACCGGAGCAACTGAAAGAACTGGTGGGGTCGAAGCGCATAGTGTTTGATCAATACGTCCAAGATTTGCCTGAAGGAGTCGTGTACACTATTGTAGGACCTCATGGAGATCTGCAATTGCCCAGCACACCGTTCTGGCTCAACAGCGTAGAAATCAATACGACCGCTAATATTAAGACGCCTGAACAGCTGGCGCAAAGGAAAGCGGCTGCAGCCCTGAAGGTGAAAAAGTTCGATAAGGAGAACCGTTTTCCCGTGATTTTGGTGGATCGCGAGTGGGAAGATCCGAATTGTAAGTAAGGAGCCCCATGGGAATTGAAAATTAAAATGGATAATTGATGTGCCCTGCTACTCGTCGTGAGTGGCAGGGCACAGTTTTTTTATCGTGCCCCTACGCATGAGTCACCAAAAAGCACTGCTTTAGACTTGTAAGGCACTGCTTTATTTCTCTAAAGGACAGGTTTTTCAATCCGTGAAGTCATCGTAATCTGTGGAATCAGTGTAATCTGTGGTCAGAATTGTAAAGATGTAAATGGATAATGGTTCGTGTCATCCGTGGTTCTTTCTCCGCTGCACTACGAAAGCGGCAAAGCGGAGCGCTTTCTCCACTGCGTTATGAAAAGCAACGGGAAAGGCTATGGGTAGGCGCTCGGCGACGAAGGAGACGCTTTCAGAGCGTAGCTAGGAAAGAAAGGGCGTTCCTTCGGACCGAGCAGCAAAATCACCAATCCGTCAATCGTAAATAAAATAAATCTCTTCCTCTTTCGTTCTCTTATCAAGAAGAATAACCTAAAAAAGCAAGATGATGAAAATAAAGACGATGCTACGCCAGTTGTTGCGCAGTCCACAAAAATTCCCTGTTGAAGCTTTCATGGGCTTGGCCTTCTTCGTGACAGCCGCCTTGCACACGGCGAATGCTACTTGGGATTCGTCGGTGGGACAGCGCGTGAGTAATGTGAATAGCGACATCCTGTGGTTCTTTGTGCCGTTATTGGTGCTCACATTCTGGCTGCACAAGGTCAACCGTTGGGCTTACGTGGTCTCAGGACTGCTCTTCCTGCCACTGATGTGCCTCAACCTGAAGCCCTTCCTTTGGACCTATGGCTTCTTCTTTACCTATGTGCTGGCAGCCATCTTACTATTGGTGGGCACACGTTGGCTTGACAACCGCAGTTTTGCTGCTCATTGCCTGCATGTGGTGACGCAGCTGTTCTTCGGGGTGGTCATCGCGGGACTGCTCACTGGTGCCGTCATGGTGATCGTTGCCTCGTTCTATTACATCTTCGGCATCCGTGAACCTGACCATCTGTATGAGTATATCTGGCAGTTCATCTGGTTCGTCATTGCTCCACAGGTGTGCTGCACGCTCATCAGGCAAGACGAGGATGAGGTGCAAGAGCCAGCCCGTGTGCTACAGCTGATACTGAACTTCATCCTTTCGCCTGCCGTCATCATCTATACGGTTATTCTCTATGCCTATTTCATCAAGATAGCCTTCGAATGGGATTTGCCTAAAGGTGGTGTGGCTTGGCTCGTGATGGGTTTCGTGACGGTTGCACTCGTTGGACGCCTGATGCAACACATACTGAGCCGCCGCTATTATGATTGGTTCTATGACCATTTCACGTGGATTGCCATACCGCCACTCATCATGTTCTGGATAGGTTCGCTCTATCGCATCCGTCTCTACAGCTTCACCGAGAGCCGCTTCTACCTGTTAGTGGCTGGCGTGCTGATGACACTTTTCGTGCTGATGTTGCTGTGGCGCCGTTCGCGACGGTTACAGCTGATGGCACTCATCTTCGGCGGTGCCATCATCCTGTTCACTTACGTTCCAGGCATCTCAGCCAAGCGCATCGGACTACGCTGTCAGACTGAGCGTTTGGAGCAGCTGATTCAGGACCTGAACCTCGTGAACGCAAAGACAGGAAAGCTGGTAAGGTATGTCAACAAGCAAAAGATTTGTGCCGACAGTGTGCTTTGCGAGCAATATCGGCAGGCTTGCAGTGTCATCAGCTATGTGCGACAAGGCATGGGGCGCGACAAGTTCGACAAGAAGTACGGCAAATGGGCATACAATGAGTATCAGTTCTGGTACGACAAGGCGGACGGCAAGACCGATGAACCCGCACAATTGGTGGAGGCAGTGCTGGAGGAGCCCATCGACTTGGGTGGCTATCACATTCTGATTCCTAACGACTCATACGAAACCGTCTGCAAGGATGGCGTCGTGACGGTGGTGATGAGTGGCAAGACGGTGTTGCGCTATCCTGTTGACAGCCTGATTAAGAGCCGTCCGCAGTTGCTGGATCAGCCCGAACAACTGCTCATTTGGCGTAATGACTCACTGCTGATGGTTTTGCGGAGTTCCAGCATCGGCCATGACGACGAAGGCGTTCATCATATGAGCACCTATAATGCTATGATGTTTAGGAAATAGGAATCCCCCGTGTTTGTCCGTGAGGATGCTTTTGCCCGATAATCCTATTATATAATTCTGTTGCGGGCAGATACGGGCGTCTGCCCCTACATGTGGACGTGTTAAAAAGCTGTGCCCTGCCACTCACAACGAGTAGCAGGGCACAGCAATTATCAGTTTTCCATTTCATTTGGCCTCCCTGCACGTAGTTGCAGTGTGAGCCTCCCCCAGTTGGGGGAGGTTTGGAGGGGCTTCTAGTTTTTACCGAGAATGATATTCACCAGCGCGGTTACATCGGCGATGGTAATACTACCATCCTTGTTCACGTCGGCAGCCTCGTTGGTAGAACCATGAGTTTCGTCCTTGCCAAGGATGATGTTCACGAGTGCAGTGACATCGGCAATGGTTACGGTTTCGTCGCCGTTGACATCGCCAACCATTGTCTGGGCAGGCGTGGGTAGAGGCATCGGCATGGCTAGTTCAACATTCGACTGTGTGCCAAGGTCGGTGTAGGCAACGAAGTAAGCCTGGAAGGGCAGGGAATAGAAGTAGTAATCGTCGGTGATGTACTCGAACGTGCTTCCCTGCTCGTTGAGGTCGTACTTGTCGGCATGAGTCGTTAAGATGGTACTTCCAATGAAGTCGTACTTGCCGCCACGGTCAAGCACAGCCTTCGGCCCTTCAGCCTTGATTTCGGCATTCTGTCCGCTGAAAGTCAGCTCCTTGCCCACGAGGTTCCACTTGTTGCCCCACGTGTTGGAGGGAACGGCCACAATGTAAGGATGGTTGGCCTCAATGGTCGAGGTATAGCTGAAGTTGGCTTTGCCACCTGTCTCGCCAGTGAAGTCCATGAGCCAGAATTCCTTGTCGGCATCGTCGGCGGAATGATACCAGTCAATGGCCTTATCGCCTGTGGTTACGCTCTGCACGTCGAAGGGCAGCATGAGTGTCGACCAATGAGGTGTTGTCTCGTCGCGTCCGGTCTCGAAGGTGCGCTTGAAACTGATGTTCTGAGCGGTGAAGTCGATGGGCGAATAGAACTCCATCGTATCGGTCATCACGATGTTCTGGGCCGTATTGCCCAAGACGACGTTCTTTCCGGTGAGCGTCTCGGGCACGCTGGTACCAGCCTTGAGCAGATAGAGCGTGTTTACGTTGCCGCCATCGCCGATGAGGTTGGCCTTGTCGGAGTAGCGGGCATCGACGAATATTGCGCCCTCAGGCACCGTAAATGAACCATCTTCGTCGTTGAAATAGTCGAAGCCATCATTGTTTCTTATAACCGTTCCTTTAGCCATGGTCAGTTCTATTCCATAGTCGCTGATTACGTTGGTCGTGTCGCTAAACTCATTATAAAAAGTGAACTGCAGGTCATATGTTTTACCAGTCTCAACCTTATCGAATACGAACTCAGCCTCCCCACGTGTTTTAGCAGAAATGTTGATATTCTTTTTCAGCGTAATGCCTTTCGATGGATCCTTACCTTTTTCGAAAAGCGTCAGCGTGACGTCATGGTTGTAGGCATTATTGCAACTCATGTTGTCAATAATGAATGTAGCTTTGTAGGTGTCGCTATAGTAGTTGTTATCATCGTCAATGTAGCCCTGCCAAGCCAGATCCCAATCGGCTTCAGCATAGTTGGCGTAGCTGTTGTAGTAGAATCCGTTAAAATTACTATCGCCAATTACCAGCACCCAGGGTGATGTCTGCGCGTTGATGGTCACTTTTGCATCAGAATAGACCGAGACGGATGCAGTCTGTCCAGGCTTAAGTCCTACGGGTTCGAGCAATCCAATGTTGGCCATGTTGCCAGAACTGCTGGCTGCCAAAACATAAGCCGCCGACGTGAATTCCTCAGCTCCGTCATTGGTAATGTTGAAGGTGTTGGTGTATCCCCTTGTAGAACTACCTGTCGATGTGATACTGTTGATTTTGATGGATTGCGATGGTGTTGCCGTAATCTTCTTTTCCTCAACAACAAGTTTCAGGTAGCGAGCTGATGCGCCTAGCATTGGTAACCATTCTTGGGTGCCGTTGATACGGCTAATGGGCAGAAGCTTATACGTTCCGTACGGCATCTCTGCTCCAAACTCGAAGTCGTGATTGAAGTAGAATCCACCTTGTGGTGCAATCTTGTAAGCACGGGGGGTGATTAGATCGATGAGCTTACCCTTTGCATCGTAGACACCCAGACAGTTGTCATAAGTCATTGAGTCACTCTGCAAGTTGAAGCAGATGCCGCGCAGACGAATCTCCACATTCTGTGAGCGTGATTCCCGTTCGTTTACTTTAGGGCTAATGAGGTATAAATTGTCAATAAACAGCTGATTGTCATTAGCTAAAACAGGCTCGTCTCCAGAGGTTGTAGGCTTAATGCCAATGATAGCTGCACTCTGATGTGCGTAATTACCTGCGGCTCCGCCTGTACCAATAGAGTTCGGTTGGAGAGCGTTCAATGCAAAGTAGCCATTAGATATGCCACTCCATCCCCAGTTGAAATAGAACTTGTTAGTACTGAGTTGATAACCGTCACATACGAATTCATGTCCTGAGGCTATGTTGTTGTTGATAGTCAGTCCGTCGAATAACACAGGCCGGCCGTTGGCTAGTTCGTTGTATATGAGGTCTTCCCATTCGCTGGCAGAATAGTCTGTACGGAAGACGTACCTTAGTCCGTTGTCATAGCCAAAGTAATCAACGAGTGCTGCGGGAATATCGCTGGATAGTGCTCCTGATGCACTTGTATCATAGTCCATTTTGACTGCTTGGCCGCAGTAGCGCATCAGTTTGGCAACGTTTGACTTCTGAGCTGAAATGGTAGGCGAAGCCTGTCCCATCATCATCCAGGAAAATTTGCTAACAGAATCAAGTTTCTCGACAGTGATATGCCTTGTCTCAGTTGTATAGGCGGGCAAGGCTTTACAGCCTAATGAGGCGTTTCCTTTTGTGCATCCCCAATAGTACATAATTTGTGCCATAGCTGTTGCCACGCAGCCTGTATAGCAAAATTTGCCATCGTATTGTGGGCATTGGATATTGTAAGGATCACCCTGGTCCCAATTGCATTTCACCATTGGCTCAATATCATTTTTGGGAGCCTTGAGGCGGCCGTTCTTCTTGGCAAAGAGCGGGCTGCTGTCGCGCTTGAAGCCATCTCCTGCGAAGATGTTGTTGGCAGGAGTCGTGGTTGTCGCGTCGGGAGCTGGCTGATAGCCATGCTCGATGGCCCACTGGATTTCCAGCTCGTAGCCATGAAGCCATGCGCGCATGTTGTCAGGTATCTCGTCTTCGTTGAACGTGCCCGTGTCGCTATAGCCAAGGATAGGCACAGCCACATCGTCGCCGGAAGCAATGACAAAGCCTTTGCCGTCGTTGGCGTTAAACACGTAGTAATAGGCTTGGTCGGTAGAGACTTGTGCACCAACCCGACGCGGAGCCTTGTGCACAGGCGTGGCGTTCAGCGTAGCTAATGGGTTCTGTGTTTTCATAAAGGCGGTAGCCTTTTGCAGAGCTTGCTGCCTGGTGATAGGGTTGGCAGCGGCGATGGTGCACACGAGTGTGACCAACACTGTAAAGAGCGCTTTCTTCATAGAGTTTACTATTGTTTAAGTTGTTGTTGATGAACGATTTTGTGTGGGGTGCGTTCGGTGTGTGTGTTTGTGGGGTGTGTTTTAAGCGTTCGTTACAAACGAACAGCGCAAAGGTAGTAATTTTTCGCTAATTATTCAATTTTTTCCCAATTATTTTGCGAATAATTAGGAAATGGGGGCGAAACCCCATCCCCATTAAAGAAAAGAGGGAGCCACATGGCTCCCTCCAAAGCACTTAAAAACCCTCTTCCTTTCATTCTCTACTTCGCTACGAAAGCATCCCTTGGAGCCGAGCGGGTAGGGAGGAGGGTAGTATTTTGCTCCCTCACCCCCTTGGGGAGAGTTGGATAGGGGGCCTATTCTTTCTCTAAAATCATATTCACCAGCATCGTGACATCAGCGATAGTGATACTGCCGTCCTCGTTCATGTCGGCAGCGTCATTGGCTGAGGCATTGGCATTGTCAGTACCGAGGATGATGTTCACGAGTGCGGTGACATCGGCAATAGTGATGGATCCATCGCCATTGACATCACCTCGCACAACAGGCTTCGAAAGCGGAGTCTGGAAAGCAATCTCGGCTATGTAGCTGCGATAGGTGGCAGCTTCTACCTTATAGATTTTCTGAGCATCGAGGTCATCAGCCGAGAGTATGAACGTGCCGGAAGTGGCCGAGTTGGTGGAACCTTTCACGGCTGTTGAGCTTACCTCGAGCGTTCCGTCAGCCTTCTTAGTGCACTCATAGACGTTGAGCGAGGTAGGATATTGCGACGTGGTGCGGCTTTGGCCGAGTCCCATCAATTTAACGGCAGTCGTGTTCGTGACATAGAACGATACCGTCTCCTTTGTGGCGTTGTTACGTGAGTTGTAACCCATCACCCTTGGTGCTCCAGCACCGCTCGCTCCTGTGAAATAGGGTGAACTTCCCAACAGCTCGTCGCTACCGTTCCATGAGGTACCGTAATACTTGTTGCTGGTGTTTGTGACATCGGTGCTGATCCACTTCTGCGGATGATCGTTGTAGTAGCATCCCACCCATGCGCCATAGACAGGCATCGTGAGCCAAGCCACCTCGCTGTTCTCGTAGGTTGTGTACTTATAGAGCGTATTCACATAAGTTGTGTTCCAACCAGCCTCGTCAATAGTGGCATACTTGGCGATGTTCAGGAAGGGATCGCTGGCTGTTCCGCCATCAGAGGCAGTACCTTGCAGTGCGATGGTGATAGCTTCGACGCCCTCACTCCTGATGGTGAGCGAGCCTTGGAACGTGCCTTCGACAGGCGATTGGAACGATACAGTGACTTCAACCCCCTCGGCGGTGATGTCAGCAGCCGCGATGGTGGTAGGATTGACGGTGAACACCTGATGGGCATCGGCCAGCTCCACGTTGACATCGCCTGTCAGCGCACGTCCTGTGAGTGTGAACGTCTTGGCGGCAGTCGATGTAAGGTCGGTAGAGAAACTGAGAGCCTGCTCGCTGACAGAAAGTACGGGCACGGGTTGGGTAGCCGTTGCCTCGACGGTGACATAGACTGGCTCAACATCTTCAGCCGCGAGAGTGACCGTAGCTGTGTAGGTGCCCACGGCGGAAGGTGCAAACGTGACGCCGATGTTGTAGCCATCTTCGGCCTGAGCCTTGGTGATAGTCGTGGTGCTCAGGGCGAATACGCCGGCGGTATCGTCGAGCGTTGCAGTGACGTCGCCTTTCAGCTCTGCTCCCAGTACTCCAAATTCTCCGCTAGCGGTGAGACCAGCCTCGCAGCTGAGGCTGATGGCTTCTGGATCGACGATAAGTTCCGGTTTGACAGCCTTGGCCGAGATGTTTACAACAACATCGTCTGCTCCCTCGCTCTTTAGCGTGAGCACGGCAGAGGTTTGGCCAATGGCAGTAGGCTTCCACGTGACGGCGAGGGCAACACCATCGGCAGCGGCCGACTTCGTGATGCGATTCTTGTCGATGCTGAACGACCGGTCGCCGCTGATGCTTGCGGTGATGTCGGCCTCGAGGTTCAAACCCGTCACGGTGATGGTCTCGGTGTAGGTCTCATTGGCATAGCCGGTCAGGGAAACCTCGGCGGGAGATACCTTAATAGTCGGACTGCCCGATACCCCCAGGATATATTGAATACCAGCCAGGGCATCCAACTTTCCATGGCCGAAGTGCGAGGCATGGTTGCCCGTGGTATATTCATCGTTGATGGCCGTTTCCATCATGATCTGTTTCACGTCGGAAGTGCTGAGCTGCTTGCCAGCTTCCACGGCAGCCTGCAGCCACAGTGCCACGATGCCGGCAGCCGCAGGCGTCGCCATCGAGGTGCCTTCCATCGTGCCATAGGGATTGGTGGTATTGGCGTTAACGCGATACATGCCGTATTCAGCCGAATTGCCGTTGATATAGCTTAAATCGCCTGACGTATCGTAGTGGTTGACAGCGGCAACGGTAGTGGCACCAGGTGCACAGATCCATGGGTAGGCCAGTCCTGTCGGGCTCTGGTCGGCCGTAGCATAGCTGGAGAAATAGGCGATATCGCCTACAGTAGGATAATAGCCCTTCAGGCTGTGTGCCGTTCCGTTGAAGTCGGTCACGCTGTTTTTGGTCACATAGGCACCGATGGAGATGACATCGGGGATGGTGGCCTCGTCGCTCACGCACATATCGTCGGAGCCGTTAGTAAAGTAGGTGTAGGTACCAGCCCAGATGTCTACGTCGGAACTACCACTCGTAGGATAAATGTCAACGCGCAGGTAGTAGCCACTCTTCATTCGGAGGCTGCTGGCATAAAGCAAAACTTCGGTTTTGTTGCTGCTCAGGTAGTTTTTGTAAGCCACAAGCGAACCGCTACTCACGTAGGTACTGCCCAGCGACACCGAAGTCCCATCGGAGGAAGGTGTCACACTGACCGTTGCCTGCACGTCGCCGTTGCTGTTCACCACGTTTACCTTGCAGCCAAGGCTGCTTACGCTAGACGAGCGAGCCCATGCATCGGCCACAATGCCATAGTAGTAGGACACGTAGTCAGTGTTATAGCGAACCAATGCGCTCACGGGTTTGCTGCTACTGGCAGTTCCTGAAACGTGGAAACCGTCGGTGCCAGCATCGTTGGAGGCGGCGAAAAGACAAATGTGGTTTGGATGGCTGTCGCTGAAGTACAGTGCGCAGATGTCGGCAAAGTCGCCAGTGCCGTCGCGTGGGCCTATGGAGGCGCCCCAGCTGTTGCTGACGACCACAGGTTTATTCTGGCTGTCGGCGTAGTTGCAGATTTTTTGGAAAGCATTGGCCAGATAGGTCTCGTTCAGTCCATTGATACCAGCCAGGTAAAGGTCGGCTCCAGGTGCCATGCCGCCATAAGTAGCGTTGGCGTGGTCGTCGGTTACGGTCACGTTTGAGCCATTGACGATGACCGACGAGCCACCTGCTGTCGAGCTGGTGTGGGTTCCATGATCCTCGGAAGAGTCGTCAGTGGTGGGACTACCGCTCGAAATCGACGTATATTCGTTGACACTACGCCCATTGTAAACGTATGCTCTCTTAATGCGAGAGTTGCCGTTTTTGTCCTTGAAAGCAATGTGTTGGAAGTCAATACCCGTATCAACGACACCAAGAACCACGCCTGTTCCGTCGTACTTGTTGGAGAGTCCGGCTCGGATGGCATCGGTCGAGAGCGTGAGTGCGTCGTCGACATTCGAGGCTTCGCGCACCTTGTTGGTGAGTGGCGACATTCGTCTGGCCACGCTGATGCGCTTTACACGGCTGATTTCAGCCACGTCGTTGATCTTGTCGACAGGGATATTGGCCGTGACGAGTCCGTTCTGGAACTTGCACTGCACCTCGACACCCAGTGCTTCGAGGTCGTTTACCGAGGTGTTATCGTCCAGACGGATGAACGCCGAGATGTAAACTTTTCCGTTGACGGTGTCAGGTGCGGCAATGATGCGCCCGTGGTTCTTGCCGCGAGGCTTGCCGTTTGTCTGTCCATTCTTGCCAGGAGCCTGTCGGCGACTTGGCAGGTCGGGTTCGTCGAAGCTGATGTTGCCCTTCAGTTCGTCAAGGAACATCTGTGTCGTAACGGATAGTTTCTGGTTGTTGTCATCCTGTGCAAATCCTGCAAGCGATAGGCAGGCAAGAAGAATGGCCAATAGAAATCCCTTTCTCATGTTGTTACCTTTCTTTATTATTTAGTCGTTTTTTGTTTCTTTGTACGGTTTAGGGACCTTCGAGGTTCCAACACATTGGCTGCAAAAGTACGAAGAAATATTAAAAACGAAAAGAAAAATCGACAAAAAGTTAACTTTTGTAAGCAAAATGGGTGGTTTTTGTTACGTTTTGTTGTGGTTTGGAAAGGCTAAAGCTGTCCTTTTGTGCGTCGAATCTTCATTTTTTTTCGTGAACCTAATGCAATAAAACTGCCGAGCCTACGTTATCATTACGTGTTTAAACGCAAATGTGTGATATTTTTGATGTTGGCGATGGCCAGCATAGGGGTTCGTGCGCAGTACGATCCCACATTTAGTCATTACTTCGACTTGGAGCCATCGTTTAACCCGGGTGCCGTAGGCAAACGGGCCGTTATCAACGTGGCAGCAGCCTATGCCATAGAGATGGCAGGCTTTCATCACAATCCACAGACGGCATTTATCTCTGCCGACATGCCCTTTTATGGGATGAAGACCTATCACGGTGCAGGCATCGTGCTGATGAACGACAAGATTGGTGCTTTCTCGCACCAACGTCTGCAAGGGCAATACGCCGTGAAGATGAAACTCTTTGGCGGACAACTGGGCATCGGCGTGCAGGCAGGTTTGCTCAGTGAGAGCCTTGACGGATCGAAACTCGATTTCGACGTTGGCGACGACCATGCGCTACCCACCTCGCAGGTCGATGGAAATGCGATTGACCTGGCTGCAGGACTCTACTACTTGCGTGGTCCGTTGTACGTCGGAGCAAGTGCCACTCACCTGACTTCGCCGCTCATAAAACTGGGCGAACGCAATGAATTGAAGGTAGATAGGACATATTATTTGACAGGTGGATACAATATTCGGCTGAGAAATCCGTTCTTATCAATACAGCCGACGTTCCTGGCGCGCACCGACTTGGTCGGTTGGCGAGCCGATGTGACGGGCCGACTGACTTATCAGAACGAACAGAAGCTGATGTATCTGGGCCTCACCTACAGTCCCACCGTTTCGGTGACGGTACTTGTGGGCGGCCGTTTCCACGGCATTGTGGCTGGTTACAGCTATGAATTCTACACGTCAGCCATCAGCCCGATCAATGGCTCGCACGAGTTGTTTCTGGGCTATCAGGTAGATGTAAACCTAGTGAAGAAGGGGCGCAATCGCCATCAAGGCGTACGAATCATGTGATATAGGAAAAGATAAAAACGATCATAATGAAAATGAAAGCAATGAATAGACAAATGAAGGCGAATGGACAAGGCAAGGCAACGACAGTCGTTACTTTGCTGCTTTGCTGCTTTGTTACTTTGGCCGTGGTGAGCTGCATGAGTTCCAAGTCTGCATCCTCGTCGGGCAAAGGTGGCGAAGTGGTTGGCGTGAGCGGAAAGACATTCAGCGAACCATCGCCCTATGGCATGACGAAGATTGGTCGCGGCTGGCTGCGCATGGGTATTGAGCAGCAAGACACGCTTTGGGGCAAGCAGACTCCTGTGAGGGACGTGTCTGTGGACGGTTTCTGGATGGACGAGACCGAGGTGACCAATTCGCAGTATAAGCAGTTTGTGTTCTGGGTGCGCGACTCTATTCTTCGTACGCGTCTGGCCGACCCGAACTATGGTGGCGACGAGACCTACATGATTACTGAGGAGAAAGGCGAGGAGGTCACTCCGCACCTGAACTGGAAGAAGCCTCTGCCCCGTAAACCCAACGAGGACGAGCTGCGTGCCATTGAGAGCCTTTACGTGACGAATCCCGTCACGGGCGAGAAACTGCTCGACTATTCGCAGATGAACTATCGCTACGAGGTTTATGACTATACCACGGCAGCCTTGCGTCGCAACCGACTGAATGCCGAGGAGCGTAATCTGAACACCGACGTGAACGTGAATCCCAACGAAGTGGTGATGATTTCGAAAGATACTGCCTACATCGACGACGAAGGACGCATCGTTCGCCAGACCATCAACCGCCCTCTTTCGGGACCATGGGACTTCCTGAATACCTACATTGTCAATATCTATCCCGACACAACCTGTTGGGTGAACGACTTCCAGAACTCCGACAACGAGGTCTATTTGCGCAACTATTTCTCCAATCCTGCCTACAACGACTATCCCGTGGTGGGCGTTACGTGGGAGCAGGCCAATGCTTTCTGCGCCTGGCGTACCGAATACCTGCTGAAGGGACTTGGCGCAGAGGCTCGCTATGTGCAGCGCTATCGTCTGCCGACTGAGGCCGAATGGGAGTTCGCCGCACGTGGAAAGGACCAGACTGAGTTCCCCTGGGAGAACGAAAACGTGAAGAACGGCGACGGCTGCTTTTATGCCAACTTCAAGCCCGACCGTGGTAACTACACGAAGGATGGTAACCTCATCACTTCGAAGACAGGCATCTACGGTGCCAACTCCAATGGTTTGTACGACATGGCTGGCAACGTTGCCGAATGGACCTCGACCATCTATACAGAGGCTGGCGTCGATGCCATGAACGACCTGAACCCGCAACTCGACTACAAGGCAGCAAAGGAAGACCCCTACAAACTGAAGAAGAAGAGCGTGCGCGGCGGTTCGTGGAAGGATCCCGAGAGCTACATCCGTTCGGCTTGGCGCACATGGGAGTATCAGAACCAGCCGCGTTCCTACATCGGATTCCGTTGTGTGCGCTCGCTGGCCAACAGCACCAGCCAAAAGTCGAAGACTTCGACGAAATTAAAAGGCAAGAAGAGGTAAAATATCGTAAATCGCAAATCCGTAAATCGTAAATATAACATGACACAGTATAGTAAATATAACGTCATCTACCGCTTGCAGAAGTGGCTCGACAGCGTTCCTGGACAGACGTTCATGAACTATGCCTACAGCTGGGGTGCCTCCATTGTGATTCTGGGTGCTCTGTTCAAACTGACCCACTTGCCGGGCGCCAACTTCTGGCTGTTCCTCGGCATGGGAACGGAGGTTCTCGTGTTCTTTATCTCTGGTTTCGACCGCCCGTTCGATAAGACTGCCGACGGCCGTGAGCTGCCTACGCATGTGGGTATGCAGACTGGTGTCGTCGTCAATGGCGAAGGCGGTTTCACGGAAGGTGAAGCCGGCACCGAACAGATAGAGGACGCAGCCGGTATGGGCACAGCTGCTGCCTATGGTGGTGGCGGTGTCGTCGGTGGCGGTGGCATCATCGGTGGCGGTGGAGTCGTTGGCGGTGGCGGTGGTACCATCATTATTGGTGGTGGCGGCGCTGGCAGTGGCGAAGGAATTGCTGCATCAGGTGAGCATATTGCCTTTGCCGAAGGCGAAGGTGCCGGTACAGGTGCCGCAGGTGGAACCATCGTGGCCGGAGCCGGTGGCAACTGGGTTGCCCAGCAGCAGGAAAAGACGCCCGATATGGCCGAGGCACAAGGCAACTACGTCGAGCAACTCACTAAACTCACTGAGATGTTGGGCAAGGTCAGCGAGCAAAGCGAGCGCCTGACGCGCGATTCGGAGGAGATGGAGAATCTCAACCGCACGCTGACAGGTATCTGCAAGGTCTATGAGATGCAATTGAAGGGTGCCAGCCAGCAGATTGGTACCATCGACGAGATCAATGAGCAGAGCCGTAAGATGGCACAGCAGATAGCTGAACTCAACAAGATCTATACCCGTATGATTGAAGCTATGACGGTGAACATGCCGAAAGGAGCCATGCCGCCCGTCAGCGGTGAACAGTAGTCATAGTGATGAGTGAATAGTGATGAGTGAATAGTGATGAGTGAATAGTGATGAGTGAATAGATTATGATTAGCTTTGGCTGTTGAAACTAGGAACTCAGAACCTGTAACTAGGAACTTAAAACTATCCGTAGTTGCACAATCGTAAATCGTAAATCCGTAAATCGTAAATTCTTTAATGGCTATAAGAAGAAATTACATATCGCCTCGCCAAAAGATGATCAACCTCATGTATGTGGTGTTGATGGCCATGTTGGCACTGAACGTCTCGAATGAGGTGCTCAATGGCTTCACCGTGGTCGAGGAGAGCCTGAACCGTACGACAGGAAACTCTGCAAAGGAGAATGCCGCCATCTATGGCGACTTTGATGCCCAGATGAAGCAGAATCCTGAGAAGGTTCGTCAGTGGTTCGACAAGGCACAGGCGGTCAAGAAGATGAGCGACTCGCTTTTTAACTTCGCTCAGGAGTTGAAGAAGCAGATCGTATTTGAGGCTGATGGAAAGGATGCCGACTTGGACAATATCAAGGCAAAGGACGACCTCGAAGCTGCAAGCCAGGTAATGCTGGCTCCTGGCACAGGCAAAGGACGGCAGCTGTTCGATATGATCAACTCTTATCGTGAGCGTATCTTGAAGATGGTGCCCGACAAGAAGCAGCAAGCAGTCATCGCCTCCAACCTCACGACCGAAGTTCCCAAGTCGGCTCGTGCATTGGGAAAGAATTGGCAGGAGTATATGTTCGAGGATATGCCTGTGGCTGCCTCGGTGACGCTTTTGTCGAAGCTGCAGAGCGACGTTCGCTATGCCGAAGGTGAAGTGTTGCACACGCTTGTGTCGAATATTGACGTGAAGGACATCCGTGTCAACCGACTCGATGCCTTCGTCATTCCAGAAAAGACAACGCTCTACCCCGGTGAGCTGTTCAATGCCGATATCGTAATGGCTGCAGTGGATACCACGATGCAACCCGAAATCTACGTTAATGGTAACCGCATCAATGCCAATGGCAAGTATTCCTTCACGGCAGGTAGTGTGGGCGAGCACTCGTTCAGCGGCTATCTCATCACTCGCAATGCCGCAGGTGAGACCATGCGCCGCGACTTCTTACAAAAGTATTCGGTCATTCCCGCTCCGACGGGTGCCACAGTTGCTGCTGACTTGATGAACGTGCTCTATGCCGGATTCCAGAACCCGATGAGCGTTAGTGTGCCAGGTGTGCCTGCTAATGCCGTTTCGGTCAGCATGAGCGGTGGCTCCCTGGTGTCCAAAGGTGCAGGCCATTATGTAGCGACTCCGACGGCCGTGGGCAAGGATGTCACGTTTACGGTTTCAGCTAACGACAAGGGCAAGACGCGCCAGATGGCACAGGTGACGTTCAAGGTTCGCAAGTTGCCCGATCCAACACCTTATGTCACAGTAGGAACCGACCGATTCAAAGGAGGCCCGTTGGGTAAGGCAGCCCTCATGGAACTCTCTACGCTCCACGCAGCTATCGACGACGGCTTGCTTGACATCCCCTTCAAGGTGCTGAGCTTCGAAATCGTATTCTTCGACAATATGGGTAACGCCGTGCCTCTGGCATCTGATGGCGCACAGTTCTCTGCCCGACAGAAGAATTCATTCCGTCAGCTGTCACGCAGCCGCCGCTTCTACATCCGTGGCGTGAAGGCTATCGGACCCGATGGCATCACGCGAACACTGCCCGGAGCCATGGAGGTGATTGTCAGATGACGTACGACTGATTATAATTGGAAACAACATATATATTATAGGAACAATGAAAAGAGTACTATTCATACTATTTGCCGCCGTGCTGACTCAGGCCGTCGTTGCACAACCGCAACAGCGACGCAACCAGCAGGCGCAGCAGCGACAGCAGCAGGCGCAGAAATCGAATGCCAACACGATGACTACTCGTGCGCAGATTTCGTTCCCCACGCAGGCCACGATGTCGGAGGATGTGGTCTGGCGTCGCGACATCTATCGTGAGCTGGACCTCACGCAGGATGCTAACGCCGGTCTCTACTATCCTGTTGAGCCGATGGGCAGCCAGATGAACCTCTTCACCTACATGTTCAAACTCATGATGCGTGGAGCCAAGAATGGGGGTATCGCAGCTTATAAGTACAATCTCGATGGCAACGAGGTATTCAACGACTCCTCACGGGTGAAACCCTTGGAGTTCCTCGACAACTACGGCATCTATTACGAGCGCAATCAGCGTGGCATCCGTCTGGAGGATGCCGACATCCCTTCGCGTGAGGTACGTGGCTATTATCTCAAGGAGAGTGCCTACTACGATCAGGCCACTTCCACCTTTCACACGAAGGTGTTGGCACTGTGTCCCATCATGTATCGTGAGGACGAGTTCTACAGCGATGCTGCCGGCGATGGCGAACTGGCCACGAAGTATCCGCTGTTCTGGGTGAAGTACGACGACTTGGCACCGTTCCTTGCCAAGCAGACCATCATGACGAGCGACAAGAACAATGCCGCCACGATGAGTGTCGACGACTATTTCACGCTCAACATGTATCGCGGTAAGATTTATAAGACTACTAACATGCTTGGTCGCACCCTCGCTCAGATCTGTGGTAATGATACCGCTAAGATGAGTGCCGCACAAAAGCGCATCGAGGCCGAGTTGGAGGAGTTTGAGAAGCATGTGTGGGGCGATCAGCAATTGAAAGACTCGCTCGACAGTGTGGCTAATGCCCAGAAGGAGCTGAAGCCCAAGAAGCAGAAGGCTTCCCGTTCGGCACGTTCATCGGGAAGCAGTGTGAAGCAGAAGCGTTCAAAGGAATCGTCGACACGTCCGTCGTCATCGGCTGCACGCGTTTCGGTAAGACGTGAAAGACACTAAGAGAATGAAAAGAATAGCCGTCATCATAGCATTTGCCTGCATGCTCGGCGTACAGGCAACAGAGGCACAGGTGAAGTTTGGACTGAAGGGTGGTGTCGAACTGCTCGACATGAAGTTCAAGGAGGACGTGTTCAATGCCAGCAACCGACTAGGTTGGTTTGCCGGACCTACACTCTACGTTGGGCTGCCCTTGCCTGGTCTGGGCTTCGATATATCGGCGCTCTATAACCAGCGCGAGACCGAGATCGACCTCTTCACATCAACTGAAGTTGGCAGCGCGACCTCTCGTCAGACCGACCGCCTGAAGACGCACCTCATGGCGGTGCCCCTGAACCTGCGCTACTCGCTGCCGCTCGGCTCGTCGTTCGACGTCTTCATGTATGCCGGACCGCAGATGGCGTTCAATGTGGGCAAGCAGGAGCAGAGCCTCGACGGTCGTGGCGACGAAAGCGAACTGGTTTGGCGTGTCAAGGAGTCGAGCTTCAGCGTCAATGGCGGTATTGGATTGACCCTTGGCCCCGTTCAAATCACTGCAAACTACAACGTTGCACTTGGCCGTACGGGCGACGTCACATTCAAACAGGCCATGCAGGCCGCTGAAGACGGCATCAACGGGAAGTACAATTCTTGGCAGATTGGTGCCGCTTATTTCTTCTGATTTAATAGTTCCCAGTATGAATATAACAACTTAGGGACGCGGCACACCGCGTCCCTAAGTTGTATAATGTAGTTTCTAAGTCTCGCGTTCTACTCAACGCTCAGCATATCGACGCCTTGCATTTCGCCGATGAAGTCGAGAATGCGGTTACGATACTGACGTCGTTCGAGTCGAAGCTGCATCTTCACGATGTTGCGAGGTTGTGTGGCCGACTTGGGTTCCGTAGCAAAACTGTCGACAATGATGCCATTTAGACCACGCAAGTGGTTGATTACTTGCGTGATATCCTCATGGTTATCGGCAGCAAAGGTCACGTCGAGATGACGGTGGCCAAAGCGACGCAGCAGCAGATTTTGAGCTTCAAGGCAGAGCAACACCAGCAGCGTGGTCGACGATGCCAGAAGCAGCAGTCCTGCTCCTGCCGCCATGCCGATGGCAGCGGTCACCCAGAGGCCGGCTGCCGTGGTCAGTCCTCGTACGGCATGGCGTTGGAAGATGATGGTACCTGCACCGATGAAACCGATACCCGACACCACCTGTGCTGCAATACGCGACACGTCGAGGCGATGGTTGTCGGTCACAAGAACGCCATCGAAGCCGTGTGCCGACAGAATCATGAAGAGTGCTGCACCCAAAGCCACGAGGAAGTGAGTGCGAAAGCCAGCCTCCTTGGCCCTATACTCACGTTCCAGACCGATGGCTCCGCCAAGGAGAGCGGCGATAAGGATGTTGATGAAGAATTCCATAACTGACAGGTAGTGTAGGGGGTTACTTAAACACGTGCTGTGCTACCGTCCAGTGGTGCAGGTCGTAGATTTCCTTCAGTCGGGCAAGGCGCACCAGAAAGGCATCGTAGTCTTTTTGCTCCGGATTGAGCCACTGCACTTCGGCAAGGGCAGCCATACGCGGCAGCACCATGTATTCGACCCATTTCGGAGTAGAGATGTATTCGCACCAGACGTTGGCCTGCACGCCCAGAATGTGGCGGGCTTGTGCTGGCGTGAGGTCTTCGGCCACGGGTTCAAAGGCATAGACCTTCTGTACAGGTGCGTGACCACCGATGGCCAGCGGCTCGTTCCAGGTCTTATCGGTCTGATAGTGGTCGAAGTACATCGGTGAGTTGGGCGTCATGATGACGTCGTGGCCCAGCTTGGCACCACGTGCGCCAGGTTCAGCACCCGTCCACGACATGATGGTGGCAGTGGTATCGATGTCGCAACCCAGCAGTTCGTCCCAGCCAATGAGGCGCTTTCCCTTTGCGTGGAGGAACTTCTCAACGCGTTTCGTGAAGTAACCCTGCAGGCGATCCTCTGCGCTTTGCTTGCCTTCGGCCTTGATTCCCTCTTGATGGATGCGCTGTTGACAAAGCGGACACTCCTTCCAACGGTCGCGCGGGCTTTCGTCACCACCAATGTGGATATACGTCGAGGGGAATACGTCAATGACTTCGCTCAGCACATCTTCCACAAACTGGAAGGTCTTCTCCTTGCCTGGGCACAGCACGTCGGCAAAAACACCCCAGTGATGCTCCACCTCGTAAGGGCCACCCGTACATCCCAGTTCAGGATAAGCTGCCAATGCGGCCACCATATGTCCGGGCATGTCGATTTCGGGTACGATGGTGATGAAGCGGTCGGCGGCATATTTCACGATCTCGCGACACTCCTCCTGTGTGTAGAAGCCTCCGTAGCGTTGGCCGTCGTCAACGATGGAGTTACGACCCACGATTGTTCCCGAGCGCCATCCGCCCACTTGGGTCAATCGCGGATACTTCTTCACCTCGAAACGCCAGCCTTGGTCGTCGGTAATGTGCCAGTGGAAGCGGTTCATGCCATGTAGGGCAATCAGGTCGATGTATTCTTTCACGAACTCAACGCTGTAGAAGTGGCGCGAGCAATCTAGGTGCATGCCGCGGTAGACGAAGCGGGGCTCGTCCTGAATGGCGACGGCAGGCAGGCTGATGGCCAGCGGTTTTTCCTTTACCACAGGCAGCGACTTGCGCAGCGTCTGTATGCCTCGGAACACGCCTTCTGCGGTACGACCACTGATAGTAACCCCTTTTGCACCCACGCTGATGGCGTAGGCTTCGTCGCCACCTGCCATTTTCGGGTCAAGAGTCAGCACGATGTTGCCCCTTCCAGCCTTTGCCATCTTCGTCTTAGCGGGTACGGCCTGGCAAGCCAGCTGTAGTTGCGTCATTTCACGAACGTAGTCGCTCAGGAAGTGGGCATTGCGCTCCATCTCGGCATTGCCTTCGGCATAGAGAACGGCCACCTGTTCGCCAAGCACAAAGCCTGGTGCGTTGGTTTGGTTGATGCTCTTGGGCAGGGGTACTACGTCGTAGTTAGCCACTTGGGCCAGCGCGGCTCCACATGATAGCATGAAGGTCATGCAAACGGTGATGAGGATTCTTTTCATATCACTTAAGTTTTTAGTTCGATTTCTCTGCACAAAGTTACGAAAAGAAGACCGCAAAACAAAAGATTATTAGCTTTTTTTGTTGTTTTATAAAAAGATTTCGTAACTTTGGCCAGGGCGAAATTACTTTCGTTCGGAAAAACTCAAATAAATTTGGTTTTTCGCTCACTTATTCGTAACTTTGTGCTGAGAAATCGACCGATAATCATAATAATATATAATCGTAAATCTGAAAATTCCCTTATGAGCTACATCGAAAAGAACCTTATGGAAGGCGAACAAATCATTTACGAGGCTCGCCAACATTGGATGATCTATTGGAAACCGTTTGTGCTGCTGCTCATTGCCATCGGTTTGTTTGCCATTCCCACCAGCGACGTGACGCTAATCATGCAGATATGCATGTCGGTGTTGCTGCTTGTCGTGGCAGGTATCTGGGCGCTGAACCTCTATGGCGGGCGCAAATACATACTGACCAACCGCCGACTGATCCTGAAACGTGGCTTGGTGCGTCGCGAGTCCACCGACCTGGTGCTACGTCGCTGCGAGGGCGTGAGCATTTCGCAGAGCATCATTGGCCGTATGCTCAGCTATGGCACCGTGACAGTGTCCACAGGCGAGGTGGCCAACGAGTTCCAGCTCATTGAACACCCCGTGACCTTTGCCACACAGATCAACCAACAGATCATGAAAGCCGCGAATGGCGTTCAAATTGATAATTGAAAATGGAGAATTGAAAATTAAAAACCTATATTTAATATGAAGACCTTAGATTTCAACACCATCCTGTCTCACTTCCTGCTGGAAGGCGAGGTGGCTGACGTGCGCCCATTGGGCAACGGACTCATCAACGATACCTATCGCGTGGAAACCCTTGGCACGGCACCCGACTACGTGCTGCAGCGCATCAACAACGCTATTTTTACCGATGTCGACCTCTTGCAGCATAACATCGACGTGGTGACAACCCACATCCGCCAGAAGCTGGAGGCTCGTGGTGAGGAAGATATTGACCGCAAGGTGCTCCGCTTCGTCAAGACTGCCGATGGAAAGAGCTACTATCGCGACCCCGAGGACCGCTATTGGCGCATGATGGTGTTCATCCCTGGTGCCGAGACCTTCGAGACCGTCGACCCCGAGTACAGCTATCTGGCTGGCGTGGCCTTCGGCGACTTCGAGAAGATGCTTGTCGACGTGCCTGAACCGCTGGGTGATACCATTCCCAACTTCCACAACATGGAGTTCCGCATGCAGCAGTTGCGCGACGTCGTGGCACAGGATCCCGTTGGCCGTGTGGCTGGTGTTCGCGACATCCTCGACCAGATGGAGCATGATGCCGAACGTATGTGCCAGGGCGAGCGTCTCTTCCGTGAAGGCAAGCTGCCGCGCCGCATCTGCCATTGCGATACGAAGGTTAATAACATGATGTTTGACAAGGCCACGGGCAAGTTCCTGCTCGTCATCGACCTCGACACCGTCATGCCGTCGTTGTTCTTCAGCGACTACGGCGACTTCCTGCGTTCGGCTGCCAATGCCACTGCCGAGGACGATCCCAATATGGACAACGTGCGCTTCCGTGAGGACATCTTCAAAGCCTTTACGCGTGGCTATGTGGAGTCGGCAGGTGAGTTCCTCACTCCGCTTGAGGTTGAATTGCTGCCCTATGCCGTTGAGCTCTTCCCCTTCATGCAGGCCGTACGCTTCATGTGGGACTACCTCTCAGGCGACCACTACTGGAAGTGCAACTATCCCGAGCACAACCTCGACCGCTCGCGCAACCAGTTCCGTCTCTATCAGGAAGTGTGTGCCCATGAGCCCATGATGAAGGAGTTCATCAGTGAACTTCGTTCAAATTGAAAATTGAAAATTGATAATTGAAAATTCTTTCTCCGCTTCAGCCTCAGCCTATGCAAATACCTAAGATAACGGCCCCACACGACCTGCGGGCGAAAGACGTGCCGCAACTGTTCCTAACGCTTGGCGTGGCTTACCATGAGGTGGCTTGCGTCGACTGGCCTGAGGGCTATCCTTATTGTCCGAAGATGCAGGTGGCGCTGGCACATGCCGGCGACCGCCTGCTCGTTCACTATCGTGTCAGTGAACGATGCATCCGTGCAGCAGCACCTGCCGACGGCGGCCACGTGTGGGAAGACTCCTGTTGCGAACTCTTCCTGCAGCCTGTTGAGGGCGGACCATACTATAACTTCGAGTGTAACTGCGGTGGAACGCTCCTGTTGGCGGCAGGCGAAGGTCGCAACAACCGCCAGCCTGCCACGAAGGAACTCATGCAGCAGGTCGACCGTTGGTCGTCGTTGGCGCCCGAGGCAAAGGGTGGCGGTACGCTGATAGCCCTCGACAATGGCGACCACAGCTGGCACATGGCTCTTATCATTCCCGCCGTAGCTCTGTTCCAAAGCAATGTCGCAACATTCGACGGCTGCCACATGCGTGGCAATATCTATAAGTGTGGTGATGCCCTCAGCGTGCCCCACTTCCTGTCGTTCTATCCCATCAGCACCCCGCAGCCCGACTTCCATCGCCCCGAGTTCTTCCAGGAACTCTGCTTCGCATAGGGTTTATCTTGAAAGGTCATCTATTAAAACAATATGGTTATTAAAATATGAATAATGAAAAATATTTTTATAGGATTATTATTTGTATTTTCGTATAGCGCATGTACAGATGTTGACAACGACGAAAACTACATCCAGAGTGTTAGATCCTTTTATCAAACATTATTCAAGAATCCTGAGGCTACATCTATAAGTATTGGATTTATTGACCATGATGTTTCCAATAGAAAAGCATTAACACAAGGCTTGAGTGAAGACAAACTATCTGAAGTTATTGCAAATGCTTCTGTTGTTGATGACGGAAGTGAAATGTGTAAACTTGTTATCTTATCGTTTGCAGATAATAACCATGTCTATTTTGAAGTAAATCGAGATGACGAACACGATATAAATGCAATTTGGCTGACAAATGGCAAAAATATTGATGGCCCATCATTGTTAATGCGACCATGTATTGCAAAAGGAGATAACAAAATAATTTATGCAAATCCTTCTTCTGAGTCTGCAGTAGTTAGCGCAATGAAGGAAAATACTCTTTTCTTTTTCTCTCCTATTAATAGTAGCAATTGGTTAGCGCTTTATAACGATAAAAGAGATGAACTAATTGGCTATATACGTATATATGAGATATTAACATTTGAGCTGTTCCCTGATGGTATGAAAGAAAGGGTAAAAGGACAAATAAATGGTTGTTGAAGTTGTTATCGTGTAATAATATCAATTTCTTAATTACATATACTATAAAGATAGAGATGTATTGTTATGGGTAAGAAAACATTAGTTGCCATTATTTTTGTATGTAGTTTGCTCATCTGTTGCGGAGTTAGTCGTACACCAGTTGAGGAAAAACCTCGGGATCCTATTTCTAATGTTATTTATTCATTCGGTGAGGAGAAACTATATTGGGTAGGAACTGATCAATTAGGGGAATATGTTTTCAACTCGAAGGAGGAAATAGACCAGAGGTTTGGTGGAATCGATTGGGTTAAGAAGGAAGAATTTAGAATCAAAAACAATAGATTCTATTTGGTATGTGGAACATGGGGTTCTGGCATTATCAGATTTTTCTATTTGGTATTTCGATATGACTCCGATTCGGACAATTGGAGATTAGATAAAGTGTCTAAGCCGATTATTGATACCTATTTTTTTAAAATTAAAATTATAGAGCCACAAGAGGACAAAATAGTATTTAAGTCAGATTCAGTCGTTATTGGGGAATATGTTCCTTAAAATATGGATTGTTTCGGAGAATTGGACGATAAATGACTTAGACTGTTTATGACAAAACGAGGTGAAAGTCTCTTGTGGAGTTTATGGGTTGTCCATCTGCAAACTAAAGGCAATTACCGCAAAAAAGCCTCATCATCTCCATGACTCCTTGACTCCTTAGCGATGAATAGACAGAGGAGGCGGGCAGACACGGAAGGATTTGGCGGGCAGACACGGGGGTCTGCCCCTACGCTAGCTGACAGAAAAGGAAACATTTATCACTGCCGAGCGTACAAAGGATAGCTTTATACCACAAGACCCATAGCTTTATACGATAAGGAACTATGCTTTATAGGGGTATAGAGCTATGCTTTAGGACTGTAAAAGCATTGGTTTGTAGGCGACAAAGCAGTGAGATGCAGCCTCTAAAGCAATGATCTATAGGTAATGAAGCGATGTTCCGTAAACGAAAACGCATTGCCCTGAAAGCAACAAGGCAATGCGTTTTGTGTTGGTATTCTTTGTTTGTCTCAACAGAGGGGGCGCGTAGCGTGCCGTCGTGCTATCGGATGGCGAACTTGCAGCTGACGTGGTTGCCTTCGCTGTCGGTGGCTCGGGCGATGTAGAGGCCTGCCGGCAGATGAGCCACGGAGAGTTGTCCGCGCATGCCGTGGAGGTTCACGACATCGGTCTCAACGAGTTGTCCGCTCGGGGTGAAGATTTGGATGCGTGCGTAGCTGCCCTCTTCGCTCTTGACGAGCAGCGAAGCGTTGACATAGCTCAGGCGCATGCCATTGGCACTGCTGATGGTGGGCTGCTTGATGCCGAGCGTCGACTGGTCGGAAAGTTCGTCGTAGCTGCTCAGATGATTGGTCTTTTCGATGGTGGGAACCGTCATGGCGTAGATGTCGCTGCCACCATCAGGATAGCGGCCATAGGTATGGTTGCCGTCGTGGGCGGCATAGCTAAGCGAGTCGGTCCAGCTCATGTTGGCAGCTGAAAGGGCTACGGCACCGCCGTCGGCCGAAAGCTTGAACGGAGCATGCAGAGCCTGATTGGTGGTCAGCAGACCGTCGCACCAAACGAGCAGGTGGCCGTGGGCGGGGATGCGAGTCACGGCATTGGTCTCGCCGCGAGTGATCTGCCACTTCTGCAGTTTCTGGAGGTTGTCGGTCAGGTACATGCCCTCGATGTCTTGCTCCTCGTCGGTGGTATTGTAGAGTTCCACCCAGTCGTTTTTCTTTCCGTACTCGTTGACGTAGATGCTGTTGGCAGCACTCACCTCGTTGATGCACACGGCATGGAGTCCAGCCTGCTGGCGTTCGGCAGCTGTCATGGGTCGATAGCTGGCGGTGAGGTTGACAGTACCCGTGGGAAGGCTGATTTCGGCCTCAGTGCTATAGTAGGAAGCGGAGCCGGTGGACAGTTCGCCCCTGAGCTCTGCATCCCAATAGAGGTCGCTCGACGTGCCCGATGTGTTGTGTACTTCGACGCAGATGACGTTCGAGCCGCTGTTGAAGAGCGAGCCTTTCAGCTGGATAGTGCCCTCGAAGGGTTCGCTGCTGGCATAGGTAGACGAGTACGTGTTGAACGTAATGTTGCCAGAAGGCATGTTGTAGCGTGCTGCCTCGGTGCCGTTTACATAGACGACGAAGCCGTCGTCGCAGGCATAGTTCAGCTCGAACATGGCGTTGGACGAGGGAGCATTCTGCAGTCGGAACGTGCGACGGAAGTAGCAAGTGGGGTATTTGCTGTTGCTATTGCTGCCATAGCTGACGACAGTGTTCACACCCGTCATGCCATAGCCCAAGGGAGCCGTGCCAGTTTGCCATGAGGTGGTACTGTAGTCGTTGGCAGTCCACGACTTGCCGTCGAGACTTCCCTTGTCGTAGTAGCTCCAACTGGTTCCCTTGGCAAAGACTGTCGACATGTTGGCACCGCCCGAGAGCCATCCTTGGAAGACGCTGCCGGCTGGAGCAATGGCCTTGATGGTGGCAGGTTGGAAGAGGCTGCCGTTGAAACGGCCTGTTGGCACGTCGATGCCATTGACTTCGATGCGCGCACCATCGGTGTCGCTGCGCAGGCTGACGTTCTGTGCCGCTGTACTGCCAAGGTTGAATGCGGCATAGTTGCGCAGACCGCGAATCATGGTGCTGTTGCGCCCGTTGAAACGGTTCTTCAGCGTGTTGGCCGTGTTGTAAGGCGACTCGCCATTGAGTGCCATGGCAGGACCAGCGATGGCAGACAGCGCATCGATGATCTCGGTACAGCGGCTCTGCTCGAACACGCTGCCACCCATCATGCAATAGGTGTCGATGAAGCGGCGGCGGAACTGCTCGTTCTGCAGCAGCTGACGGAACAGGCGAACGAGCGTGTTGTCGGCAATAATGACCTGTCCGCTGGGCAGCAGGGCGTTGAAGTGGTAGTTGTACTCCATGCCCATGTAGTAGTTGAACATGTTATCGCCATAGGCAAAAGAGCCGTCGGTGTCGAACAGTACGAAGCGGAAGCGACCGCCATCGCGGTGGCGGAAGGCCTTCACATTGTTGCGTGTCCAGTCGTTACTGCCAAGATAGAACTCGGCGGCATGGTAGTTAATGTACTCGTCGATGTCGAGCAGCTGGCAAATCTCTGCGTAAACGTCGTCGTCAGCAGCATTGGCCGAGAGTGCAACAAGACGCTTGTAGGCCTCGTCGGTGCCGCATTTCTGAACGTAGAAGGAGTCGGGCGAAATCTCGAACTGGTCAATCTCGTCGTCGTCCCATCCATAGTTGGCGTAGACGTAGTGCTTGTTGTTCGGTTCGCGCACGTTCATCACGCCGATGTACTGGCCGTTGACGAATTCATGGGCAGGCTGATAGGACTGACCGTCGATGTCGATGCCCGAAGTCTGCACGATGGTCTGCACGGCAGGGTCGAAGAAGCGGCACTGCGTGTCGTTGCCGCCGTTGCGAATCTGCAAGGTGCGGTTGTTGATGTAGGGCTTTGCCTTGAAGAAAGGATACTCCAGCTTCTTCGAACCGCCATACTCCTTGGCACCCTTCAGCTTGAATGAGTGGGGCGTCCAAGCGCGACTCCAACCACCACACATCTCGAGGTCAACGTCTTGGTTAATGACCATGTCGCCATTGGCATCGATATAGGAGAAGTTAACGGGGCGGTCCCAGTTCATGTTCCAGTTGCACTTCGACGACTGACCATTGCCTGGGCGGCCGTTGGTGCCACGTACGTAGATGCCCAGCGAGTCGTCGTAGAGGAAACGCGGGTCGCTGACGACACTTACCACGGGCAACATGTAGTCGCGGTCGCGGTAGATGAAGGAGCGAGTGGTCGTGGGCGAGGCCAGATAACCATCGGCAAAGAGACGGAAACGATAGTTCGTAGACTGCGAAATGCTGAACTGTCCGGTGCGGCTGGTCGAGCCATTGGTCGGCGTAGGCAGCGTTCCGTCGGTGGTATAGCGCAGCGTGCAGCCTGCAGGAATCGTGACGTTGAGGCTCAACTGGCCTGTGAACAGTTGTGAAGGCAGGTCGACAACGGGTGCAGCCAGCTGCATCGCGGCATAGGTGGTGCCGGCATTCGAGGCTCCAGGCGTAGGTTGGTCGGTCAGAGCCCACGTGTCGCCGCCATCGGTGGTGCGTGCATAGCTGACGCGTTGGAGTGCGGCAGGATAGGTCTGCTGGGTGATGAGCTTGCCATCGGAGCCGCTGATGAAGAGTGTTCCGCCATCTACGTCGAGATTAAACTGGGCATTCTGCGTGCGCAGGTCGTTGCTGCCGAACCATACGACGTGATAGCCGTGTGCCGGAATGGTGCCCATAGCCTTCGGGGTGTACCACTTCTTCAGGTCGGCGGGGTCGTCGCTCATGTAGATGCCGTCGAGTTGGACGCTCAAATCGGTGGGATTGTAGAGCTCAACCCAGCCGTCGAAGTTGAAGGCGGGACTGACGAACTCGTCGACGTTGGCTGCCATGATTTCGTTGATGATGAGCGATTCCAAAGTGGCTTCGTTGCGCCCCACGCGAACCGTAGCTCCAGCCAGCTTGTTGGTACCGTCGGTGGTGCGAGCATAAACGCGCGACGTGCCGACGTTCAAACCTGTCACGACGCCGTCTTCGTCGATGCTGACGATATTGCTGTTGCCAACGGTCCAACGAATCTTCTGATACGTGGCTTCCTCAGGTTCGATGGTGGCCTTCATCTGGAAGTGCTCGCCAACGATAATCTCGACATTGGTAGGTTCGATCTTGATGTCAGTGGCAGGAACGATTTCGCCATAGTATTCCAACTTGAAGTTGTCGAAAAGGCACCAGTTGCTCTGCGTGAACTGCGTGTTGCGCAGTCCCAGTTGCAGCTGTCCGCCATCGTGATTGAACTCCATCACGTTCACGTAGGCACCGCGTTTGAAGGCTTCAGTGCCACTTTCCATCGTGTTGGGGAACGTTGCACTCGCACCGCCACCCCACCAGTCGTTGTAGGTCCAGCAACCATCGGGCGCATTTTCGGCGAATTGGTAGCTGTAAATGCTCACAAGAGCCTGCTCGGTCTGTCCGGCATACATCACGCCCGTGATGTCCTCGGTGCCGTTCTGATAGTTCTGGTAGCCAGGGTCGTTGTCCATGCAACGATAGTAGGCCTGTACCGTCATGCGATACTCGCCTGCAGGCAGGTTGCTGATGACCTGATACAGGTCCCATGTGCCATTCCAAAACTCCATGGCCTCGCAACGCACGGTTTGCGAGTGGGCATCGCTGGTGTATGTCCAGTAGGCGTTGCTGTTACCGTCGAAACCAGGGTTCTTCAGATATTTGTCAGTCACGTCAATCCAACCCTTCTCAGCCCGGACGGGTGTGCCGATGCAAAGAGCCAGCAGCATGATGAGCACGCTGACGGCAAAGTTTTTCTGCGTCATTATCATTGATTAGTTAGTCCTCTTTCTATAAATATCGGTGCAAAGATAAGCATAAACATGCTAAATATCAAATTTATGTAGGTTTTTAAGATTTTTTGTGAGCATAAATGGCTCTTCCTCGCAAATAAATTGCTAATTTTGTAAAAAATTAGAAGAACAAAAATAACAATTAAACCCAAAAAACGTATGATTAAGAAACTATTTATCGTGATGGTAGTGGCGCTTCTGCCTCTGGCTGCAAGTGCACAGTTCGAGCAGGACAAGTTCTATGTGGGCACTTCGCTGACGGGACTCGACCTGAACTACAGCGGTCAGAACAAACTGAACATAGGCCTTCAGGCTCAGGGCGGTATCTTTGCTGCCGACAACCTGCTGCTCTATGTGCAGGGAGGTTGGAACCATCAGGGCAAGACGATGAAGGACGATCAGGTGGAAGTGGGTGCCGGTGGCCGCTACTACATCCTGCAGAACGGCATTTTCCTGGGTGTCAACTGCAAGTATGTGCATGGTGCTGGTGGCTACAACGACGTGATGCCTGGCGTGGAGGTGGGCTATGCCTTCTTCCTGAGCCGCACCGTCACCATTGAACCAGCCATTTACTATCAGCAGTCGTTCAAGGACCACAGCGATTTCTCGAAGGTTGGCCTGCGTGTCGGCTTCGGATTCTACATCTAAAAAGGATTTTTCATTAAGGTAACAAATAGCTTTCGCCCCGCAAAACCAATGATTTTGCGGGGCGAAAGTTGTCTTATAGGGTGCCTAAAGCACGCTTAACTGTTGTACTCCTGCCAACTCTTCACGGGAATCTCCTCGAGGCTGATGTTGCAGAAGGCACGTACGAAGGCCTTGGCCAGGCGCACATTGGTCATCAACGGGATGTTGTGGTCGATGGCGGCACGGCGGATGCGATAGCCGTTGGTCAGCTCGCGCTTCGAATGGTTCTTCGGCACGTTCACGATCAGGTCAATCTCGTGGTTGGCAATGAGGTCCATTACCTGTACGGGAGCCTCCTCGCTGACCTCCTCATCGGGCCAAGCCACAGCCGTAGCCTTCACGTTGTTGTCGTTCAGGTAGCGGGCTGTGCCACGGGTGGCATAGACTGTCAGCCCCTTAGCCACAAGCATCTGGGCGGCTTCGAGCATGTCGACCTTTCCTTTGGCACCACCTGAAGAGATGAGGACACCCTTCTTCGGCAGGCGATAGCCCGTGGCGATGAGGGCATTGAGCAAGGCTTCGTCAAGCGAATCGCCCAGACAGCCCACCTCACCGGTCGACGACATGTCGACACCCAGCACGGGATCGGCGTTCTGCAGACGTGCAAACGAGAACTGCGAGGCCTTCACGCCGATGCGGTCGATGTCGAACTCGTTCTTGTCGGGACGCGAATAGGGCACGCCAAGCATGATCTTCGTGGCGGTCTCGATGAAGTTGCGCTTCAGGATCTTCGACACAAACGGGAACGAACGCGATGCGCGCAGGTTGCACTCGATGACCTTTACCTCGCGGTTCTTGGCCAGATACTGGATGTTGAACGGTCCGCAGATGTTCAGTTCCTTGGCAATCTTGCGCGAGATTTTCTTGATCTGGCGAACGGTAGAGAAGTAGATATGCTGGGCAGGGAATATCATCGTGGCATCGCCAGAGTGCACACCGGCATACTCAACATGCTCCGAAATGGCGTATTCCACAATTTCGCCCTGGTCGGCAACGGCATCGAACTCAATCTCCTTGGTGTCCTGCATGAACTGCGACACCACGACGGGGTAGTCCTTCGACACCTCTGTGGCCATGTCGAGGAAGCGATGCAGTTCCTCATCGTCGTAGCAGACGTTCATGGCAGCACCCGAGAGCACGTAGCTGGGACGCACCAGCACGGGATAACCCACCTCGCTGACGAACTCCTTGATGTCGTCGAACGAGGTCAGGGCACGCCAACGCGGCTGGTCGATGCCGAGTTTGTCGAGCATGGCCGAGAATTTGTCGCGGTTTTCGGCGCGGTCGATGTCGACGGGACTTGTGCCGAGCACGGGCACATGCTGCCTGTAGAGCTTCATGGCGAGGTTGTTCGGAATCTGTCCGCCCACGCTGACGATGACGCCGCGCGGCTTTTCGATGTCGATGACGTCGAGCACGCGCTCCAACGACAGTTCATCGAAGTAGAGGCGGTCGCACATGTCGTAGTCGGTCGACACGGTTTCGGGGTTATAGTTGATCATCACGCTCTGATAACCCTGTCGGCGGGCGGTCTCGATGGCATTCACGGAACACCAGTCGAACTCAACGCTCGAGCCGATGCGATAGGCACCCGAACCCAACACCACAATGGCGGGGGCTACATGAGGCACGTTTTTCAGACGCGTGTTGTCGTCTTTCGTGTAAGTAAAGTAGAGATAGTTGGTCTCTTGCTCGGAAGCAACGGTGTCAATGCGACGCACCTGCGGGAGGATGCCACGCTGCTTGCGCTCCTGACGTACCTCGAGGTTCTCCTTCTCCATGTTGCCGCTGGTAGGCTTCAGCACGAAACGGGCTATCTGGAAGTCTGAGAAACCGGCCTGCTTCACCTCGGTCAGGAACTCATCGCTTAGCTCGTCGAGCGAATTAAACTTCTGCAGCTCGTGCTTCAGGTCAACAATATGCTTCAGACGCGACAGGAACCACTTGTCGATCTTGGTCAGTTCTTCGATGCGATCAATGGTGTAGCCTTCCTCCAAGGCCTGTGCTATGGCAAAGATGCGCAGGTCGGTGGGGTTTTGAAGAGCATCGTCGAGATTGTCGAAGCGAATGTGGTCGTTGCCAACGAAGCCATGCATGCCCTGTCCAATCATGCGAAGGCCCTTCTGAATCATTTCTTCGAAGGTGCGACCGATAGACATGATCTCGCCAACCGACTTCATCGATGAACCAATCTGGCGGCTTACGCCGGCAAACTTGGTGAGGTCCCAGCGTGGAATCTTACAGATCATGTAGTCGAGTTGCGGAGCAAGGTAGGCCGACTGTGGCGTTCCCAGCTTACCAATCTGGTCGAGCGTGTAGCCAAGGGCAATCTTTGCGGCCACGAAAGCAAGGGGATAGCCGGTGGCTTTCGATGCCAGGGCGCTCGAACGCGACAGGCGGGCGTTGATTTCGATGATGCGGTAGTCGTTGGTTTCGGCATTGAAGGCAAATTGAATGTTGCACTCGCCAACGATGTTCAGGTGCTTCACGCAACTGATAGTGATGTCTTGCAGCATCTTCACCTGCTCGTCTGTGAGCGAACAGGTAGGAGCCACGACGATAGATTCGCCCGTGTGGATGCCCAGGGGGTCGAAGTTTTCCATCGAAGCCACGGTGAAGCAGTGATCGTTCTTGTCGCGGATGCACTCGAACTCAATCTCCTTCCAACCCTTCAGCGACTCTTCGACAAGAATCTGTGGGGCAAACGTGAAGGCACTCTCAGCCAGTTCGCGGAACGTAGTCTCGTCGGGGCAGATGCCTGAACCAAGACCGCCCAGCGCATAGGCTGAGCGTATCATAATGGGGAAACCAATTTCATGAGCGGCCTTGAGGGCTGCGTCCATCGATTCAACGGCATGGCTGACGGGAGTCTTCAGGCCAGCTTCGTCGAGACGGCGTGCAAAGCGGTCGCGGTCCTCGGTGTCCATGATAGCCTCGACACTTGTGCCCAGCACTTCAACACCATATTCCTTCAGCACACCAGTCTGGTAGAGTTCGGTGCCACAGTTAAGCGCCGTCTGTCCACCAAAGGCCAGGAGAATGCCGTCAGGGCGCTCCTTCTTGATGATCTCCGTCACGAAATGGGTCGTCACGGGCTGGAAATAAACCTTGTCGGCAATGCCTTCCGACGTCTGAATGGTGGCAATGTTCGGATTTACGAGCACGCTCTGGATTCCCTCTTGGCGCAAAGCCTTCAGGGCCTGCGAGCCCGAGTAATCGAATTCGCCTGCCTGTCCAATCTTCAAGGCACCGCTGCCCAGCACCAGCACCTTGGAAAGTTTCTTGTTCATCATGAGTTTTTGGTTTGTTATCGCTTCCAGACTGCAAAGTTACAAAAAAATAGGGGCAGAGCAAAAGAATTTCTCTATTTTCTTTTTATATATTCTTCCGAACTTTCAAATCGTTAGTTTTTGGGTGTCAAATTCTTTTGATTTGTTGGTAAGGTGTGCGTTCAAGCTCACTGTTTTCGACGACACTCCCTAATGATCGGTGCCAAGCTCAAGATTTTCTTCTTTTTGAGGCAGAGGTTCACAGTAGGTTTTCAGATTGATTTCATCCAATCTCTTTTGTACTAGATCGGTGTGAGGTGTACTGGTTGGGTTGACATTCTACCAGGAATTTTATTTTTCTATTGCAAATCTGCCATTGCTGCAACACTTGTTGATAATCAATGGGTTACAACTGGCAGTAAGATGGCAGAATGGCAGTAAATCGCTATTTTGACAGAAGATAACATAAATAACGAGGTAAAAACGTCGAAAAAATGAACGCTTTCCGCTCTCTTATGCTGAAAAAACAACGGTTTTCTGCCGAAAAGAGCACGGTTTTTCCCCGAACGGACAATGTTTTTTCCTGATAGGACAATGGTTTGTAGCTTAAGGGGCAACGGTTTCTTGCCGAAGGAGCAATGGGTTGACGCCTGAGGAACAATGGGTTGACGCTTGAGGAGCAATGCTTTTGAGGCTACGACTCATTGAGATGTGGCCAGAAGAGCATTGAGTCTGAGGTTACAAAGCATAGCTTTATACCCCTATAAAGCATAGGTTCTTACCGTATAAAGCTATGGGTTGTAGCGTATAAAGCTATGCTTTGTTTTGCCGCGAGATAAAACTATTTGACGAAATTACAAACAGATGCCGGCAGTGAGCATGAAGTTGTTAGTCGTGAAGTCGTAGACAGGTGTGTTGAAGGCGCTATGGGCAGCATAGTCGACTGTGATGCGCAGCTCTTTATTGCCAATGGGGAGGCTGACGCCTGCACCGACATAGTAGCCCATCTCAACAGAAAAGAGGGTTTTCCTGCGGTCGGCCACCCAATAGCCTTCCATGTTCTCATCCTTCACGCCAATGGGAAAATCCAAGTTGATGCCGGCACGGACCAAGGGAGTGATGGCTTTCTTGGGAAGGAATTTGTAGGTGACGCCCGGATGGATGCCCCAATAGAATCCTTTCAAGGAGCGGTCTTTGTCGTCTAATGTTTTATGACAGGAATAACTCATGAGGGACGTCGTGAGCTGAACCGAGATATGATTGGTGTAGCGAGGGAAGGCTAAATCAAGGCCAGCAGCAACGCGAAACATCGGTGATGTGAATTCGGCATCGGCTGAAGCCAGGGAGTAGCCATCAACTTTATCGGCATGGATAGTTCCGATGCCAGCACCTGCCTCTATGAGGAATCGGGCTTTTACCAATGCTGCCGTTTTGGGATTATAGTTGAACTCGATGCAATCGCCGGCGTTGGTGCAATAGAGGTCGTTGAATTCGTGGGTGAGCTTTGTCAGGTTGCGACGTTCGAAGTGGCTGACGAGCAGTTTTTCGACGAAGCGGTTGTCGCGGCTGAACACTTGCGTGGCATCGTCCATGGCCTTATGTCGGGCTTTCTCGAGCTGGCGGGAGTCCATGCTGCTTGATTTCGGATCGGTCATCGTGGTGACTTTTCCTTCTTCGTCGACAAAGAAATAGGCGGTCTCGCCATTTCGGGGGGTATAGAAGAACAAGCTAATACCTCCTTTGACCAGATACTCGGCAAAGACGGTGCGCTCAGAACCATCATAGGGTACGCGGAGCGACTCGTAAAGCAGGCCACCATCGCTTGTGCCGTAGTTGCGGATGCTGCCTGGCTGGTAGGTCCGATACTCCTGTGAGCCGACGGCACAGAAATGACACTCCTTGCCATTGGAAACGTTCGACAAGATATCGACAGTTCCATTGATGGTGTCGCCTTCGTTGGTGACGATAAATCCTTGAACGGGATTCTTCTGTGCGTATGTGTAGTTGAGTGCTAAGAGTGAGCAGATGAGTAATAAGGACCTTTTCATCATAGTACTGTTCTGTTATGTTTGTTATTATGCAAAGGTACACATTTGCTGGCAGAATAACAAGATTTTATGTCTATTTATTTTTTATTTGTTAACGGAAGGGTTGTAAAAAAAGGGATTGGATTCATGATGAACCCAATCCCCTCTTTGGTTATGATAGGAAAATACTATTAGTAGAGTGAATAGTAGTTGTCCTTAGCCCAGAACAGCTTGGTGTAGTAGCCACCCAGCGTGTTGTCACCACCGCAGTTAGCTTTGACAGCTACGTTGAAGTTGTCCTTGTTGTAGGTGTACTCGTCGGTCGGATAGGGCAGACGATGAGGAGGCGTGGGATAGTCATTCTGCTGGGTATCGCGTGCAAACTTCACGTTGGGGAAGCCTGTGCGGCGGTTGACGTTCCAAGCCTCGAGCTCGTTCATGAAGCCGAAGTTCAGCCAGAGCTGAGTGGCGATGACTCTCTGAGAGGCATCCCAGATCTTCTCTGCATAGGCAGTGAAGTCGTCTTTGGTAGGAACAGTTAGCTCGCGGAAGCCGTTGTAGCTGTCGTTGCCATCCTTGAAGAGCGACGATGTGGTCTTCAGGTTCCAGTAGTACTCATTGGAGAGTGCCACGCCATCGATGAAGAACTTCTTGGCAGTCTCGGCATTGGCGGTCACGCCATAGCCCATGAGGTAAGCCTCAGCCTTGCTCAGAGCCACCTCGGCTGCATTGATCCAGATACCGTTGAGGTTGGCGTTGCCCTGATAGGTAGCCCAACCAGCAAAGGCGATGGAGTCGATGTAGCAATAGTAGTTTGCATGCAGATCCTTGTCGCGAGCAATATATTCCTGGTTCTTGTCGTCGGCAATCTTCGAAATCTGAGCATCGGTCAGAGCATTGTTGTAAGCAACATACTCACCATCGGGGTTGCAGTCGTAGATAGCAGCAATACGCGGGTCGGTGTTCTCATCGGGAATACCGTTGGCAGGAACGTTCATGGCGTTCAGCATAGCCTGTGAGCCAGAGCCTTCGCTACGTCCGGCGAGAGCCTGTGCGATACCCTTACCATAGTTGAACTTATCGGTCTGTGTGTCACCATTCACGCCCATGTTCTGAGCATTGGTCTCAATGAGGGGATACTTCGACGGATTGCCAAGAATCTCACCGATAGCCGTGCGAGCCTGAGCAGTCAGGTCGCCATTGGTAGCCAGATGCAGAGCAATGCGCAGACGGAGTGAGTTCACATAGCGGCGCCACATGTCGGCATCGCCTTTTGCGCAACTAACGTCCTGACGACTCAGCGACGAAAGACCAACTGCATTCAGGTTGCCTGCAGCGAAGAAGTCACCAACTTCCTTTAGGTCTGCGAGAATCTGCGTGTAAAGAGCCACGTCGTCGTCATAGACGGCAGCTTCCTTAGCTGCTCCGTAGTCACCGGTCTTCCAAAGAGAACCTGCACCCGTGAAGGGTACGTCGCCCCAAATGGAGAGCACTTCGTGGAGTTGTGCCTCAACCATCGTACGTCCTAGCAGGAGGAAGATCTCGTTGGCGGGTTTCTGTCCGTCGGGCAGGTTGTTGTAGGTATCTTCCAGCACGCGGTACTGGGTGAGCATGTTGTAGAAGTCCTGCCAGCGGATGTTGAAATATCCTTCGCTGGCACCACGGAAGCGACCGCGGCCATTGCTGTTGCCAATCACGCCGGAGAAGCATCCAGATGTGGTCGACTGGGTATAGTAGCGCCAATAGGTAGGATTCATCCATTTATTACCAGCATCCTGAATGCCAGAGAATACCTGCGGCACACCTACAGTTGTTGTCTTTGAGGGGTTAGCATACCACTTGTCGTAGTCTTCATCAGAGCAAGAAACAAGCGTCAGGAGCCCCACAACTGCAAAGACCATAAAAAATATCTTTTTCATATTCGTTCTTATTTTGATGATTAAAATAATGTTTAATGAAAGTCCGATAACTTCTAAGCATTACTTAACAGTTACGATAGCGATACGGAAGTCGGAGAGGTCTTCACCCTTAGCAGTGCTGCGGGCAACCTTCACACCCTTCTTCTCCAGATACTTGGCTACTGAGTCAGCGCGGCGCTGTGCGAGAGTCATATTGGCATTGCTAGCTCCCTCGGGTGATGCGTAACCGACGATTTCAACAGTCGAACCGGCAGGGATGGCATCGAGGTCAGCAGTGTTGCGAATCTCAGCTGAGTTCACGGCGAAGTTGGCAATGCAGGTGCCAGGAACCTTCTCGACATTTTCCTTGACCACTTCCTTGATCACTTCCTTGATGACGGGCTTTTCAACCACCTTCTCAACCACCTTCTCTACATATCTGGGCTGTGACTGTACGACGGCAGCAGAAGCCTTTTTCTTCTTGGCTGTACCGCCGAAGCTTGCGCGGAGCGATACACCGAAGGTGCGAGCACTGGCAGTAGAACCGCCGACCTGAGCCTGATATACCCAGTTGGTACCATCGGTTGTTTCAGCATCGAACAGCTTCAGAGCACGATAGATGTAGAATGGGTTACGGGCAAATGCCGAGATGGTGATGTTATCGCATGCGAACTTACTAGTGAATTTGCGCGGCAGCGTGTAAGCCAGGCTGATCTCACGGCACTTCACATAGCTGTTGTCCTGAATAGCATCCTCGTAGGTCTGTGTAGGTCCAGCACCTCCACACCAACCATACTGCATGTCGTTGATACCAAACTGAGTAACAACTACGTTGTTGGGAGTGCCGTCTGCATTCACACCCTTCTGGATGACACCGTTGTCCCATACATAGCTGTCACCGACCTTGGTCACACCACGCTGATAGTTAGCGGGAGCATCGATGACGTGGATGGAGCTGACATTGTCAATGCTCTGAGAACCATCCACCACATCACAGTAGTAGTAGATACCACCGGTCTGGCCGTCACGAGCACCTAAGGCATCCTTGATGATACCGGTGTCCATATAGTACTGCCAGGGCAGGTTCATGACATCACCACCAACGCGGAAGTCGAAGGCCATGTCGAGTGTGAAGTTCTTCCAAGTCAGGCTGGTGCCAAAACCACCGACTAACTTAGGCATGGCGTTACCCACCTTGCGGCGCTTCGAGGTGTCGGTCACGTAGTAACCGTCCTGTGTCAGTTTGCCGAGGTCTTCCTTTACGGAAAGCGTTCCATCTTCAAGAACCTTGTCGAGTTCTTCACCTGTTGTCATCAGCGAACCGTCGCTCATGCGATAGACATGCTTGTGAACATAGCTGTAGAAGTCACCCATCGGCTCGCCGACATGCGATTCGAGAGTGGCTGCGCCATTATCGAAGTTGCTGTGCGAAAGAACGTCGAGACCGTCGGCCAGCTTCTTCACCTCATTCTTGTTCCAAGCGATATTTCCGCGGAGGTCCCAACGGAAGTTTCTTGTCTCAACAGGTGTGCCGTAAGCGGCAAACTCAAGACCCTTGTTGGTCAGGTCACCAATGTTCATCCACATGTTGCGGGCACCCATAGCGGCTGCAGCACTGGTAGGCAGGAGCTGATCCTGTATATCGTTGTTGTAGTAGGTGAGTTCGAAGCCGAGGCGGTTCTTGAAGAACTTGCTCTCGATACCGATTTCAAACTCCTTCTTCTTCTCAGGACGCAGACTCTCGTTTCCTACGCTTGTATCGATGTAGTTATATACGATGCTGTTCGCACCATACTGGAGTGTTCCCTGGCTAAAAGCGTTGTTAGCAAAATAGACGCCTGGGTCGTTACCTACGATACCATAGCTGACGCGGATCTTACCATAGTCGTACCATGCGGGATTGTTCTCCTTGAGCATCTCTGTGAAGATAATCGATGCACTGACGGAGGGATACCAGAACGAGTTGTTGCCCTTCTTCAGGGTAGAAGTCTTCTCGTTACGGATGGAGCCTTCGAGGTATGCCCAGTTGTCGAAACCGTAAGTAGCGGTAGCAAAAGCACCAGTGCGAAGCAGATGAGACTCACCAGAGCCGGCGCTCTTTGTGCCTACCGAAGCATTCAGGTTGAACCAGTTTTCCTGGCTCAAGCCTTTGCTGGTGCCAACGCTGGAGAGGAAGTAGGACTCCTTACGGGCGTTGTAGCCGAGGCTTGCCTGGATGTTGTGCTTATCAGCAAAGATCTTGTCATAGCTCAGCATAGCGTCGCCATAGACAATCTCGTAGCGGCTGTTCTGAAGTCCGTAGTAGTCGCTGAACTCACCATTGCTTGAGAAGATGTGCGAGTTTTCAGAATAGTTCTTGTTTTCTTGCTTGTCGGAAGTGAAGTCGGTAGCCACGCGTGCGCTCAATGTCAGACCCGGGACGATTTCCCATGTCGGGTTGACGCTAGCAATCAGACGGTTGTGGTTCTCTTCCTGTGTCTTGCCGAGGATGTTCCAGAAGTATTCACTCATCAGCGAGGTGGAACCCATTGGAGTGTAGAGGAACTGCTCATCAGGAGTCAATGTATTGGTGGTACCGCCGTTTCCAGCATAAACACTGTTGAAGTAACCGAGGCTTGTCATAGTGTGTTCACGGATGTACTTCACATCAGTGAACGGACCGAACATACCTGAGTAGTTGCAAACGATACGTGAGATACGGTATGGGCGGTTCTTGATGTACTGTGACAGATAGGTTGCAGAATAGTTCAACTTCAAGTTCTTGGCAATGTCAAATGCACCTGTCAGGTTGAAGTTGTGCTTGTTATTGTTTGAATTATACTGCATCGACTTCACATCTTGATAGGAGTACGAGAAGCGGATATTGCTGTGCTCCGAACCATTCATGATGGCTACGTTATAGTTTTGGTTGAAACCAATGCGGAATACTTCATCCCACTGGTTGCCACCGATGGGCAGGAAGGGACGTTCTGTTCCATCGAAGTAGGTCACCTTCTTGTTGCCGTCGAAGCGGGCACCATAGGAGTAGTAAGTCTCACGGTTAGGAGTGGTGATGGTATTGCCTTGGCGGTCGACACGCACCTGACGGAAACCGGTCAGGGCCTGCTCGTTGGCGTTGTCGCCGAATGCCCAGTTGTCGTAACCAGGACCGAACTCGGTCTGCATATCAGGCATGTAGGCCAGCTTGTCCCAGCTCACGTTGGCGTTGAAGTCAACACGTGTGCCTGTTCCGTTGGTACCCTTCTTGGTGGTGATCATGACAACACCGTTGTTACCTTCAGAACCATAGAGGGCTGTAGCGGCAGCGCCTTTCAGGACGGAGATACTCTCGATATCCTCGGGGTTGATGTCGACGAGACCGTTCGAACGAATGCGCTGGTTGTCCCAGTAGCCTTCGTTGTTGGTGTTACCGTTGCGGATGGGCACACCGTCGAGTACAATGAGCGGCTGGGTGTTACCCGAGATAGATGTCAGACCACGTACCGTCATTGATACGGCCGACACGTTACCACCAGGAGCAGCCTGCACACGCACACCGGCAGCCTTACCATAAAGGGCCGATGCAAAGTTGGGAGCACCTGTCTTGACAAGGTCTTCAGCCTTTACCTGGCTGACTGCATAACCGACCTTACGGGCATCTTTCTTGATACCGAGGGCGGTCACAACAACCTCGTTCAGACCATTGACGTCTTCGCTCATCACAATGCTGACATTGTCGGAAGCGTTTACTGTCTGAGTTGCGAAGCCAATGTAGCTCACTTCAAGCTGGCTGTTGGCCGGGCACTTGATGAGGAACTCACCATCAGCATTCGTAACAGCACCCACCTTGGCTCCTGCAGCTTTCACTGAAGCACCAATGACGGGATCGCCGTTCTGGTCTACTACAGAGCCGCGCACGGTGATGTCCTGTGCGTAGACTCCCACGCTAAAGAGCATGAAAAGCATTGTCCAGAGAGCTCTGCGCAAGAGCCCTTTTGCGTTTCTTTCCTTTTCCATTGCTTTTTAATTTAAGGATAGTTAATATTAATAGGTTAGTTGAAAATGTCCATTTTTGTCTCTGATTGGTATCTATTAGGCCTCAAATTTAGATAATTTTTATTAAACGAACAATTGTTTTTTAGGGATTTTCCTTTCGATAAACATTTTTTAACGCTTGGGTATGTAAAAAACTGAGAAATTTCTTTGAATTATGGGAATTAATGGTTAACTTTGCATCATGGGGAATAGCCCCTGTTCCCAAATAGAACTAAATGCGGCCTGACAAGGGGCATGCAGGTCGTTACAGGAGGAACGGCTATGAAGAATGGAAGAAGGAATGAAGAAAGGGATTTCTTCGAGTATGACAACGTCTACAACATGGAGCCCGACGAGCTTCGCATTGAGTCGGCTTCCGACACATCAGTTTGGTATAGCTGACTTATTATGATTAGATGAAAGATGAAGGATGAGGGATGAAGGTTTGATATTAGCCTTCATCCCTCATCTTTATTTAACATTCATCCCTCATCTTTCATCCTCTTCATCTTTCACCCAGAACAATCTCGGCATCCTGGAGTAGGGGCGAGGTAAACCGCACACGGATGTCGTGACGTAGGCTGCCATCGGCGTTCAATGGTGCACCGCCATCGGGACCAAAGCCTTGCGGGCGTTGTCCAAATCCCTGACCAAATGGCAAGGAGGCTGTACCTTTCTTGATATATGCAACGAGTCGACCTTGATGGGCACGGCGATGATAGCCGCCACGGATGGGAAGTGCACCCGTTGTTTCACTCATGTTTCCGTTTTCAAGTCCTAACAGATGTCCATCGCCAGTGACCATGCAAGTAATGTCGTTGTCGGCCAATCGTACGAGGTTGCCATCCTCGTCGATAACCTCGACGGTGAGGATGAAAAGCCTCTCCCCATCCCTCCCCTGAAGGGAAGGGAGTTCTGCGATTTGCTCTTGTTTGACGCGGAGCGCGTAGGGACGTCCTGAGGTGCGGATTTCGTAAGCCCCACTCTCACTTAGCCCAAAGGAGGATAGTGCTTCAGCACGCAGGGTTCCGGGCTCAAAGGGAATGTCCCAATAGAGTACGTTGGTGGCTGAGTCGAGTTGTGCCTTGCCACCCACTTCACGACCGTTTAAGGTCAGGCGGACATCGGGTTGGTTTGTGTAGCACACCACGCGCACCTGCTGACCCTCGCGATAGTTCCAAGTGTCGGTGGCATAGGTTGAGGCCCCGCTTCTGCCTCTGCCGCGCTGGGCGTTGCGACCACCACGGTTGCCGATGGGGTATGTGCCGATGTAGACCACAGGTTCATCGCTCCAAAGCGAGGCTCGATACCAACCATTGGGCTTGCGTTGCGAAGCCAAGTCAATGAGTCCGGCTGACGAACCACGTGCTGGCCATGCGCCACTCTCGCCCAGGTAGTCGGCACCTGTCCAGAGGAACTGTCCGAAGATATGCTCGTTGTTCTTAACAGCTAACCATGAAGGATAGTCGTGGCGGTTTTCCGACCCGTAGATGACACGTTTGGGATAGCGTTCGTGGTCCTCTTTATAGCGGCTTTCGGTGTAATTGTAGCCCACAACGTCGATGGCCTCCGGGTATTCCGTCTGGTTCGACATGACAACGCCGGCCAATGCACCCGTTACAGCACGTGACTGGTCGATGCCCCTGACCACTGCCGATAGCCTCTTGGCTATCTTCCCGATGCGTTCGGCATTGGGTTGGTCGGGTTTGTATCCACCATACATGGGCTGTGTGAAATCTTTACCGTCGCCATCGAGGATGGGATGCGAGTAAGGATCGTTAGGATAGTCAACCTCATTGCCGATAGACCAGAGGAAAACCGATGGGTGGTTGCGGTCACGGCGCACCATATCAGCCACATCGCGGTCGATCCATTCCTCGAAGAAGTCGAATGTACCCTCAAAGCCAGGCGTACCGCGGTTCCAACCCTCCAGCCACTTGCGCTTGGGGAACTCCCATTCGTCGCTGGCCTCATCCATGACAAGGAAACCCAGTTCGTCGCAGAGGTCGTAGACCACAGGTGCTTGTGGGTTATGGCTCATACGGATGGCGTTTACACCTATCTTCTTCAGTTCTTCCAGTCGGTGCTGCCATACCTCTGGCGGCACGACGGCTCCGAGCACGCCCGCATCATGGTGCAGGCAGACACCTTTCACCTTCATCCACTTGCCGTTCAGGGCAAAACCGTGGTTGGGATCGAACTGTAACGTGCGCAGTCCGGCACGCATCACAGAGCGGTCGAGAGGCTTATCGGGGTCGTTCCCAACGCCAAGTCGCGTCTCAATATTATATAAATAGGTGTCATTGAGGTCCCAACGATGTGGGTTCTTTACCGTAAGTGTGACCGTTTTCTTGCCCGGGCAGCCCATTGTGGTCGTTGTGCGTGCCACTTCCTTCCCTTCGGCATCGGTCATGATGACCTCAGTGGGAATGCCCAATGCAGGCTTGCCTTCGGTTTCGATATCGACCTCAACCGTTGCCTGCTGTTTCGTCATCTTTTTCAAACGGTAGGTCGAACCCCACTGAGCCAGATGCGTACCGGAAGCACGTACGAGCCACACGTCGCGGTAGATGCCGGAGCCCGTGTACCAGCGCGAGTCGGCATACTGCGAATGGTCGACGCGCACAGCCAGCACATTGTCGCCTTCCTTGTTGATGTAAGGAGTCATGTCGTAGAGGAAAGAGACATAGCCATTGGGGCGCTTACCCAACAAATGGCCGTTCAGATAGACCTCCGATCGGTTGTAGACACCTTCGAAGTAGATGAAAATAGATGAAGGATTAGAGCTGAAGGATGAAGGATTGTTCTCCTTTTTCCTTTCATCTTTCACCCTTAATCCTTCGTCTAAGACGAAGTGCTTGCGATACCAGCCGATGCCACCGGGCAGATAGCCGGTGCAAGAGGCCAGCTGAGGCGACATGATACCCTCGACCGACCAGTCGTGAGGCAACGCCAGGCGGCGCCATTTCGTGTCGTCGAAGTCCGGTTGGCTTGCCGAAGAAATGTCGTCGAGCATGAAAAGCCACTGATCATTGAATCGTTCAGACTGTCCGAACGAAACCTGTGCACGTGCCTGAAGCGTTGTCAGGACAAGGAGTGCGAGAAGATATCTTTTCCAAGTCATAGTTGTCAGTAGTGTTGGGTAAGTGAAAAGAGGTGGCGACAGTGCCGCCACCTGCTGTAGTTAGTTGGCTTATACGTAGACTTTTGCCTCCTGCCGGCCGCGCAGAACCTCCAGTGCGTTCATGGCGAGAGCCTCCATTTCGTCCTCGCCAGGATAGCAATAGACGGGTGCAAGGAAATCAATGCGGCGGCGCAGGTTAGTGATGATGTACTCCGAACGTGCCAGTCCGCCGGTGAGAAGTATGGCGTTGATGTCGCCACAGAGCACGGCTCCTTCGGCAACGATGTTCTTCGCCACATGATAAATCATGGCATCGACGATGACTTTGGCATGTTGGTCGCCCTCAGAGATGCGCTTTTCTATGGCTCGCATGTCGTTGCTTCCCAGGTGGGCCGTCAGTCCAGCCTGTCCGGCGACGCGCTTCAGGAGCTGAGCCTCGGTGTATTTGCCCGAGAAACACAGGCGTATGAGGTCTGCAGCGGGCAGACTTCCTGCACGCTCAGGCGAGAAAGGCCCTTCGCCGTCCAATGCGTTGTTGGCATCAACTGCCCTTCCGTGGTCGTGTGCAGCTATGGAAATGCCTCCTCCGAGGTGGCAGATGATGAGGTTCATGTCGTCGTATCGGCGACCGATCTCACGTGCAAAGCGCTTGGCAATGGCACGTTGGTTCAGCGCATGCCAGATGCAAATACGGTTCATAAGCGGTGATCCGGAGATGCGGGCATAGTCGTTCAGCTCGTCGACCACACCGGGATCGGCAATGAATGAGCGGCAATCGGGAATGTCCCTTGCGATGTCGTAAGCGATGAGACAACCGAGGTTGCAGGCGTGGTTGTGCATGGCGATGCCGCTATGCGTGTCGTCGAGCATGGTCTGGTTGATTTCATAGGTGCCGCCGGCGATAGGTTTCACCAGTCCACCTCGCCCGATGACAGCATCGAACTGCAGTGGTATGTCGTTGCGTTTCAGTTCGTCGATGACGAGCTGTTTGCGGAACGGGAATTCGTAGATGACGTCTTCAAACTTGCTGAGTTCCTCTGCCGAGTGGCGGATGGTGCGCAGCAGAATGGGCTTCTCGTCGTCGTAGACGGCAATCTTCGTGGAAGTGGAGCCCGGGTTGATGGCTAAGATTTGCATGGTGATGATTTTGGAAGGTTAGGCTGCGAATGTGTTGCAGCAAACGGGGAAGATTTATTATTATTTTGTTTCGTTACTCATCATCGCGGCGAGTGCCAATGAGTTGAACTTACAGCGCTTTGAGTCGGCACGCGAGGGCAGAACGACTGGCACGATGGGGCCGACGAGCATGCCAGCAGTGTCGCTATGGAAGAAGGTGATGGCCTTGTAGAAGGCATTTCCTGCCTCGATGTCGGGGAAGACGATGGCATCGGCCTTGCCTTCCAGGGGCGATTCGATGCCCTTGATGCGCAGGCTTTCAGGCGAAATGCTGGTCTTCAGGTCGAGCGGACCGTCGACGATGCAGCGTCCAAACTCGCCGTTCTTGGCCATTTCCTTGATCTCCAGATAACCCACAGTGAATGGGAAGTACTTCTCGTTCACCTTCTCTGTGCAGTGGTTCAGAGCGATACGCGGCTCGTCAATGCCCATGGCGTGGCAGAGATTGCTGACGTAACGCACCTGTTCGATGCGCTGTTCGTGTGTGGGATAGGGGATGACAGCTGGGTCGGTGAAGAACAACAGCTTGTCGTATTCGGCCATTTTGGCAGCCGTGATGTGTGTGAGCACACGTCCACGGGGCAGGATGCCCTTCTCTTTGTTGAGCACTACGTGCAGCAGATTATCGGTATTGATGAGTCCTTTCATGAGTACGTCGACCTTGCCTTCGTGCACCATTTCCACGGCACGACATGCAGCGGCATCGGCACCCTCAGCATCCTCGAAGAAGATGTGGTCGCTATACTGCATGATGTCAGCATTCTGTTCAACGGCTTGCTGGCATCCAACGAAGATGGCGTCGATGAATCCAGCCTCAAGGGCATGCTGAACAGATACTTGTGAGTTGTGGTCGGCGGCCCAAACGATAGCCACGCGTTTGCGTTCACCTTGCTTTGCGAGGTGGGCAAGCATGTCTTCAAAACTCTTAATGGTTTCCATAATGTTGAATAGGTTTTATAGGTTATTATAAGATTTTTCTGCTACAGTGTTTCGCTTACTCAGGTTTTGGGTTAACGCAGATGGTAGAACGTCAGCCAATTGGTCGAGTAGTCGTGCGTCTTTGGGTGCATTTCATGGGCCACCCCAGCCGCATCGCGATACCAGGAGTAGTTCCACCCCTCGCCAGGCTGCAGGTAAAGGGCGTGGCGGACGTCGTAGTTGAGCAGGCAACGCACGAATGAGTCGATGTCCTGCAGGCTTCTGCTCTCAACAATGCATAGCCTTCCGTCCTTTTCGCATAGCGCACGGAAGCGGTTTCGACCGCCTATCTGCACCTGACAGGGCTTGCCACGGTAGACAAGCATGATCTGTGCGAACCCCATTCCGCCCTCATCGGCTGCCCGAGTGAGCGAGTCAGAAGTGGCAGAAGGTATGAATTGCCATCGCTGGTCATAGTAGACGAACAGTCCGGTATTGGCCTGGCAGCGGTAACCTTCGTGAAAGACGCCGCTTGCCACATGGTCGCCTGCGATATTGTTGTGACTGAAGAGCGAAGTCTCTTTGCCTGTGAAGGCAGCCGACAGGCACATCACCACGTTGGGATCGCTTACTCGTGGCATCTCGCCGCAAGCCAGATCGATGTAGGTAAACAGCGGGTAGTAGACGTAGAGGCTTTGTGTGGTGTCGGTCTCCATGAGCAGTTGTTCGGTCTGCTCGTCGTTGCTGACCGCCACAGTTCTGTTCTCGCATCCCACTACGGCTGCGAGGCAGAGAAGCCATATGAAAACTGTCCATTGTCTCATTGACACGGCAAAGATACGAAAAAATCCTTATAAAGTGCATGGAAAATGACGAAAAAACATGACGAATTGTTCGATTACCAAAATATTTTCGTATCTTTGCCCTATATTTAACATTAAAACTAGATTCCTTATGAAGAAGAACTGTCACCTTTTTCTGCTGCTTGTGCTCATGTTGATGGGCACACCTGCCTGGGCAGCCAAGATTGAACGCCCGAAACTCGTGGTCGGCCTGGTGGTCGATCAGATGCGTTGGGACTATCTGTACTATTACTATGAGGACTTTGTCGATGGCGGATTGCGCCGTTTGGTTGATGAAGGCTTCGACTGTGCGAACACCATGATCAACTACGTACCTACGGTGACGGCCATTGGTCACACAAGTGTCTACACCGGATCGACACCCGCCCTGCATGGCATCTGTGGCAACGACTTCTACGATCACGCACGAAAGAGTTGGCAATACTGCTGTGGCGATCCGACCGTTGAGTCGGTAGGTAGCACGTCGAAAGCTGGAAAGATGTCGCCACGCAACATGCTTGGCAACACCATCGGCGACCAGTTGCGCTTGTCGAACGACTTCCGTTCGCGCGTCTTCGGCGTGGCTTTGAAGGACCGTGCAGCTATTCTGCCTGCCGGACACTCGGCCAATGCAGCCTATTGGTACGACAAGTCGACCGGTGGATTTATCTCTTCAACCTACTATATGCAGGAACTGCCCAAGTGGGTGCAGGACTTCAACCGCAAGAACGCAGTCAGTCCCGACAAGGATCTGAAGTTGATGCCCGAGGGAGTGACCGCTACCTTCAAGATGGCTGAGGCCATTTTGGAGAACGAACGCCTGGGACAGGGCGACGTTACCGACATGCTCTGCGTCAGCATCTCATCGACCGATGCCATAGCTCACCAATATGGCACCCGCGGCGACCTCACAAAACAAGCCTATAGGCAACTCGACCGCGACTTAGCCCACTTCCTTTCGGTGCTCGACAGTAAGCTCGGACGTGGCAATTACCTGCTCTTCCTCTCGGCAGACCATGGCGGTGCACATAATCCAAACTTCATGCGCGATCACAAACTGCCTGCCGACGGGTGGAATGCATCGGGCACTGTGAAGGCTATCAATGAGCGTCTTGCTGCCAAATACGGTGTGGAGCGACTCGCAGTGGGCAACTATGGCGACTTCATCTTCCTGAACCACGCCCGTCTTGACAGTGCCGGCATATCGCTGCAGGAGGCTAAGGACGAGGCCATTGCAGTGGCTATGCAGAACGAGAAACTGCTTTACGTGGTCGATTGCGCCCATGCAGCCACGGCACCTGTGCCCCAGCTCATTCGCGAGCGTATCGTCAACGGCTATAACCGTATGCGTTCGGGCGACATCTACTGCCTGCCGCGTTCCCAAATGTTCTCATGGGAGTTCGGCAAAGACTACATCGGCACCACCCATAGCGAGTGGAATCCTTACGATGCCCATATTCCCCTGACCTTCTTTGGCTGGCATATCCAGCACGGCGAGACGTCGGTGCCCACGCGTATCGTTGACATCGCGCCCACCGTTTGCGCCATGCTACACATCCAGATGCCTAACTCTTGCATTGGCGATGCCATCGTTCCAGTGGTCAACCAACGCTAAGATCGTTCTCAAAACATACAGCCCATCACCCAGCCTCGCTGCTGAGTGATGGGCTTTTCGTGCTTTTACCCCTTAGACGCACTGCATTCACGCTTACGGACCTATGCCTTTTTGCCTGCAACTCAATGCTTTCTATTCTATAACTCAATGCTTTGTAGCCTGTAACTCAATGCTTTCTAACATGAAAAAGCACTGCTTTCCAAGGCAGGAAGCAGTGCTTTTGTACGTTCAAAGGATTGCGATGCAGGCGGAATAAGTGTGCTACAGGCCTTCGGTAGCCAGTCCACCAGCCGACGTTTCCTTGTAGAGCGACGGCAAATCGTGGCCCGTTTTCTTCATGACGCGCACCACTCGATCGTAAGTGACGCGGTGACGCCCATCGCTGAAGGCTGCATAGAGCTGCGAATCGAGGGCACGTGTGGCGGCAAAAGCATTGCGCTCGATGCACGGAATCTGCACCAGACCGCACATGGGGTCGCACGTCATGCCCAGATGGTGCTCCAATCCCATCTCAGCAGCATACTCAATCTGTGCAGGTGAGCCGCCAAACAGTTGGCAGGCAGCGGCCGATGCCATGGCACAAGCTACGCCAACCTCGCCCTGACAACCCACGTCGGCACCTGAGATGGAGGCGTTTTGCTTCGCCACATTGCCGATAAGTCCGGCCGTAGCCATTGCGTGGAGGATGCGTTCCTCGGAGAACATGTGGCCGCGCGACAAGTGATAGAGCACGGCAGGCAGCACTCCGCACGAGCCGCAGGTGGGCGCTGTGGCGATGATACCACCCGAAGCGTTCTCCTCGCTCACGGCCAGCGCATAGGCAAACACCATGCCTCGGCTCTGCAAGTGGGCCTTGTAGCCCGATGCTTTCACGTAGTAAGTGGGTGCCTTGCGGGCCAATCCGAGCGGTCCGGGCAGCACTCCTTCGTGGTTGAGGCCACGTTCAACGGCAGCCTGCATCACCTGCCACACCTCACGCAGATAGTCCCAGATGTCGCTATCCTCGCATTTCTCCACGTATTCCCAGTAGCCTCGGCCGTAGCGTTCGCACCATTCCTGAATCTCACCGAGTGTCTGCATCTGGTAAATCTCGTCGCCTCCGTGGCCCAACGTGTCGTTTTCGCCCTCCGAAAGGGCACCTCCGCCCACGCTGAACACCGTCCACGGGTCGCACGTACGCCCTTCTTTGTCAACGGCTTTGAACAGCATGCCGTTGGGATGGAAGGGCAATCGTTCCCGTGCATTCCATATAATGTTGACGGGACCCACGCTCGAGAGTCCTTCAACGATGGCTACGTCGGTCATGTGACCTTTGCCAGTGGCAGCCAATGAGCCATAGAGCGTCACCTCAAAGCTATGTGCTTCAGGGTGCCGACTGGCGTATATCTGTGCCGCTTTCATAGGTCCCATCGTGTGCGACGATGACGGTCCTTTTCCAATTCTGAATATTTCCTTAAGAGACTTCATAGGGATGTTTTTGGGGAAGTTAAAGAAGTTAAGGAAGTTAAAGAAGTTAAAGGACTATACTCTTTCTTATAGTTCGTCTTCTAAGATAGTTCAAACAGTAAAACTAATGTCCTTTAACTTCTTTGACTTCCTTAACTTCTTTAACTTCCAACTACTACTACTTCTTCTTTGCCTTGGCTGCTTTCTTCCAAGCTGCGGCAAGAGCCTTGCGGGCAGCCTTTTCGCCCTTCTTATCGAGGGTCTCATAATAGACCTTTCCACAGGCTTTCAGCTGTTCGGTGAATGCTTTGCCGGCGGCAGCAGTCTGCTCTTCGTCGGCAGGAGCAGCCCAAGCGTGGCGGTAACCCTTCACGTCGTTCCAGTGACCACGCGTGAAATCGGGCACTTCCACGGGCATATTGCCATTGTCCATCGACACGGAGCCAAGCTCAGCAAGGCAGCACCACTCGGCCAGGTCATAGACATCCATGTCAAGAGGCAGTCCGTTGCGCAGGCAATAGACGAAGCGCGAGTCCATGATGAAGTCCATTCCGCCATGGCCACCCACCTCTTTGGCTTCCTCGCCGTACTTCGTCACGATGGGCGACGTGTACTTTTCGAGCAAGGCCTTGGTGTCTTCCTCGCTCATATAGCTATGAGCCGACAGGTCCTCGTGGTTGGGTTTCACGCCGGCATCGTTCATGTTCTTGGCCGAAAGGGCATAGCCCTCGGTGGGATACTTGTTGGCAAAGCCCGTCGTTCCCGTCAGCTGGTACATACGGTTGTAGGGTTGCGGCGTCATGACGTTGTGGTGTATCTCGATGACCTTGCCGTTTTCGGTGGAGATAAGCGTTGTGGTGTGGTCGCCATTGCGGAACGGTTCGTCCACGCCAGTGCGGTCTTTCACCAGCTTACGGCCCACGAACGACTTCGTATCCATGGCCACGAGCGTCTTCATTCGGTCGCCACGGTGGATGTCGAGCACCTGTGCCACGGGGCCGAGGCCATGTGTGGCATAGACGTCGCCGCGGAATTTCTTGTTGTAGTCAAGTCGCCAGCCCAGCTTGTCGTTAGCGTCCTTCTTCCAATAGGCGTTCCAGAACGGCGACAACTCATGGCGATAGGCGCCCTGAACGTAGATGACCTCACCGAAAAGGCCCTGCTGTGCCATGTTCAGCGAGTTCAGTTCGAAGAAGTCGTAGCAGCAGTTCTCAAGGATCATGCAGTGCAAACGCTTCTGCTCGGACAGGTTGATGAGTGTCCAAATCTCGTTCATGTTCATGGCCGAGGGTACCTCGATGGCCACGTGCTTACCGTTTTCCAATGCCTCTTTGGCCACGAGGAAGTGGTGAATCCAGTCGGTTGCGATGTAGACAACGTCGATGTCCGGTCGCTTGCAGAGCTCTTTGTAACCCTCTTCGCCCGAGTAGATGTCGGCAGGGGGCATCGATGCCTTTTTCAGGTAGCCGTTGCAGGCTTCGGCGCGATTGCGTTCGTGATCGCAAAGGGCCATGATCTGGATGCCAGGAATGTGGGTCCAGCGCTCAACAGCACCCGGTCCGCGCATGCCCAGGCCAACGAATGCCACGCGCACCACGTCCATCTTCGGAGTGGTCAGCCCCAGAGCTGTCTGCTGTCCGGCAGGCATGGCAGGCACTTCAGTGACGATAGTTCCGTTTTTTACTTTGTAAGGCCAGTCGAATTTACCTGCTTCAGGTTGCTGAGCCCATAGAGTCACAGGCAGCATCAGCGCTGCTGCCACGAGTGTAAGAAATGCTTTCTTAATCATAGGTATTTAAGTTATGGTAGTATATGTTTTGATTCAAGTTGCAAATATACACAATTTTCTTAGAAAACAATATCTGCTGCAAAATAATTTTTAGATTTTTATGCTACGCGTAAAGTCGGGAAAGGCCACGGGCATGCTGCCGTTCTCAATGGAGATGCGCGACAATTCACTTACGGAACACCACTCAGCAAGGTCGTAAACGTCGATGTCGAGCGGAGCACCACGGTGCAAGCAGTCCACGAGACGCCAGTCCATGAAGTAGGTCATGCCGCCTCGGCGGTCGTATTTCGTAGCCTTCTCGCGTAGTGGAAGCACCCATTCGGGCAGGTAAGGCTCCAGTTCAGCGGCACGTTCGGTGTAGCCTTCGGGGCGGCGGAAGTCGCGTTCGTCCATCATGGCCTTGGTGCCTACGGCCTGCATCATGCGCGAATAGGGGCGAGGTGTCAGCACGTTGTGCTGCAGGAGGATGCTTCTGCCGCGCCGGGTGCGGATGAGCGTCGACGTCTGGTCGGCATTCTGGAAGTCGGGAGCATCAGTTCCCAAGTGCTCGCGGTAGGTGGCAGGGCCTGTAAGTGGTGCCGAGTCCATGCTCACCAGATAGTCCAAGCGGTCGGAACGGTGAATGTCGAGCCACTGACAGATGGGCCCGAAACCGTGTGTCGGGTAGATATCGCCCCGCTGTTGGCGGTTGATGTCCAGTCGCCAGCGGGTCCAATGCTCGCCTATCGGGTGGGCATAGCCTCCTTCAGCGTGTATAATCTCGCCCAAAAGGCCTTGACGTACCATCTCCCTGACGGCCATTTCGAAGAAGTCGTAGCAACAGTTCTCAAGCATGGTACAGTGGCATTGCGTCGTCTCTGCCGTGTCAATGAGTTTCCAACAGTCGTCGATGGTCATCGCGGCAGGCACCTCTATGGCTGCGTGCTTGCCCTGAAGCATGGCTTCGCAGGCCACATCAACGTGCGAAGTCCAGTCGGTGCATATATAGATAAGGTCGACTTCTTTCAGCCGACATAGGTCTTTGTAGGCGTCAACGCCAGCCACGACATTTGCGCTCTGCCCAAGACTGCCCAGCAACTGACTGGCTTCGTCGGCACGTTGTGGGCTGACGTCGCAGACAGCCGTCACGCAGGCGTGGTCGATGTCACAGAACCGGCGTACCGCTTTCATGCCCCTTTCGCCCAAACCGACGATGCCCACACGCACCACTGGCAGTGGTTCGGTCGTCAGTCCGAGCACATTGTGCTGTCCTTCTCTGCGGTTTGGCGTATGGATTGCTATAGGTTTTGCCATGGTTGTTTTGCTTTTTCAGTTGCAAAAGTAAGGATAAAAAACGTATTATCTGCAATTTTTACCCGAAAAACGTCGCTATGTCTCGAAAAATGTTTATCTTTGTAGTTCTAAAAACCTATGCTGTTATGAAGAGATTGCTATTCGTTGCCGTCGCCATGTGTGTCGTCTTGCTCGCTCAGGGCAAGGACATAAAAATCACAAAGTTCCGTCATGCGGGTCCTTATGCCGTGCAGATGCCCATCGTCATCGATAGTCTCGGTGTCGACTCGAAGCCGTTCAAGGCCGAGAGCATGCTCGATGCGCCCCTCCGACTGGACCTTGTCAAGGGCGGACAGGTGGTCGATACAATCGTCGAACGCCATTCGGCCGCCACGGCACTCCATCTTCTGGGCTTCCAAGTGCAGACTGTGGGCTATGCAAAGGCTAAGGTCAACGTCCGTGGACTGAAGCATCAGCAACTCTTTGTCGATGGTAAGCAGCTGAAAGACAAGGAGGTTAGCCTGCTGCCCGGTACTCACGATGTGGTGGTGAAGTACCTTACGCAGGAGGCAGGGCGCGACACGGTGACTGTAACGTTGAGCTCTGATTCCGACCTTTCGACTCTTTTGGCTGGCGAAGGTAAGCGTGTAGTCACCATCAACGACTTCGACAACGGCCTGCGCATCGGCACTTTGAACCTCAGCTACGATGGTCGTTACTGCATTACCAGCTACAGCGAGACGCTATCCACGGGCAAAACGTCGTGGCGCTACCGCGTCAGCGAGATGAAAACGGGCCGTCTTGTCGAGGAAACTGACAAGGCCATTCGTTGGATGCCACGCTCCTGCCGATACTATTACACGCAGACCAGCGAAACGGGCCGCTGCATTGTGACCGTCGACCCAGCCACTGGCAGCGTCAATACCTTTGCCGACGGACTCTCAAACGACCCCTTTGTCATCGCTCCCACGGAGCAGTTTCTCATCCTGACCCATCGCAACGAGGGGCCGAAGGACGACAAAGACGTGCATCAATATCAGGAACCCGACGACCGACAGCCTGGATGGCGCGACCGAAACAGCCTCACTTACTACGACGTGGCTACGGGTATGGTACGCCCACTGACGTTTGGAAATCGGTCAGTCGGCCTCATGGACATTAGCGATGATGGCCGTTACCTGCTCGTGATGACGTCGCGCAGCCGGTTAACCCAGCGCCCCACAACGCTCATGTCAATCCTTCGCATCGACCTACAGACCATGACGAGTGAGACATTGGTCGAAGACGACGGCTTCCTGGAGTCGGCTCAGTTCTCGCCCGACGGCCGTATGCTGGCTGTGAAGGCCTCGCCCGAGTCGTTCGGAGGCATCGGTAAGAACCTGCCGGAGGGACGTACGCCCAGCATGTTCGACTACCAACTCTACCTCTTTGACATCGCATCGCACAAGGTGACGCCCATGACTCGCACCTTCAATCCAAGTATTGAGAACTACCAATGGAACCGTTTCGACGGCCAGATCTACTTCACTGCACTCGACCGCGACTACATCCACCTGTTCCGTGCCAATCCGTCGTCGCTGAAAGTCAGCCGTATCGACGTGCCGGAAGATGCGGTTCGTCGCTTCTCAATGGCTGGATTGCAGCCGCTCATGGTGTGGTCGGGCGTCAGCGCTTCGAACAGTACGCGCAGCTATCAGACCAATCTGCGCTCGCTACGCCATACGTTGATTGAGGATCAGCACCAGCGCCTCTACGCCGACTTTGAGTTTGGCGAGTGCCAGGCATGGGACTTCGTCAACTCGCGTGGCGACACCATCTGCGGACGCTATGTCGTTCCGCCTCACTTCGATGCCTCGAAGAAGTATCCCATGCTGGTCTACTACTACGGTGGCTGCTCGCCAACGTCGCGATCGTTCGAGGGCCGCTATGCACCTCACATGTATGCCGCTCAGGGATATGTGGTCTACACCATCAATCCCAGCGGTGCAGCCGGCTTTGGTCAGGAGTATGCATCGCGACACGTCAACACGGCGGGCGACTATGTGGCCGACGACATCATCGAAGGCACGAAGCGTTTTGCCGCAGAACATGCGTTTATCGACAGCAAGCACATCGGTTGTTTCGGAGCCAGCTACGGCGGATTCATGACGCAGTACCTGCAGACTAAGACCGACATCTTTGCCGCTGCCATGAGCCATGCCGGCATCAGCGACCACACCAGTTACTGGGGCGAGGGCTATTGGGGCTACAGCTACAGCGAGACTTCCATGGCCAACAGCTATCCCTGGACGCGCAAGGACCTCTACGTTGATCACTCGCCACTCTACAATGCCGACAAGATTCATACACCTATCTTGTTCATGCATGGCACCGCCGACACGAATGTGCCCGTTGGCGAGTCCATTCAGATGTACACAGCCCTGAAACTCCTTGGTCGTCCCACTGCATTTGTCGTCGTCGAGGGCGAGAACCACTGGATTCAGGACTACCACAAGCGCATCAAGTGGCAGAGCACCATCTTCGCCTGGTTCCAGAAGTGGCTCAAGGGCGACAGCTCATGGTGGGATAGCATGTACAAAACTATGCCCCAGAATCAAGACTGACGTCTGGACTCCTATACTCCTGAACTCCTTGAAATCCAAAAGCCTATGCATATAGCAGTAGCAGGAAACATAGGGAGCGGAAAGACAACGCTCACCAACATGCTCGCACGCCACTACGGCTGGGAGCCACGCTTCGAGGCTGTGGACTACAATCCCTACCTCGAGGATTACTATGCCGACATTCCCCGTTGGTCGTTTGCACTGGAGGTATACTTCCTGAAGCAGCGCTTCCGCGACCTGCTCGACATCGCCAAGGCCGACCATACCATCATTCAGGACCGCTCCATCTTTGAGGGTGTCTATGTGTTCACGGCCAATAACCATGCCATGGGCAACCTCGACGACCGAGATTTCGAGACCTATATGGAACTGTTCGAGTCGATGCTCTACATCGTTCGCCATCCCGACCTGATGATTTATCTACGTGCCTCGGTGCCTCATCTCGTGGAGAACATCCAGAAACGCGGCCGCGACTACGAGCAGACCATCCCCATCGACTACTTGGCCAACCTGAACGACCGCTATGAGGACTTCATCTTCAACAAGTATCGCGGCCGCGTGCTCGTAGTCGATGCCGACCCGCTCGACTTCCAGCACACCCCCCACGACTTTGCCGGCATCATCGACAAGATTGACAGAACATTGTTTGGTCTTTTCCCTGAGTAAATCAGCCATCAAAACCATCCATGTCATTCGGGTCTGTCCGTGATGTCAGTGGTTTCAAAATCGTAAATAGTAAATCCGTAAATCATAAATAACCCCATGCACATAGCCATAGCAGGAAACATCGGAAGCGGCAAGACAACACTTACCAAACTGCTTGCCAAGCGTTACGGCTGGACCCCACGGTTCGAGCCCGTCGACAATAATCCTTATCTCGCCGACTTCTATGCCGACATGAAGCGGTGGGCGTTCAACACGCAGATCTACTTCCTCAACAAGCGCTTCAAGGAGGTGGTTGAGATCTCGCAGTCGTCTGAAACCATCATCCAGGACCGTACCATCTTCGAAGACGCGCGCATCTTTGCGCCCAACCTCCATGCGCAAGGCATGATGTCCGACCGCGACTTCGAGAACTACACCGACCTCTTCGACCTGATGATCTCGCTGGTGAAGTTGCCTGACCTGATGATTTACATCCGGTCGACCATCCCCACGCTGGTCGCACAGATCCAGAAGCGTGGCCGCGAGTACGAGCAGGGCATCCGCATCGACTACCTCGAGGGTCTTGGACGTCGCTACGAAGACTGGATCAGCACCTACAAGGGCCCGCTGATCATCGTCGATGGCGACCACGTGAAGTTCGGCGAGTCAGCCGAGGACCTCCAGAAGGTCACCGACATGATCGATGCGAAGCTCTTCGGACTCTTCCCCTTGGAGTAGATGTTGGCGGTCCCTGAAGCAGGTCATTGCTTTATGGGCAAGCTCGCATTGCTTTGTCGCTTAAAGACCAATGCTTTGTAAGTCGTAACTCATTGCTTTACAGGTTGTAACCCAATGCTTTGTCACTTGCAAAGCATTGGTTTTACAGCTCTAAAGCATAGCTTTATACCCCTATAAAGCATTGCTTCGTAGCGTACAAAGCAATGTTCCGTTTAGTGAAAAAGGTATAAGGAAATGTGAAGAGGCATCACTCTATATTTGTTGCAGTTCAAGGAACACAACTCGTGTCTGCCTCTTTTGTTCCAAATATCTAAGGAGCCGAGGAATAAAGGAAAAACAACTCCTTACATTCCTTGGCTCCTTAGATGTTAAAACTCAGGCAGTAAGCTTCTCTATTTCTTGTTGGTAGACTTTTTGGAAGAACTCTTCTTTGCGGTTGAAGAAGACTTCTTCTTGGTGGTGGAAGTGCCTTTTTTGGTGGTTGACGACGACTTCCTGGCCGTCGACGAAGGCTTCTTCGTCGTTGTAGTGCTCTTCTTCTTAGCTGTAGTGGATTTCTTCTTGGCAGTTGTCGACTTCTTGGTCGTGGTCGAAGCCTTCTTTGTGGTGGGCTTCTTGGTGGTTTTCGTGGTCGACATTTCCTCGATGGTGTTGCGGGCTTGCTCTGTGAGGTCGCTCAGGCTGCAGCCTTTCAGCTGCGTGCTCACAAACCAGATGACGACGATGGCACCGACAATCCACTTCAGCGCCTTCTTCAGTTGGGCAGTGGTCAGTCGTGGCTTTGTGGTGGAGGTACCCTTTGTCTTGGCAGTGCCCTTGCCCGTGCGCTTGCCCTTATTGGCTTCCCGCTCTTGACGTTGACGTTCTTTTTCAGCGGCAGCATCCAGTTTCTCTTTCACGGCAGCAAACTGCTCTTCCGTATAGACGTCGAAGTTAGCCGACAGCCTCGCCACTTCATCGTCGGCAATCTCGCATCCGAACTGGTTGCGACAGGCATCGGCAATCTCCCGACGGAAGGTCAGGGCACTAGGTTTCTCAATGAGTTGCGTACTCTCGAAAGTCACGATGGCATTGCGTTCGATGATGTCGTACGGCTCACGTGCCACGGCATGATAGGTGTATCTCTGTTGTTCTTCCATAGGGTTGATTGTTTTTATGGCGACAAAGTTACAAAAAAGTTTAGAGTTTAGTGTTTAGAGTTTAGAGTTTTTTTGTAATTTTGCAGATAGTTATGCAATACGTCGATGTCATCTTGCCTCTTCCCCTTGAAGGAATGTTTACCTATGCCGTCAGCCCAGAGTTGGCGACACGGGTCCAGGTGGGTGTGCGTGTGGTGGTTCCATTCAGTAAGTCAAAGCGTTACACGGCCATCGTGGCCCGTTGTCACGACGATAAGCCTGACTTTGAGGTGCGCGATGCCGAGGAGGTGTTGGACGAACAGCCCATTTTGATGCCCCAACAATTGCATCTGTGGCAGTGGATCAGTCAGTACTACATGGCACCTTTGGGCGATGTGATGAATGCAGCCTTGCCTGCCGGACTGAAGAACGAGGAAGGCTATCGCCCGAAGACAGAGACGTGCATCGAACTTTGTGAACCGTACCGCACGGAGCAGGCACAGCACATCGCGCTCGACATGTTGCGACGAGCAGAGAAGCAACAGAAGGTGCTCGTGGACTACCTCTACCTGTCGGAGGGTGGCGAGGTGACCCGCGAGGAACTGATGAACGAAAGCCATTGCACGTCGGCCGTACTGAAGGCGTTGATCGATAGAAAGATATTGCGTACCTATGAGCGGGAAGTGGGGCGGTTGAACCATGGCGGAGAACCGCATCCGGAGCGTATCAAGCGTATGAGCCCCGCCCAGCTGGATGCCTACAACAGCATCTTGTTCCAATTCTTGAAGAAAAAGGTGGTCTTGCTGCATGGTGTCACGTCGAGTGGCAAGACCGAAATCTATATACATCTCATACAGAAAGCCCTCGACGAAGGCAAGCAGGTGCTCTACTTGCTGCCCGAGATAGCGCTGACGGTGCAGATGATGGATCGCCTTCGTGCCGTGTTTGGCAATCGGTTGGGCATCTATCACTCTCGTTACAGTGATGCCGAGCGTGTGGAAATCTGGCAAAAACAACTCTCACGCAATCCTTACGATGTGATTCTTGGTGCCCGTTCGGCTGTGTTTCTGCCCTTCCAGCGGCTCGGTTTAATCATCGTCGATGAAGAACACGAGACATCTTTCAAGCAACAAGACCCTGCACCACGCTACCACGCAAGGAGTGTAGCGGTGATGATGGCGGCCCATGGGAGGGCTTCAGTTCTCCTCGGTACCGCCACGCCCTCGATGGAATCCTACTTCAATGCTCAGACGGGGAAGTATGGACTGGTGGAACTGAAGACACGCTATCAGGGCATTGAACTTCCGGAGATAGAAGTGGTCGACGTGAAAGACCTAAGGAGGCGCAAGATGATGCAAGGGCCATTTTCGCCTCAGCTGTTGGGTGCCATGCGCAAGGCTCTCGATGAGAAACAGCAGGTGATTCTGTTTCAAAACCGACGTGGTTTCTCGCCGATGGTGGAATGTAAGACGTGTGGATGGGTTCCGCATTGCAAGAACTGTGACGTAAGCTTGACGCTACATAAGACAACCAACACCCTGACTTGCCATTATTGCGGCTATACCTATACTGTGCCGACGCAGTGCCCGTGCTGCGAGTCGACCGACTTGCGGGGACGTGGCTATGGCACAGAGAAAATTGAGGACCAGATTGTGGAAATCTTTCCCGATGCCCGCGTGGCCCGAATGGACCTCGATACCACCCGTACTCGTAATGCATACGAACGGCTTATAGGTGATTTTGCCTCGGGGCGCACCAATGTGCTCATTGGAACGCAGATGATTTCGAAAGGATTGGATTTCGATAGCGTGGCTGTGGTGGGCATTCTCGATGCTGATTCGATGCTGAACTATCCCGATTTCCGTGCCTACGAGCATGCTTTCATGATGATGGCACAGGTGGCAGGACGTGCTGGGCGTAAAGGAAAACGCGGACATGTGCTGCTGCAGACCAAAAACAAGGACCTGCCCGTTGTGCAACAAGTGGTTCGTAATGACTGGCAGGGATTCTATCAGGACTTGTTGGAGGAAAGACGCCTGTTCCGTTATCCGCCTTTCCATCACCTTATTTATATATATATGCGCCACAAAACGGAGTCAACGGTGGAGTCTGCAGCCATCTATATGGGCAGTTTGTTGCGCCAATGGTTCGGTGAGCGCGTGCTGGGACCCGACAAACCATCGGTGGCACGTGTGAAGACGTTGTCGATTAGGACGATTATTCTCAAATTAGAGAATGGTATCGACCTGCCCAAGGTACGCGATTATTTGCGGATGGCCCAAAAACAAATATTGCAGGACAAGCAATATGCTGCCCTGCAAATATTCTTTGATGTGGATCCACTGTAGGTTTTTCCTAAATTATCTTGTTTTTCTGGATTGTCTTGAACGTCTAGAGTCTTAAAGTGTGAGTTCTACGCCAATACCAACGACGCGGTTGGTACGAGTGAACGAGTTCTTGCCAGCAGGAATGGTAAGGCCGAGAGCAGCCATGTTCTGCTGAGGTGTGTCCATGTCGTAGTTTTCGTAGTTGGTCTGGAAATAGGCAGCGTTGATCTTTACCTTGTCGGTTACCTGATAGCCCACGCCGAGACCGAATGTCCATGAGTTAACGACGAACGACATGTCGTTCATGTAAGCATCTGACAGTCCATAGCGAGTCAGCTGAACACCACCACTCACTTGTAGTTTCTTAGTGATGTCCCACTCAGCACCAGCCAGATACTCGTTGGTATCGCCATCGAGGAGTTTCTCGCTGTGCTCATACCAGTGGGCCGACTTGTCGAAGAAATGATGGTAGCCCAAGTTCACACGTACACCTTCGGTAGGCTCCCACTGAGCACCCAAGGCAAGTTGGGCAGGCGAGTCCTCAGGCACACTCGAGCCGTTGACGTACTTGTTGGTGGCCGAAATGACAGTGGCTTCCTTCAAGTCGGAGTCGTTCTTCATGCGCATGCGGGTCTTGAACTCGTATTTTGCTGCAAAATTGAAGTTGCCAATCTTATAGTCGACGCCGAGGACGGGAGCAATGCCCCAACCACTTTGGTCGCTCTTCAGGTTCATGCCGTTGGCATAGGGAGCCAGCGTCTCAGCACTTGCATTAAGCTGGTCGCCTGTAGCCTGAAGACTTTCACCAGCAGTCTTCAGTTGTTGGCCCTGGGCAACGAGTTGCTGAATCTGTGGCAGCTGCATAGCCTGCTCCTGCGTCATGCCGGCGGCCATGGCCTGAGCAACGCCCTGTTGGATACCAGCCTGCACTTGTCCTGCCAGGTTGGCAATGGTGTTGCCAGCTTGTGTCAGACCGCCCTTGACGCCTTCGAAATACTGCGGAAGCGTCATGCCTTCTGAGCCGTTCATCACGCGTATATTATTCAGACGGGCTTCATACGAGGCTGTTCCGTAGAGCAGACGCAGACCGCCATAGACGGAGAGGTGCTCATTAATCTTACGTGCAGCACCCACTTGGAAACCAAAGTAATACTGTTTTCCCTTCATATAGCCATCAACATCGTAGCCAGTCACATTGGGAACGCTGGCACCAAACTGCCCGATAGCAGCATTCAACTGCTGAGAAGTGGCGATGAGACGATTGGCAATGGCACCGACAACGGTCTCAAAAGAACCGATTCCCTTGTCGAACTCACACTTTCCACCGCCGCCAGGCACTGAGAAATTGAACTGGAATGACCAGTTGTTCTTGTTATATGCAGCTTGTAGAGAGGGTATAATCGGAGCGTTAGCCACGCCTTCAAATTCCTTAGTTGACAGTCCGTTGTTCTTGGCACCAAGCTTGAACAGTTCGTTCTGCGATGTGATGGTGCGTGTCTGGTGGGCATATTGCCAGTTGAAACCTAAGTGAAATCCATCGCTGAGGAATGCCACACCTGCAGGGTTTGAATAGACACCGTCGAGACCGATAGCGGCATCGCGGGCAGGGTTGCGAAGAAAGTTTACGCTTTGGTTTGTGTTTGTAAGAATACCGCCAGCAAAAGCTGTGTTACCTAAAAACATGATGGCCAACACGGCCATGGTGATTTTTTTCATCATAAAAACCTGTTTCTTAAATATTGTTTCAAAAACTGGCTGCAAAATTACTTATATTGTTCATATTTTCCATGCTTTCGCCAGCCAACTTAAGATTTATTAACTAAAAACTGCACACTTTTTGCTCAAAGTGTGCAGTTTGTGCAATTTTTCAGTTAAAAAACCGGCGGATTTCGTTAACAGTGCTTTCAAGTTGTTTCTCCATCATCAACGACAGGTTCCGGCGTCGGTTCTTCCTTCTTTAATTTAGGATAGGACACGCGCGTGTGATAGATACTCTTTAGTCGATCGATGAGCACGAGTTTCGCCTGGGCAATGTCGCGGAAGGTAATAGGACACTCGCGGAAATAGCCTTCACTCACTTGTGAATCAATGATGCGGTTCACGAGATTGTATATGTTTTCCTCTGTATATTCGTTGAGTGATCGCGATGCAGCTTCCACGGCATCTGCCATCATCAAGATAGCCTGCTCGCGGGTGAACGGGTTGGGACCTGGGTAGGTGAAAGGCTCGCGGTCGATGGTCTCGTCGGGATGCTCGTTTTGTTGCTTGATGTAGAAATACTTCGTCATACCACGTCCGTGGTGCGTCAAGATGAAGTTCTTGATGATAGCTGGCAACCCTGCTTTCTCTGCCATTTTCATTCCGTCAGTGACATGGCTGATTACGATACGTGCACTTTCTGTATAAGGCATGTTGTCGTGTGGATTCACACCAGCTTGGTTTTCAGTGAAGAATACAGGATTGGCCATCTTTCCAATGTCGTGGTAGAGCGCACCCGTACGCACCAACAGACTGTTAGCTTCAATGCGATTGGCAATCTCGGCGGCCAGGTTGCCTACGGTAATGGCATGCTGGAACGTGCCTGGAGCAATTTCACTGAGGTCGCGAAGCAGGCCTTTGTTTGTGTTAGAGAGTTCGAAGAGCGTTACGTTGGACGTGAATCCGAATGTGCGCTCGATGAGGTACATGAGCGGATAGGCCAGAAGCAGGAAAATGCCGTTGATGATGAAGTAGATATACATATCGGTGTCGATGTTCAACACGACATTGTCCTGCATCAACTGAAGGGCGAAGAAAATGACGGCACTAGCCAGCATCACGAGGATGGCAGTCTTGAACACCTGTGCACGGCGCGAGAGGTCGCGCAGGGAGTAGATGGCCACCAGACCGGAAACGAGTTGTACGATGATGAACTCATATTGATACTTCACGGCTGCAGCACAGATAAGCACCATGATGACGTGTGATAGGAATGCCGTGCGTGAGTCCATAAATACGCGTACGAACATCGGCACCATGGCAAAGGGTAGGATGTAGATGCTGAAGAAGTTGTGTTGCACCATGATGGACACCAGGATGGGGAAGATGGTGATGAGCGAGTAGAGCATCATGATGGAGCGAGGCTTGTCGAAGTAGTCGTGACGGAACAGTGCCAGATAGAGTGTGAAAAGCAGCATCATGATGGTGACAAAGATGACCTGTCCAATGGCAGTGGTGGTCAGTTCGCTCTGTGTGGCACTTCGTCGCTTCATCTCGCGCTCAAATGAGTCGAGGACACGTGAGGTGTATTCGTCGACAATCTCTCCGCGATCTACAATCTTTTGTCCTGCTTGCACCATACCACTGGCCTGTGGAATGCTCGAAAGCAAGTCGTTGCGATCGGTTTCGCTGCGCTCCTTGTCTAAAATCAGGTTGGGTTCAATGTATTCCGTCAGGTTGCACTTCTGGAGAATCTGCCGCTGCGAGGCCAGTCGGTCATCCTGAAACAATTGCTCGTAGGCTGACAGGGTGGAGAACACAGAGTGGACGGGCACCGACTGTGCCTCTTTGCCTATGACGATGCGTATCTGCTTTGTCGTGTCTTTGGCCATTGCATTGTATTCAGGCGTATTCATGATGCCCGATTGGTAGAGGTCGTGCAGCTGTTGGTATACGATGCCCTTGAACGATGCCGGCAGTCCAGGCAGTCCATCCTTGAAATCTTCCAGGAATCGCTCCACCATCTTCTTCTCAACCGCATTGTCGTAAACGTAGTAGGGTTGGAAAAGCTCTATCAGCGAGTCCTGTTCGTGCTTGATGAGCTCATCGGTTTTATAGACGGGGAAGTCGAATTTGGCAATTACCGACCCATAAGTCCAAGGCTTATTCACGTCGTAGCGGAAGCGCTGGCCCTGCTCTCTGGGCAGGAACCACACGATGAGAGCCACCGTAACGATGATGATAGCGGCACGCGTGAATATGTTTCGCCAGTAGTGCATTTCAGTCTTGTCAGTCCTGTTCATTTCTTCTCTGTTTGCTTATTACCCTGCGAAAATACAAAAAAAATATTCAAAACTCAAAAAAAAGTAGTAATTTTGCACAAAAATCATAGAAAACATCAAAAAGAAGATGGAAGAAAGAAGAGTAAGAGTGCGTTTTGCACCCAGTCCCACGGGGGCTTTGCATATTGGCGGTGTGCGCACCGCCTTGTATAACTACCTGTTTGCTCGCAAGCATGGGGGTGATCTTGTTTTCCGAATTGAGGACACTGACTCCAATCGTTTTGTGCCCGGAGCCGAAGAGTACATCATCGAATCGTTCCAGTGGTTGGGCATTAAGTTCGATGAAGGTGTCACTTTTGGTGGCAGCTACGGTCCTTATCGTCAGAGCGAACGTCGGAAGATTTACAAGGAGTATGTCGATCAGCTGCTTCAGGCAGGTAAGGCCTACATCGCCTTCGACACCCCCGAGGAGCTGGAGCAGAAGCGTAGCGAAATACAGAATTTCCAATACGATGCCAAGACCCGCCTGATGATGCGCAATTCGCTGACGTTGCCCGCCGACGAGGTTGCCCGTTTGATGGAGGATGGCAAGCAGTATGTGGTTCGTTTCAAGATCGAGCCTGGCCGTGAGGTGCTGGTCAACGACATGATTCGTGGCGAGGTGCGTGTGAAGAGCGACATCCTTGATGACAAGGTACTTTATAAGAGTGCCGACGAACTTCCTACCTACCATCTTGCAAACATAGTCGACGATCACCTGATGGAAATCTCTCACGTTATCCGTGGTGAGGAATGGTTGCCGTCGGCACCGCTTCACGTATTGCTTTACGAAGCCTTCGGCTGGCAGGACACCATGCCTCGTTTTGCGCATCTGCCCTTGTTGCTGAAGCCGGAAGGCAAAGGCAAACTTTCGAAACGTGATGGCGACCGTCTGGGCTTTCCCGTATTCCCGTTGGAATGGCACGATCCGAAGACGGGCGAGGTGTCGTCGGGCTATCGCGAAAGTGGCTATTTCCCTGAGGCAGTCGTCAACTTCCTTGCCCTGTTGGGCTGGAATCCAGGCACCGAACAGGAAATATTCTCTCTCGATGAGCTGGTTGAGGCTTTCGACATCAGCCGTTGTTCGAAGGCAGGTGCCAAGTTTGACTATCAGAAAGGTATCTGGTTCAACCATGAGTACATCCTGATGAAGTCCAACGAGGAGATCGCTGGTCTGTTTGCCCCTATCGTTGCAAACAATGGAGTTGAAGAATCGTTGGAACGAGTCACTGAGGTAGTACGCATGATGAAGGACCGTGTGTCGTTTGTCAAGGAACTTTGGCCATTGTGTTCGTTCTTCTTCATTCCGCCAACCGAATACGATGAGAAGACCGTGAAGAAGCGCTGGAAGGAAGACTCTCCGCGTGTCATGGCTGAGTTGGCCGACTTGTTGGAAGGTCTTGACGATTTCTCGCTTGAAAACCAGGAACGCGTCGTCCATGCATGGGTGGAACAGAAGGAGTATAAGCTAGGCAATGTGATGAATGCCTGGCGTCTGACCCTTGTTGGCGAAGGTAAAGGACCTGGAATGTTCGACATATCTGCCTTCCTTGGCAAGGAAGAGACTCTCCGTCGCATGCGTCGCGCTATTGAAATACTGGGGTCCTAAGTACCCATTCTGCCGAAAGGCAATAATGTCTAAGTGACTGCTTATGTACAACCTGATCATTTATCTCTACCTCTGCGGTGTAGCTGTGGCAAGCCTTTTCAGTGAGAAGGTTCGCAAGATGTGGCGTGGCGAACGCGATGCCATCCGTCTGCTCAAAGAGAAAGTCGATCCTGATGCCCGATATGTGTGGTTTCATGCCGCTTCTTTGGGTGAGTTTGAACAAGGACGGCCACTTATGGAGCGTCTTCGTCGCGACCATCCCGAGTATAAGATTCTGTTGACGTTCTTTTCTCCATCTGGCTATGAGGTGAGGAAAAACTATGAGGGCGCCGACATTATCTGCTACCTGCCTCTCGACACCATACGCAATGCCCGTCGCTTCCTGCGCACGGTTCGACCCGTGATGGCATTCTTCATTAAGTATGAGTTTTGGTACAACTACCTCCACATTCTGAAACACCGCCAGATACCTGTCTATAGCGTTTCGTCGATTTTCCGTCCCGAGCAGGTGTTTTTCCGGTGGTATGGTCGCCAGTATAACCGCGTGTTGAAGTGCTTTACCCATTTCTTCGTGCAGAATGAGGAGAGCAGAAGACTGCTTGGCACTCTTGGCATTACCAATGTCGATATTGTTGGTGACACACGCTTCGACCGTGTGCTTCAGATCAAGGAGCAGGCGCGCCAGTTGCCTTTGGTGGAAAGGTTCGTTTCGGATGGTATTCACGCATCTGACACCACGCATCCCGCACCTCTCGTCTTCGTAGCAGGCTCCTCATGGCCTCCCGACGAAGAGATTTTCATCCGTTATTTCATGGATCATCCAGAGTGGAAGCTCATCATTGCACCACACGTCATTGACGAAGACCATCTTCAACAGATTGAGAAACTCGTAGAGGGAAGGAAAGTTGTCAGATATACAAAGGCACATGAAGCACCCTCAGGGACCTTGGAAGAAGCTTCGGTTCTCATCATTGACTGTTTCGGGCTACTCTCAAGCATCTACCATTATGGACAAGTAGCCTATGTAGGTGGAGGCTTCGGCGTAGGAATCCACAACGTCGTCGAGGCTGCCGTATGGGGTATACCCGTGTTCTTCGGACCTAACAACCAACGTTTCCAGGAGGCACAGGAACTGAAACGCAATGGTGGTGGCATCGAAATAGGCAGTTATGACGACTTTGCCATTCGCATGAACGAGTTTGCCACCCGTCCTGAGAGCATTGCCGAATTCGGTCAGATTGCAGGAAACTATGTGATGGGTCGTACCGGAGCTACCTCTAAGATATTTGAATACCTACATCTTTAGTGAACACAAAAACCATATAGCCTTATGAATAAGTTCAAAGTGCTTTTCGCAGTTATTCTGCTCGCGACATGCACCCTCTTGCATGCCCAGCAGCCGTCGTTCATCCCGCAACCCGGCAACCTTGCCTGGCTCCCTGGTACCTTCCAGTTCGACAAGAAGGTCAGTGTGAGCATCGAGAGTGCCACATTGCGTCCTGCAGCCCTGTATCTTACCTCCATTCTCCAGCGTGCCACGCAGGTCAGCGTCGAGCAGAAGAAGAAAGGTGGTACCATTGTGCTTGCCCTTTCCGACAACCTCGACTATGGCAGCTACATGCTCACTGTCAGCCGGACCAATATCAATATCACGGGTGGCGACTATCAGGGTGTGGTAGCAGGCATCAGCACATTGCGTCAGATGCTTCCAGAGAAGTTTTCGCTATCTTCACAGACTGGAATGTGGGGCAATCCCATTCCCTGTTGTAAGATTCTCGACCGTCCTCGTTTTGAGTATCGAGGCATGGAGCTCGACTGCTCGCGCCATTTCTTCTCGAAGCAGGAGGTGATGGAGTTGCTTGATGTGTTGGCACTCTATAAGATCAACAAGTTCCACTGGCACTTGACCGACGACCAAGGATGGCGTATCGAAATCAAGAAATACCCGCGGTTGACAGAAGTGGGTGGTTGGCGCAACCTGAACAATCAGGATAGCATCTGCATACGCAATGCCGAGAATAAGGATAATTCCGATTTCCAGCTGCCACGTGAGAAGTTCAACGATCAGGGTATGTATGGCGGCTACTACACGCAGGACGATATCCGTGAGATAGTTGACTTCGCTCGTCAGCGTGGCATTGACATCATACCCGAAATCGATATGCCTGGCCATAGCCTTTGTGCCATTCATAACTACGATGGGCTCTCCTGCTTCAAGCAGACGGGCTGGGGCGACCTTTTCTCAACGCCTCTCTGCCCGGGCAAGGACCAGACTCTTGAGTTCTGCAAGGATGTATGGCGCGAAGTTTTCGAACTATTCCCCTATCATTATGTCCACATTGGTGGCGATGAGGTTGACATGACCAATTGGAAGAAGTGCCCTGACTGTCAGCTTCGCATGCGTCAGCATCGGCTGAAGACCGAACCCGAACTGCAGGCATGGTTCTTGCACGAGATGGAGCAGTTCTTCAATGAGAACGGCCGCGACATGATAGGATGGGACGAGATCATTGACGGAGGACTTTCTGCCACAAGTACCGTCATGTGGTGGCGCACGTGGAATCCAACGGCCATGAAGAAGACCACCAGCCATGGCAACAACATCATCCTGACACCCAATTCCCCCTTCTATCTCGACTATGATGAAGGCAAGAAGACGTTGGCTGAGATCTACGACTATGATGCTCAGCCCACTAATCTCAATGCTGCCGAGCAGGATCGTGTGCTTGGTGTGCAGGGAAACCTTTGGACAGAGTGGGTACCCACCCGCCAACGTCTGTACTACATGGCCTTCCCGCGTATGCTCGCTGTGGCAGAGCTGGGCTGGAGCCGCCCGCAGTACAAGAACTACGATGACTTCCGTCGCCGTTTGTTGAGCCACTACGACCGTATGCAGCAGCTAGGCGTCACCTATCGTCGTCCCGACTTGGAAGGCTTCTACAACACCAACGTGTTTACCGACCGTGCCAATGTGGCCATCACGTGTTATGATCCGTCTGCCATCATCCGTTATACTACCGATGGCAGTATTCCGCAGCCCGAATCGGCTCCTTACTTGGGCCCCATCACCATCGACAAGACAACACACTTTACCTTTAGAACCTTCTCGGCTGACGGTCGTAAAGGCGATTACGTATCGTGTGACTATCTGAAGGAGGACTTTGCACCTGCCAAGTTTGCCTCTCCGCAGACCTCAGGCAAAGGGAAGCACACCCTCGGGCTTACCGCCAAGTGGTATGACTATCGTGGGCCGCGTTGCGCTGATATTGACAAGGCACGTCTGCGTGGCACATACGTGACGCCAGGTGTGAGCATTCCGCGTGAGGCCAGCGGTAACATAGGACTTGTCATCACGGGCTACATCGACGTACCAGCCGACGATATCTACACCTTCTGCTTGCTTTCCGATGATGGAAGCTATCTGAAGATAGACGATAAGATGGTTGTCGATAATGATGGCGAACACTCCCCGCGCGAACTCATTGGACAGCATGCCATGCGCAAAGGTCTGCACCCCATCTATGCACGCTATTTCGACCACAACGGTGGACAGCTACGGCTGAACGTACTCGATGGCAAAGGCAATCCTGTACCCGTAGGGTTCTGGCATTGATATGTGAGTTTGGAATCCGTTTGTTCTTTTTGTGACAACGCATATCGTGGAACAAACGAAAGCGATGGGAACTTGACCAAAAAGCATTCCTTTAGAGCATAAAAAGAGGGTGTGTCAAAATAGGCACATCCTCTTTTTATATTTCTCTAATAGCAGTCATGAGTTGTTTTCTTTGGCTCATGGCTGTTTTCTTGTTT